>NZ_SCMB01000002.1 GCF_014323605.1 Lactobacillus kimbladii | reverse complement strand
CCCTCAAGATGAGATTTCCCATACGTAAGTAGTAAGACACCTCAAAGACTAAGAGGTAGATAGGCTGGGAGTGGAAGAGCCGCGAGGCTTGGAGCGGACCAGTACTAATCAGTCGAGGACTTGACCAAAGCTTAAAGGCAATCAAGGTTTTTTTAAAGGATTATATTTAGTTTTGAGCGTAAAAGCTCACAAGGAAAAGTACGGTGGCAAGAGCAAGAAGGAAACACCTGTAACCATGCCGAACACAGCAGTTAAGCTTCTTCACGCCGAGAGTAGTTGGTGGGAGACTGCCTGCGAGGGTAGGACGCTGCCGTGCTTATGGAGGATTAGCTCAGCTGGGAGAGCATCTGCCTTACAAGCAGGAGGTCACAGGTTCGAGCCCTGTATCCTCCATCTCGAGTCGTTAGCTCAGTTGGTAGAGCATCTGACTTTTAATCAGAGGGTCGACGGTTCAAGCCCGTCACGACTCATGGCCCCATTTTGCGGGTGTGGCGGAATTGGCAGACGCGCTAGATTTAGGTTCTAGTGTTTTCGGACGTGTGGGTTCAAGTCCCACCACCCGTATTCGCCAATGATATATACCATATTTACATTTTGCCGATTTAGCTCAGTTGGTAGAGCATCTGTCTTGTAAACAGGGGGTCGTACGTTCAAATCGTATAATCGGCATTACATATAGTGCGGAAGTAGTTCAGTGGTAGAACATCACCTTGCCATGGTGGGGGTCGCGGGTTCGAATCCCGTCTTCCGCTTTCATTACTTGCCGGGGTGGCGGAATTGGCAGACGCACGGGACTTAAAATCCCGCGGTTGGTTTCAACCGTACCGGTTCGACTCCGGTCCTCGGCATTTAGTGATGCGCCCTTAGCGCAACTGGATAGAGTGTCTGACTACGAATCAGAAGGTTGAAGGTTCAAATCCTTCAGGGCGCATAATTACGGGAAGTGGCTCAGTTTGGTAGAGCACCTGGTTTGGGACCAGGGGGTCGCAGGTTCGAATCCTGTCTTCCCGATTGTAATCTTTATAAAATGATTGCATTGTTGGCGGTGTAGCTCAGCTGGCTAGAGCGTCCGGTTCATACCCGGGAGGTCGAGGGTTCGATCCCCCCCGCCGCTATTTCCCAGAGCTTGGACCTTTAGCTCAGTTGGTTAGAGCAGACGGCTCATAACCGTCCTGTCGTAGGTTCGAGTCCTACAAGGTCCATAAAGTATGGAGTTTGTTTGTACTTTTATATTTAAAAATCGCGGGATGGAGCAGTCTGGTAGCTCGTCGGGCTCATAACCCGAAGGCCGGTGGTTCAAATCCACCTCCCGCAATATGGTCCATTGGAGCAGTGGTTTATCTCGTCTCCCTGTCACGGAGAAGATCATCAGTTCAAATCTGATATGGACCGTAGGATGGCTCGGTAGCTCAGTCGGTAGAGCAAAGGATTGAAGCTCCTTGTGTCGGCGGTTCGATTCCGTCCCGCGCCATTTATTATTAGTGCGGGTATGGTTTAGTGGTAAAACGAAAGCCTTCCAAGCTTTAGTCGCGAGTCCGATTCTCGTTACCCGCTTTTTGGGGCCTATAGCTCAGCTGGTTAGAGCGCACGCCTGATAAGCGTGAGGTCGATGGTTCAAGTCCATTTAGGCCCATTGTGGAGACTTACTCAAGTGGCTGAAGAGGCGCCCTTGCTAAGGGTGTAGATCGGGTTATTCTGGTGCGAGAGTTCGAATCTCTCAGTCTCCGCTGATATAATTAAGAAGACCGTAGATTTTGTTCTAACGGTCTTTTTAATTACTAGATATGGGCTTTAATCAGTTGTTAAATCTTTAAAGGAGTTGTAATTCAGCCTTTTTTGACAATATGTTATAACAATATTGGTATTGCCAAAAGTAAAAATTTTAATTGGCGATTCTGCGAAAAAAGTTTAACTTTTTGCACAAAACTCTTGCATGATGAATCATAATCCTGTATTATTAATAACGTTGTGATTCAGCAACTTAAAAGGATTTATCGAATCAACTAAATAAAAAAATGGTTGACTTTTGGCAATAAGTTCGGTATTATAATTAAGCGTCTTATGGCGTAAGAACGATAAATATGACCCGTTGGTCAAGTGGTTAAGACATCGCCCTTTCACGGCGGTAACATGGGTTCAAATCCCGTACGGGTCATTACCATTCTTGGTATATTTACATTTGGAGGATTACCCAAGTGGCTTAAGGGGACGGTTTTGAAAACCGTTAGACGGTCTTGCCGTGCGTGGGTTCAAATCCCACATCCTCCTTTATTAAAATCGCGGGATGGAGCAGTCTGGTAGCTCGTCGGGCTCATAACCCGAAGGCCGGTGGTTCAAATCCACCTCCCGCAATATGGTCCATTGGAGCAGTGGTTTATCTCGTCTCCCTGTCACGGAGAAGATCATCAGTTCAAATCTGATATGGACCGTAGGATGGCTCGGTAGCTCAGTCGGTAGAGCAAAGGATTGAAGCTCCTTGTGTCGGCGGTTCGATTCCGTCCCGCGCCATCAGCCTGGAGGAGTAGCGAAGTGGCTAAACGCGGCGGTCTGTAAAACCGCTCTCTCTGAGTTCGGCGGTTCGAATCCACCCTCCTCCATAATAGGGATATCGTATAAAGGTAGTACATCGGTCTCCAAAACCGCTAGTGTGGGTTCAATTCCTACTATCCCTGTTTACCTTCATGGCGGAATTGGTGAAGGGGTTAACACACCGGTTTGTGGATCCGGCATACATGGGTTCGAATCCCATATTCCGCCCTAGCATTGGGATATAGCCAAGCGGTAAGGCACTAGACTTTGACTCTATTATGCGCTGGTTCGAATCCAGCTATCCCAATCTATTTATTAATAAAATTCGATGGCGGTGTAGCCAAGTGGTAAGGCAGAGGTCTGCAAAACCTTAATCGTCGGTTCAAATCCGATCCCCGCCTTTATCGGTTCACTCATTGAACTGTTAATTAAAACATATTATTATGGCGGTGTGGCGGAATTGGCAGACGCGCCAGACTCAAAATCTGGTGTCCGTTTAGGACGTATCGGTTCGACCCCGATCACCGCTATTTACTGAGCAGCTCTCGTGTGAGAGCTGCTTTTGTATTGTTAATTTTTTCTATAAAAATTGCACAAGTTATGTGTAATCTTTATAATACCTTTTATGGAGGTATTTAAGATGAATATAGGTATCTTTACCGATTCATATTTTCCACAATTAAGTGGTGTTGCAACATCAATTAAAACCTTAAAGGATGCTCTTGAAGAGCAGGGTCATAATGTTTTTATTTTTACTACTACCGATCCTCATATAAAAAAAGGGACAGTTGAGGCTAACATATTCCGTTTCAGCAGCGTTCCCTTTATTTCGTTTACTGATAGACGTGTTGCGTTTAGAGGTTTTTTTGAAGCTACAAAAGTTGCTCGTGAAGTTAAATTGGATATTGTTCATACCCAAACCGAATTTGCTTTGGGTATGATAGGGAAGTACGTTGCCCACCAATTGAAAATTCCGGCAATTCATACTTACCATACTATGTATGAAGATTACTTGCACTACGTTTTAAATGGACATTTGCTTAGACCATATCATGTTAAGCAATTTACTAATGCCTACTTAAAAAATATGGATGGCGTTATAGCTCCCAGTAAGCGTGTAGAAGCACTTTTAAAGCGTTATAGAGTGAACATACCTATGAGAGTTATTCCAACTGGAGTGGACATAAATAGCTTAAATAAGCTTGAGACAGTTGACGTTCGCAAAGAGTTAGATATACCAGACGATGTACCAGTATTGTTAACTTTGAGCAGAGTTGCGGAAGAAAAGAAAATTGACCGCATTCTGAATGCAATGCCAGAAATTATTGATGAGTTTCCAAAAACACGTCTAGTGATAGCTGGAGACGGACCTGATATGGAAGTTTTGCAAGAGCAAGTGGAGCGATTAACATTGGAAGATAGTGTAATATTTACTGGTGATATACCTCATGATGATGTTGGTTCCTATTATAAAATGGCTGATCTATTTGTTTCAGCCAGTGATACTGAAACTCAAGGTTTAACGTATATTGAAGCCTTAGCTTCAGGTACGAAATGTGTCGTTTATGATACCGACTATACTGAACACGTTTTTGATGATGAAGAATTTGGCAAAGTCTTTAGCGGCCCTCGCGAAATGCTAAATGAAATATTATTCTATTTAAGAAAAGGGAGAGAAAGAATTCAGCCTGATAAATTGGCTGCAAAAATGGAACAAATCTCTGCTCAAAAATTTGCTAGTTCAGTTTACCAATTTTATCAAGATACAATTTCCAATTCTCAAAGGGATCTCAAAGAGGAGACAAATGATTAGAATAAATATGTTTTCACAAGCTGCCTCGGTAAAAGGGCAGGGAGTCGGATCTGCATATACGGAGCTGATAAGATTACTTAGAACACACTTGGTTGACAAGTTTTATGTCACTAATAACAGATATGGTAAAAGCGATCTAACTCATTATCATACAGTGAACCCAACTTATTTTGCTAATAGTTTTTCACCTGCACGCGGACGCAAAATTGGTTATGTTCACTTTTTACCAGAAACGCTTGAAGGGTCTGTTAAATTGCCGTCAATGGCCAAAAATATTTTTTATAAATATGTAATTGATTTTTATAAGCGCATGGATGAAATTGTAGTTGTTAATCCCATTTTTATCGATAAATTAGTTAAATATGGCATCAAACGCAAAAATGTTAAGTATATTCCGAACTTCGTGTCGAAAAATGAATTTTATTCAGAAAGTCAGGAAAAAAAGAATTCATTTAGGCATCAATTAGGTATTCCACTTAATAAATTTGTGGTTTTTGGTGATGGTCAAGTACAGGCTCGTAAAGGCGTTGATGACTTTGTCAAATTCGCTGAGGCTAACCCTGAAATGCAATTTATCTGGGCCGGAGGTTTTTCTTTTGGCAAAATAACTGATGGTTACGATCATTTTAAAAAACTAGTCGAAAATCCGCCACAAAATCTTAAATTTACGGGAATCATTGATCGACAGAAATTAGTTGATTATCTCAATATTGCAGATCTATTTGTTTTGCCGTCTTATGATGAGCTGTTTCCTATGTCTGTTTTAGAGGCTTTTAGCTGTGGTACGCCAGTTTTGTTGCGCGATCTTGATTTGTATCAGGCAATAATCAGTGGTTATTACATGAAGGGCAGCAATTTCTCTGAAATGAACCAGCAATTGCAAGCAGCTGCCCAGGATCCAGCCATTTTAAATAAATATAGCCAGTTATCTGATGAAGCTAGTGAAAAATATTCTGAAGATAATTTAGCTCATATATGGGATGATTTTTATCACGAACAATATGAAATTGGTCGTGAGCTGGGACAAATTCGCTAATGAATAAAAAACACTTGTGGGGCGTTGCCATAGTTCTTGTAATAAGTGGCGTAGTTTTGTATGTTGATTTGAGATCAACTCCGATTGCGCAGTTGGAGCGAGCAGCTCGCAATATTAACTTGATTGGTTTAGTTGCTGTCTTTGGTTTAATGCTTCTTTCCTATGTTTTTGAAGCCAGCATTTTGGCAGTTCTTACCAAGCGCAAAAATGAACCTAAACGTTCAAAATGGTCTTTTTTTAGAATTCCTTTGATTCAAGCGCTTTTTAATGCCATCACTCCTATGTCAACTGGAGGACAGCCTTCACAATTGGCTGCTATGGTTCAAATGGGAATAGAAGGCGGTCGGGCGACATCCTTACTACTAATGAAGTTTATTATTTATCAAATTGTAGTTTTTTTAGCTTACGTCACTACAATTATTACTGGCTTTCATATGGTTGCAACAAAATTTGCGGGTTTAGCTGTTTTCATTGCAATCGGCTTTTTAATTCATGTTAGCTCTATTGCTTTTTTGCTGGCAATTTTGTTTGCCTATAATTGGACTAAAAATGCTGCCAATTGGATAATGAACTTACTGGCGAAATTTATTAATCAAGTGCGGGTCGCTATATGGCGCAAAAACACGCTTGACAAAATTGAAACATTTTATGAAGAAAGCCAAAAGCTAAAAAGAGAAAAAAAGAAATTGCTAGTGTGTGTAGTACTCACTGTATTACAACTGTTATGTTTTTATTCAATTCCCTATATGACGCTGGTAGCATTAAATGTTTCTGCTGATTGGACAAGCGTAACTCAAATGAACATTATGATTATCATGTTCATGGCAATCATACCAATTCCTGGAGCTTCAGGTGGGGCAGAATATAGCTTTCAAACTTTATTTTCCACCTTTATTTCTTCTAATGGTACCTTAATCGTAGGGATGTTCTTGTGGCGTTTTGTCACGTATTTTTTCGGCATGATTTTAGGAATCTTTGGTTGGATTTTTAAACCGCAAAAACTGCTAAGCCCACAAAATGATTAATTTTTATTAAAATACCTGCGCATAATTGCACTTAAGGGTAAGATATAGGCTTAGTGAGAGGAGAATAGGATGACACGTATTAAGTCTTTTCTACAATGGCTAACCCAAACCAAACTAGGCTTTTTTACTATTGTTTTAGTGACTTTCTGGTTGAAAACATACGTAATTTATCTAACAAAATTTAATCTAGGTGCTGAAGGTGCAATGCAGAATTTTCTGTTATTTTTAAATCCTTTGCCTTCAGGACTACTTTTGCTGGGAATTGGTCTTTTCTTTAAGGGCAGAAAGTCCTATTGGATTATGATTGCAATTGATTTTGTGCTCAGCTTGTGGTTATTTGCCAATATACTTTATTATCGCGAGTTTTCAAATTTTTTATCTTTGTCTATAATTAAAACTTCCGGCTCAACTGCTGATAATTTAGGCAAAAGTATTGTAGGAATAACTCGAGTTACGGATTTTTTAGCCTTTATTGACATTGTTCTTGTCATTCTTTTAATGGTTGCTAAAGTCGTTAAATATGATTTACGTCCATTAAAGTTAAGATTTAATCTTTTGCTTGAAGGTACTGCAGTTCTTCTCATTGGCGTTAATTTGTTGATGGCTCAAAAAGACCGCTCAGGTCTGTTAACTAGAACTTTTGACAACAGTTATATTGTAAAATATTTGGGTATGAATGAATATGCGGTATATGATGCTTTTAAAACAGCTCAAACAAGCGAACAAATGGCAAAGGCTAACGTATCTGACTTGCAATCTGTTAAAAAGTACTTAAAGGTTAACTACGTTAAACCGAATAGCACATATACAGGTGTTGCAAAAGGCAAAAATGTGTTGGTTATACATCTTGAGAGCTTTCAGCAGTTTCTAATAGGGTATAAATGGCAGGGCAAGGAAGTCACTCCTAATCTAAATAAGCTTTATCATTCTAAAAACACTCTTAGTTTTGCCAATTTTTATAATCAAGTAGGTCAAGGCAAAACTTCGGATGCCGAAATGATGCTGGAAAATTCTATTTTTGGTTTACAATCAGGTTCAGCAATGTCTAGTTATGGCACTTCAAATACGTTTGAAAGCGCTCCTGCAATATTAAAACAGCAGGGTGGATATACTACTGCCGTTATGCATGGTGGAGCCGGGTCTTTTTGGAATCGTAATAATGCCTACAAGCAATTTGGCTATGAGTACTTTATGCCGCTTTCTTATTATCAAAATAAACCTAAGTATTACATAGGTTATGGCTTAAAAGACAAAATTTTCTTCTCGCAATCAATTAAGTATATTGAGCGCTTGCCGCAACCTTTTTATCTTAAATTAATTACTGTAACTAATCATTATCCCTATGATTTGGATAAGAAAAATCAATCAATTGACAAAACTGACACTGGTGATGAAACGGTCGATGGCTATGTCCAAACGGCTCATTATTTAGATCAAGCCGTAGGGCAATTAATGCGGTGGATGAAAAAAACTGGTTTAGATAAAAATACATTACTCGTTTTTTATGGTGATCATTATGGTATTTCTGGCAACCACCATAAGGCAAGTGCAGAGCTTCTGGATCAGGATGAATTTACTAATTTTGATAACCTGAAATTTCAACGTGTTCCCTTAATGTTTCATATGAAGGGGTTAAAAGGCGGCATAAAAAAAACTTATGGTGGAGAAATTGACGTGTTGCCAACATTGTTAAATTTGCTTGGAATTAGGAACAGGAGCACTATACAATTTGGTCATGATTTATTAAGTAAAAGGGCACCACAAATTGTTGCCCAGCGTAATGGTGACTTTATAACACCGCTATATGCAAAAGTAGGCAGTACATATTATGATACTAGAACTGGTGAGGAAATAATTCAGCCAGACAAAAAATTAAAAACTGAGTTAGTAGCAATTTCAAACAAGGTAACAACACAGCTTTCATTGTCTGATCGTGTTATAGCAGGTAACCTTTTACGTTTTTATCATCCAAAATGGTTTAAAAAGGTTAAACCGCAAGATTATGATTATAATGAACAAAAAGCATTAAAGAATTTGTATGCAAAGAATAAAACTTCTTTATGGTATAAAAATCACCAAAAAACAACGCAAAATAAATTTAAAACCGATGCACCTGAACTCGAAAAATAATACTCGAAATTAAATCTATTTTGTGCTAAAATTTACCAGTAACGTATCTGTATATTGGAGGCAGCGCATTGTACAATTTATTTATGACGCTACTAATTATTGTTTCAATCTTAATCGTTATTGCGACAATGATGCAGCCGCAAAAGCAGCAAGATGCATTGAATGCACTCTCTGGCGGTGCAGTTTTTAGTGGTCAAACGAAGAAACGTGGTTTTGAAGCATTTATGGAAAAAGTAACATCCGTTTTACTGGTGCTCTTTTTCGCTTTTGCTATTGTATTAGCTTATTTGTCTTCAAAATAACTAATGGTTCCTCCCGATCAAGTGATGGGAGGACTTTTTTTATCTTTTTACTAACGAAATGGAGTTAAGTGCATGGCACAAAACGAGAATATCTTAGCCAATGTTTTAGAGATTTTTCGTCACAATCCTAAAAAACAATATCAAGTTGAACAAATTGACCGTATGTTGCGCCGAGACAGACTTGGCAGTTTTTCAGATATGGTCAAAGCATTATCCTATTTGGAACAGGAAAAGAAAATAATTACCGATGGCAATGGCCGATATCAATTAGCTGAGGAAAATACCGAAGTGGAAGGCATTTTTAAGGCAAATAGCAAAGGCTTTGGTTTCGTCAAACTCGAGGACGAAGATTCTGATGATATTTTTATTGCTCGTGATTATACAGCATATGCCGTGGACGGTGATCGTGTTAAGGTCAAAATCACTGCTGGTGGTAATCCATGGAATGGTAAAGGGCCTGAAGGACAAATAGAAGAAATTCTCGAACGTGGCACGAAAACACTTGTCGGTGAATTTCATTCAATGACTGATGCTCAAATAAAAACTAGTCATTTTATTGGTTATGTTCTCAGCTCAAATAAAAAGCTGGCAAACTATCGCGTTTATATTAGTCAGGACAGTTTGCGTCCACAAAAACAAGATATTGTCAAAGTATCGCTTGCTAACTATCCTGACAAAGATAATCCAGATTCGATGACTGGTGTTGTTACCAATATTATTGGTAACAAAAATTTACCAGGCGTCGATATTATGGCCATTGTTTCTGAGCATGATGTTCGTACAGAATGGTCTGAAGATGCTCTTGAGCAGTCTAATGCCATTCCTGATCACGTGACTGAGGCAGAAATAGCGGATAGAGAGGACATTAGGGACCAGCCCGCAGTTACCATTGATGGGGATGATTCTAAAGACTTCGATGATGCCGTGGTTTTATGGAAACTTCCTAACGGTAACTATCATTTAGGGGTTCATATTGCTGATGTAGCGCATTATGTGACGGAAAATTCTCCTTTGGACAAAGAAGCTTTTACCAGGGGTAATAGTACATATCTTGTTGACCGTGTTATTCCAATGTTGCCGTTTAGATTATCTAATGGCATCTGCTCTTTAAATGAGGGGCAAGATCGTCTTGTTTTGTCTTGCGAAATGGAAATTTCTCCAGAAGGAAAAAGAGTTAATTATCGTATTCATCCCTCTGTTATGCGATCACACGGCAGAATGACTTATAACAATGTCAACAAGGCCTTAGATCAAGATAATCATGAAGAACTAGAGGAAAAATACGTTAAACTGGCACCCATGTTGCAAGATATGGCCGAACTGCATAATGTGTTATACCAGCAAAGACATCAGCGTGGTGCAATAGATTTTGAGGAACCTGAAGCAAAAATTATTGTTGATGATCAAGGTAAACCCACAGATATCGTGCTACACGATCGTGGAATAGCCGAAAAAATGATTGAATCATTCATGTTAATGGCAAATGAAACTGTAGCTGAAGACTTTTATCGCAAGCATGTTCCATTTCTGTATCGTGTACATGAAACTCCAGATGGTGAGCGTATCAAAGGATTCTTTGAATTTTGCAGTGCTTTTGGATTGCATATTACTGCTGATCCCAATCACGTTAAGCCGATTGATTTGCAAAAAGTCGTGGCCAAAACAACTGATACACCTGAAGAAGCAGTAGTTCAAATGATGATGCTTCGTAGCTTAAAACAGGCACATTATTCAGAAGAGCCACTAGGGCACTTTGGTCTTGCCGCTAAATACTACACTCATTTTACTTCACCAATTAGACGGTATTCTGATTTAATGGTGCATAGAATGATTCACGCATATAGTGAAAAGGGTATTAACCAAAAAGTACAGGATCATTTTGCCAGCTATTTACCTGAAGTTGCAGATCAGACTTCAACGCAGGAACGTGTATCTGTTGATACTGAAAGAGAAGTAAACGACTTAAAGATGACAGAATATATGGCAGATAAAGTTGGAGAACACTTTGATGCTGTTGTTTCTTCTGTGACTAGTTTTGGAATGTTTATCCAGTTGCCCAATACAGTTGAAGGCTTAATTCATATTTCAAATTTGACGGATGATTTCTACAGTTATAATGAAAAAAGCATGACTCTGACCGGACGCGGTACTCATAAACAATATCATGTTGGGATGCCCCTTAAAGTAACCCTTACGAATGCCAGCGTTGAACAACATCAGCTTGATTTTGAAATCTATGATCCTAATGCTCCTAAGAAGTCTCATAACAATCGCGGTGCTAAAAACGAAAGACATGGTAATCGGGGATTTCGCAACGATCACGCACATAAGGGTCACTATCGTAACAATTTTCAAAAAAATGGTAATCATCCACATTTAAGTAGATATAAACATTAGGTTAGAAAATTGAAAAAAGAAAAAAATGAAAATTTAATTGCTCAAAATAAAAAAGCACATCATGATTACTTTATTAAAGAAACATATGAAGCAGGTATTGCTTTAACAGGTACCGAGATTAAATCAGTGAGAGCACGACGTATTAATTTACGTGATGGTTATGTACAAATTATTAATGGTTCTGCTTTTTTAGAAAATGTCCACATCAGTGAATATAAGCAAGGCAACCGGTATAACCATGAACCACTTCGTTCAAGGAGGTTGCTTTTACATAAAAAGGAACTGGCACGGCTTGTTAAGGACCAGTCTGCACGCGGGATTGCAATTATACCTTTGAAAGTTTATCTTAAACATGGTTTTGCTAAAGTTCTTATTGGTGTAGGTCAAGGAAAGAAAAAATATGACAAGCGTGAGGCAATTAAGAAACGGGATCAAGAACGAGAAATACGCAGACAATATAAAATATAAATGGACGGTTTAATTTGTTTTATAGTTAAACTGTTTTTTAATTTTGTATTTGTTTAAAACTTAACAAATCATAAAAATCTATTTTAATAGTCTCCGTATATAATTTATTAATCTTGATTTAACAGTAAAAGCAAAAAAAGCAAACTTGTAATTTATACACAAAGTAACGAATAAATTAATGTTTTTTTGTTATTTTTGCCAAATACCTTTGCAATATTGCTTAGAATTTATTAATATTATTAATGTGTATATGACTGATTCTATTGGATAGTAATATTTCAATTTATAACTTTAGTAGAAGTATAAACAAGTGCGTATTTAAAAAATAGAGTATTTTTGATTATTTCTACCTGTATTTGGAATTCTAGAGAAATTTGTTTTAAAAAAGTAGGACGTCTTATTATGCTCTCTTTGTATGTAAGGATTTGAATCGGAATGGAATTTAATAAAGTTTATAACCATGAACGAGTAACTCGCAAGTTTACTAGTAGAAAAGTTAACGAAAATTTACTTGCTAAGATTATTCAAAGAGCACAGTTATCACCATCATTACTTAACTCACAGCCGTGGAAAGTTTATATGCTAACCGGTAATGCGCTCGCTGGTCTAAAAAAAGAAGTGAAAACTCAAATCAATAATAATGTTGAGCCTCACGAGGATTTTGTCAAAATGTTGTCACTTAATTGGGATTCATATCCTAGTCAAAATATGGCTGCTGTTGGGGCATCTCAACCGTATTTTTTTAATAACAAGATGGCATTGTTTTCAGAATCGAATAATAATATGTTCAACGCCCAAGATATCGCGTTCCTTACGATCCCTAGAACTTCTCCAGCGTGGTCAGTTTACGATTTAGGGATTTTTTCTCAAAGTATTATGTTGCTTGCGATTAATGAAGGATTATCAATTATGCCTGCGCACTCAATGGTATCCTATCCTGAGTTGGTACGTAAGTATTGTAAAATCCCAGAAGATGAACTGGTAGGAATGGCAATTGGATTAGGGTATCAGGATAATGCAGCAGAAGTTAACGATCCCAAATTTTATCCTGATCGTTTACCATTCAAGAAAATTTATAAATTAGTTAAATAGATAAGTAATTTAGTTAAAATAAAGCGCTATTAATGATAAAATGCTAAATAAGGAAGTTTAATTAAACAATAAACTAATAAAGGTGATATAAATTTTGAGTACGGCCCAAATAGTTACTAATTTAATAGCAACTTTAGTTATTTTTGTTTTTGCATCTTTCTTTGTGGCTGCAGAATTTGCATTGGTTCAATCTAGGTCAAGCCAGCTTGAAGATATGCTGTCCAATAAAATTGGCAACTATCGCAAAGTTAAGCGTGCTCTGCATATGACTCATAATTTAAATGAGTACCTCTCCACGACGCAGGTCGGGACTACTTTAGTTGGTGTAGTTTTGGGTTGGTTTTCAGCTGATACTTTAGCTGCAATATTTGACAGAATGTTTAATTTAGTTGATCTTAACCATTCTGTCATTCGCTCTATTAGCGCAATATTAGGCGTTATTCTTTTAACTTATTTAGAAGTTGTGGTTACAGAAATTGTGCCCAAAAATATTGCAATTGACATGCCCGTAAAGATTTTGCTAAAAATTGTGACACCTTTACAGTTATTTCATACTTTGGTTTACCCTTTCGTTTGGTTACTTAATGCTAGTTCAAATGGTTTGTTGAAAATGTTAGGCTTTGAGCCGGCTGATGAGGAAAATCAGGTTTATTCTCAATCGGAAATCATCAAATTATCACGTAAAGCTGTTCATGGGGGTTCACTTGATAAAAACGATCTGACCTATATGAAACGTGCTTTTGAATTGAATGACAAAATAGCTAAAGACATTATGACTGATAGAACACGGCTAGTAGTTATTAATTCAACTGAAACAATTAAGCAAGCTCTTAAAATGTATTTAGATGAAGGTTCAAGCCGAATTCCAGTTGTGCGCGATAACAATAAAGATGATGTTGTTGGCTATATCTATGCTTTTGATGTTATTCAGCAGAGTCAGATTGATGATAATGTACCAGTTACGCGTATTATTAGAACGATGATTACTGTACCTGAATCGATGCCAATTCAAGATATTCTTCAATTAATGATTAAAAAGCATACCCCAATTGTCCTTGTTGTGGATGAATATGGTGGTACTAGCGGAATAGTTACAGATAAGGATATTTACGAAGAATTATTTGGTACTGTCAAAGATGAAATTGATGATGTTTCTGATGATTATATAATTAAAGACGAGCAAGGAAATATTCATGTATCCGGCAAAACCACTTTATATGATTTTGCCCGTTACTTTAAAAAGGATTTAAAAAGCTTCCAAGATAGTGACATTATTACTATTGGTGGCTACATGATGGAACACTATCCAGATTTGAAAAAAGGTGAAAAAGTTGAGTTAGAAGGATTTGAATTCAAACTTGACGATATAGAGCAGGGATTTATGCGCTGGTTTATTGTTAAAGCTGTCGACCAAGAAAAAGAAGCACCTAAAGCAGAGTAGACAGTTAAAAAGGAGTTGTCAGTTAGACAACTCCTTTTTATTTATTATTAACTAATTTAATAATTTCAGGTTTTAATACACCAATATATTTTAAATTACGGTAAAAATTCATAAAATCAAGTCCGTAGCCAACTACAAACTCATTTCCTACTTTTGAACCATAGTACTCAATATCAACGTCTACTTTGCGATTTGCCTCTTTGTTAAGTAAAACGCAGCATTTAACGCTTTTGGCGCCACGTTTTTTAAGCAATTCTTTCATAAAATCTAGAGTTAATCCAGTATCAACAATATCTTCAACAATTAAAACATCACGATCTTTAACATCGGTTGCTAAATCAGAAACGAGCTTAACTTTGCCGGAAGACTCCATTTCGTTACCATAGCTCGAAACGTCCAGAAAATCAATTTCAGCTTTAACATCCATTTCTCTTACTAAATCGGTTAAGAAGAAGATGGCACCTTTAAGTGCCCCAACGATTAAAGGCTTTTTACCAGCATAATCGGTGGTAAGTTGCTTTCCCAATTTGACACACATCTGATGAATGTCATCTTCGCTAAACAATTTATGATCAATAATATTATTAATATTGTCGTTTTTTGGCATTTATCTACCCTTCATTTAAAACAATTATAATTCCTAATATTTTCGATTATATCATTTTCTGAGCAAAAAAACAGATTATTTTGGACTATTTTAAGTTTTTAGAGTGTAAATTACGTACAAAAAGTATATATATTACCAAAAGCAGTAAGATTATTTACGAACTTGCTTATTTTTTAAACTTGTAATGCCAGTTTTTGGTAAAATTAAAGAATAAGATATTTAAGTGAAAGGTAAAAAATGGATAAACAACAAGAAATAAAAATGCTCAAAGACTTTTCCGATGCCAATTCTACCTCGGGCTTTGAAGAGGAATTTGTTAAATTGTTTACTGAAACAGTTCGGGATTTTGCTAATGTTAAAGTTGATGGCATGCTAAATGTATATGCAGCTAAGAAAGAAAATAAAAAAGATCAGCCGGTTATTCAATTAGATGCTCACTCAGACTCTGTTGGTTTTATTACGCAGGCTGTTCGTCCTAATGGGATGATTAAATTCGTTCCATTGGGTGGCTGGGTCAAATACAATATTCCTGCTTTACGCGTTAAAATAAAAAATCGTGTGGGTGAGTATGTGCCCGGAGTGGTTGCTACTAAACCCCCACACTTTATGACTGCTGCTGAAAAAAATAATGTACCAGATGTGGCTGACATGTCTATTGATGTTGGTTCCAGTTCCCGAGCTGAAACTATTAATGATTATCAAATTGATACTGGCTGTCCAATTTTTGTGGATGTTAAATGTGAATACAATGAAAAATCTGGTTTGTTCTTTGGCAAAGATTTTGATGATCGTTTTGGTGCAGCTGCTATGGCAGACGTCTTAGACAATTTAAAGGATGAACAAACTAATTTTAACGTTGTGGCTGCACTTTCCAGCCAGGAAGAAGTGGGTTTGCGGGGTGCATATGTTACAGCTAGAGCGGTAAAGCCGGATTTAGCTATAGTCTTGGAATCTTGTCCTGCTGATGATACTTTTACTCCAGAATGGTTATCACAAACAGGGTTAAAACGAGGTCCAATGCTGCGTGACATGGATACATCGTTTTTACCTAATCCTAAATTCCAGCAATATGCTTGCGATTTAGCAGATAAAAATCATATTCCTTACACTCGCTCGGTTCGTACCGGTGGTGGCCAGGATGGTGCTGCCATTTATTATGAAAACGGAGCACCAACTATTGTGATTGGCATCCCGGTGCGCTATGAGCATTCGCCGTATTGCTTTAGTGCTTATTCTGACTTTAAAGCGTCTGTAGATCTGACCCTTGCTATTATTCGTGATCTTACAAAAGAGAAATTAGCAAGTTTTAGTCAGTTTTAAAAATACTTGTTCTTTTGAATAGAGCAGAAAAACTAGTTAAAATGTGATATACTAGTAAAAAATGAATATCAGTCACTAGGGGTGCCAAATAGCTGAGAAATACCCTCTGAACCTGAACGGGACAATACCTGCGTTAGGGAAGTGTTAAATTTAGTTACTAAAGATACTCCTAATGACATATAAAGTTAGGAGTATTTTTATGTTTACAAGGTCTTCAAAATGGAATGTGAAGTCAATTATTTTAATTGCACTGATTGGTATCATTATGGGTGTTATTTATACCTATGGTTTTAACTGGGCTTTTAATTTAGTTAAAATGCTTTTGGTACCCACAGGTTTTGCGCCAGTAACAGACACTGTGTTTTCTGGTTTATGGCTTATGGCGGGACCACTGGCAATGTATTTTGTTCCTACGCCTGGTTCTGGGACAATAGGTGAACTGCTGGCATCAATTGTTGAAATGGCTATTGGTGGGCAGTGGGGAGCCACTACTATTCTTTCAGGTGTCATTCAGGGTGCGACTAATGAAATTGGCTTTTTTCCTAAAAAAGAGCGTTACCAAACGTTTACCTGGAAAAGCGTATTAACCGGTGCATTCTTTGCATCATTTGGCTGTTTTATTCCATCATATATTTTATATGGTTGGAGTAAATTCAGTATGCAGGTTCAAATAGTGATGTTCATTACTAACATTATTTCTGCGTTAGTTTTCGATGGTGTTTTAGTTAAACTGATCACAAATTTGTTCGATAATGCGTTAAAGCCAAAAGTTGATTAGTCATTTTCTAAATTAATAGTTTATTTTTAAAATATATGAATTAATAAGGAGGTCGAAAGGCCTCTATTTATTTTTATAAAAGAACCTACCAATCAATAAAGTTGTTGACTTTTTATTAAATTAAGCTAATATTAAATCTGTAGGCGTTTACGTTAATTTTTGATAATAAAAAAAGAAAAAACTCTTATGTTAGTTCTTGACTAAATTATTTTATGTGCTGCAATGGCACATTTTTGTAAATAATAAACAAAACAAAATTTGCAGAATTTTAGTGATAACTATATAGGAGAAAATGGCTATAAAGAATACTTTTTATTAAGTTTATATTTATAATTGATTTTTTATTCAAAAATTAAAAGATTAATCTAAATATTTCGCGAAAAAATGAAAAGGAGATAGAAAATGGCAATAAAAATGATACGTATTGATGACAGGTTAATTCATGGTCAAATTGTTGCTGCTTGGGCAAAAACATTACAAATAAAGCGTATCTGGGTGGTGGATAACGGAGTAGCACAAGATGATTTTATAAAAAACGTGATGAAAATGGTTTCACCAGCAGGTACCGATTTAAAAATAACTGGTGAAGATCAAATCGAAAATCTTGTTTCAGAATTTGATAATGATGAAGTAAATACATTAGTTTTAATGAAACTTCCCAAAATTGCGAAAAAAATTTTTGATTCGGGTGTAGCTTTGCGTGAATTAAATGTTGGCGGTATGGGTGCCGGCCCAGGACGGCAAAAATTATTTAAGAATATTTCTGCCAGCGAAGAGGAAAAAGTGGAGTTAGAGAACATGCGTGATTCTGGTGTCAAAGTATACTTTCAGGTTACACCTAGTGAAAAGCAGGTTCTTTTATAAAAGAGATTTAATTATGGAGGAGAAGATATGCTTATAAAGGCTTTGTTAGTTGGCCTTTGGGCTTGGTTTAATGGTGGTCAATGGGTAGAGTACCTTGGCTGGTTTGTAAATGGTGCACCTATTTTAAGCGGCACGATCACTGGCTTACTTTTGGGAGACATAAAGTCTGGAATTATAGTTGGTGCAACTATTCAATTGTTATACATGGGACAAGTCACTGTTGGTGGGATTAGTTCCTATGATAAATGTTATGCCGGAATTATTGGAACAGCTGTCACTATTGTGTCTCATCAATCACCAAAAGTAGGTTTAACGATTGCAGTTTCTTTAGGAACTCTTGGCTTAATTGCAAGTAATGCAAAAATGACTTTTGATGCAATTTTTGTACATATGGCTGATAAATATGCAGAAAAAGGTGAAACCAAACTAATTTGGATTTATAACTGGTTGCTTCCGGTTCTAACATCTATTATTTGGTATGGTATTCCTGCTTTCCTTTCAGTTTATTTTGGCGCAACTTATTTTGAAGGAATAATGAACTCTTTGCCGAAATTTATTTTGAATGCTTTAAATGCAGTTGGTACCGTTTTACCTGCTCTAGGAATAGCAATGCTGCTGAAACAAGTATATAATGGCAAATTCGTTGGTTTTGCAATTATTGGTTATGTTTGTGTGGCATACTTAAAATTCAATATAATTGCAGTTACTTTAGTTGGAGGAGCTTGTGCACTATTATTCTGGGCACTAGGATTAAATAAATTAGTTGAGGGAGACGTTGACGATGAGTGATTCGACAAAAAGTGAATTAGTGAAGAAAAAGAAATTAACTAAACGAGATTTAATGAGAGTTTTCCTGTTATGGGAAACAACTTCAGAGTGTTGTTTGAGTTATGAACGATTGATGTCATTGGGTTTTTGCCATGCAATGGTTCCAGTGATAAATAGACTTTATGATACTAAAGAGGAACGAGCTGAAGCTTTAAAACGTCATCTAGTTTTTTTTAACACTGAAAATAATTGGGGTGCTTTTATTCCAGGAATGATTTGTTCTATGGAAGAAGATCACGCTAATGGAGGAGCTGTATCTGGTGAAGCTATTAATGCTATTAAAATTGGATTAATGGGTCCATTAGCAGGAATTGGCGATACCATTACCCAAGGATTAGTAAAAACTATTGCGTTAGCTGTTGGTGTAGATTTGGCAACAGGAGGTAAATTAGCTGGACCAATTGTTTATGCTCTAATCTATGGGATCTATTTAATAGTATTGGGATTTACTACGTTTACTCAAGGCTATAATTTAGGACAAAAAGTTTTAACTAAAATTACTGATAAGTCAGTAATGAAAAAATTGACAAATAGTTTATCTATTTTGGGTTTGGTTATAGCAGGAGCAATGACTGTAAACAATGTCAAGATAACCACGCCACTAAAAATAGTTGCTGGTAGTTCAAAGATTGTTGTTCAAGATCTGCTTAATTCAATTTTACCAGGAATGCTTAGTGTGATAGCTGTAGTAATCTGCTTTGTATTGCTCAGAAAAAATGTTAGCGTTTTTAAAATTATGATTGGGCTTTTTGTAATAGCAATGTTGTGCTCATTTATTGGAGTTTTATAAGTTTTTAAGGGGATAATATAAAATGACAACATGGTTAACAGATATTTTCGGTACTGAAAAAGTAGCAATTGGTTTAGTACATTTAAAGGCCTTGCCTTCAGACCCTATGTATGATTTTGAAGGTGGCATGGAGAAAGTAATTGATAGTGCCAAGCATGATATAGTTGCTCTTCAAAATGGTGGTATAGATGGACTAATGTTTTCTAATGAATTTAGTTTCCCATACCAAAATAAGGTTTCTCAAGAAGTTTTAGCAGCAATGGCATATGTTATTGGAGTCGTGAAACCTATTATTAAAGTGCCTTTTGGTAGTAACGTAATAAGTGATCCAAGTGCATCAATTGCTCTAAATGCTGCTGTAGGAGGACAATATACACGAGGTCAATTTGCTGGCTGTTTTTCCAGTAATTCTGGAATTGTAAATCAAGACGTTGGTGCTCATCAGCGTCATAAAGCAAATTTGCGAATGGACAATTTTAA
This sequence comes from Lactobacillus kimbladii, assembly GCF_014323605.1. Taxonomy (GTDB): domain Bacteria; phylum Bacillota; class Bacilli; order Lactobacillales; family Lactobacillaceae; genus Lactobacillus; species Lactobacillus kimbladii_B. The sequence goes on along the minus strand of NZ_SCMB01000002.1, from coordinate 360,723 downwards.
AATTATTCACTATGTTCGTCCTGAGTCTAGTCGTGATCTTGGCGGAAGAACGATCCAAGAGACTGTTAAAACAGCTAATTTTGAAAATATGGTTGATGCTTTTGGCGTATCTGGTTCTATTGCTGGTCAAAAGATTGATATGAATGTGTTAAAAGAAATCAAAAATACGGCGCCTAATCAAGTGGTGTTTGCCACTACAGGTTTGACTTTAGATTCAATTGAAGAAATTTACAGTAAAGTTGACGGTGCTTTTGTAGCGACGTATTTCAAAAAAGATGGAATATTTGAAAATCCAGTAGATGAAAATAGAGTAAAATCATTTATGGATAAATTAAAAGACTTCAGAAGTAAAAATTAGTAAAATATTTGTGTTTGATCTTATTAATAAAATATAGATTGATCTAATAGTAAAAAAATCAAGCTGATTCAAGCTTGATTTTTTTATTGTTGATTATTTTTCTTTTCTACTTAAAAATAGAATGAACCTTAGTAGTCAACATATCAATTGCCACATCATTTTTGCCACCTTCCGGAACAATAATGTCGGCATAACGCTTAGTAGGTTCTATAAATTGATGATACATTGGCTTAACCGTGCTCAGATACTGATCAATGACAGAGTCAATTGAGCGCCCTCGTTCACTTAAATCACGCTCTAAACGTCTAATAAAGCGAATATCATCGTCCGTATCAACATATACTTTAATATCCATTAAATCACGAATTTCTTTATTAGCTAAAACTAAAATTCCTTCGAGAATAATGATATCAGCAGGTTCTTTATGAATGGTTTTTTTGCTGCGAGTATGCTCCTTGAAATCATAAACAGGCATCTCAATAGCTTTGTATGCTAACAGGTCGCGCAGCTGCTTTTCTAGTAAGGGTACATCAAAGGCATCGGGATGATCATAATTGATCTTCATTCGTATATCCATAGGGATGCCAGTATTATCTTTATAATAAGAATCCTGTGTCATAATCAGGACATGCTCATCTTCTTGCATTTGAGCAACTATTTTTTGTGCAATGGTAGTTTTTCCACTGCCTGAACCACCAGTAATACCAATTACGACAGGCTTTTCAAGTCTCGACATTGTGCCACTCCCTTTTAATCCTTAAATATTTTACTTTACTTTGCCTTTAATTACCAACAGTTAGGGTATATTTCACTTTAAAAATGCTCTGAGAAAATTGGAAACTAAAACAAAAAAATATTGACAAGAACTGTGGAAGCGATTACTATAAATCTGGTATCAAAAATTAAAAAGATATACTTTAAAAATAAAAATTATACATAATAAACGTACTAAACAAAAGATAATTTGCAAAAAGAGAAGCAATTAAATAAAATAATGATACCAGAATGAAGAAGATATCATGGAATTCAAAGAGAGAACTGCTGCGGTTCAAGTTCAAGAGTATTTAGAATTTTTAATCCACTTTAAAAAAGTGAAAGATTTACCCTCACAACGCGAAATTTCTGAGAAATTGCAAGTTAGTCGTAATGCAGTGAAACATGCATTGGATGGGCTCAAAAATGGGGGACAAATACTGATAAAAGAACGAGCAGGAATAATTTCTAACAATAAAATTGACATTAATATGCTGGGAATGGAATCAATGACTACTGAATTTAAAAATAAGACAGTTAGCATCAAACATCTGGCAACAACTATCGAAACAATGCCCAAGAGATTAGATGATTTTTTTAATTCAAACGGGCCAGTTATTAAAATTGAGCGAGTTCGGTTTGTTAAAGATATTGCCCTAACATATGAGATAACGTATTTTAGTCAAAAAAATTTTAGCAGAATGGAAAAGATTGATTTTACTAATAAATCACTTTATGAGGTTCTGGAGAAGGAGTATCATGTGAGGCCAACTTATGGTAAAGAAAGTATCTCGTGTTTTTTGGCCGATAAAAAAATAAGCAGTCTGTTGAAAGTCAAAAAAGGCACTCCTCTTTATCAAGTAAACAGTTTCAATTATCAAGACGATGACTTACCAATTGAGAGTACAACTCAATATTTAGTAGGAAATAAATTTAAATATCATTTTAATGCTAATAATATTTATGATTATCAAGAGGAATAATTATGCTTTTTAAAGAAGTATATGCCGATTTGGATAAAAGAATTGTTAATGGTGGTTATCCACCAGGTAGTACTTTACCCAACGAGGTTGAATTACAAAAAAGATATGATGTTAGTAGAACCACAATTAGAAAAGCTGTTAATAAATTAGTAGCTGAAAATAAAGTTGTGCGTAAAAAAGGAAGTGGTTTATTTGTTGCTCCAATAATTTCTAAGCAAAATATTTTGGAAATGACAGGCATTATTAGGCCCTTATATTTGGAGTCATCGGACAAAATAAAATTTAAGGATACTTATCTAAGGCTAGTTGGTTCATATTATGCTGCAGTTTTTAATGTGAGCTCACAGGAGTTATTATATGATATTTCTTTTACAGCGGAAATTAAGGGTGAAATTACCTGTGAACATTTACTTTTACTTTTAGATAACTTTCCGGGATTTGATTCAAATTGCTTAAAAGTAATGTCAATTATTGAAGCGGTCAATACCGGTACACAGAAGCTAGATGATGTTTACCAAGACTTTCAGTTAATTAAAGCAACAGAAGAAATTAGTAAGCAATTTCATATCCAAGAAAAAGATCCTGTGTTTAAAATTACGAACCTGTTTTCAACTAGACAAGGTAAAATTGTAGCCCTAGAGTACAGACTGCAGGATGCTGTAAAAACAAGGTACTCATTAGATTTTAGTTAATGGAGGAAAGAAAAATGATTAAACTAGTGCGAGTTGACCATCGCTTGGTCCATGGGCAAGTAGCTGTTTCCTGGTTTAATAGTTTAGACGTTAATACGATATTTGTAGTAAATGATGATGTTGCCCATGATGATTTTCGCAAATCGGCCATCAGATTGGCAAAACCGGAAAAGTCTAAACTGGTAATGAAGTCTGTAGCAGACAGTATTAAAGCAATTAATTCTGGGGTAACCGATAAATATAAGATGCTAATCGTAGTGGAATCGGTTGCTGATGCCGTTGAATTAATTAAAGGAACTGGAGACAAAATAACGAGCCTTAATCTTGGTGGCACTAAGCCTAGAGAAGGAACAACAAACTATTCCAAAACTATTAATTTAACTGCGGAGGAGGCTAATGAATTAGCTCAGTTGCAGCAAAAGGGAGTAGATGTCTGGATTCAGCAAGTGCCAAATGATGAGAAACAAGAATTTCATAAAAAATGATTGGAGGTAAATAATGAATGTATATTTAACCGCAATTATTTTGGCTTTAATTGCGATGATGGGTAACGGTGAATACTTTGTTGGTTCATCCATGCTGTCAAGGCCACTTGTAACCTGTACGCTAACTGGCTTAGTGTTGGGTAACCTGCATCAGGGAATTATTATGGGGGCAACTTTGGAGTTAGCCTTTGTTGGTTCATTTTCTATTGGTGCGGCAATTCCCCCCGAAATAATCTCCGGTAGTGTTTTGGGAACTGCTTTCGCCATCGGAGCGGGCAAGAGTACTGCGGTTGCTTTAACCTTGGGAATTCCAATTGCATCCCTTGTTTTGGTAATCAAAAATTTGTGCTTTATTTTCATATTACCGTTCTTCGTTCACCGCGCAGATAAATATGCCGAAGAAGCTGATGGCAGTGGTGTAAGTCGGATGAACGTACTGGGCGGCTTTTTCTCGGTTAACTTGCCAATAGGTTTAGTAGTTGGTATTTCCTATGTCCTAGGCAGCCCGGTAATTAAAGCAATTTTAGCAGTGATTCCCCAATTTATTATTAATGGCTTGGGAATTGCCACAGGGCTTCTACCAGCATATGGTTTTGCTCTGCTGCTTAAGATGATGGTCAACAAGAATAATGTCACTTTCTTTATTATTGGTTTTGCCTTGGCAGTCTATCTCAAAGTATCAGTAACTGGGGTAGCTATTTTCGGCGCATGTTTGGCCCTTATTCTAACTGGCTATTCCGCTTTTAAAGGTCAACCGTTAGTAAATACTGCTGCTAATTCTAATAACACAAGTGAAAAAGATGCAGATGATGGAGGCATAGATTATGAAGATGAAGAATTCTAAGTTACTCACCAGAAAAGATTTAATGAAAACTTTCTGGCGGTCCTTTACGATGGAATGGGCTTGGAATTATGAACGCCAAATGAATCTTGGCTATGCCTACTCTATGGTTCCGGCTTTACGAAAGATCTATGGTAAAAACAAGGAAAAATTAAAGGACGCTTATAAGCGACACCTTGAGTTTTATAATGTTACGCCATGGCTAAGTACTTTTCCTTTAGGTATTTCAATCGCAATGGAAGAGCAAAACGAACTTGATCCAGATTTTGATGCTGCTTCAATCAATAACATTAAAGTTGCTTTAATGGGACCTTTGAGTGGCATTGGTGATTCATTCTTTTGGGGTACGTTAAGGGTTATTGCTACAGGAATTGGTACTTCTCTTGCAATGCAAGGTAATATTTTAGGACCAATTTTGTTCTTGCTAATCTTTAATATTCCGGCCATTATCACTAGATACTACGGTTTGTTTATTGGCTACAATATAGGTTCCTCCTTTATCGACAAAGTGCAAAAGACAGGTTTAATGGATAAGCTAACTTATGGCGCTTCAGTTTTAGGACTTGCTGTTGTCGGGGCTATGGTTGCGACCATGGTAACTTTGAAAATGCCTTTGAAAATTGGTAGTGGTGCTGAAGCGACTACCGTTCAAAAAATTTGTGATGGCATTGTTCCTGGTATTTTACCTCTATTGTTCACATTCTTTATTTTCTGGCTTGATAAAAAAGGCTGGAAATCACAATATATTTTGTTGCTGATAGCAGCAATCGGAATATTTGGTGCCTGGTCAGGACTGCTGGGTCAGTAACTAAAGGAGATTCTTGTGAAAAGTATAGAAGATTATGTCCACTTAGAACCAAAATACTATGAAGCGGTTTTGCAAAACTATTCTGATTTATTCAGCAATAAACTGACTCAGTTAAATAAAAATGTTGATAATATTGTCATTTATGCAACAGGTTCTAGTTCAAATGCTGCATATGGTGCATTGCCATTCATGAGCAATATTTTAAAAATGCCAGTAAAAATTGAAGAGCCTTCTATAGCTGAAAATTATTTGCTTCATGTTAGTCAAAATTCTTTATGTATTGCGATATCTCAAGGCGGTCACAGCTATTCTGTAGTAAAAATTATTCAGCGATTACAAGATGCCGGTAATACAGTTTTTGCTTTAACAAGTGAACTTGATAGTCCAGTTGGAAAAGTTTGTCATCACGTTTTAGATATGGGAATGCCTATTGAAGAAATGCCATATGTCAGTGCCGGATATAGCGTAGAAATTTTAGATTTAATGTTATTATCAATGTTAATTGCACAAAAAACAGGCAAACTTTCGTCTGTAAAATTTACACAAATTTTAGCTGAAATAAAAAATATAGTTCAGAAGATGCCTGAAGTAATTAAGCGCGCAAGTAGTTGGGTTGAAAATAACATTAGTAAATTTGCTACTGCGAAGAGATTAGTTTTTATCGGTTACGGTGCAGCTTATGGTGTCAGCCGCGAAGGTGAAACCAAGACGACTGAAGCAGTCCGTATTAGTGCTTGGGGAAAAGAACTGGAAGAATACATGCACGGTCCTTATCTGGGGTTGAACCCGGATGACTTTATCATTTGTTTAGACCCTATGGGAAAATTGCACGACAGAATGGAACTTTTAAAGCGGTTCTTAAATAAGCATGTTAAAAATGTCTACACAATATATGCAGGTAAAGATGAAAATGCAACAGCTGACGACCTCAGCTTAGGTATTACAACAAGTGAACTTTTGGCTTCTTTATTTATGACAGTACCGGTTCACTTGCTAGCCTATAAGTTATCACAAGTGAAGAAGATAGATTTGCAACATTCTGCGTACCCGGATTTTGATCAGATAACAGCTTCAAAAATATAGAATAATTTTAAAAAAGAGGAAGAAAAATGCGTAAATTTAACAAGCAAAAATTAATTGATAGTATGACTGGCGCCCTTAAACTACGGAGCCAAATTAACGATGTGATTGATCCACTATTTAAAAAAGGCATAACCAATATTTGCTGGCTGGGAATCGGTGGAACCTATGCTTCGGGAATGCAGGCTAATATCCACATGAAAGAAAAAAGTGCTTTAGAAACTTTTTATCAAAATGCCGCTGAATATAATGTAACTGGTAATAAACGTATTACCGACAAGACCTTGGTGGTAATTTCCTCAGTTACTGGAAATACCAAAGAAATGGTTGATGCAGTTAAAAACTTAAACCAAGTTGGTGCAATCATTTTAGGTTTTATGGACGACCCACACGCTAAATTAGCTTCAATGCTAACGTATTGTATTTCTTATCCTGAAAATGAACAGTTAAAATTCTTTATGGTCGGAGACCGCTTAATGTATTTGAACGGTGAATTTCCAGATTATGATGAGTTTTATCAAGAAATGGATCAACATTTTGCAAAAGACATTGCTGATATTGAAGAAAATGCGGATGATTTTGCCCAAAAATTTGCCGAGAAACACCATGACGATGAAATTCACTATTTTGTCGGTGCCGGCAATCAATGGGGTGCAACTTATTCATATGCAATGTGCTATTGGGAAGAACAACACTGGATTAGAACGCGCGCAGTGGAAGCAGCAGAATTTTTCCATGGGATGTTTGAAATCGTTGATCGTGATACTCCAGTTACTGTCTATGTTGGTGAGGACAGTCAACGGCCATTAAGTGAACGTGTTGCTAAATTTTTACCAGAAATTTGTGGTAACTATACTATTATTGATTCTAAAGACTATGACCTGCCGGGTTTTTCAGAAAAATATCGTGGCACCTTGTCACCGTTTGTCTTCCATGCGATTAATAACAGAATTGACGTTCACATTGAACATATTAACCGTCATCCGATGGATATTCGCCGTTACTACCGCTGTTTAGATTATTAATTATAGTGTGATTATATGGTTGGAGTAATTATTTGTACACATGGTAATTCAGCACCTGAATTATTAAAGTCAGCAGAAATGATTTGTGGTAAACAAGAAAATTGCCAAACCGTGAATTTCAAAGAGGGCGAATCTTTAGAACAATTAAAGTCTGAAATAAGTGAAAAAATCAGCCAACTAAAAGGAACAGTTTTTTGTTTAACAGATCTAAAGGGAGGAACTCCTTTTAACACGCTGGTCAGCTTACTAAAGAGCAATCCGGAAATGGAAATTATCACGGGTGTTAATATTCCCATGTTGCTGGAACTGTTCATCAATCGCAGTCAGTTAGAGAAAGAAGAGCTGCTTTCTGGAATAACGGAAGCTGGTAAAACTGGGATTTATCGTTATCAGGATGTCGAACCATCTGCTGATGACGAAGAATTTTAAATAAGAGAGTATAGCGGTCAATGCTATACTTTTTTTATTTAAAGACTTTATATCGGAAAAGCCAAAAATGAAAGGGCTTTTTTGATATCGAAGAAGGCGGTTGCAATCAGAAGCTTTTTCCATGGTATGATATTTCAGAAAATAATAGGCGTAGTTCTAATTGTATTGACTGTCTTTGAAATAATTAGCGGTTACAAATATACTAGCAATATTTTACGCCAGGGTACAAATAATGGCTTTTCATTCCTTTTTGGCTTAGTTTTACTAATTGGCGGCTTCATTTGTCTTTTTGAGCAGTTTTAAATTTAGAGTTAAAAAAAGATGATAAATTTTTCACCACCTTAATTGCAAAAGGTGGTAAAATTAATTAATAATATAGTGATCTAATTTAAAAGAGGGTGTTAAAATGACTAACTTTTTAACCAGTGCAGCATTTTTAATGATTATTGCTGTGATTATGATGGCTTTAGGGTCTTATCAAATAGTTAATAGTGTCGTTTATATCCGTGGAATTTTGCATAAGGGTACTAATAACGGCTTTATGCCAATGGCAATGTGGACTTCTCTAATTATTGGCTTAGCGTTGTTAATTATTGGTATAGCTGGAATTGTTATGGCTTTTAGGGGCTTTTAACTGTTTTTAAAAGCTCATAGGAATTATTACTTTTATAGATTTTCAAAAGATACATTTGAACTATATTATATTAATATTCGTGGTAGTCAAAGTATGATCAAACCACGAATATTTTCTTTTAATCAAAAGCATAAGATCATAAGATATAATTAAAACTTTTTCATATAATATAAAAAAATAATAGATATATTAGTAAGCGCTATTTTAAAAATACTATAAGTGCTATAATAGAAGAGATCAATATTAGGATACATTTTAGGAGGAAAGTATTATTATGGCAGAACAAACTATTATGCTTAACTGCAGTGCCGGAATGAGTACATCTTTATTGGTTACCAAAATGCAGCAAGCTGCGAAAGATCAGGGTATTGATGCACATATTTTTGCGTGCCCAGCTTCAGAAGCTTCACAACACATTGAACAAGATCATCCCGACTGTGTGTTGCTTGGGCCACAAATTCGTTATATGGAAGACGATTTTAAGAATAAAGTCCAAGGTCAAGGAAAAGAAGGCAAGGACATTCCTCTTGGAGTTATTGATATGCGTGCTTATGGCATGATGGATGGTAAAAAAGTTTTACAACAAGCTGAAGACTTAATTAACGGATAAGGGGATTATGATGTCTGAAAAGGAAACACCTGAACAAAAGGAACAAGAAACTTTAGAAGCAGCCATGGGACTTATTGCCAATGGTGGTAACGCTAAAAGCCTTGCTTTTGAAGCTATTCGTCTCGCAAAAAAGGGTGACATTGCAGGTGCACGTGCCAAATTGAAAGAATCGGATCAATCTTTGAACGAAGCACATAATTCTCAAACAGGGATGTTAACAAAAGAAGCTCAAGGAGATCATATGAAGGTTACCCTTCTGGTAGTTCATTCACAAGATCACTTGATGAATGCAATAACCTTTAGCGATTTGGCTGGAGAAATGGTAGATCTCTATGAAAAACTTTTTAAAGCAGAGGCGTTAAAGAAAGAAACTGAGAATAAGTAATTAAAAACTAATGACTGTGGTATCTCAATCAGTTTAATATTGGTGATTTTTTATAAATTCCATAGCTAAAAACATTGAATTGTCATAATTGATTTAGCTTTAATGAAATATGGCCTGCTTTTTTCTTATATGTATAAATTACAAAGCTATTGCCTTGAGCCTCTCAAGTCATTTATTTAGGAGAGAATCAACATGAAACAAATAAAAATTGGTAAAAGTGACGTTTATACTACTCCGTTAGGTTTAGGAACTAACAAAGTTGGTGGACATAACTTATTTCAGAATTTAGATGAACAAGATGGCTATGATCTTTTAAGAGAAGCTTTAAAACAAGGAATTAATTTTTTTGATACTGCTTATGTATATGGTCTTGGAAGATCTGAAGAAATTATTGGTGATGTGCTGCAAGACTATGATCGTTCAAAAGTAATAATTGCTACTAAGGCAGCTCAAGACCAGTCATACGATATGGCTATTAATAATAGTCCTGAGTTTATTAAAAAAGCAGTCGATGAAGCATTATTACGATTGAAAACAGATTATATTGATATTTTTTATATTCATTTTCCGGACAAGGATACGCCTAAAGATGAAGCAATCGAAACTTTAGATGAGATTCGAAAAGCGGGTAAAATAAGAGCAATTGGTGTTTCCAATTTTTCTTTAGCTCAGATTAAAGAAGCAAATAAAAATGGCAAAGTTGATATTGTTGAAGACCAGTTTAGCCTAGTTCACCAAGCTCCAGTTAAAGAAGAATTGAAGTACTTACAGGAAAATAATATTTCCTTTGTACCGTTCTTCCCATTAGCCTCAGGACTTTTGACCGGTAAATATTATTTAAAAGACTGGGAAAAGTTTAAGAATAGTGATGGTGGAAAATTACTGGGAGATTTCAGTGAAAAGCAGTATGATGATGCAATGAAAGGTATTGATGGCATCAGAAAAATTGCTGCTGATCATCAAGCGACAGTTACACAAACCGTATTAGCATGGTATATGGCAAATCCAGCAATTAGTGTTGTAATTCCTGGTGCTCGTAACGCTGATCAAGTTAAAAGCAATGCAGCTGCTTTGCATGTTAATTTGACAACAGATGAATATCAGCAAATAGATCAGTTATTTAGCAACTTCTAAAAAACAAAAAAAGGCTTTAAGCTAATTAAAAAAGAGCTTAGAGCCTTTTTTGTGTTAAAGATTAGAAATAACTTTATCACTTGAATTTAGAAAAAGTGTATCGGCTTTTTAAGCATGTTTTTAATATTTGAATAAGAAAAACACGGCACTTATACAAGTGCCGTGTATTAAATTTACTTTTTTAAAAAATGCCAATTTTTTAAAGTTACGAGGTTAATCTAAATCAAGACCATTTGAACTAATAACTTTTTTATACCAATCAAATGAATCTTTGCGTGAGCGCTTCAAAGTTCCTTCGCCAGCATCATTTTTGTCTACATAGATAAATCCATAACGCTTATCCATTTGGCCCGTTCCAGCAGATACCAAGTCAATTGGGCCCCATGGCAGGTAACCCATTAAGTCAACACCGTCAATTTCAACTGCTTTTTCCATTTCAGAAATGTGCTTTCTTAAGTAATCTACTCTGTAATCATCGTGAATAGATCCATCTTTTTCAACTTTGTCGTAAGCACCCAGACCATTTTCAACGATGAATAAAGGTTTATGATAACGATCAGTTAAGTGGTTTAAAGCAATTCTTAAGCCAGCTGGATCAATTTCCCAACCCCAATCACTTTTTTCCAAAGTTGGATTGGCAGCTTTTGCTTTAGATAAGTCACTTAATTCATCAGCTTTTACATTTTGGGCTGATACAGTTGTTGTTTGATAGTAGCTTAAGCCAACATAGTCTACTGTACCTTCCCTGAGTACAATTCTGTCTTCGTCAGTAATATCAGGACGATAGTCGTTTCGTTCAATATATGCTTCAACTTCTTTCGGATATTCACCAAAAACATGAACGTCTGAAAACCAGTCGCGCCGTTGCTCAAACTTGTCCGCTAAAAGCATATCAGCAGTTGAAGGGGTCAAGGGTCTTACTGGAGAATAGTTAATCATACAACCAATTTGAAAATCTGGGTTAATCTTATGTCCAACTTTAACAGCTAAGGCAGAGGCAACTAGTTCATAATGAGCTGCTTGATACATTGCAGCTTCTTTTTCTTTGTCAGTCATTTTCTTGAGAATAATTCCCGAATTTGTAGCCATTAAAAAGTCATCATTGTATGCAGACTGGTTATCGATCTCATTAAATGTCATCCAATATTTTACTTTACTTTGATACCGTTTGAAGCAAACTGTGGCAAAGCGAACAAAGAAATCAATTAATTTGCGGTTAGTAAAGCCGTGGTATTTCTTAACTAAATTAAATGGTATTTCAAAGTGAGATAAAGTAATTACTGGCTCAATGCCGTAGTGATGGCAAGTATCGAACAAGTCATCATAAAATTTTAAACCGGCTTCGTTTGGCTGTTCATCATCACCGTTGGGAAAAATTCTAGTCCAGGCTATGGAGGTCCTGAAGGCTTTAAAACCCATTTCTGCCATTAATTTTATATCTTCTTTATAGTGATGATAAAAGTCTATTGCACTATGGTTAGGATAATTTTTGCCTGCAATAATTCCATCAGTGATTTCGCGTGGCTTAGAAGCAGAACCTACTGTCATGACGTCAGCAACTGACATTCCTTTGCCATCTTCGTTCCAAGCACCTTCTAACTGATGAGCAGCAACGGCTCCTCCCCATAAAAATCCATCTGGCATTTTTGCTGAATACATTTTTATCTCCTTTTTAGTTAATTGTGATAGCGTTAACAGATATATTTTATAACAATTATTACCTATAGTTCAAGGCGTACAATTATTATCATTATTTGATTAATTTAGACTATACTTGTTAATATAATATAGTAAAGGAATGAAGCTTAAAATGAATAGTTCTTCAGAGAAAAATAAAGTTGAACGTAAAAAGCATAATGATAAGATCAAATATCTTTATTTTAGCCGTTATCTAATGGTCCGTTATTGTGTTGTCATTTTTTTGTTTGCTAACCTTTTTTGGCTGTTAATTTTAGTTCAATATAAAAAACTCTTAGGGATAATTTTATCTGGTATACTAACTCTCTTCTCCAGCATTGCTGCTATAGAACAGTTAACAAAAATGTACAACCACAAGAGTGATGTACCAATTACAAGAATTTATTTTTGGATACAAATTGTTGCTAATACTTTTCTGATCGTTTGTCTGTTTTTACCTTTTAAATTGCAAATTTTCCCTTTTATAACCAGTACAAGCTCAAGTTATTTTATGATTGCTATTTTATTAGCTGGCATTTTGTTAGCTTATTTCTGTGAACGTAGAATACATAACATTATTATTGGAAAAGATAAATATTTAAATGCAATCGAAACTGTAATAAAAGACAAATAGTTGCATTTTATTTGAATACGCTTACAATATTTATTAATAGTAGTTAATTATGTATTACTATTTGAAAGGAGTATATTTTATGGCTGAACCAAATCAAAAACCAATAAAAGATCGAATTGCTGAAGTGGCCGGTAAATTTGCTGCCACAAGATTTGTAAGGTCGATTATGGATGCTGGTTATAGCGTTATTTCATTTTCGATAATTGGGTCCATTTTCTTAATTTTGACTGTATTGCCGCAAGCAATTCCCGCTCCCGGGTTTGCTACTTGGTACGCGGGAACAATAGGTCGTCTTACTAATCTGTTTCAGTCTGTGTATAATGCTACTATGGGCATCATCGCACTAGTTTTCTCTGGTACTTTTGCTTACTCTTATACAAAAATTTACCGTGATGAAGAACATTTAAACTTGATACCTATAGATGGCTTGATGATGTTCTTAATGGGGTTCTTTATTACCGTAGCTGAATTAGTTTGGAAAAATGGCAGAGTAGAATTTATAACCATATTTACTAAAGACAAAATGGTTGCTGGCGGATACCAAGCAGCTCCATTAACCGGTATTTATCGTATAGGTGCTGTAGGTATTTTTATTGGATTAGTGGTAGCGTGGATAACCGTTCAGATTTATCGCTTTACAATTAAGCACAACTGGCAAATAAAAATGCCAGATTCAGTCCCATCAGGAGTGGCAAACTCATTTAGTGCCATGATACCTGGTTTTTGTGTTGCTGTAGTGATGTCGGCAATTAATATGGCCTTAGTTTTGGCAGGAACTGATTTATTCAATGTGTTATTTATCCCGTTTTCTTTCATCAGCAATATTGCGGATACTTGGTGGGGATTCCTGATCATACTCTTTTTAATTCACTTTTTATGGTGGTTTGGAATTCATGGCGCAACAATTATTAGCTCCTTTTATTCACCAATAGTTTTAGCCAATATGCAGGCAAATGTTAATCAAGGTACTCACCATGTTTTTGCTGGTGAAATTTTAAATGCGTTTGTTACAATTGGTGGTTCAGGTGCCACATTAGGTGTTGCTATCTGGCTGGTATTAAGAGCACGTTCAACACAGTTGAAAGAATTAGGTAAAGTTGAAATTGTACCAGCAATTTTCAATATAAACGAACCAATTCTGTTCGGGTTGCCAATTGTGTATAATATTGACTTATTTGTGCCGTTTATTTGTGCTCCAATGGCTTCCGGACTGGTAGCTTATTTAGCTATTGCGGCAAGGATAGTTCCGGTCATTAGAGTACAACAGCCTTGGCCAACACCAGTTGGTATTGGTGGCTACTTAGCTACGACAAGCTGGCAAGGAGGGATCCTCGCAATTATATGTGCAATAGTTGCATTTATAATCTGGTATCCGTTTATTAAGCATTATGACAATGTTACTCTAAAGAAAGAGAAGAACAATGCAACCCCAGATGTTGCATAAAAAATAGATTATTTAAAATCTGCCTGGTAAAGGCAGATTTTTTATTATAGATATAGTAGGAGTAAAAATGCTAAACAATATTTTAGTATTAATAGCGCTTACTGGATATAATAAAAGTGTAACAATGTTAATAGATTTTGGAGGCACTTTTATATGAAATATCCAAAGACTAAAGAAGTTTTAAATCAATTGGTCGCTGATTTGACACAATTACATATGGTAGTTCACCAACATCACTGGTATATGCGTGGTAATCGTTTTTTAAAATTACATCCATATTTAGACAAGGTAATGGATGAATTGGCTGACCAACTTGATGAGGTTTCTGAGCGTTTAATTACACTCGATGGTTCTCCAGTTTCAACCTTAAGTGAAATAGCAGCTAAAACTAAGATTCCTGATGAAAAGGGTAATTGGAACGAAACAATAGATGAGCGATATGCAAAAATTATTGATGATTATCACTATCTTGATCAGCTCTATGAAGAAGGCATTAAAGTCAGTGATGAAGAAGGAGATTACTCAACCAATGATTTGTTGACTGGTTTTCACACTGATGTAGAAAAGAGAATTTGGATGATGTCAGGTGAAATTAACAAGGCTCCTGAAATTGATCCCGAATAATTTAACCAAGTTTAAAAGCAGTTTTAACTGCTTTTTTGTATCTTCTTTTTATCTTACTTTTGCTATAATTAATTTAAATTGACAATTAATAATATAGTTTTAGAAAGCATGAATTATGGATAAAGAAGAGCAGGATAAGTTAAAAAAGCAAGCTGCTGTAAAAGCTGCTGAATTAGTCAAATCAGGAATGAAACTGGGAGTAGGCACTGGTTCGACAGTAGCATTTTTAATTGATGAGTTAGGCAGAAGAAAAAAAGAAGAAGGTCTTGACCTTGATGCTGTGGTAACAACTTCAAGCAGAAGTAAGAAGCAAATGGAAAGCTACGGTTTTCATGTTGATGACTTGAATGCAGTAGATCAACTTGATTTGACTATCGATGGCGCAGACAGGCTAGCAGCTAACTTTGATGGTATTAAAGGCGGCGGTGGCGCTTTGACCATGGAAAAAAATGTTGCAATTAATTCTCGAAAAATAATTTGGATTGTAGACGAATCTAAAGTGGTTGAGCGTTTAAGCGGTTTTCCTCTGCCTGTTGAAGTTTTACCTGTTTCATGTGAACAAAATTTTAGACTTTTTCAAGCTGAAGGCTTGAATCCACGGTGGCGCCTGACAGGTAATGAACGCTTTGTAACTCATTATGGCAATTTTATTATCGATTTGAATATTGATCCTATTCCTGTTCCTCGTGGTTTAGCTGATTATTTGGATCATACCGTAGGCGTAGTAGAACATGGGCTTTTTCTTGGAATGTGCGATGAGGCATTTATTGCACATTCTAATGGCAAGATCGAAGATCGAAAAAAGTAGCTTTTAAGTTAGCTTGAAACATAACTGTGAGTTAAATAAGTCCCAAATAGTTTTCTAACTGTCGGGGCTTATTTCAATGTCAGCTCTTTTTATTTTTACAGCAACGAGCAGCTAAATTTGGTATTATTGTTTTATAACCATTTTTAAAAAGAGGATACTTATGTTAAAAAAACCATTGATAATTAGTACTGATCCCGGAATTGATGATGTTGTAGCAATTACCGCTGCCTTATTTGCTCCTGAATTTGATGTTAAATTGATAGCAGCAACTTGGGGCAATGTACCATTGAAAAATACTCTGGACAATACTTTAAAATTGGAAACATTTTTAAAAACCAATGTCCCTGTTGTCAGTGGTGCTGTCAGACCTTTACTGCGGGATCAAATCGATGCCTCAGATGTTCACGGCAAGAATGGATTGGCTGGATTTGACTTTCCTGCGCCTAATCACAACTTATTGAAACCAGGTATTGCTGCAGAGGCAATTCATGAAGTTGTTGCTGGTAGTGCTGAAAAAGTAACTTTAATGCAAATTGGGCCAGCAACAGATTTTGCACTTTACTTTAGGCAATTTCCAGAAGATTTGCCTAAAATTGAGCAACTGGTAATTATGGGTGGTGCAATCGGTCGCGGCAATTGGGGACCTTATGCAGAATATAATGTTGCCGGTGATCCAGAAGCGGCACAGATTGTTTTTTCAAGTGGCGTAAAAATTTTATTAGCACCTCTTGAATTAGGACATCAAGCATACATGACTCCAGATGTTTTGGCCCAAATTAAGAATTTAGGCAGAACTGGAGACATGCTCAACCATATTATGAGCAATTTACATGATCATACTGAAACTAATGGTCGTGAAGTATACGATGCATTGGC
Organism: Lactobacillus kimbladii; assembly: GCF_014323605.1. Classification (GTDB taxonomy): domain Bacteria; phylum Bacillota; class Bacilli; order Lactobacillales; family Lactobacillaceae; genus Lactobacillus; species Lactobacillus kimbladii_B. The sequence goes on along the minus strand of NZ_SCMB01000002.1, from coordinate 344,443 downwards.
AGCGGGTATGCTGGTAAAACCCGAAATGTTTAACTTTAAGCCTGCATATGTCGTAGTAGATACCAAAAGTCCAAGTGCTTACGGTGCTTCTTTAATTGATTTTAATAACTTCTTTAATAAACCAGCAAATGTTCAAGTTGGAGTGAAAGTTGACCGGGTGCAATTTTCAGAATGGTTAATTGCCGCCGTCAGGAATATAAATAATTGAGGTAGATAATGGCAGATTTCGTTTATCGTACTGTGATGCGTGATATTAAACAGAATATTTTAGATAACAAATATGAGGGGATGCGCCTTCCAGACGAGCGTAGTCTAGCTGAACACTATCAAGTAAGTCGTTCCTCAATGAAAAGAGCGATGGAGCTGCTTTCTCAACAAGGCATTGTCTTTAAAAAAAGGGGTAGTGGAACATTTATTAACCCTTTGTATTTAAAAAATCAGTCCTTGTTTCGCTATGAGGGGTCTAACTTAGGTTTAACTGATAGTTTGAAAGTTCCTGGCAAAAAGCAAGGAATTAAGTTGCTGTCTTTTAGCGTAATCAAGACTCCTAAAGGAATTGCACAAGACTTGTTTCTGAAAGAAAATGACTTTGTGTACCAATTTAAAAGACTTCGTTTTTTAGATAAGCAACCATTTTTAATTGAAACTGGGTATGTACCAATTAAAATTGTTCCTGAGTTAAAACCTGAACACTTGAAAAAATCACTTTTTAATTACTTAGAAGATTCGCAAAATAAAGTGGTTACTAAAGCCTTTCTGAATATTACTGTTGAGCCATCAAATGATGAAGATCAAACACGGCTTAATTTGAAAGAGAGCGAACCAGTCGGAGTAATGGAAGGTATTTTCTTTTTAGATGATGGTACGCCATTTGAAGTATCAACTATGCGTATTCATTACCAATATATGAGATTCAATACTTTTGTAAATTTGAATAAATGAAAAAGCAGGCTTTGGCCTGCTTTTTTGGGATACATTCTATTTAAAAAAGAAAATCAAATATTCTTGAATTGTTGCATATCCATAATCCGTCCAGTATAAACAAAGTTTAAGTTGATTTTTCTGGTTTTATTACTTAAGTCACGCAAAAGTTTTTGCTGCAGGGTCGTTAAATGCAAATGCTGCAGTGCGACACATGCCTCAATATACAATACTAATTTGCCAGTATATTCTAATGGGTGATCTTTACTGTCAAACTTGCGCATTACCATACCAACGGCATCACGAATTTGCTTATATTTTTTGATATTCAATTCATTGTATATATTACTAAAAAAACTATTATAAAATTGATCTAAGTCTTGATAAACTTCTTCGATTAGCTGTTGCCGTTTTGTTGAAAACAAGCTACCAAAAAAGCTGCGCATAACCTCACTTCCTCAATACCGAAATGATTTGTGTCTTTGGCGAAAAATTCTTTTGGAAATTTTCAGGTAAAGGCAAATCTGTGATTAAAACGTCAATCTTGTTAAGCGGAATTGACATATAAGGAGATGTATTTTGACTATCAAATTTGTATTTTTCTGCAACAACTATCACATGTTTTGCTCTTGAACTTGCAATCTTGATTAATTCTGAATCACTCATTTTTGTTGAATAGATACCGTCGCTTTTAACATTTGAAGTACCAACGAAAGCAGTGTTAAAACTTATTTTTTGCAAAAGCTCAAGTGAGGTAATAGAGTAATTAAATCTATGTTCCTTATCAATTTTGCCTCCAAGAAGTCTCACATTAGGTAGTTTTGACTGCATCAGAGCTAACGAATTATCAATTGAGTTAGTAACAATTTGCAAATCAGTGCCACAAATTAAGTCACACAATTTCTTTAAAGTAGTTGATGGACCGATAAAGTCACACTGGTTAGGATGGATAAATCTCTGAGCCATTTTTGCCATTTTAGTTTTTACTGGTGAATCTATTTGACTTCTCATGAGAAAGTTAGGTACATCACTACGGTCTATCGCAACTAATCCACCATGAACTCTGATAGCTTGACCAGTTGCAGTTAAACGCACTACGTCACGACGAGCTGTATCAAAAGAAATGTTGAAATAATTTGCTAACTTGCGAGTACTCAAATGATTTTCTTGATTAAGCATTTGCTTAATTTGTTGCAGACGTTCTTCTTGTGTCATATTACCTCTCCTGTGCCTAATTTAGCACTAGAACAAACATTGTTTAATCACTTTTTCAGTATTTAATTTAAAAAATAAGTATTTATCAGTATTTGAACATAAATATACAGATCTGTAAACAGAAAATGCCATAATAACAGTATTACTTATCTACTTGGCAATAACTAAACACTTATTTTTTTAAAATTGGGACGAACCAATTTTTAAAATGGTTGAACTTTGCTGGAAACTTGCTATAATATGTTTATAAAATGAATTTTAGCAAATATTAAAAAGGGAGAATAAAAATGGCAGTTGATTACGACTCAAAAGAATTTCTCAAAAGCGTTGATGCTCACTGGCGTGCAGCAAATTATCTATCTGTAGGTCAACTTTTCTTGATGAGCAATCCGTTATTAAAGCATGAATTGCAGGCAAGTGAAGTTAAGCCTAAGCCGATTGGTCACTGGGGCACTATTTCACCGCAAAACTTTATTTATGCTCATTTAAACAGAGTTATCAAAAAATATGGTTTGAACATGTTCTATATTGAAGGTTCAGGTCATGGTGGTCAGGTTATGGTATCTAATTCATACCTTGATGGTTCTTACAGCGAGCTTTATCCTGAAATTCAACAAGACGAAAAAGGAATGGCTAAACTCTTTAAGCGTTTCAGTTTCCCAGGTGGCTCTGCTTCACACGCTGCTCCTGAGACTCCCGGCTCAATGCATGAAGGTGGAGAATTAGGTTACTCACTTTCTCATGGTACAGGTGCAATTTTAGACAATCCTGACGTAATTGCAGCAGTTGAAATTGGCGATGGTGAGGCAGAAACAGGACCACTTGCAGCCAGCTGGTTTAGTGATAAATTTATTAACCCAATCAAGGACGGTGCAGTTTTACCAATCTTGCAAATTAATGGTTTCAAGATTTCAAATCCAACTATCGTTTCCAGAATGTCGGATGAGGAATTGACCAAGTATTTTGAAGGCATGGGTTGGCATCCTTATATTATTTCTGCTTACAATGGCGGTGAATTTGATGGCTATAAAGACCACATGCAGGTTCATGAAGAAATGGCTAAATTGATGGATACCGTGATTGAAGAGATTAAGGCTATTCAAAAGAATGCTCGTGAAAATAATGATGAAACCTTGCCCCACTGGCCAATGATTATTTTCCGGGTGCCAAAGGGCTGGACTGGTCCAAAGAAGGATCTTGATGGTAACCCAATTGAAAATTCATTTAGAGCTCACCAGATTCCAATTCCTGTTGCTCAAGATGATATGGAACATAAAGATATGCTGGTGGACTGGCTTAAGAGTTATAAACCGGAAGAGTTATTCGATGAAAATGGCGTTCCAACTGAAATCGTGACAGCTGATAATGTTACTGGTGATAGCAGGATGGCTATGAATCCAATCACTAATGCGGGTGGAGAAAAAGCTAAGCGTCTTAGTTTGCCGGATTACCGTAAATATGCCTTAAAATTTGATCAACCAGGTTCTATTGAAGCTGAAGACATGACGGAATGGGCTAAATATTTAAACGAAATTGCAGAACTTAATCCCAATACCTTCCGTGGCTTTGGCCCTGATGAAACTAAGTCAAACCGTTTATTTAAATTTATTGATGAGCAAAAACGGCAATGGGAAAGCTCCGTTCATACACCTAATGATGAAAACCTGGCACCAAGTGGTCGTTTGATTGATTCACAATTGTCTGAGCACCAAGACGAAGGCTGGCTTGAGGGCTATGTTTTGTCTGGTCGTCACGGTTTCTTTGCTACATATGAATCATTTGGTCGAGTTGTAGATTCAATGCTGACTCAACATATGAAATGGTTAAGAAAGGCTAAGGAACAATATTGGCGTAAGGACTATCCGTCATTAAACTTTGTTGCGACTTCAACTGTCTTTCAACAAGACCATAATGGTTATACTCACCAAGACCCTGGTGTCTTGACTCACATGTATGAAAAGAATCGTCCAGATTTAGTTCATGAGTATTTACCAGCTGATACCAATTCACTGTTGGCAGTTTCACAAAAAGCTTTCACCGATCGTGAGTGCATCAACATTTTGGTTACTTCCAAGCAGGAAAGACCACAATGGTTCTCAATTGATGAAGCAACTCGTATTGCCAACCACGGTTTATCGTACATTGATTGGGCATCAACTGACCAAAATGCTAAGCCTGATGTTGTATTTGCCTCAACTGAAACGGAACCGACAATGGAATCCCTTGCGGCAATTGATATTTTGCATAAGAATTTCCCTGATCTCAAGATTCGTTATATTAACGTAATTGACGTTATGAAATTGATGAATACTAAGGATAATCCAGAAGCAATTTCTGATGCAGAATTTGAGCAATTATTCCCAAGTGATGTGCCAGTGATTTTTGCATGGCATGGCTATAAGGCAATGATGCAATCAATTTGGTTTGGTCGCAAGCGTAGCAATGTTCATATTCACTGCTATGAGGAAGAAGGAGACATCACAACGCCATTTGACATGCGTGTAGTTAATAAACTTGATCGTTTCCATTTGGCAAAAGATGCCATTTTAAGTGTTCCTCGTTACGCTGAAAAGTGTGCAGGCTTTGTAGCGGAAATGGATAGATTACTTGCAAAACACCACCAATACATTCGTGACAATGGTAAAGATATGCCTGAAGTTACTGAATGGAAGTGGACCGGTCTTAAGTAAATATTAGTATTTATTAAAAACATGACCTCTCGAAATATGAAGTCATGTTTTTTTATTTAATTAATTTAATAGCCTTATTCTTGTTAAAAGTAATAAATTTATTTATAATAAGAAGCATCATAAGGGAGTAACAGCAATTACTTGCGATAAGCCCAACACCCGAAGAAATACTTCTGGACTTATCTTAAATAGTGAGACTTGTGTGTGTTGTACATATAAGTCTCTTTTTTGTTATTAGGAGGTAAAGATGCCCCGGAATTTTTACAATCAAAAAATTGAGGATGTTGCAAAGGACTTTGCAACGTCTGTATCCAGTGGTTTAAAAGCGAGTCAAATAGATGGATTACGAGCACAGTATGGTTCTAATAGTTTGACTAGCAAAAAGAAAGTTAGCATTTGGCAACGCTTTTTAGCACAATTTAAGGATTTCATGATCATTGTTTTAATAGTTGCAGCATTGCTTTCCGGCTTTGTGGCTCAAGAATGGACAGACGCGGCAATTATTATGATTGTGGTCATCTTGAACGCTGTTTTAGGCGTTTTTCAAGAAACACGTTCTGAAGAAGCAATTAATGCGTTAAAGAAAATGGCTACTCCTAACGCCCATGTTCGGCGCGATGGTCAAATTGTAGAAATACCAAGTACGGAACTAGTACCTGGGGATGTGGTCTTGCTTGAAGCAGGTGATGTCGTACCGGCAGATTTGCGGTTGACTCTTACTAAAAGTCTCAAAATCGAAGAATCAGCTTTGACTGGTGAGTCCGTTCCAGTTGATAAAACTAGTGATGCTGTTAATGAAGAAAAAGTAGCATTAGCCGACCAGGATAACATGGCATTTGCTAATACTAATGTTACTTATGGTCGCGGTGAAGGCATTGTCACTGAAACAGGTATGAATACTGAAGTCGGTAAAATTGCGACAATGCTTAACAACACTGATGAAACGGATACACCATTAAAGCGTAATCTCAACCAATTGGGTAAGACTCTGACTATAATGATTTTAATCATTTGCGCGGTAGTATTCGTTGTAGGCTTTTTCACTAAAAAGGGAACAGAACCTACGGATAAATTAGCAATCGATATGTTCTTGGTGGCAGTTTCACTTGCTGTTGCTGCAATTCCGGAAGGGTTGCCTGCAATTGTGACTATTATTTTGGCTCTTGGTACTCAGGTAATGGCTAAGCACAATTCGATTGTGCGTAAGTTACCAGCAGTGGAAACGTTGGGAGCAACGGATATCATCTGTTCTGATAAAACCGGTACTTTAACCCAAAATAAAATGACAGTTGAACAGGTTTATTATGATAATAAGATTCATCAAGCTTCAAATAGCATTAATCATGATAATCATGCTTTAATGGCAATGGTTTTAGCTAATGATTCAAAACTTGATGATAACAATCAATTGTTGGGCGACCCAACTGAAACTGCTTTAATTCAGTATGCTCTTGACCAAAAAATTGATGTGCATAATTTACTTGTAAATCATAAGAGGCTACAGGAAGTGCCATTTGATTCCGGCCGTAAATTAATGAGCACTGTCAATGAAGATAACGGACAATATTTTGTAGCGGTTAAAGGGGCACCGGATCAACTGCTCAAACGGGTAACACGGATTGAACTTGATGGTAAAGTCAGTGAGATTACTGAGAAGCAAAAAAATGAAATTATGCTTTCAAATCAGAATATGGCTAAAAATGCTTTGCGAGTTTTGGGGTTAGCCTATAAACCAGTTGAACAATTATATGATGATCCTACAACTGATAACGTTGAGCAGGACTTGATTTTTGCTGGCTTGGTGGGGATGATAGACCCAGAGCGTCCTGAAGCAAAAGAGGCTATTAAAGAAGCTCACAGTGCCGGTATTAGAACAGTTATGATTACAGGTGACTTTCAAGTCACTGCTCAGGCAATTGCAGAAAGACTGGGCATTTTGAAGCCTGGCCAAGATGAGCGGGTAGTTACCGGTGCACAGCTGGATGAATTTAGTGATGAATATCTGGAAAAGCATGTAGCTGATTTTGATGTTTATGCCAGGGTTTCTCCAGAACACAAAGTTCGTATCGTTAAGGCCTGGCAAGCCCAAGGCAAAATTGTGGCTATGACAGGGGACGGAGTTAACGACGCACCTAGTTTAAAGCAAGCTGATATTGGAATTGGTATGGGCATCACTGGTACAGAAGTGTCAAAAGGTGCCAGTGATATGGTTTTAGCAGACGACAACTTTGCTACTATCGTTGAAGCTGTTAAACAAGGACGTAAGGTCTTTAGCAATATTCAAAAAGCCATTCTTTACCTCATGAGTTGTAATGTCGGGGAAGTTTTAACAGTATTTATGATGACCATGCTGGGTTGGGATATTTTAGCTCCAGTGCAATTGCTGTGGATTAACTTGGTGACAGATACCTTACCAGCTATTGCTCTGGGACTTGAACCTGTTGAAAAAGGCATTATGAAACGGACACCACGGGGTAAAAAATCAAACTTCTTCAGTGGTGGCGTTGCCAGTTCAATTGTTTATCAAGGAATACTAGAAGGTGTCATTGTTTTAACCACTTATCAACTAGGCCTAAATTTTGGCCCTCACATGGGTAACACCAACCTGCAACATGCTGATGCTCTGACAATGGCCTTTCTTACATTAGGACTCATTCAACTGTTTCATGCCTTTAATTCTAAGTATATTCACCAATCAATTTTTTCTAAGAGGACATTTGCTAATAAGTGGTTTAATTGGGCAATCTTGATTTCAGCTATTGTCATGGCAGCAGTTGAATTACCATTTATGACAAAGTTCTTTGACGTCACGGAATTAAATTCAACACAATGGTTAATAGTTTTGGGAGCTGGAATTTGTATGATTTTAATAGTAGAAATTGTGAAGGAATTTCAGCGTCTCTCCGGTAAAAAATAAAAAGTGAAACGGAATACATTTTCGCCAGAGATCTAAAGTCGTTTATAAGTTACAAAGACCAATAAGTCATTCAATAGATGATTTATTGGTCTTTTATTTTATTTCTTACATTTAATTAAATAGCAGCTCTGCTATTTTTGCTAAATATTCAGCATCAATTTGATCAAATCTATTGAAACTGTTGCTGTCAAGGTCAAGAACGGCAAGAAGCTTCTTATTGTGAATAATAGGAACAACGATTTCTGAATTGGTATTAGCGTCACAGGCAATATGACCACTAAACTCGTGAACATTAGGCACAATTTGAATTTGCTGAGTCTTTGCAGCGACACCGCAGACCCCTTTTCCTAATTGAATATGCATGCAAGCGACTGGCCCTTGAAAAGGTCCTAAAATGAGCTCTTGATCCAGAAAACGATAAAATCCGGCATAACTTACTTCAGCTAAACTATTAAAAAGTAGTGCACTGATGTTACTCATGTTGGCAATTAAGTCGTGTTCACCTTGAAGAAGGTTGCCAGCCTGTTTTAAAAGTAATTTATAAGTTTTTTCTTTATCCATAAGTTTTCTCCTTAATTAGAGTGTATGCTAGTCAAACTATTTTTGGAAGAAAAAAATGCAAATAAGAGTATATTTTTCACAGATAATTTTAATTATAAATGGCATTTTTTGACAATAATTTATTATTAATGAACATACAAAAGCCCTTTTTATTACTGTACTTTCCCGTCGTAACGCTAACTATGTGACTTTCAAGTCAATGTGAATTAAGCAGATCTTTCTATAAATTTTTATTAAAAACACTGTATTACTTTTAAAATTCTTAACGGTTATAGTAAAATAGATTCTACAACTTATTATTTCATGCATTGATTATGAAAGGGGCGATGACAATGTCGATGATAGAGTTCCATGACGTGCAAAAATTTTATGGCCATTTTCATGCACTGCACGACATTAATTTAGAGATTGATGAAGGCGAAACGGTGGTTCTGATTGGACCATCTGGTTCAGGTAAGAGTACTTTAGTACGGACCGTAAACGGGCTTGAATCAATCCAGAAAGGTAAGTTAGTAGTTAACGGTCACGATCTTTCAGATCCAAAGACCAACCTCAACATCTTACGGAGTGATGTTGGGATGGTTTTCCAGCACTTTAATTTATACAAAAATAAAGATGTACTGGAAAATATCATGCTGGCTCCCAGAATAGTAAGCCACATGCCTGAAGAAGAAAATAAAAAACAGGCGTTAGATTTACTTGATATGGTTGGGCTACGTAAATGGGCACATAATATGCCTTCACAAATTTCCGGTGGTCAAAAGCAGCGTGTTGCTATTGCCAGAACGCTGGCAATGAGACCAAAACTTATTTTATATGATGAACCAACATCTGCTCTTGATCCGGAAATGATTGATGATGTTTTACAAGTTATGAAGAAGGTTACCAATGAAAGTGGTATGACTTCATTAATTGTTACTCACGAAATGGGCTTTGCTAAAGAGGTAGCAAATAGAGTTATCTTTATGGATCAAGGTCGAATTGTTGAGGATGATGATAGCGAGAGCTTCTTTAAGCAGCCTAAGACGGAGCGGGCACAACAATTTTTGAGTAAAATTATTTCTCACTAAGGAGGCCAATTATGAAAAAGAAATTTTGGCTACTTCCTTTATTAGCATGTATTTTAATGCTAACCGGTTGTGGTAAAAGTCTTAGTGACCAATCCGTTTTAAATAATGCCAAGAAATCAAATACTATTGTTTGGGGCGTTAAAGGTGATGTTAAACTTTTTGGCTTAATTGATGTAAAGGACGGCCAGCAAAAGGGTTTTGATGTTGATATGGCAAAACATATTACAAAACATATATTAGGACCTCAAGGAAAAGCTGAATTTGTCACTACAACGTCTCAATCCAGAATACCACTTTTAAAGAACGGGAATGTGGATGCCGTTATTGCAACAATGTCAATTACGCCAGAGCGCAAAAAGATTATTTCTTTTTCAAAGTCATACTTTGATGCGGGTCAGTCACTTTTAGTTCCTAAAAATTCATCAATTAAGAGTACAAAGGACCTTAATGGTAAGACAGTTATCGGTGTTGTAGGTGCAAACTCCGTCGACAACATTAAAAAAGTTGCTCCAAGAGCAAAAGTGATTGAGTTGCAAGACTATGCTCAGGCAATGAACGCTTTAAAATCACATCAGGGGGATGCATTAACTACTGATAACGGAATTTTGTTTGGGTTAGCAGTTCAAAATCCGGGCTACGAAGTTCGTGGCGGCACTTTTACTGTTGAACCATACGGTGTTGCGGTTAATAAGGGACAAACCTCATTTACTGAAGCTGTAGACAAGGCGGTTCTTGAGATGCAGCATAATGGTGAATATAATCGCTTAATTAAAAAGTGGTTTGGCGATGTTCCAGGATTTAAGTATAAGGAGCTGTATCGCCGATGATTAATATTTTTTCAAAATTCAGCAGCCAGCTGTTTGTAGGCTTGGGCTGGACAATACTATCTAGTGTAATTGCTTTATTTTTCAGTTTAATAATTGGAACAATATTTGCAATTATGGAAGTTGTTCCAAGTAAAGTAATGCGTGTAATTGGACATGCTTATGTGGAAATAATGCGTAACATTCCTTTGCTTGTAATCACTATGTTTTTCTACCTGGTAATTCCGATTTACGTTGTCAAAATAAACGGTTTTACTGCTGGTACAATCGGGTTAACCTTATATACTTCTGCTTTTATTGCCGAGACAATTCGTTCAGGAATTCAATCTGTTTCCGGCGGTCAAATGGAAGGTGCAAGATCAACTGGTATGACCTACTGGCAGGCAATGCGTTATATAATTTTGCCTCAGGCATTCAAGATAGTAATACCACCTTTAGGCAACCAGTTTGTTAACTTGGTCAAAAACTCTTCAGTTCTAGCCTTTGTGGCAGGATTTGATTTAATGTATCAAGCAAATTCAATTGCTTCAGCAACTTTTGACACTATTAACAGTTATTTGGTTGTAGGTGTTTTATATTTGATCGTTACATTGCCGATTAGTTATTATATGCGGCACCTGGAAAAGAAATTAGGTTAAAGGAGGTACTAGAAAATGCAAAATTGGGTTAACGCCTTTTCATGGCTTAATGTACGCTTTTTGTTAATGGGCCTCTGGGTAACTATTTACATTTCCGTAATTTCGGTCATTTTAAGTTTTATTATTGGCTCGATTTTAGGAATAATTAGATATTCTAAAATTAAGTATGTTTCAGCTGTTGTAGGTTTCATTATTGATATTATTCGTAATATTCCCCTGCTGCTGATTATCTTCTTTACTTATTTTGGGCTACCAAACTTTGGTTTAAGGCCGGAAACCATACCGGCAGCGATTATTGCCATGACAGTATTCGAATCCTGTATGATTGCTGAAATTGTGCGTTCAGGTATTCAATCTGTTTCTATCGGTCAGATGGAGGGTGCAAGATCAACTGGTATGTCGTTTGTTCAGGCTTTATGGCATGTTGTTTTGCCTCAAGCTTATAAAAACATGATTCCAACAATTATTAGTCAGTTTGTTTCTCTAATTAAGGACACATCTTTGGCAACAATCATAGTTGTTCCGGAAATGATGCAGCACGCACAAGTTATTTATGGTCAAAATGCAAATTACATTTTGCCGATGTTTGCTGCTTTAGCTGTTTTGTATTTTGCTGTGTGCTTTACATTGTCAATTATCGGCAGTGCAATAGGCAGGCATTTGTCTTAAAATAAGAATTTGATTAGTAATTATTAAAAAGCAATTCACGAGTTTGTGAATTGCTTTTTTTGTTTGCTCTGATACACAGGCAATTGGTTCATACCATTTCACAAACTTTTTTATTTGATTTTACTAGTCAATTATTTTTATTAGATAATTTTAAGAAAAATGCTTGACATATAAAAAATTAGCTATTATCTTATAATATAACATCATATAACAAGAATGATTGAGAGGTTTAAAATGAAAAAAGAATATCAACAAGAAATTAAGAATGCTCTTGCCGCTGCAGAAAAGATTGATGGCATTAATCATGTCTATTTTGTAGCTTGTGGAGGATCGATGGCTTTTATGCAACCAGCTGAATATATTTTCAACCGCGAATGTGATATTCCAGCCACAATTTTACCAGCACGGGAATTTACAACACGTAATCCTCATGATTTGGGCAATCATAGTTTAGTAGTTTCTTGTTCACATTCAGGTAGTACGCCAGAAACAAATGAGGCAGTTAATTTTGCCAAGAGTAAAGGTGCTCTAACAGTAGGTATTACCTATACAGCAGGTTCTGACTTAGAAAAGAATTCCAATTTCACTTTGCACTACAGTTGGGGCAAAGGTACCGATGCTTCTGATTTAAATAATGGGGTTTTGTATGGTTTCATATTTAGTCTATTGAAGTCCATAACTGGTGATAACAAATTTGAAAAAGGCCTGAAAGCTTTGGATAGCTTAGAAACTATGGCTGACAGGGTAAGAAAACAATTTGGAGAAACTGCAAAGAAATGGACCAGTGAATTAAAACGCGAAAAATTAATTTATGCTGTAGGATCAGGTATTAATACTGGAGAAACATATTCATTTTCAGCTTGTTGGCTTCAGGAAATGCAATGGATTCATAGTGGATATATCAATTCTGCTGAATATTTCCACGGTCCTTTTGAAGTAACAGATTTTGATGTGCCATTTATCATTTGCAAAGGATTAGGCGTTACCAGAAAAATGGATCAACGTGTAATCGATTTTGCTAAAAAGCATAGTCAAAAAGTTTACGTGATTGACGACGCTGACTTTGATATGCATGAAGTAGATGACGACTTTAAAGAATACTATTCTCAGATTCTTTCAGGAGTTGCTTTCCGTCAATTAGCCGAAGGATTTGCTTATGAAAGAGGACACTCACTAGATGTCCGTCGTTATATGGGACATCTGGATTATTAAAAAGGCTGTAAATCATGAAAATAATTGCAGTTGGTGACAATGTAGCTGATACATACATCAAGCAAAAGATATTTTTTCCAGGCGGAAATTGTGTCAATGTAGCAGTTGATGCCAAAAAAGCCGGAGCTGATGTTTCAGCTTATCTGGGAATGTTTGGAGATGACGATCGAGCACAGCATATTAAAGAATCTTTAACAGAAGAAAATGTAGAACTTATTAATTGTCGTAAGGTCTATGCTCCCACAGCACAGCCTCGAGTTATTCTCACAGATGAAGGTGATAGAACTTTTGCTCCTGGTCCTAAAAATTCAGTAATGCATTTGTTATCCTTAAGGCTTACCCCAACAGATTTTGCGGAAATAAAAAAATTTGATGTTGTTCATGTTGGAATTGATTCGGGAATTGAAAATTATCTTGATGAATTACATCATATTACCAAAGTATCATTTGATTTTTCAGATTCTCGCAATGAAAGTTATTTTAAACGTGTTTTACCGTTTGTAGATTATGCTTTCTTTTCAGGTTCAGAGATGTCTGATGAACAAGTGGAAGAATTTGCTAAAAAATATTTAACTTTGGGACCGGAAGTCATAGTCATCACAAGAGGTGCAAATTCTGCATTCTTGTTAACTTCACAGAAATCCTATTATCAAAAACCACAAAAAGTAAAAGTCGTTGACACTATGGGTGCAGGTGACAGCTTTATTGCTGGTTTTCTAGTTTCTTACTTAAATAAAAACAATCTGCAAGAAGCTGCTTTAGCAGCTAGTAAAAATGCTGCAGCTACTTGCCAACTATCTGGTGGTTTTGGTCATCAGAAATCCTTTTAGAAAAGAGTGATATTTATGAAAAAAAGTGCATTGTTTGCAACTGCAATTGCATGTGTAGGCTTGTTAATAACAGGATGCCAGAAAAATTCCAGTTCTGGTACAAAAAATCAAGATAAAATTACTGTTGTTCAAAATGCAACGGTTGACTCTCTTGACCCGATTTTAGCGTATCAAAACACATCTTCAACAGTTGTAGCTAACACAACCGAAGGCTTGTACACTATTGATGCCCACGATAAGCCCCAATTGGCATTGGCCTCTAAAGTTAAAACGAGTAATCATGGACTCACCAAGACTTTTACTATTCGTAAAAACGCCAACTGGTCAAATGGTGATCCTGTAACAGCAAATGATTTTGTTTTTGCCTGGCGGCGGTTGTCTGATCCCAAAATTGCTTCAGCCTTTAACTTCCAACCAGGTGCGGCTGGCATTAAAAATGCTAATGACATTGTAGCTGGCAAGAAGCCGGTCAAGTCATTGGGCGTTAAGGCTACAGGCCCTAAAACTCTAGTAGTGCAATTGGATCATGTTGTACCTTACATGAACAAGTTGCTGGCATTCAGTGATTTTGCTCCTGTCAATCAGAAATATTTCCAAAAAACTGGTAAAAAATTTGCACAAGATTCCAGTCATTTAATTTATTCTGGTCCATACCAAATCAAGGATTGGAAATTAGGCGATAACACTATCCAGTTAGTTAAAAATCCTAAATATTGGGATGCCAAAAATGTCAAAATTAAGAATGTTAAGCTTGATATTATTACAGACCCAGAAAAGGCAGCTATTGCATTCGAAAATGGCAGTGCAGACTATGTTCACTTAAGTGGTCAGCTTGTTTCTAAATATCGAAAAGATAAGAACTTTGTCAATGATGTTGGTAATTTTACACAGTACATTATGTTTAATCTGAAAAAACCGGGATTAGATAATGCTGATCTGCGTAAGGCAATTTCTTGCAGTATTAACCGTAAAGAAATAACAACTCACATCCTAAAAGATGGTTCAATTCCTTCTCATTCTATGGTTATGAAAGATTTGGTTAAGAATCCGACAACAGGCAAAGATTTTGCAGATGAATCAACTACTAATCTTTACGAGTATTCACCAGCTCAAGCTAAAAAGTATTGGAATAAGGCAAAAAAAGCAACTAACTTGCGTTCATTTACCTTGCTTTATGATGACAGTGATCCTTCATATGCTAACGTAGCTGCGTATATCAAGGCTCAAGTTGAAAAACACCTTCCTGGCATGAAAGTGACACTGCAGCAAGTAGCAAAGAAGACTAGAACTGATAAGATGTCAAAAGCTACTTATGATGCTACTTTAACTCGTTGGGGACCAGACTATGCTGATCCAACAGCGATCTTGAGTATGTATCAATCTAAGAACGACAGCAATTACGGCCGCTGGGCAAATTCAGAATTTGATAAGTTAATGGCTCAATCTGATCAAACAACTGATCAAGCTAAGAGATACAAATTGCTTCTTAAGGCAAACAATATCCTAATTGACAGTGCTTCTTGCCCACCGCTATATCAGATTGGTGCACCAGTTTTGGAAAGATCTAATATTAAAGATTTACCGATGCATATTGCAGGTGTACCATTCTTCTTCAAATATGCTTCAATTAAATAATTTCGTTAAAAGTATTAATAGAGCTGGGATACAATCTCAGCTCTGTTTGCTTATTTAGGAAGATTGGAGGGAAAAACTTGAAAAAGTATGTCTTAAAAAGAATATTAATCGCAGTGATTACATTATTTTTAATTACTTTGATTCTTTTTATTATGGAAAAGGCAATGCCTGGTTCGCCATTTAATGATGAAAAAATGTCACATGCTCAAATAGCGGCACTTTACCATAAATATGGTTTAGACGGTCCAGTGCCATTGCAGTTTCTTAATTACTTGAAAAATATGTTATCTGGCGATTTCGGTGTTTCGTATACCGTTCAAGTTAATACGCCGGTTACTACAATGATTTTGCAGCATTTTACCATTTCACTCCAGATAGGTTTACAGGCTACTGTACTAGGTTCAGTTTTAGGCTTTCTGATGGGAATTTTGGCAGCAATCAAAAAAGGCACAATTTGGGATAACTTAATGACTGGCATTTCTGTTTTGGGAATAAGTCTTCCTAACTTTGTAGTAGCATTGATCGTGTCAATTATATTTTCTTATAAACTAATGGTCTTTCCAGGAACGTACCAACCAAGTCAGCCTTTTGTTTCAAGTATTCTGCCCACAATAGCATTGAGTACTTTTACTATGGCAAGTATTGAACGATATGTTAGAAATGACATGATTGATATTATGAATTCTGATTATTATCGTTTAGCGGATTCAAAAGGAATTAAAAAGTTCCAGTTGATCGGACACCATGTTATCAGAAACACTTTAATTTCAGTTATTACTGTATTAGCACCACTGATGATTGACCTAATTGCCGGGAGTATGGTAATTGAAAAAGCTTTTGCTATTCCAGGCTTGGGAACATTGTATATCAGTGCTATACAAGCTAATGACTACAATGTAGTCTTAGGTATAACTTTCTTTTATGCAGTGCTTTTTATTAGTATTATGTTAATAGTTGATATTCTTTACGGGTTAATAGATCCGCGTATTAGATTAGATGAGGGCAAATAATTATGACTAATATAGAAAATAATGATTTTGAATTTGCCCATAAATCTGAAACAGTTGACCATTATTCTGGTAAATCTTATTCATATGGGCAGTTGGTTTGGCATCGCTTTTTAAGAAATAAAGGTGCGGTGATTAGCGCAGTTGTTTTAATTATTATTGCTTTAATAGCCATTCTGGCGCCTTACCTTAGTCAATACTCACCCACTACACCGTATCCTAACCAGTCTAATTTAGCTCCTGGAGTTAATGGTCATTGGTTTGGAACAGACAACTTAGGCAGAGATATTTTTGTAAGAGTTGCTGCTGGTACTTCAGTTTCACTAAGGGTTGCTCTGGTGGCAATGGCAATTGATCTGGTTATTGGTACTAGTTATGGCCTGATTTCAGGATATTTTGGTGGCAAAATTGATTTATTCATGCAAAGAATAACAGAAATTCTTAGTACTATTCCTATGATCATTATTGTTACTTTGCTTGTTCTGGTCATGAAGCCAGGTCTAGTAAGCATAATTACTGCGATGATGATTGTCGGCTGGATTAATATGAGTAGAATAGTTCGCGCACAGGTGTTGGAACTAAAAACCAGCGAGTATGTTTTATCAGCAAAGACAATGGGAGAATCTGATATTAAAATTATTTTCTCTCAAATTTTGCCTAATACATTAGGACAAATAATTACCACATTTATGTTATCTATTCCGAACGCAATTTTTTTGGAAGCATTCTTAGCCTTTATCGGTTTAGGTGTTCCGGCACCATTAGCTTCATTAGGAACAATGATTAATGATGGTTATACCCAGGCTATCGTTTACCCATACATGGTCATTTTTCCCGTATTGTTTTTAGCACTAATTATGCTGAGTTTTAATATTATTGCGGATGGCTTACGGGATGCTATTGAAGGAAGTTAGGTAAGATTATGACCGAAACAGTTTTAGAAATAAAAAATTTACAAGTAGCCTATCATACCGATCACGGAGAAGTGCAAGCTGTTAGAGGAATAAGTTATCAGGTAAAAAAGGGTGAAACAGTTGCTTTAGTTGGTGAATCCGGTTGTGGCAAGTCAGCTAGTGTAAAGCCAATCATGGGCGAAAAAGAAGCCAATCAAATAATTAAATCCGGTGAGATCAATTTCACTTACCAGACTGAAAATGGTCCACAAACAGTTAATTTATTAAAAATTAGTCCTAAGATTATGCAAAATCGTATTAAGGGCAAAGAAATAGCAATGGTTTTTCAAGACCCAATGACTTCTCTCGATCCAACCATGAAAATTAATAAGCAAATCGCTGAGGCAGTAAAGGCTTCTCATCCTGAGATGAACAAGGATCAAATCAACGAACGGGTGCTTAATTTAATTGAAACCGTTGGCATTCAAAACATGAAGGTTGTTCAGAACCAATATCCACATCAACTTTCTGGAGGAATGAGACAGAGAATTGTTATCGCCATTGCGTTGGCCGGGAATCCCAGTTTACTGATCTGTGATGAACCAACTACGGGTTTGGATGTTACTATTCAGGCTAAAATTTTGAACCTGATTAAAGATATACAAAAGAGCAGGAAACTATCTGTTATTTTTATCACCCATAATTTAGGGGTGGTTGCCAATATTGCAACATATGTGAACGTCATGTATGCTGGAAAAATAGTTGAGACTGGAACGAGCCAAGATATCTTTTTTGAACCTCGTCACCCATATACTTGGGGTCTGCTTGAATCAGTACCTGATATCAATGAGAAAGTTGACGAATTACCGACTATTGCCGGAACGATTCCAGACTTAACACAACCGATTGTTGGAGATGCTTTTGCTCCCAGAAATAAGTATGCCTTAAACATTGATTTTAAAAAACAACCGCCAATGTTTAAAATTAATGACCACCATTATGCTGCAACTTGGCTCTTAGATAAAAGAGCTCCCAAAGTACCAATTCCAGCAGTTTTGCAAAAGAGAATTTTAAAAATGAAGGGGGCATCATAAGCAATGACTAAAAATATTCTTGAAGTTCATCATTTAAAGCAATATTTTCCAGTTGCAAATAAAAAAATAGTTAAAGCGGTAGATGATGTTTCCTTTAACATTACTAATGGTGAAACTTTTGGTCTGGTAGGTGAGTCAGGAAGTGGAAAGACCACTATTGGCCGCTCTATTATTCGTCTTTATTGGCCTACTGCTGGTGAGGTGATTTTTGAAGGTGAACAAATAGCAGGTCAGTTAAGTAAAAAGCAGACTGCTAAGTTGCGTAAAGACATGCAGATGATTTTTCAAGATCCTATGTCTTCACTAAATCCTCGTAAAAAAGTTGGTGACATAGTCAAGCTGGGTCTTGATATTCATTATCCTAAATTAACTAAGGATGAAAAACTGCAAAAAGTTATTGAAATGTTAAAAATAGTTGGTCTTGACTCATCATTTGTTAACCGCTACCCGCAAGAACTTTCAGGTGGACAAAGACAAAGAGTTGGTATTGCCAGAGTAGTTATCATGCATCCCAGACTTATTATTGCAGATGAAGCTATTTCTGCCCTAGATGTTTCAGTACAAGCTCAAGTTGTTAATCTTCTTCAAAGAATACAAAGAGAAAGTGGCAGTGCCATGCTCTTTATTGCCCATGACTTGGCAATGGTCAAACATATTTCAAGTCATATAGGAGTAATTCATTTGGGACATATTGTCGAGATTGGGCCAACAGAAGCAATTTTTGACGATCCTGTGCATCCTTATACAAAAAGTTTGTTAACCGCTATCCCCACTACTAATCCAATAGCAGAACAAAATAAAAAGTTATCAAATTATCATGCATTTAGACAACAATATGAAAATAAAGAAATGGCAGATTTAGGCAATGGTCACTATGCAATAGACGATGGGTCGTGGACTAAGTAAAACTCCTTATGATAAAATATTGATAAATAAATTTTTAATATTATCAAGAAAAGGAAAAATAGATGCCACGTCCTAAAACCAAGCAAGAAATAGTTGATGCAAGTAATTCGTCATACCAGAAGATAGTTGATTTAATCGCTAAGTTGCCAGAGGATGCTCGCACTGGCAGTTTCAATTTTGATACGAGTAAACTAAAAGAAGCCCATTGGAAGAGAGATCATAATGTACGCGATGTTTTGATCCATTTATATGAATGGCAAAAATTGTTGCTAGAGTGGGTTAAAAGCAATCAATCCGGTGAAAACAAAGAATTTTTGCCTGAAGGGTATAATTGGCGTAATTATGGTGAAATGAATCAAGAATTTTGGCAAAAGCACCAATCTACGCCACTTGCAGAAGCAGAAAAAATGCTGGCGAATAGTCATAAACAAACTATGGCTTTGCTTGATACCTATACGGAAGAGCAACTCTTTCAAAAGAATGTTTTTCCTTGGACTGGTAATAATGCATTGGGTACTTACTTCATTGCAAATACTAGCAGTCATTATGAATGGGCTTTAAAGAAGTTACGAAAATATCAAAGATCCTTGAAATAAGGGTTCATGAAAACCGTTAGCGTAAAAGCTGACGGTTTTTGTTGTGAATGAGCCACTTATTCATAAAAAATTCTGGTAAAAAAATATACAGCTTAGGCTCTAAGTCAATATTACAGCATTTAAAATAATTTTAGAGTTATTTAATTACTATAATCGCCCAAACTTTTCATACAGGTTTAATCTTAAATGACTGTTATACTAATCTTTGAGTTTGTTATTTCTATTTTTATTTAGTAATATTGAATGATTAAGGAAGTGTGATAATGAATTCTGTCAAAACAATTGCTGGTGTACCACTTTACAAAAAAATTTACTTAGATATTAAACAAAAGATTCAGCAAAACATCTTAAAAACTGACGAAAAATTGCCAAGTGAACAATATTTATGTCAAAAATATCAGGTTAGCAGAATAACAGTGCGTAAAGCTCTGAAGTTACTGACTGATGAAGGACTGGTAGTTACTATCCAGGGTAAAGGCTCCTATGTTAATGTCAAAAAGTTGACGGGGAGGCTGGAACAAATTGAAGGATTTTCTGAATTTGCTGAGTCGCGATCTAAGACAAATAAAAAGGTCATTTTAAGAAGAGAAATATTACAAAATGCTCAAATTGCTAAGATTTTACAATTGCCTGAACAAGCAGATTTAGTCTACATTAAAAGAATATCCCAAACAGGAAAAGTGCCGATGGCAATTGATGAGGCGTGGTTATCAGGTGAACGTTTTCCTGATTTGCTCACAAATATTCATGAAGACACTTCACTATACCAATACCTAGCAGATAAGTATCATGAAACTTTAGCAAGTTCATATCGTGAAATTAGTACCATCTTACCCAGCAGTGAGCAAGCTAGATTATTGGCATTAACAAATGTAGTGCCACTATTTGATGTGAACAAGATCGTTTATAATCAATTTGATCAACCACTAGAGTTTTCACATTATGTGGTAAGAGGAGATAAAATGGTTTATACTATCGACTCCAAAAATGACAGCAATATTTATCTTAATAACAAAAAGTGATCATATACTTGCAAATTTTTCATTATAAAAAAAACAGTCAGTTGGACAATAAATTCAACTGACCGTTTTGTTAATTTCCAGGCTTTAAATGGTGAGCATAGGTGCGAATATTATTTTGCACAAAAGCGTTTGACTGAGTTTGAAAAACAGAATTAGGAAAAGAATGCTGCATGATAGCTTGACCTAAATTGAGTAAAACTAAGTTGTC
The DNA here is from genome assembly GCF_014323605.1 of Lactobacillus kimbladii. Taxonomy (GTDB): domain Bacteria; phylum Bacillota; class Bacilli; order Lactobacillales; family Lactobacillaceae; genus Lactobacillus; species Lactobacillus kimbladii_B. Next base: position 323,535 of record NZ_SCMB01000002.1, on the reverse strand, counting down.
AATCTCAACCTTTTTATCTATATCTTTAGCAATTTCTCCTTTCTTCTGCATTTGCTCAAACTCTTCAGTTAAAACTTCTCTGAGTAAATCAAGTAGTTTTTTTATCACTGTTTGCAGTTCCGGCAAATTTTGAGATTCACGAATACCTGTTAAAAATAGTGCTAAATGTTGTTTTATGAAGTTTTGGAAGATAACAGAAAAGTTCATAATATCCTTATCTAAATCGCCAACTAATTGATAGTTTTTGCCGATCAGTTTAATATCATTTTGATATTCAGATATAAGCTGCTGTAAAATGCCGTGTTTATCTTTAAAATGCCTAAACAAGGTACTTTCATTAACTCGAGCAACTTGGGCAATTTTTTTAGTAGTGGTTCTTTGATAGCCATTGTGAATTAATAATTGTGAAAAAGCTAATAAGATTCTTTGTTCAACATCACCGCTCATTTTGACTACCCACCTTAACTCAACTTTTGAATTTTCAACTTTGACTGCTTGTGTATAATTGTAACAATTATCACATTAACTAACAAGGCGCCAAATATAAAACACATAATCGAATTTGTTAGTGTGTTAAAAAATCCACTACTATAAGTTAAAACCATTTTGTGTTCTTTAGTAGACTTGTGAGAAATATTGATTTGCCGTAAAGTAGGCATCTAAGCCTCTAACTGAGTATCATTTCTTTTTCCTAAGAAGACCTAATTTAGAGCGAAAATAAAAATCATAACCAAAAAAATTTCAGTTATGATTTTAAATTTATTCAAAATACTTTTCTACTTTGTCGCTAACAATAAAATTAGGAAAGCTAATGTATCAAACAAGAAATGGACTAAAAAGCTGACCCAAATATTATGGGTTTTGATGAAAGCCCAATTTAAAACTAGACGTGTAAATGCCAATCCTAATATGACATAACCCAGATTATAGTCATAAGTTGACAAGTGCAGTAGGGCAAATATTAAAGCCGAAACAATATTACCCCATAATAGAGGGTGAGGCATACGGCAAGAATTAGCTAACTGGGTTACAGCTAATAAAGGCATGATGGCTAAGAATTCTTCACCCAGTATTTGGATAGCGCTGCTAAAGCGTTGATAAAGGAAAATTAACCAAACATGAGGCGTCTTCATAGTCAATCCTGCAGCTGCATTACCCGAAACAGAGCCAAATAATTTTTGAGAAATAGTTCCCGATAAAACGGATACGATATAGGCAAAGATAAAAAAGATAAGAATCCAAAGCCATTCTTTAGCATGTGGTACATGAAATAATTGGTGCCATCTTTTGTCAGTAGCAATTTGTATACCGATTATTTGAATTACTAAAAAAATGGTTACAATTAACAATTGAAAACAAGCAGCTGCTAAAGAGGGATGATTTTCATCAAAGACCAAGTAGTCCGGCACTTGTATACCAGGCATGATTAAACAACAGTATGCAATTATATTCGCTAATAATATTAGTAACCATTTTTTACCAGATAAGTGAAATGAATTTGTTAAATTATTTTTCATTGAAATTCACCTTTTTATTTTTGATTCTATATTGCCACTCTAAAAAATACAATCGCAAGGCTTGTGAAAAATAATACAATATGATTTTACCTAAGTTTTTGCTAATGTTTTGATATTTCAGCTTAAAGGTGGATTTGCACAAATAGAGACTAGTGGAACAAGTGTTACAATTAATTATATTAGGGTTGAAAATTTATAGTGTAGGTTATATAAAATTGAGTTTTACGCTAAAATTTAAATAATCATATATGCACAATAGTTTAAAATGGAAACATAAGGAGGCTACTTATGAAAAAGGTTACTATCAATAATCAGGTCTTGCCAGCTTTAGGTATTGGAACTTGGGAAGTGGGGGACAATCCCAAAGTTAGAAAAGAGGAAATCAAAGCTATTCGAGCAGGACTTGATGCAGGTTTAAAGGTGATTGATACAGCCGAAATGTATGGTAACGGTCGTTCGGAAGAATTAGTAGCTGAGGCGCTAAAGCCCTATCAAAGATCACAAATATTCCTAATTTCCAAGGTTTTGCCGCAAAATGCTTCTAGCCATAAAATGCGCCAAAGCTTAGAAGCCAGTCTAAAAAGATTGCAAACTGATTATTTGGATCTGTACCTTTATCATTGGCGCGGAATGGTACCTCTGGCAGAGACTGTTTCAGAACTGCAGTCCTTACAAGATGAGGGACTAATTCGGTCTTGGGGCGTATCAAACTTTGACATCGATGATATGCAGGAACTCTGGCGGGTGCCGAACGGTCAAAGCTGCGTTGCTAATGAAGATTTGTATAATTTAGAAACCAGGGGAATTGAATATAGTCTTTTACCTTGGCAGAGGGAACATCATATTCCACTAATTGCTTATAGTCCTTTAGGACGTGGGCCAAAAATGGGCAGCACAATGATGAAAAATGAGGCGGTCCTACAGGTAGCCGAAAAACACGAGGCAAGTCCTTATCAGATTTTATTGGCTTGGGTAATGCAACAGCCAAACGTTTTAGCGATACCAAAGAGTAGTAGTTCAAAGCATTTATTGTCTAATCTGAAAGCCTTAGATATTGAGTTAACTTCGGAAGACTTACAAATTTTGGAACAAGCTTATCCGAAACCTGATCATAAAGAACCCCTGGCAATATATTAAAAAATAGTGCTTGGTGATGTGAACCCCAAAATTAGGACACCTTATTAGCTGCAAGCTATCTTACTCTTAAATCTACAATGACTGTTTTTAAAAAATAGGTCTTAATTATATTAAGTTGAATCAATCTTTACATACTTTTTTTGATGGTAAACTGCAACGTCCAAATTAGTCAAATTTTTATAAAATAAACAAGTAAAATTTTAATTTTGGATAAGCTCACAAGTGGTTTGCAAGAATATAATATTCAAAATTTAATTGATTTTTTGCAAAACCCAATTGCAGAAGGCGATTTAACTATAACCATCGTCAAACATAATTTATGTTTAATTGGTCAAGCTGATTGGTTATTGATATTGAATCGTATGCTGGATAAGAGAGTGAAAAAATTTTGTTTGCAAGTAAACCGAGACAATTAGTAAAATAAAAAACAACTTTGATGGTTGTGGCAATTAAGAAATACTATCAGACTTAAGTTTAATTATTCCATTTCTCTTTGATCAAATTTATTGCCTTGCGCATATTAATTATCACGTCCTTAAAATAAGGCGCGCTTTCTTTCTCTTTGACATATCCCAGACCATATTTAGTTGTATAATCCCAATCAAGATAGCGGTAAAACACATCTTGATTATTGTAATCATAGGCAAAACTGGGGACAATGGCGATGCCATCTTTTGCTTGAACCAGCATGGTAGCTAGTGAAACTTTATGAATAATTTGAATTTCAAGAGCATTATCAGAAATTTTTTCTTTTAATGCTCTTTTTAATTTTGCTACAGAAGATAAGGGAGTCTTACCATCCCAAAGAAAAATCTTTTTATTTAATGCCGAAATTGGCACCTGAGCGTATTTTTTCAGCGGACTATCTTTGCGGATAATCACCGAAAATCCTGCTTCGATCATCGGTGAGTAGGGAAGACTGTGTTGTGCGAAAAAGTCTGACTGATAAATCATAAAATCAATTTCATGTTTTGCTATTTTATCTAAAATTCCGGGCTGACTTAGACTTACTGCTTTGAGTTCAATGTTCCACTTGTCTTTTTGCTGCATGAGCTGAATAAAAATAGGCAAGAATTGTTTTTCAAAAGGCAATCCCGAATAACCAATTGAAATGGTATGAAGTGTAGTTATTTTGTTATCTTGCATTTTTTTGATTGCACTTTCCATTTCAGTTGTTAGCTTTAACAGTATTTGGTAAAAGTATTTTCCTTCTTTTGTAAGTTGAATTTGCCTGTGATTATGGCATATCAAGGCAACCCCAATTTCCTTTTCTAAATTATGAATATTTTTAGATACTGTTGGTTGTGCTAGGTATAATTCTTTGGCTGTTTGAGTAAAATTTAAGGTTTTTCCTAGGGATAGGAAGCATTTGATTTGTGTGGAGTTCATTTTATTTATTCTAATTTGCTATACATCTATTCTCTTTCTTATTAATCATACAATTTTCCCGATGATAAACTCAATCCTGTAAGCGAAAACAATCTTAATAAAACGAAGGCAGTGATTGAGATGTAGTAAAAATAAAAATTTTCAGTTCAATTACATAGAAGATAAGGAGAATATCATGAATCCAATGACTATAACATTACTCATAATGTTAGCCGTTATTATAGCATTCATTTCTGGGAAAATTGCGATTTCATTAATTGGCGCCATAGTTATGTTTGCATTAGCAATTTTTCAAGTATTACCACCTCAAAGAGCATTTGGAAATATTACCAATACATCTGTAATTTTGTTTGCTGCAATGTTTGTAATAGGGAAGGGAATACAAAAAACAACGCTTATTACAACGGCTGCGAAATTTGTCGAAAAATTTAAAGATAATACAAGATTGTTAACCTTTTTTACTTGTATCATTGCAGCACTTTTAGCCATAGTATCAAACGGTACAATTGCATTGGTAATTATGTTGCCGATACTTTGCGGAATTTGTGACGATATTGGTTTATCGAGAAGTAAAATTTTATATCCCTTTGAAGTCACTGCGGTTTCTGCCGCTGGCTCTTGGTTTTTAGGCGTAGGTGCCTTAAATATGTCTTGGTCAAGTGTCATGATGAAGTTAGGAGCTAAAGCTCCCGTTAATATCAACGATTTCTTGATTGCCAGAATACCTTTTTTGGTAGCCGTTATTCTTTATATGACTTTTATTGGCCCAAAATTGCTTCCGAATAAGAGCAATGATGATCTTAAAAAATCTTCCCCCGAGTATTCAAAAAATAAAAAGGAGGAAGTCTTACCAAAAAGTAAGAATATTTTAGGAATTTCAATTAGTGCTGTTACCATAATTTTAATGATCTTTTCATCATACATCCATGTTGATTCATATATTATAGCCCTGGCAGGTGCATTACTGATGGTATTAACTGGTGTTTTAAGTAATAAAGAAGCTCTAAATGCTTTAAACTTGAATATTATTTTATTAATTGCTGGTATGCTGGGATTAGCTGATGCTTTACAAGCTACTGGTGCCGGAAAAATGGTAGGCAATGCTATGGCAAACGTTGCTAAGAGCATCAGTAATCCATTTTTAATGATGGGTCTGTTTTTCTTAGTGGCAATCATTATAGCAAATTTGATTGGTGGTTTAGCTGCTGTTTCAATCTTGGTACCTTTGTGGACACTGACTTGTTTAAGAATGGGACTTGATCCCAGAGGGGCAGTTCTGGCTGCTGCTACCGCAAGTTCTTTTAGTTTCTTAACACCAATTGGTGGGCATAGTTTGCCACTAATAATGGATGCAGGTGGTTATAAATTAAATGATTTTTTAAAGTGTGGATTACCTCTAGCCGTCATACTTTGTATTTTAGGCTGCGTAGTAACACAATTAATGTACCCGTTATAAGGAGATAAAAATGAAAAATAAATATGATATTATTGTAGTAGGTGGCTCTAATTCAGGTAGTTTTGCTGCAACGGCAGCAGCTGAAGCAGGAGCAAAAGTTTTAGTAATTGATAAAAGCAGTACGGTCGAGCACCTATTCCGTCACTGGCTTGGAGGAGTTAACTCTAAGGCTCAAGATCAGGCGGGGGTTCATATTGATCAAGAAGATTTAGTACAATTTTTAACTGCTTTTACCCAAGATAATGTTGACCAATCCTTAATACGCACATGGGTAGAAAATTCTGGTAAAACCATGGATTGGCTGGAAGAAAAAGTTCTAAAACCAAATGGGGCACATTTGTACAGTGAAAAAGATGCGCATTATGAAACCTTGATCAATAAGGCTTTTCCAACTGAACATCATGTAACCAAAGATGATCACTCCGATGATAAGGATTATGGCAATTACCTCATTGATTACGCACGTAAATTAGGTGTTGAATATAGATTTAATACTAAACTTGAACATTTACTAACTGCAAGTGATGGAAAAGTCGTTGGTGTTCAGGTAAAAGATACTAAGACAAATGAAGTTTATGAAATAAGTGCAACAAAGGGCGTTATTTTATGTACCGGAGGTTATGGGGCCAATAAAGCACTATTGCAAAAATGGAATCCTACAATTTTGAAGAAATGTTGCTTTACCCAAAGTCCTCGTGATGATGGTTCTGGTATTATTGCGGCTCTAGAGGTAGGAGCTGTTAAGGATGATGAGGCAGCATCAATTATTTTTGATCGAGGTGCCGTTCCCGTAGGTACAAACACCAAGGACACGTATCACATTGACTGGAGAAATAATCAATACAATATCGGTTCCTTCCCCTTTTTAAAGGTCAACTTAAATGGTCAAAGATTTTTCAATGAGAGTGCGCCTTATCAGTTTGACATGAATGCTTTAATGCATCAGCCGGGTAATATTGAAGTTTTAATCTGGAATGAAGAAACTATGAATCGTTTAAAAGAGTTTCATACTTTAGGCTGTTCCCGTGTTGGCTGGCCGGGGAATAAAGAGATAGCTGGTCGCAAAAAACAAAATGAAGAAAAGATTCAAGAAGGTCTGGTGCAAAAAGCAGATACAATCGCTGAACTGGCTACAAAGCTGCAATTGCCTCAAGATCAATTAGAAAAGACTGTCGCTCGATATAATGAACTGGCTCATAAAGGTGTAGATGAGGATTTCGGAAAGGAAAAATCACGTTTGCTGCCGATCGAAGGTGCACCATATTATGGTGCGTGGTTTAGCGGTATTTTACTAGCAACTTTAGATGGATTACATATCAATAAGTACATGCAAGTGCTTAATAGTACTAATCAACCAATTCCAGGCTTGTATGCTGCCGGTAATTGTTCCGGAGGATTTTTCTGGGGTTCGTACGAAGACAGAGTCCCTGGTTTAACTTGCAGCCATGCTCAAACCTTTGGGAGATTAGCAGGTCAGTATGCTGCTAAATAGTAATTTTATTTCTTAGTTTTATGCAATAAAAAACTTAATTTTATAACAAAAAGGGCCTGTCAAAGTGATTATCTGACAGGCTTCTTGTTTTTCTAAATTTTAAGAGTTTCGCAAGAGTAAAAATAACATTTGTAAAATATTTTGAAATATAGAACAAGTCCTGCTATAATATCAAACTTTTCTTTAAAAACTATAATAGATAAAAATTAGCCATACATTGGACTTATTAATTGTTGGACCAGTGGCAACATTTGCTGATAACGAGCCAAATAATTTTTCAGAAACCGTTCCTGATAAATCAGAAACTATGAGACTGATACTAAATTGGCAAAATGGTTTTTATTACAAGAATAAGCATTTCGAGAGTTCTATATAGTTAGAATCATTAAAAAACTAAAAAATAAAGTAAAAAAGCTTGAGTTCTCTCAGGCTTTTTCTGTACTCTTATACTAGGTAAGAGATTGGGAAGTTGAATAATGAAGAGTTTTTTGTTTCGTTTATATTTAGCGGCAATGAAATTAATTGCTCGTTTCACACCAGTGCAAGATAATAAAGTGGTTATACTTAATGGCGCAGGTAGATCGGGTTCAAATGGTTATTTATTTGGCAAATATTTGAAGAAAAATCATCCTGAATATGAAGTTATTACCGTTGAACCATGGCCGTCTTCACATTTATCGTTAAAAACTTGGCGACAAATCGGTGCAGCAAAGTTTGTGTTGACGACACACCAGCCATTTAAAGTTCATGCTAGACAAATCAATATTCAGTTCTGGCATGGTATTCCCCTCAAGCGTATGGGATTTATGGCTAATAATACTAGTCGCAAAACTGATCAGCGTAATGCTAATTTGTGGCAAAAAAATGCTGACGTTGTTTGCTCAAGCAGTGATTTATATGAAAGTCTAATGAGTGCCTGCTGCGCGATTGAAACTAACAAATATCGAAAAACTGGGTTTCCTCGTCTTGATGCCTTGAAAAATCCTGCTATTAGTAAAAAGAAACTATTAACTGACTTATTCAAAGCTGAAGATGATGGTGCTCAAATTGGAATATACATGCCAACTTTTCGTTATGAAATGGATGATCGACAAATTATGACTCAAGTTGAGCAGGGTAATTTCTTTGCATTGCCTGATTTTGATGCTGTGAAGCTGAATAGTTCTTTAAAAAAGAACCATCAGTATTTAATAGTAAAGTTGCATCCCTATGAAATGAACCTGTTTAAACACCTGCGGAGCAGCTTTTCAAATATTGCCTTTCTCAATAACGACTATTTGTATCAACTTGATATTGATTTATATGAACTTTTAGGTAATACAGACTTTTTAATTACTGATTATTCTTCGATTTATTTTGATTATTTAAACATTGACAAACCAATCATATTTATTACCAATTATTTGCGGCAATACGAAAAAAAGCGAGGACTTTTAATGGGTCCTTATGAAGAAATTGTTCCTGGACTGTGTGTGAAAACGCAGCAGGAGCTTATTAAGGCACTTGTAATGCCTGATCAATTCAGTCAAAAGCGGCACTACTGGCTAAATTTAACTAATGAGGTGCAGACCGATTCAAACTGTGAAAATGTATTTAAATTGTTAAAAATAGAGGGTAAGTTGTGAAAAGAACATTTTTAAACATTCTATATAATGCGGTTTACCAAATATTTTTGGTATTAGTACCGCTAATAACCGTGCCTTACCTTTCCAGAATTTTGGGTCCTAAAACATATGGTATTTATAGTAATGTGAATAATATTGTTCAGTTCTTAATGATATTCTGTACACTGTCTGTGTCATATATTGGTATGAGAACAATTTCGCAGATTAGATCTTTCGGTAATGAGCAGGATTTAACCAAAGCTTTTTGGGGGCTTTGGTACTTTCAGGCTATTGCTGGTTTTGTGACAATTGCGTTAGTAATTGCTGTAACCAGTTTTTTTCATATTAAGTACGGTCAATATTTGTTATTAATGGTGCCTTACCTTATTTCAGCACAAGTAGATATTTCTTGGTTCTTTCAGGGACTGGCTGATTTTGGTCGAGTGGTTTTAAAAAATACTGCGGTTAAGCTGGTATCTGTTATCCTGATTTTATTATGGGTAAAAAGTCCCGGTGATCTTTGGAAGTATATGTTGATTATGTCGGTTTCAACTATGCTAGGATCATTTGTCTTTTGGTTTGATATACACCGTTATGTAGGTGGACCTGTCAAACACTTTTATCAATACCGTGCGACTGTTAAAGCAATCATTACTCTCTTGATTCCGCAAATTGCCACCCAAATTTATACTTCTCTCGATAAACCTATCTTGGGCCTCTTTCAAAATTCGACGCAGGTTGCCTTTTATGACAATTCCCAAAGAATTTCTAACATGGTTTTGGGAATTGTAACCAGTATTTCCTTAGTGATTATGCCTAAAATGGCGGGTGAAGGTAAAAAAGAACAACGAATAGTTTTAAAAAAATCCCTGGAAGCGACAGTGATGCTGGGGACATTATTTGCAGTTATTATTATGGCGAATACTAAAGAATTTGTGCCTTTCTTTTTTGGGCATAAATTTATCCCAATGACGCCGTTAATGTTCTTCTTCACTTTGACCATCATAATGATTCCAACAGGTGGGGTTTTTGCCAATCAATTTGCCCTTGCCAATCATCGAGACCGAGATTATGCTATTCCCGTTATAGTGGGAGCTATTTTAGAAGTAGTATTAAGCTACTTTTTGGATCGGTTTTATGGTGCAACGGGAGCAATGATTGCAATTTTGATAACTGAGTTTATAGTTTTGCTTTTACGACTATGGATTGTTCGTGATGGCTATGATTTTAAATATTCTTTTCGCGAAATTCCTAAATATTTTATAATTGCAATCATTGTTTTGGCAGCAGGGATGCTTTTGCCACAAATGTTTTCATCAGCATTTCTTAACATGTTAGTCAAATCAATCATTATGCTTGTTTTGTATATCGCTTTAATGTTCTTGTTGAAACTAGACTTTAATCAAGACATAATTTTGCTATTAAAGAAATTTTTTACTAGAGGTTAACTTATGATTCCCAAAATAATTCACTATGTCTGGGTGGGGGGCAACCCTAAGCCTAAAAATATTCAGCGTTGCATGAAAACTTGGACCAAGCATCTGCAAGACTACCAAATAATCGAATGGAACGAGCATAATTTTGACATTCACGAAAATAAATATGTTGAGCAGGCTTATCAAGCTAAAAAATGGGCGTTTGTTTCCGACTATATCCGGGCTAAAGCAGTCTATAAAATGGGCGGCATTTATATGGATACTGACGTCTTGGTGCTAGATGATTTGCATGATTTATTAAATAATAGAGCTTTTGTTGGTTTTGAAAATAAGGATAATCCTTTTACAGCAGTATTTGGAGCGGAAAAAGGTCATCCACTGATTAAAGACATGCTTTCTTATTATGATGACCGTAATTTTACGTTTGACAAACAAGACCAATTAGCGGGAGTGAATACTGTTTCTGTATCTGATATTTTAAAAAATAAATATGGTGCTCAGCCTAATAACAAGGAGCAGCAATTGCAGGAAGGGATACATGTTTATCCTGATGGCGTTCTTTGTAATCCGTCAGCACAATCAAAGACAATCCACGTATTTACTGGTACGTGGATGGAAGGTGCTAAACCATTAAAAAGAAAATTAGTTACAGCTCTTAAAGTCAGAATTAAAACCAAAAAAGAGGCAGCTCTTTATGCCAAAGTTTTCAGATAATCTGACTGAAGAAGAATTACAGAACCTGGTGGCAGAAGTTTCTCTTAAGTATTTTGGCAGACAGTTTAAGCACCAAGTAAAAATTAATAAGCGCATGACAACAACTGGTGGTCGGTATCATTTAGATGATCACCACATTGAAATTAATGCGCATTTTTTAGTGCCGCAATATTATCAAGAATTGATTGGCATAATTAAGCACGAACTGACGCATTATCATTTGCACTTAACTCATAAAGGATATCGCCACAAAGATCAAGATTTCAAGGTTTTGCTTGATAGAGTAGGTGGTTCACGGTATGCCCCGGACATAGGTCTTAAACGCAAAAGAAAAGCAAAATATTTGTATGTTTGCACTATATGCGGTCAACAGTTTGTGCGGGTTCGGCGCGTTAATGTACGTCGTTATGGCTGTGGCAAATGCGGCGGCAGGTTAAGATTAGTCAGTTATAGATAAAATAATAAAATTTATTTTGACATTTTGTTTGACAAACTGTTAGGTATCAAACTATAATTTAATTGTAAATTATATTAGGTACCTAACTTTTTATTTAAAGGAACTTAATTATGAGTCAAGCAAGTGATCAATTAATGGAACAACTTCATTTTATTTTGCGGGCTAGTCGTTACTATATGTTTCAAAACAAAGAACCGATATCAGGACAAAAAAGGGTATTGGCTGTTTTAAAACTTGAAGACGGTTTAACCCAAAACTATTTAGCTGAAATTTTGGCTTTGAAACCTGGGTCTTTAGCTGAATTATTGAAAAAAATGGAACTAAAAGGTGATATCTCACGTGAAGTTGATGAGCAGGACAAACGAGTTAAACGTGTTTATCTAACAGCAGCTGGGAAAGAAAAGGCTGCCAAGCTGGCTGAATTAAAAGATAAGCAAGATACCGAGCCTTTCTTTGCCGGTTTGACTGCGGAAGAGCAGGAGCAATTTGGTCAATATCTGCAAAAAATTGCTGCTGGCTGGGATAAAGATTTTAAGGAAAAAGCCACCGATTTTGTTGATCCTGCCTACCGCATGGAAAGGATTAAAAAATGGCGTAAATATGCCGCAGACCATGACTTCTCCAGGTCTGACATGCGAGATATGTGCCGCCACATGTATAGGGCGCATCACTGCCATCATGACTTTGAACCAGGTGATTTTACCAAAAATTGTTACAATTATGATAAGATGCATAAATATGATAGGGACTTTTGGCGCAAATTCTGGCATAATGAAAATGAATGATTATAATTAGCAAGATAAAATAAAGAGCTTTTCAATTATTGAAAAACTCTTTTATTTAGTCTAACTAAGGAAAGCCGGTATCTTTTATGGCATTCAAGTCACTTAAAGATAAAACACAAGGTGTTAAATTCAGTGATTTTTTAAACTTGCTAAAAAGTTTGAATGTTAAAAAATCGTTATTTGCACTAGGGCTGTTTCTCAGTCTGGTCACAAGTGTAGCAAATTTGGTCTTACCATTATTAACCAGAGAATTAGTGGATACGAGCAAGTGGGATAATTTTAATTATTCGAGCCTAATTATTATTATCATTGTGTTTGTCCTGCAATTAATTTTAGGAACAGTGGGTGGATTTGTTCTGCGCTATTTTGGTGAAAGTGTCGTTAAAAGTCTGCGTGAACGCCTGTGGGGTCATCTTTTAAAGCTGCCTGTAAGTTATTTTGATGTTACTAAAGCAGGTGAAAGCACTTCTCGCTTGGTTAATGATACGGGAATTATTAAAGATTTGCTGGCTTCTCAATTTCCTAACTTTATTACTGGCGCAATACAACTCTTTTTTTCATTAATCATTTTATTTGTGATGGATTGGCAAATGGCCACCTTAATGTTTACCGTAATCCCTATTGTGGTAGTAATTTTATTGCCAATTGGTCGCATTATGGTGAGACTTGGGCGCAAATTGCAGTCAGAAACAGCTAAATTTAACGGTGATGTCAGCGAAAAATTGTCTGAAGTACGTTTAATTAAATCCAGTAATGGCGAAAAGTATGAACAAAAATCTGGTAATCATAGGATCAAGAAGATTTTTACTATTGGCGTACTAGATGCCCGTGTTGAAGCTATTTTGCAGCCGATTATCATGACTTTGATGATGGCGGCTTTTGCTGGCATCCTGGCATTTGGCATTATTCGCGTAGGTCAGGGTTCTTTGACTAGTGGGTCTCTTGTAGCATTCTTACTATATCTGTTTAACGTGATTGCACCAGTTGCTAATTTTGCTACCTTCTTTTCACAAATCCAAAAAGCTTTGGGTTCAACTGAACGCATACAAGCAATTTTGCAAATTGAACCTGAAAAGAATTTAAGCCATCACACTTATGATTTGAGTAATAAAACGTTGACAGCACAAAACGTTAGTTTTAGTTATGTTAAAAATGAACCCGTTTTACAATCTGTTTCATTTGTTTCAAAACCTAACTCTGTCATTGCCTTTGTGGGACCTAGTGGTGGTGGCAAATCTACGATTTTTGCCTTACTAGAACGCTTTTATCAGCCTGAAAGTGGCAAATTCACTATTGGGGATGAAAATATTCAAGATATTGATCTGGCAAATTGGCGCTCCCAAATAGGCTATGTTTCTCAGAACAGTGCTATTTTTTCCGGAACGATTCGGGAAAATTTGGTTTATGGTTTGACTAAGGACATGACGGACGATGAACTTTGGCACGGATTGGCTTTGGCTTATGCCGATCAATTTGTGCGGGAATTTCCTGATCAAATGGAGACTGAAATTGGTGAACGGGGAATTAAACTATCTGGTGGTCAGAAACAACGTTTAGCTATTGCCAGAGCCTTTTTGCGTGATCCTAAAATTTTGATGCTGGACGAAGCGACTGCCAGCCTTGATTCAGAATCTGAGGGAAAGGTGCAACAAGCACTTGATAAACTAATGGTCAATAGAACAACCTTGGTTATTGCACACCGCCTGGCTACGATAGTTAATGCCGATCAAATTTATTTTGTAGAGCACGGTAAAATTACAGGTCATGGCACTCACCACGAATTAATGCAAAATCACAGTTTGTATGCCAAGTATGTAAATGAGCAAATGGTCGATTAAAGCTTTTTAGCTAAAATGAGTAAGAAAAGTCTTGTGTTAAATTTAATTTTGGGTTATAGTATTGAATGTGCTGCGGGCATGGCGGAATGGCAGACGCGCAAGACTAAGGATCTTGTGATCGCTTTTAGATCGTGGAAGTTCGAGTCTTCTTGCCCGCATTTTTTAATGGAGCTTTGGCTCCATTTTTTTGTATACTTAATTATAAATGAGCAAAATTGTTAGGTTAGCTTACTACTTTTATTTTAAAAATTAATTACATTGCATAATTTATACTCAAGAGAGGTTATACTTAAGAAGAGATTTTTAAAGCAAGGGAAAACAAATGGCGAGAAAACGAAAAAGCAAAAAATTATCTAATACAGCGATCATTATGCGAACATTTATAATTCTATTTTTATTGATTATTGCTTTTGCAACTTTTCGTTATTATCGCAGACAGGCAATTCAATCAGAGCAGATCAGACAGGAGCAGCTTGCTCGAGAACAGGCCAGGCAGAAAATCATAAGGCAACACAAAGCCTTTATCAGAGAAATAGGTCCGATAGCTAAAGAAGTGGATAAATCCTTTGACCTTTTGCCAAGTATTACTATCGCTCAGGCTTGTCTTGAAAGTGACTATGGCAAAAGCGACCTTTCACAAAAATACAATAATCTGTTTGGCGTCAAAGGAAATAACCCTAATACTTCGGCAGTACTTAAAACCAAAGAGTTTGAAAAAGGTAAATGGATAGTTGTTAAAGCTCGCTTTCAAATCTATGATTCCTATGAAGCTTCTATAAGGGCTCATGCGCGCTTGTTCCAAAAGGGAACAACCTGGGACGCAAAACAATATCGTCACGTTTTAGCTGCTAAGAACTATCAAACGCAGGCTCGAGCTCTAGTTAAAGACGGCTATGCGACTGACCCCAATTATGCGGACAAATTGATTAAGTTAATCGAAGAGTATGATCTTGCGCGTTTTGATAAATAGAATGCAATCAACTCAAATTATGGTCATGATTTTTGGTACAATAGAATAGTTAAAAAATTTTTGGGGTGAAAGAATTCAAAATGAGCGCAGAATCAATTTTAGCAGGTTTAAATCCACAGCAAAAAAAGGCAGTGCAGATTACTGAAGGACCATTATTAGTGGTTGCAGGAGCAGGTTCAGGGAAAACTTCCGTTTTAACCAGAAGGATTGCTTACCTTGTTGCTGAAAAAGGAATTGCGCCGTGGAATATTTTGGCTATCACTTTTACCAATAAGGCTGCCACTGAAATGAGAGAGCGTGAGCATAAATTATTGGGACAACAGGCTGACAGTATCTGGATGTCTACCTTTCACGCTCTTTGTGTGCGAATATTACGGCGAGATGCAGAAAAAATTGGTTATACCAGTAATTTTTCTATTGCTGATTCGGCGGAACAGCTTACTTTAATTAAGCATATTCAAAAAGAACAAAATATTAATCCTAAAATGTACGAACCACGCAGGATTTTATCTGCTATTTCTAATGGCAAAAACGATTTACTTACTCCAGATGCATATTCTGCCAGCGCTGCTTCACCTTTTGAAAAAGTAACTGCCCAAGTTTATCAGGAATATCAAAAACGCTTAAAGAATGATCAAATTATGGACTTTGATGATTTGATCATGCAGACCTTAGTTCTGTTTAAAACCGATCCCGCTGTTTTACATTATTACCAAAATAAGTTTCGTTATTTACTGGTTGATGAGTACCAGGATACCAACCAGGCCCAGTATGAATTGTGTCATGCATTAGCTGCACAATATAAAAATATTTGCGTGGTGGGAGATGCGGATCAGTCTATCTATGGTTGGCGCGGTGCTAACATGGAAAATATCATGAATTTTGAAAAAGATTATCATGATGCAGGCGTGCAAACCGTCAAGTTGGAACAAAATTACCGTTCAACCGGTCATATTTTGGCTGCCGCTAACGCAGTCATTAAGAATAATAGTAACCGTAAGGCTAAAAAATTATGGACAGACCAAGGTGAAGGTGCAAAAGTAACTTATTATCGCGCTCAAAGTGGCGACGATGAAGCGCACTTTATCATTGCTAAAATTCAAGAAGAGGTCAAAGAGAAAAAGCGTTCCTACCATGATTTTGCGGTATTATATCGTACTAATGCCCAGTCTAGAACGGTCGAAGAGTCATTCGTAAAGTCGAACGTGCCTTACCAAATTGTCGGTGGTCATAAGTTCTATGACAGAAAAGAAATCATGGACATTATGGCTTATCTGAAGTTAGTGGCTAATCCCAGTGATTCCATGAGTTTCAACCGGATTATTAATACCCCTAAACGTGGTATTGGACCAGTTAGTGTTAGGCGCTTTATGGACTTTGCCCGTGATAATAATTTATCAATTCTAGGAGCCTTTGATCACCTTAATATGTCGGGCGTTACTGCACGGGCAGCGACCAAACTGAGTGATTTTGGTGCTAAATTATGTGATGCAATTAATTTTGCTAAAGATCATAGCGTTACCGGTCTAACGGAAAAAATACTGCAGGATTTTGGCTATACAGCTGCCTTGAAAGCTGAACATACAATTGAAGCAGAAACTAGACTAGAAAACCTGGATGAATTTTTGTCTGTTACGAAACGTTTTGATGATGAATACGAAGAAAATGATGACAGCGATGAAACCGAAAATGCTCTGAGTGATTTTTTAGCGGAAGTTTCTCTTTTAAGCGACCAAGATGATTTAGCCAATAATGATGATCAGGTGGCATTAATGACATTGCACGCAGCCAAAGGACTCGAATTTCCGGTAGTCTTTTTAGTGGGGATGGAAGATGGACTTTTTCCTTTATCACGTGCTTTAATGGAAGACGACCAGCTAGAAGAAGAACGTAGACTGGCTTATGTGGGTATTACTAGGGCAAAGCGTGAACTGTTTTTAACAAATGCATATTCACGTATGATGTATGGTCGAATGCAGAATAATCCGCCATCCAGATTTTTGGAAGAAATTGATCAAGATGATCTGGATATTGAAAATTCAGTTCCAATTACTTTCTCAAATGACAATTACCAGACACAAACTGCTCCCTTTGCTAACGCAGATGAACGAGCTCGTGCACAGGTTTACACACCAAAAATTAAACCTGCTGGTGCAGTTGGTGCTGAGAAAAAGGGTTGGAATGTCGGTGATAAAGTAGAACATAAATCTTGGGGCAAAGGTGTTGTGACTAAGGTTAACGGTAAAGGTGAAGACATGGAGCTTGATATTGCATTTAGTGGCAAAGGAATCAAGCGGCTTCTAGCAGCATTTGCACCAATTAAAAAGGTATAATTAAGATAGAAGTAAAAAAATAGTATTTTTTAATCAGGAGGAAGAAAATGGCAGATTTAACTCTTGATGAGGCCAGAAAAGAAGTTGCTGCGCTGAGAGATAAACTGGATGATTGGGCAAATGCATATTATACAAATGACACACCAGAAGTTGAAGATAATGTGTATGATAAA
This sequence comes from Lactobacillus kimbladii, assembly GCF_014323605.1. Classification (GTDB taxonomy): domain Bacteria; phylum Bacillota; class Bacilli; order Lactobacillales; family Lactobacillaceae; genus Lactobacillus; species Lactobacillus kimbladii_B. The sequence goes on along the minus strand of NZ_SCMB01000002.1, from coordinate 306,234 downwards.
AACTATAATCGTTTAGTTGAGCTTGAACAGGAATTTCCGCAACTGGTGTCCCAAGATTCTATTACCCAAAAGGTTGGGGGCCAGATTGACAATCAGTTTACCAAGGTTAATCACGAAATTCCGATGTTATCAATGGGTGACGTCTTTTCAAAAGAAGAACTGCAGCAATTTGATGACAGGGTGCAAAAACAGGTTGGTCATGAAGTTGCTTATAACGTTGAATTAAAAATTGACGGTTTGTCAATTGCGCTAGAATATACTGACGGTAAATTAACCAGAGCTTCAACTCGGGGTAATGGACAAGTAGGTGAAGATGTTACTCCTAATGCTCGTTATATTGCAGATATTCCCCAAACTTTACCAGAAAAACTGACAACGGAAGTACGCGGCGAATGTTACATGGGCAAAGAGCCTTTTGCCAAGCTTAATGCAGAACGTGATGAAAAAGGCGAAACAACTTTTGCTAATCCCCGTAACGCAGCAGCTGGGTCTTTGCGGCAATTAGATGCCAGCATTACCAAGCACCGTCATTTAAGTACGTTTATTTATACTTGGGTTAATCCACCAGCAGAAATTACCAGTCAACACCAGGCTATTGAGAAAATGACTCAGCTTGGTTTTCACACCAACCAAACAGGCCGCAGAATTGCTAAAATGGCTGACATTTTTGCTTTTATTGATGAATATACTGCAAAAAGAAATTCACTTGATTATGGCATTGATGGTATCGTCTTAAAAGTTGACGATCTGGATTTACAACAAGAACTGGGAAACACGGTTAAAGTGCCTCGTTGGGAAATAGCTTATAAGTTCCCACCAGAAGAGCAAGAAACTGTGGTTCATGAAATCAAATGGACCGTTGGTCGTACTGGTGTCGTAACGCCTACTGCTATCATGGATCCTGTGCAACTTGCTGGTACCACAGTTTCACATGCAGTTTTGCATAACGCCGATTTGTTGCAACAAAAAGATGTTCGTATTGGTGATACCGTTATGCTGCATAAAGCGGGTGACATTATTCCTGAAATTTCAGAAGTGGTGCTGGCTAAACGGCCTAAGGATGCCCAGCCGTATCCAATTCCGACAAAGTGCCCATCGTGTGGTGAAAAACTGATTCATCTAAAAGATGAAGTGGCTTTGCGTTGCGTTAATCCGTCTTGTCCCGCTCAAATTGAAGAAGGAATTACTCACTTTGCTTCAAGACCTGCAATGAATATTGATGGTTTAGGACCCAAAATTGTGCGACAGCTAATTAAGAACGATTTGGTACATAATGTGGCTGATTTATATCATTTAAATGCATCTGATTTGGCAAAACTAGATCATTTCAAAGATAAATCCATCAGCAATTTATTAAATGCAATTAATAATTCGAAAAGAAATTCAGTCGAATTATTGTTAACTGGACTGGGCATTGATCATGTTGGTGCTAAAGCTGCACGTTTGATTGCACAAAAGTTTAAAAATATGGCAAAGATTATGTCAGCGGACGTGCAAGATGTGGCTGCAATAGATACAATAGGCATGACAATTGCAGAATCTTTGACTACTTATTTTGCTCAGGATGAAGTCGTAGAGTTAGTCAATGAACTTAAAAACAGCGGCCTTAATATGGATTATCTTGGTGCAGGTCCAGAAGAAACTGAGTCTATTCCAGATAATTACTTTAAAGATAAGACTGTTGTTTTAACAGGGACTTTGGCTCACTATACTAGAAGTGAATTTACTAAGAAATTGCAATCTATGGGTGCAAAAGTAACTAGTTCTGTTTCTGGTAAAACAGACTATGTCATTTACGGTCAGGATGCTGGTTCCAAGTACTCAAAGGCTCAGAAACTGGGTGTACCATTATTGACTGAGGAAGAAGCAATTGCTCAAGTTAAATAAAGGACCATTTAAAGTGAAAAAATACTTGCATATATTAGCGCTTTTAGGAATATCGTTAAGTTTGACGGCTTGTGGAAACTTGAAAAATTCTGACTTGGCGAATAATGCCAAAACATCTTCTAATTCCAATTCTAAAACTTATCAGACTACTGATACTGGTAACAATGGATATACTGTTTTACTTAAAAACGGGCACTATGTAACTAGTCCAATATCTGGTTTAACGGCAACTAATAATGATAATTCGGTGGATACCAGAGAATTAGAACGAGGATTGGTTCAGATTTCTAAGGGTGTTTATTCAACCAATTCTTTTGTTTTTCAAGAGGGTCAGTATATTTCTGCCAACATGGCTAATGAATGGTTAGGGCGCAAGTCAAAGTTAAATCCCAATGGTCTGAATCCTGAAGCTGGAACTAAGAAAAATTATCAGCCATATTATTTAGAAGAAATACTTGAACAAGATTTTTTGACAGGATCCGGTTCGAATTATCATATTGGCGGTATTAGCGTTGGTCTTGCTCTTAATTCTGTTGATTACTACCAAAAGAAAAAAGATGGTCCTGAATATCAAGCCCAAATATCGCGTGCAAAGCAAAAGCAATATGGCCAAGCAGCAGCTGAGCAAGTCGTAGCTCGCTTGCGGAAGAAAAAATCGTTAAAGAAAATTCCAATCACTGTTGGTCTTTTTGCAAAAGAAAGCAAGGATTCGTTAGTTGCTGGAACTTACTTTTTGAGTGGGACAGCGGCTGCTAATAGTAGTAAAATAACTAAATGGAAAACTATTAATACTCAATCTGAAGTTTTGCCTACTGTTGGTGGTAAAAAAGCGATCAACAGCAGTGATGCTTCCAGTTTCAATAGTTTTAAAGAATCTATTCAAAATTATTTCCCTAATATCAGTGGTGTAACGGCAACTTTACGATATGAAAATGGTAAATTAGCTCAGGAAAATATTTCAATTACTACCCAGTTTTATGGGTATGAGCAAATTCAAAGTTTCACGAGACTTGTTTTATCAACTGCAAAGAAGTATTTGGCTAATAACGTGCCAATTGAAATTAAAATTGGCTCTGTTAATGACATCCAAGCTTTAGTTGCCAAGGAAACAGGGGATAGTAGTTATCAAGTCCATATTTATGGTGGCGAATAAGGAGGTATATTTGCGTGGAAATTACAGAAGATACAATTAAACACGTTGCGACTTTGTCGCGACTTGAAATTGATGAAAAAGATATTGGCAAAGTAACTGAACAAATGAGTTCAATTATTAATATGGCAGATCAATTGTCAGAAGTTAATACCGATGGCGTTAAAGAGACAGTTCAGGTTGTTGATCGTGATACTGTTTTTAGAGAAGATAAGCCTGAACACTGGCAAGACAGAGATGAATTAATGAAAAATGTTCCTGACCAAGCCAATGGCTTCATTAAGGTTCCAGTAATTATTAATAAGGATGAGGACGAGTAATGAATTATTTAAATGAAGATATTGACTCTTTAAATGAAAAGCTTGCCCAAGGAACTTTGTCTGCTGACAAATTAGCGCAAGATACAATTGATAATATTAAAAAAACAGATGACAAGTTGAATGCTTGGATTACTGTTCAAGAGGATGCAAAACCTGCAAGTGATCTTGATTTTAACCAAAACAAACTTGCTGGTATTCCCATTGCCATTAAGGACAACATTCTTACTAACGGTGTTAAAACAACGGCAGCTAGTCACATTCTGGATAATTATATTCCGATGTATGATGCGACGGTTATTGAAAGATTAAAAAAGGCGCAAGTGACTTTTGTAGGTAAAACCAACATGGATGAGTTTGCGATGGGTTCTTCTACTGAACACTCATACTTTGGCATTACCCACAATCCGTGGAATTTGGACAAAGTACCAGGCGGTTCATCTGGTGGTTCAGCTGTTGCTGTTGCCTCGGGTCAAGTCGTTGCTGCTTTGGGTTCAGACACTGGTGGTTCGATCAGGCAGCCTTCCGCGTTTAACGGCATTTTTGGTATCAAGCCAACATACGGCCGCGTTTCTCGCTGGGGCTTAATTGCTTTTGCTTCTTCATTAGATGAAATCGGCGTGATGAGTAAGCGGGCAAAAACTTCGGCTCAAGTTTTAAATGTTATTGCGGGTAGTGACGAGCACGACTCTACTCTTTCGACTAGAGCAGTGCCTGATTTTACCAAGTACATTGGTCAAGATGTTAAGGGTATGCATGTAGCGGTAGTTAAAGAATATATGGCTGCTGTTGATGGTGATATGCGTTCTGTTCTGCAAGAACAAATTGATGCTCTGGAAAAAGCAGGTGCTATTATCACCGAGGTATCTTTACCTTTAACAAAATATGCAGTTCCCGACTACTATATCATTGCTTCAAGTGAGGCTTCGTCAAACTTGCAAAGATTTGATGGTATTCGCTACGGCTACCGTGCTCAAGATACTAAGAACCTACTAGATGTATACGTTAAGTCGCGCTCAGAAGGCTTTGGCGAAGAAGTTAAACGCCGGATTATGCTGGGTTCCTTTGCTCTTTCGGCTGGATCTTATGATCGTTTCTTTAGACAAGCATCTAAAGTGAGAACGTTAATTTGTGACGAATTTGATAAGATTTTCGCTGAAAATGATGTGATTGTGGGCCCAACCACCACCACTCCTGCTTTTGGCATTGGTAGTGAAATCTCTGACCCAATTAAAATGTACAACAACGATATCTTGACAATTTCAGCTAATTTAGCCGGAATACCGGCTGCCAGTGTTCCAGCTGGTTTAGTTGACGGAATGCCTGTAGGTCTGCAGATTATGGCCAAAAGATTCGATGAAGGAAGTATTTTCCAAGTAGCTGACTTTATTGAAAGAACTAATAAGTTTTATGAAAAAACACCAACTGGAATGGAGGATTAACTGATGAATTTTAAATCAACGATTGGGTTCGAAGTTCACTTTGAATTAAAAACTAAAAGTAAGATTTTTTCACCTTCACCAGTAAGTTATGGTGCAAAGCCCAACACGGAAACAAATGTAATTGATTGGGCAATGCCAGGTGTTTTACCTTACGTTAACAAAGACGTTTATCGCTTAGGTATTATGGTTGCATTGGCAACGCATGCTCATATTTTACCAACTACTCATTTTGATCGGAAAAATTATTATTACCCAGATAGTCCTAAGGCTTACCAAATCACCCAATTTTTCCAACCACTAGCTCGTGATGGCTATGTTGAAATTGAATCTCACGGTAAGAAAAAGCGTATCGGCATTCATGAAATGCACATCGAGGAAGATGCCGGCAAAAATACTCATGGTACAAACGGGTATTCATACGTTGACTTAAACCGTCAGGGTGTTCCTTTACTTGAAGTTGTTTCTGAACCAGAAATTGCTGATCCTGATGAAGGATACGCCTACCTTGAAAAATTACGTAAGATAGTGCAATTTACCGGTGCTTCCGACGTTAAGATGGAAGAGGGATCAATGCGTGTTGATACCAACATTTCCATTAGACCTGCTGGTCAAAAAGAACTGGGCACTAAAGTTGAAATGAAAAACTTGAACTCATTTGAACATGTGCGTAAATCTTTGGCATATGAAGAAAAGCGGCAAGCACAAGTTCTCCTTTCTGGCGGTCGCGTGCAACTTTCAACTCGCCGTTTTGATGAAGCAACTGGTAAAACTGTTTTGGAACGTGTCAAAGAAGGAGATGCAGATTACCGTTACTTCCCTGAACCTGATATTGCTCCTGATCATATCAGCCAAGAGTGGATTGATGAAATCAAATCAACTTTGCCACGCTCAGCTGAAGAACGATACAACCAATACGTGAATGAATTTGGTCTGAAAAAATACGATGCTAATGTTCTTTTGCAAACTAAAGAAAGTTCAGACTTCTTTGATCAAACTGTTGCTGCTGGAGCTGATCCTCAGCTTGCTGCCAATTGGATGAATACCCAAGTTAATGGTTATTTGAATGATAATCGCGTTGAACTTGCTGATATTAAGTTGACACCAGAGCATTTGGCTGCCATGATTAAGTTGATTAAAGATGGCACGATTTCTTCTAAGATTGCTAAAAAGGTTTTTGCAGAGACAATTGCTAATGGAACCGATCCTAAGAAATATGTTGAAGACAAGGGTATGGTGCAATTATCTGATACCAGCGTCTTGGCACCTATGGTGAAAGAAGTTGTTGATAACAACCCACAATCAGTAGAAGACTTTAAGAACGGTAAAGACCGTGCAATTGGCTATCTTGTCGGCCAGTTGATGAAACAGACCAGGGGCAAGGCAAATCCAAAGGTAATTAATAAGTTACTGAATGAAGAATTGCAGAAGCGTTAAGTAAGTTTTGAAATAATAAGGGTAGAAATATGACTGAAAAAGCAAGATTGATCTATAATCCTGTATCTGGTCACGAACAGATGCCTAAAAATGTCGCGGATATATTGGACGTTTTGGAACAAGCTGGATATGAGGCAAGTGCCTTCAGAACTACACAAGAAAAGCAGAGTGCGCAAAAAGAAGCAACTCGTGTAGCTAATGAAGGTTTTGAATTGATTGTTGCCGCTGGTGGTGATGGTACTATCAATGAAGTAGTAAACGGCATTGCTTATTTAGAGAAAAGACCTAAGATGGCAATTATTCCTGCCGGTACAACTAATGATTATGCTCGTGCTCTACATATTCCCCGAAATGATATTGCCGAAGCGACAAAAGTTATTCTCAAAAATAAAACTCGTAAAATGGACATTGGTCAAGCTACTTTTGCCAAAGATATTCAATATTTCGTCAATATTGCAGCTTGTGGCTCACTAACCGAATTAACTTATGGAGTTCCTTCAGAAGTAAAGTCTGCTCTGGGTTATACCGCCTATTTAATTAAAGGTGCTGAAATGTTGCCTCATTTAACTGAAAATGAATTGCGTCTGACATATGATGAAGGCGTCTATGAGGGCAAGCTTTCAATGTTATTGCTGGGAATGACTAATTCTATTGGTGGTTTTGAACAAATAATGCCTGATGCTGAACTAAGTGATGGTTTATTCCAACTAATAATTGTTAAACCGTCTGATCCAGTAAAATTACTGAAATTGATGGCTTTGGCATTAAACGGCAAGCATGTTGATGATCCTGACATTATTTACACCAAGACGCGTAGTTTAAAGATTGAGTTAATTGGTAAAAGCAAGGGAGAGAAGTTGCCGGTTAACCTTGACGGTGAAATTGGTGATTATTGTCCTGTTACCTTTAAAAATTTACAACAACGAATTGAATTTTTTGTTGGTGAATAATTAAAACACAAAGAAAGAGCAACTACTGTTAATAGTAGTTGCTCTTTTTGCTTGTTAATAAAATCTATTAGTTGCGGCTATTGCCACTGCCACCAAAGATTTCTAGCAAGAACATAAAAATATTAATGAAGTCAAGGTAAAGTTGTAATGCACCGAGAACTGCTAAACCATTAGTTGAAACTTGATCACCGTAATTACTGTAAATTGCTTTCATTCGGTTAGCATCACTGGCAACTAAGCCCGTGAAAAGAATGACACCGATAAATGAGAAGACATAGGTAACGGCAGGGCTACGTAAAAACATATTAACTACCCAGGCAACAACGAAACCAAGTAAAGCAGCACTCAAGTATGAATTCCAATTGCTAAGATCCCTTTTAGTAAAAGTACCAAACAAGGCCATGGCAATAAACACGGCAGCTGCTGAAACAAAAGCAGTGGTGATTTGGGTGCCGGTATAAAAGCCGGCAATTAAGGCAAACTCAAAGCCGTAAATTGCTGATAATATTGTTAACATTACTAAACTGGCAACTGGACTACGATCTGCCTTAAAGCTAATTCCCATTGATAAGCCAAAAGGTACAAATAAAATGAGCCACATCATGGCCACTGGCATATTCATCACAGCGCTTCTGAATACGGTCATTGTTAAGTAAGCAGCTAATGCAGAAATCAGCACGGCACCACCCATGAGAGCATACATTTTAGTTAAAAAAGTATTAGTTTCGGAGATGGTGTGGATTTGGCGCCTATCTGAATTGGTATCATAATTATTCATGAAAAACGTCCTTTCTTTAATTGATTAGTATTAAAAGTAACACAGACTAAAGTAAGTGTGAAGGGAAAAAACTGAAATTAATTCAATATTAAGAATAGGCATGTACATTACTTTTGTTGAGATTTTTAGTAAAATAGATATATTGATTAGTGTTTGTAAAAAAGGACAAAATATGGAAAAAAATCAAATAATTAAACTTGAAATTACCGACTTATCATATGAAGCTATGGGAGTAGCTCATTATGAAGGGATGACGGTATTCGTTAACAATGCTTTACCGGGAGAAACGGTAGAAGCCAAGATCTTAAAAGTCAAAAAGAGTTTTGCTTTTGCTAAAATCGAGCAAATCATTAAGGAAAGTCCTGACCGGGTTAATATTAAGCTCAACCAGTGGGTTCAAACTGGCTTGGCATCTTTAGCACACGTTAAATACGATAAGCAGCTGGAATTTAAACGTAATCAAGTAGTAAATTTACTGCAAAAAGCACATTTAGATGATGTAAAAGTGGGCGAGACCTTGCCTAGTCCAGAACAAACTGGCTATCGTAACAAGGCACAAGTGCCTGTTCGTGAAGTTAAGGGCCAGCTTGAAATTGGCTTTTTCAGAAAGCACTCACATGATTTAGTGCCACTGACTAATTTCTTTACGACTGATCATGAAATTGACCGCGTTTTAGTTGCTGTGCGTGACATTTTAAGACAATACCGTGTTCCAGCTTACGATGAAATTCATAATCAGGGTGAAGTCAGATACTTGGACGTTCGCCGCAGTAAAGCGACTGGTGAAATTATGGTCATCTTGGTTTGTCTACACAAGGATTTTCCGCAACTACCTAAAGTGGCTGATGCAATTAAGCAAATTGACGGTGTTACCAGCTTAGTTTTGAACTATAACCCGAAGAAGACCAACGTTATCTTGGGCAAAGTTGATTATTTGATCTTTGGTAAACCACAAATTACGGATCAAATAGGTGATGTTAAGTTTAAGATTTCCCCTGAGAGTTTCTTTCAAATTAATTCACTGCAAACTCCCCGCTTATATGATTTAGCTATCAAAAAAGCTGATTTAAAGCCTGATGATATCGTGATTGATGCTTATTCTGGTATTGGAACTATTGGTTTAAGTGTTGCTAAACACGTTAAATCGGTCCGTGGAATTGAAAGTGTGTCTGACGCGGTGAAAGATGCCAATAATAATGCCAAGTTGAATGGTATCAATAATGCGAAATACGTGACTGGTAAAGCCGAAGAAGTGATGCCAAGATGGGCTGCTAAGGGGATGAAAGCTGATGTTATCTTTGTCGACCCACCACGAAAAGGATTAACGTCAGAATTTATTGAGGCAGCAGTAAAAACTAGTCCAAAAAAAATTGTTTATATCTCATGCAATCCCGCAACCATGATTCGTGACCTGCAGGAATTTATGAATGATGGGTATACCTTTAATCAAATCGATCCTGTTGACATGTTTCCACAAACACCGCATGTAGAGGCGGTGACGGTGCTGAAACGGACTAGGAAATAAATACTAAATGCTTGTATAGTGGGCATTTTAATAGAATAAAAGCGTACTAATTCTTTTTTAATGAGTGAAATTGGTACGCTTTTTTGTTTTATACCAAGTAATATCTTAATTTTTTGGACTTCTTGACGTTTTGAGATAACAGTGTTATATTGCAAATTGCAGATAACGATGTTATTCAAGGAGGTATGTAATTTGGACAACACACAAGATAAAATCATTCAAGCAACTGTAGAATGGATTAAAACAGATGATTATAAGAACTTATCGATGCGAAAATTAGCAGCAAAAATAGGAATGACTACTGGCGCCATTTATAAATACTTTCAAAACAAGGATGAGTTGTTTTACCAAGTATCGATTAAATTATCACAGCAATTTTCTGAACAACTGATTACCACTTCTGAGAGTTCACCGAAGGATGAACTACTTTCATTAGCTAATGAATTCTGTAAGTTGAGCAAAGAACAGGCGAAGCTAATCAACTTCCTATTTTTTAATTCGAGTTTGCAGAATTTTTACCAACATGCTAATCATGATTTTCAATTTTACGATCAGGTAATGAAGTTAGTTCATCAGATAAATAGTGGTGGAGTTACTGATCAACAATTCTTTACACAGATTTGGGCTTTTATTCAAGGATATTCGTTGTTAATCATAAACGGGGTTGCTGAATATGAACCTATTTTAGTTGAAAAAACTCTCAATGAAATGATTGGGGTAGCAAAAAATGATTTTGATAATTTATTGCCATCCCTATGATCAAAGCTTTAATCATGCTGAACTCGAAATAATTAAGGAAAATCTAAGTGCTGCTCATCAGAAATACGAAATAATAGATTTGTATGCGGATCATTTTAATCCAGTATACTCAAAGGAAGAATTGAGACTCTATCATCAGGGTCAAACTACCGACTCTTTAGTTACTAAATACCTAAAACTATGTCAACAAGCGAATACCGTGATTTTTATTACACCCTTTTGGTGGAATGATATTCCCGGGATGTTAAAAGGTTTTATAGACAAGGTGATGAAAGAAGGAGAAGGTTTATCACACACTGTTACTAAAATAGGAGTGAAAGGTGAGCTGACTAATGTTAAACATTGCTATGTGTTGACCACTTCAACTTCACCAACTTGGTATATTCATTTCTTTTTAGGTAATGCTATTAAAAAAATTTTCATTAACAAAACTTTGCGCCAATTAGGGTTTCGGCATTGTTACTGGCAAAATTTTGGTGGTATTACTAATTCTTCGCTTGAACGAAGGAAGAAATATTTAACAAAACTACATTTTGAACACTTTAGACAATAAAAGAATAGTTCCGAAATGATTCAGATACTGATAAAATTATTTTTATGTACTGTTTTTTTTTAATAATTCATGAAGTCATAAAATTACTACTTAAGTTCATCATAAATCCTACATTCATAGATATATTTGGGTATATAAAGTTGATAATATTCAGTTAAAATTGATACTATGACCTAAAATACCATTGATGTTCTTTTAAATATAATTTGTATAAATGAATGATACGGAAATGTCAAAAATAAATAACCAGTCTCAAAATTTATTCGGAAAGCAAATTAAAAATAATGGTATGCTGACAAATAAAATAATTAAAAAGTAAGCCAGTCAAGCAAACTGACTATTTTGCAATCAAGCAATAAATTTGATGGCTGTACGAGCGAAACTAAAATAGTATTATTGAACAACTATAAGATTTGTAGAAGTCATTAGTTTCCAAAGAATCAGGATAATATGATTATTTAGAATTAAAAGTGAAAAGTTTTGATATTAATATCTTCGGACTTGAAATCAATATATTTCTCAAATTAAATAATGAGATTGTTAGTTAATCTGAATTGAGCACCTACATGCAGACTTGCTAACCAATTACCTTTCATAGCGGTACATAATTTTAATTGAAAATAGGATGGGTATGCAACAAAAAACTTGAGATAAATAAATGCATGAGATTAAGTTCTAAGATAATAATGAGCAAAAGGTATTTTAATATATGTTTAAAAAATAGAACAAGAACAATTCTTGAGACAATTTCAAGTATGTTTTTAAGTGATCTAAAGTTTACGAAACTAAATAAAAGTTTCTATTATTAAAATAAATGCTGTATCATATAAACTATAAGTTTGTTTTAAAGAGGAGAAAAACATGAATTTCAGTTACAACAAACATTAATAGATTTTAATTGAACGTGGAATGAAGAGAAAAAGCTACAAAAGTCGGAGACATAAATGCCGATTCTGTGGCCCAGCTTTGTAGAAATGGTAATTCTACTAAAGGTATTTTGTCAAAATTTGGTGCTTGAAATTGTAGTATTAGTGATATTCTTGCAAATAAAAAATATATTATGATGTAGTAAATGGAAATTATAGAAATTGAAGATCATGGTACAGATATCATGAGTTAGAATGATCAAGAACAACTTTCTCAGGATAATAAGTACTAATAACGTCGTAAAGTAACTTGGCAAAATTTATTTAAAAATTTCTATATCTTAAATAGGCCAATGATGATCTGATTCAGAACATTGCTAAATAAAAGGTTAACCAATTAGATCATGACAAGCTCTTTCATAGATGCATAATTTAAGATTTTTCAGATTAAAGTTACTAAATCAACTTGATGCTTTAGACATCAAGCTTTACCGACTACTACAAAAGTTTGCAGTATTATTAGTATGCAACAAAATTTAAAAAGCTGACTTTGATATAAAAAGTCAAAAGTTTTTCGTGCAATAAGACAATTCACATAGTTAGATTATATTGAGGTTAAAAGCAAAACTATAGTAATCCATTATTCTTTAGCTGATTATCGACTGGATATCGACAACCAAACACAAAATGGTAAATTCATCCATTTGCTTCATTTTTTGCGAAGATCTCAAAACTATTAATCTTGTTGTTAATGAGATTTTGGTAGGTTTAAATAAAAAGGATAGTGAGAAAAAATGAAATTGGAAACATTATCTTTTGATTGGGATAATTATGTTGGAAAACTAAAGTCATTTAACAGATCTCAGATTATTAGCATTATGGATGATTATTATAATAGCAACCTTAGTGTTGCAAAAATAATAAGTAAATATTCAATTAGTAGAGGTATTAAAAACTTGTCAAAGGAATTTCCTCTAATTTACATAGAAGAAAAGTGCCCATATGACAAATCAAATTTAGTACTAGAAATGCCTAGTAGAAATGGCAATTCGACAAGAATTCCCAAATGTACAATCTGTGGTCATGAATTAAAAAGGAATTGCAATTGCAAAGGGTGCCAAGAAAAGAATAGAAAAATTCGCGAACAAAAGAGAAAAATAATTATTTCAGCCTATACTTTGAATACAAACAAGGTTAAATATGAAGATTTATCGGTCTCATCAAAAATATATCTTTCAGCACTTCTTCATGCTGGCCTGAATGATGAAGCTTCCAAAATATCAGGAGAGAAAATAATTGAAGAGAAATTGTCACCAACTTATGAATTTGATCGGATAATATTAGAACATTTGTTATCGGAGAATATTATTTTAGTTGATCCTATGTCTCCTATAGAAGCTTTCTCTGTAAATGATTTGTCAATTGCATATTATATCTTTAAAGTAAATTATCTGATTAATGTAGAAGATGATTCAGAAGGAATAGATAACTTAGAATATCCAGATAGGAGTAATATAATTCAATATAAAGAAGAATGTTTAGCAATGTGGAAGCAAATAGCATTGTATGAATGTCTAGAATATCTGGTTGAACAAATGAGAGAAGCAAGGTTTGAGTTTAATCCCCAGAAGAAGACTAAGTTAGTCATAAATCATTTAATTGAAGAATATTCTATAGGACAAATTTGGAATTTAATATATGGATCTGTAAATCATGCTGCGGCTTGGTATCAAAAATCGAACGTATCAAAAAAACATGCTGCTAATTCAGTTATCACAATATTAAATAATCGTGGTGATAGAGCCAAGGCTGAGAATTGGAAATTGAATCCGTATCATAGAAGTTATGATAATAAACTGAGTCAAATTAGTATGGTATTTTTTGATAGTATATTACAAATAGGTAGTGAAGGATATGAGAAAAAACCATCTATTAATATAATTGGTCAGTAGTATTATTTTATTGTTCTTTGAATAGATTTAGAGCAAATTATAAATTTTTCCCTAGGATAAAAATATAAACGTAAAAAAATCTATTAACATGATTTGTTAAAAAGTATAAAGTATGAAAAAGAATCCGAAGATATAAAATGATAGAATATATTGTTTTTAACTTGGAATGAATATGATTAATTAGGTAATGACCTTTTCCGTTAATTAACTCATAATTATTAAAATGTATTTCAAAATTATTATATTAATACTATATATTTATTTTTCTGTAAGTTATTGAAAAATTTTGGATACAAGTAATTAATATTAAGTAATTAAAGCATCAGTTAAGGCATAATTTTATATAGTTTAATATTATAAGAAGCATTACTATCAAAATAGAATAGTTAAGAAAGTTCTTAAAAATCTTAAATTGTCCTTTTTTAATAGTAAATAATTATAATGAATATCTTTAATTCTTGTAGCTATAAATGACCTTACGATTTGTTAACTTAGTATATATTTTATAATTTCTGAAATATATAATTGGATTGCTTGAAACAAAGATTTAAACTAGAGTTTTTATTTTAATAATTAAGTTTGTCTGAAGATAAGCAAATTCGTTTACAACAATATGCTTTGGCTTATGACATAATTTACGAAAAAATTGCTAAGTTTAACTTTGGTTAGAAAGAAGTTGCAAACTGAGAATTCCGATTTTATAGTAGATTAAGATCAATGGACTGTTAATATACTGTTGTCAAAGACTTTTTTAACTTGTTTAACATATTTTTCCTGAAGGAAGGATTGGAGTATAGAAAATTAAGTGTGATCGACTATACTACTAATGCCACTTTAAAAGATATAAGACGTATTATGATGAAGTTTGCTGGTCTCCTTGCTGTTGTACTTAGAATGACCTACCTTAAAAAAGGTTTTGAAAAAAGATAATAGAATGACAGCCTTTATAAGCATTAGCTAAAATCCTTACTATTAGATTGACCCAGCCATGATTTCTAGGTAGGGTTGCTGATTTAAATATTATGATAAAATGGATTAAGAGATGAAGGAATAATTAGAGAATTTATATCACTAATAAATATAAAAATGGGACTTATTTTGATTCTGGGAAATTTACGAAATTACTATGAAATAGGAAGTAAAAGTAAGAAATGTAGCTCAAAACTAGGAGAATCCGCCTAAATCGTATTGAAATTAAATGCTTAAATTATTATAAAGGACAAAAGCTTTATATTATTATACGTGTAGACGCATGAAAAAATAGGACAAATGAAAATGAATAAATGGCAAGAAGAATGGGCCTACAATAAATATTGGGTAATGGCTCATTCGCAACAGTGCTATGAGCAGATTAGGCTGCTGGCTAAAGACAACGAATGGTCAGAACAAAAGAATATCGAATTCAAGAACTTATTAGAAAAAGCAGCCAGTCAAATTCCAACAGTTAAAACCTTAACCAACGCCTATCAACATATCTGGGGCTACTTTAAGAAAACTTGTACGTCAGAGGAAAAGCAAACTTACTTACATTTATTGCAAGAATTATCACCAACAGAAGATGAATTGGGTCCATTTTTAAGTCGTTTAGCTGAAAAGTATCAAGTTTCTTATTTATTAAATTCACGTTTAATTCAGGAGAATAAAGAAAAATTATGAGATTATGGCATCAAGACTTAATTTGGCGATTACCAATGCAACAGTTATTAGGGCAACATCGAGAAATTGCAGCTTTGCGCGGACGTGGCTGGGGCAAATCACATGCCACTGTTAACTATGTTTTTCAGTATTCACCTTATAAATTGTATCAATTTCATTTGTTAGTATTAGCTGAAATGCAACGACGCCATTATCATCCAGATATTAAATGGTTTGATCCTTATTATAGAGGACAATATTGTCCTGAGTACGAAAGTTTACCGGCTATTCCGTGGACTGATCCAATTTACCCAGAGCACGACGATGAATATTTGCAAAGTTGCTTAGATAATTTGCATCAAAAAGGAATTGATCTATTTTAGATCACGGTTAGTCAGTAGAAAATAAATTTGATTGAATAAAAAGGTGAGCACTTCAAAATGTTCACCTTTTTAATTTGTAGAAACAAATAAACTATTTCTTTTTTATTTTATTGTTGATCTCTCTGATTTCTCTTATAACTTGGTAAGATCTTATAAACCATACTATGACGTAAATTAAGATGAAGATTCCTGTAAAAATCATAAAGTTAACGATATTTGCTGGAAACCAACCTGCTAAAAAAGCAAGCGGAGTAAACCCGATGTAGTAAATGATAAAACTAACGATTGTCTTCTTTAATATGGACCATTGTCTAATAGCAAAGACAAAGCTACCAAAACCGAATACTAATCCCATTAATGCCCATAAGATTACTGAGACGGTCATAGCATTAAGAGGAGTAGCAAATTTTGCAGAAAAACTGGGAACTGAGGGATAATATGCTGAGTTTTTATTGGAAAAATTGTAAAAAAGAGAAGCGATCAGTCCATATAGGGTTCCTTCAGCTGAAAACCTAAATGTATAGTTGATTAATTTTTTCATATTTTTCATATTCCTAACCTCTCTTTCAGGTTCTTAATATTTCTTCTTGATATTTGTACGCGATGCTTATTAGTCAGAACAACATCGATTAACCCATTATTAAGTAATTCAAGGTGGTCGATATGCTGATAATTAAATATAGCGCTGCGTGAAGCTTCAATAAAATAGTTCGGTAGATCTGCTTTCAAATTAGATAAACGATCATTATATGTAAGTTGCTGCTTTTCTGTATAAACATTAATATCTCTATTAGCAACTTCAAGTGAATAAATATCTTCAAAATTAATCGGATAAATTTGAGATTGATAATGGCACCATAAAGAATTTTCGGACTTTGTTAATTTTTGCAAAAGTTCATTAATTGCTGGTGTCATTTTTTTGATCCATAATTCACCGTGTTCTTCACTAATATTAGGATCGATGTGACAATTAATTTTCATTCCTGGCGCTCCTTTCTGTTAATAAGTATAGTAGATGAATTCAACTTTTATCCTAAATTACTGCAAATGGTGGAATAAACGTCATTAATGGTTACAAAATCTGTCTTTCTGGCTAAAATTTAGCTTTTATAATAAAAAGAGAGTTTGAGTGCATGAATATACTAAAGTATAATTTAAAAGAAAAGTTGTTTTACTTATATTACCCAACAAAGGATGCAGATGATGCAAGAAATTAATGAATTAAGGTTGGATTGTGCACTTAAACAAAAACGAGGACTGCATATTATATTGGCTTCTATTATTATTTGGCTAGTTATTGCAATTATTTACTTTTCGCCTATGCCAATATTAATGAAAAATCTTCTTACTTTTGTGTGTGCTGCAGTTTTACTGCCTTTATCTTATTTTGTTTCAAAGCTAATTAATGTTGATTTTCAAAATAAAGATAATCCATTAACTGAGTTGGGGATACTGTTTTCTGTTAACCAAGCACTGTATTTGTTAATTGCGATGTGGATTTATCCAACTATACCAGAAAAAATGCTTATGATTTTAGCAATTATTTTTGGTGCACATTTACTACCATATAGTTGGCTTTATAAGTCAAGGGTTTATTTTACTTTGGCAATTTTAATACCCTTTTTGGCTTTAATCATTGGACTAAACTGTGAGCCAGCAATTTTAGCTTTAACAATGATGGGAATTGAAATAGTCTTTTCTTTGGCTTTAGTATGGGAAAATAAGGAAATTACTAAGAATTAAGCTTATTAAAATTTACCTAATTGATATATCCAAAATGGTACAATTAAGTAGTAACTAATAAGTTAATGAAAATATTATTCAAAACTAAGTTCATTAATAAAAAGACCAAGGACTAAAAATCAAAATAGTTAAAGTGGGGAATAAAAGTGTCAAATACAACTACAAGTTTACAACAAGGGCTGTTCAGTGCTGCAGACTCATTACGATCGAAGATGGATGCGAGTCAATATAAAAACTATTTATTAGGCACTGTCTTTTATAAATATTTATCTGATCACATGCTATACAACGTTTTGGAATTGTTGTCAGATGAGCCTGATGGAACATTAAATGAAGCCCAAAAAATTTATGAAGATAATGCTGAAGATGCAGAACTAGTTAATGAGTTGCGTGTATCATTAGGCTATGTAATTGAACCTGAATACACATATAATAGTATTTTAAAAGCAGTCAATAATCATACTTTTCAGGTCAAGCAATTAGGTGATGCTTTCAATAAACTAGAAAGCTCGGATCAAGACTTTGAAGGATTGTTTGATGATTATGATTTATATTCCAAAAGTTTGGGAAGTACACCTCAGAAAATAACAGATACTATAGCCGGAGTTATTCAAGCAATTGGTAAAATAGAATTAGTTAAAACTCCTGGTGATAGTCTGGGTGATGCTTACGAATATTTGATTAGTCAGTTTGCTTCAGAATCTGGCAAAAAAGCTGGTGAATTTTATACACCTCAACAAGTTTCTGAGCTACTAACCCGTTTAACTTTGGTAGGTAAAGATTATTCAGCAGGGATGACGGTTTATGATCCTGCTATGGGATCCGGGTCTTTGCTCTTAAACTTTAAAAAATATGGTTTAGCTCACGATCGAGTTACTTATTATGGGCAAGAAATTAATACCTCCACTTATAACTTGGCTAAAATGAACTTAATCTTGCACAACATTGCCCAAGCAAACAGGCATTTGCGAAATGGCGATACCTTGGATGAAGATTGGCCAGCAGAAGAAGCCAATAACTTTGACGCAGTTGTTATGAATCCACCGTATTCATTAAAATGGTCAGCGAACAAGGGCTTTTTAGACGATCCTCGTTTCTCACCTTATGGAGTTTTGCCACCTAAATCGAAGGCTGACTATGCCTTTTTACTTCACGGCTATTATCATTTAAAGCATAGTGGTGTAATGTCCATAGTTTTACCTCACGGCGTTCTTTTTCGTGGTGGTGCTGAGGGCAAGATCAGGCAAAAGCTCCTTGAAAATGGCGCCATTGATGCAATTATTGGCTTACCAACAAATCTGTTTTATAGTACTGGTATTCCAACAGTGATTGTTGTACTTAAAAAAGATAAGCAGGACCGTGATGTCATGTTTATTGATGCTTCTAAAGGTTTTGAAAAGGTTAAAACGCAAAACAAATTGCGGGAAGAAGATATAAATCGGATTTTAACTACTTATTCTGCACGTCAAGATGTTGAAAAATATGCTCATTTGGCAAAATTTGATGAGATCAAAGAAAATGATTTTAATCTAAACATTCCCCGTTATGTTGATACTTTTGAAGAAGAACCACCGGTTGATGTGCAAAAACTAGTTTCAGATATGACTAGCATTACAAAAGAGGAAAAAGAAACAACTGATGAAATTAAGAATTCTTTGGATGAATTGGTTGGAACCAACCCAGAAGCACAAAAAACGCTTGAACAATTAAAAAATATTTTGAAGTAAGGTTTGATGAAAAATGAATGAACATAATTCAGTGCCAAATATGAGATTTAAAGGTTTTGAAGATGAATGGAAGGTAATAAAAATTAACTATATTGTTAATATAAAAGCTGGGGGTGATTTAGAAAAAAATAAATTATTAAAGGACGGTAAGTATCCAGTAATTGGCAATACGCTAAAAAATAATGGAATAATTGGATATACTAATACTTTTAAAATAGAAGCACCTGCAGTAACAGTGACTGGAAGAGGAGAAATTGGAAAAGCCTTTTATCAACCAAAACCATTTACTCCGGTTGTTCGTCTACTTGCTCTTGTTCCAAAAAGCAAAAATATAGATATGAAGTTCTTAAGTAATGAGATTGAAAATTTGAATTTTTTCTCTGAATCAACTGGAGTACCTCAGCTAACTGCACCTGAATTAGGAACTTATAAAGTAGGTTTAACAGAATGCAGTGAACAGCAAGAAATCGGCAATTTATTTGATAAGTTAGAAAAACTACTTGATTTGCAGCAGCATAAGATTGACAAGTTGGAGTTGCTAAAAAAAGCTCTATTAAAAAAGCTTTTTCCTAATCATGATGACAAAATTCCTGAATTACGATTTAATGGGTTTGAAGTTGATTGGAAAGAAAAGAAACTTAGTCATTTAGTGGATATAATTATGGGTCAGTCTCCCTCTTCAACTAATTACTTTGATACGCCTATTGAAAATTCAATGATTTTAATTCAGGGAAATGCAGATATTAAACATCATAATGTTAAGCCACGTATTTGGACGACGCAAATAACTAAGATAGCTATGCCCAAAGATGTATTATTAACAGTAAGAGCTCCCGTTGGTGAAGTTGCTAAAAATGAATATAAAGCTGTAATAGGCAGAGGGATGGCTGCTTTAAGAGGTAACTACTTTTTATATTACAATTTAGAAAAACTGAAGGTGGTAGGGTACTGGGAACGTTTGTCTACTGGCTCTACTTTTGAATCAATATCTTCTAATGATATTAGTGACGCTAAGATAAAGATATCATCTTTTAAAGAGCAAAAAAAAATTTATAACTTCCTATCTAAGGTTGACCAATTAATCGAATTAGAAAATAAGAAATTGCAAGATTTTCAACAAGTTAAAAAGTGTCTTTTACAAAATATGTTTGTTGAATAGTAGGTAAAGGAGACAAATATGTCAGTGGCAGCAGTTAAAGAAGCTCAAATGGAAAAAACTTTAATTGAGCAATTGACTCAAGGTATTAACCAATGGCGTTTACGTGAAGATTTAAAAACAATTCCGCAATTATGGGCGAATTTTTTTCAGATTCTTGAAGATAACAACCGTGATCAACTTCATGATGTCCCACTAACACAAAATGAAAAAGAAACTATTCGTACGCAAATAACCCAACCTAATTTTTACCAAGCTGCTAAATTCTTGGCTGGTGCTAACAGGCAGGTTAGGCATCACTTAAAGCGCGATGATTCTTCTTTACCAGATGCTGATTTGTTAATTTTAGATAATACCAATATTGCTGGTGGAACTTCTGTTTATGAAGTTGTTCATCAAGTAGAAGTTAATAAGTCGAGTTTGTCACCACTTGATCAAGATAGGCGCTTTGATGTTACTCTCTTGATTAACGGCTTACCCCTGATTCATATTGAACTGAAAACCCCAAACTTTCCTTTTATGGATGCGTTTCGTCAAATACAAAAGTATATAGACGAAGATAAATTTGGTGATATCTATAATTTTGTAGAAATGTTTGTTGTTACAAATGGTACCAATACTCAATATATTCCTGCTGGGCAAAATTTACGTGCTAATTTTTTAATTTCTTGGATTGATCAAAATAAGCAGCAAGTTAATGATTACTTAGATTTTGCACGTGATGTATTATCCATTCCGATGGCACATCACATGATTGCTGATTATACTGTTTTAGATGACAATGCGCAGAGAATCATTCTGCTGCGTCCGTATCAAATTCAAGCAATACAAGCAATTTTCAAAGCATCGCGTGAAGGAAAGTCTGGCTTTATTTGGCACGCTACTGGTTCAGGCAAAACGCTGACTTCCTATAAAGTTGCCCGCAATTTATTACAAATTCCTGCCATTGATAAGACGATTTTTCTAATTGACCGCAAAGATTTGGACATGCAAACTGTTACTGCATTTCAGACTTATGCAAATAATGACACGATTGATGTGGATGAAACTGCGAATAGTTTTGAATTGGTCAAGCAATTGGGTGATGGCAACCGCAATGTGATTGTAACTTCCAGACAGAAACTGCAAACTATTTTTAAACGAATGGAAAATTCACCTGAAATTGCTAAAAAATATGAAAAACTGAAAGACTTACGATTAGCTTTTATTGTTGATGAATGTCATAGAGCAGTTACGCCAACTCAAAAAAGGGAACTAGACAGATTCTTTAATCGTCAACCACTATGGTATGGTTTTACCGGTACACCAATTTTTGCAGAAAACGCACGTGCTGAAAATGGAAAAGATGAACGCACTACTGAACAACTTTATGGTCCGATATTGCATAAATATACTATTGAAGATGCAATTCATGATAAAAAAGTACTTGGTTTTAAAATAGATAATGAAGGAAATTCAAATCAAACAGATAACGATGGTATCTATCTCACATATGCTCACATGAAGGCAGTGGTCAAGCAAATTTTAGATTTAGCTTATCGTAAGCAAGGTCTTAGCAATGGCTACAGATATTCTGCACTGTTTTCAACATCCTCTATTAAGCAGGCACAAAAATATTATCATCTTTTTCAGGAAACAATTGTCAACGGTGAAGTTCCTAATCGTATTCGAAAAGTAGCGCCAGATTTTCCCCGCATAGCTATTACCTATTCAATCTCCCAAAATGAAGATGAATCAATGGCTAATCAAGAAGAAATGAAGCAGGCTCTGGATGATTATAACAAAATGTTTAACACGCAGTTTTCTATGGCAGAGCTTGGCAGTTATAATCGCAATGTCAATGATCGTTTAGCATGCAAAAATAAAGCATACCAAACACGAGACCAACAACTAGACATAGTGATCGTAGTTGATCGGTTATTGACTGGATTTGATGCACCAAGATTATCCACACTATATCTTGACCGATCACCAATGAATGCCCAAAACCTCATACAAGCTTTTTCAAGAACAAACCGCATTTATAATGATGGCAAAAAATGGGGGCAAATCGTAACTTTCCAATATCCTAATCAGTATAGTGAAGCAATAGATAAAGCGTTGACACTTTATGCGAATGGTGGGACTAATGGTGTTCTTGCTCCAGACTGGAACACTTCGCGGGAGCGTTATGTACAGGCACGTAAGAAACTAGACAAATATGTCGATAATTCGCAGATATTGGCTACACTCATTGATGCTCCTAAAATAGAACAAAAACAGTTTGCTGAAGCTTTTCAAAAATATGATCAGGCACTTGCTGCTATTAAAACTTATGATGAGTTAGATAAGCAGGACAAACTTCCTGCTTCTGCACAAGTTAATGTTGATGATATCCCACCTGAAATAGAAAACACTTTAGAAGGTACATACCAAAATATTATCGATAATTTAAAAACAGAAAATAAAAATGATGATGATTCAGTAGACGTTGATCTTGATGAAGATTACGAGCTTGAATCTATTCATATTAAAGAAGTGGATGAACGTTATATTATGTCACTCATTCAAGATTATATTTCAACAGCAAATCAGCAAAGCCAACAAATAAGCGCCTCACAAAAATCTAGGGATCAAAGCGAAACTTCACAAGTTGGTAACTATATTGATCAATACGCTAAAACTAATGAGCTACGGGCAAACCATATTCGTTCGATTTGGCAAGATGTTCAAGATAATCCGCATAAATATTCTGATCAAAAGGTTGAAGATGTGTTAGAAAACTCTATCAAACAGGAAAATAAAAAGATTTTAAGTCAACTTGCTGACGATTTCAGTCTTGACTATGATAACTTGAACTATGTTGTCAACAATTACAAGCCAGATGAGGTTAACCCTAAAGGTATGGGAGATTTAGTAAGCAAAAAATACTTCGATAAATATAAAAAGGCGCACCCTGATAGTAAATTAAAAAACTGGCTTAGCTGGAAAACTGAGGTGCGTGAAAAGGTTAAGTTAGTTTATAACACGAAGATCAAACCTTTAGAATCTGAAGAGTAAAAATTGATAGTTATTATTTGTAAATGTGATATCCCGAAAGTCGTGAGACATATTGCAAAAAAGTAAATATGATTTTTTAATGAAAAAGCCAATTATTGAAATTTTGGATGGAGATGCTTGCTTAGATAATTTAATTAGTGAGGATAAAATACATAATGGCCAACCTATGAATGTAGAGATTCATATGCCGTATTTATCTGGTCCAGATATTTGTAGCTTATCCGAAAAGTTTGGAAGCCCAATTGAATATGATATATTCTCTCGTTGGTCATACATGCAAGAGATGTTTGAAAAGGCAAAATATAAAAATAAGACACAGGAAATTTTGAGCTATTTGTTTAGTAAAACTAATTTTAGCATGTGTAAAAACATTTCTGACTTGTCCGTTGAAATGTTCGAAGAGTATTATCAAAAAGCAACAACTCTAGCTATTAAAAAAATTAATAACTTCATTGATTATACTGGGGATAAATTAATTATTAAAAATAATAATGTGTTTTTAAAATCTGACCTGTTTGAAATAAAGAGCAAATATATCCAAAAGATTGACAGAACATACATTAAAGAGGTTCAAAGTAAAGCAAATGAAAATTTAAGGCAAGGCAACTTTGATAGTGTTTTAACTCAAGCAAGAACTCTTCTTGAAGAGGTATTTATGTATGTTCTTGAAGTAGATGGGATTCAACCTTCAAGAAAGGGAAATATTAAGAAACTGTATGGACAAGTTAAATTAGCTTATTCAATGAGTACAGGCAAAGATGTTGATAAGAGAATAAATGAATTACTTTCCGGTCTAGAAAATATCGTTGATGCGATAGCAGAAATGAGAAACAAAGAAAGCGATGCTCATGGTTTGGGAAGAAAAAGAATAAAAGTTGAAGAACACCATGCGCGTCTTGCTTTAAACGCTGCTTTAACTATGGCAGATTTTATTTTGTCAGTATCGGCAAAAAATATAAGTAAGAGAAAATAATTTCATATAAAAATTTATATTTATAAAATGGAGATAAAGTGAATGGCTAATCGACAAATTAATATTGAGAATCTAACTATGAAAGAAATTCTGATTGCAATGCGTCGCCTTGGTGGTCAGGTAACAAGACGTGAAATTTGTTCAGATATTCGTGACAATTCCACTGCAATTTCTGAAAAAGAAGTGAATGAAATTAAGGTGTCTAAGAAAACTGGTAATAAATATAAACCTTTTGACTATACGTTTAATTATGCAGTTATGTATTTAGTAAGAACTGGTTTTTTAACTGAAGATGATCATCAAGTAGAATTATCTGAAAAAGGCCGTAAAGTTGATCTTAATACTTTTGATCCGGAAAAGGATGTTCGTCCCTTTTTGGAAGATAATAATTCTCAGGAATTGAAGAAAAAGAACTTGGCCGAAATTGACTCTGCTAAAGATACTACGGATGAAGTCACAGAAGAAGATCAGTGGAGACAAGATTTGCTAGATGCTCTAATGAAAATGAGTCCGAAAAAGTTTGAACTTTTTTGTCGCGGTTTACTTACAAAAATGGGAATTGACGTGGATAAGACGATTGGCGTTAACTATGTTGCTGATGGGGGTCTTGATGGTTTTGGCTATGTTCGTTCAAATGATTACCGTACTACTAGAGTGGCATTACAAGCAAAACGCTGGCAGTCTAATGTTTCAGCGCCAGAAATAGACAAATTTCGCGGAGCAATGGATAAATATAACGCTGAATTTGGTATTTTTATTACTAATTCTGATTTTACTCGCGGCGCAATTAAGACGGCACGTGAGGGGACCAGAATTATCACTCTGATTGATGGTGAGGAAATCTGTGACCTGGTGGCAAAATATAATTATTACGTGGAGCCTGTAACTACGTATCGGTTGAAATCATTTTATACTGATAAAGATTAAACAACTTTTACGTTAACTGATTTATCGTTATTGCTTTACAGATAAGGTGATACTATGTCGACTATACAATTTGGAATTAGATTAGATAAGAAAGAAAAGCAAGAATTAGATGATAATGCCAAGCAAATCGGCTTGACGGCTACTACGGCAGTTAAAATGCTTATCTCTCAGTTTAACCATGATAAAGGATTTAGTTATCCTGTAAATCGTAAAGAGGATAATATATCAGATACAAATTTACCTTCCGAAGTTGAAAAGGCTATAGTAATAGCTAAAGCTGAAGAGTTAGGATTGATTAAGGATAGTAGTATTAAAGTAGATAATCTAGATGATTGGAAAAAGCGGTGGACAGAAAATTAAAATATGAAGTGCGTTTTGAAAAATCTTTTGTAAAAAGAATGGATAATTTACAAAGTATTTTTAATCAATCTACTGTTGATACAATAGATGCAAGGATGATAACTAGGTATGTTTTTGAAATCCTAGCTATTGAAAAAATATACTGTTCATAAAGTTTTGAAAAAACTCTGGAGTGAATACCACGAATTTCATGTTCTTAATGATTTACTAGTAATTTATTATCAGGTGGATGCCAAAAAGCGTTTAAGGATGGTAACTATCACCAATCATAAGGAACTTTCTACTGGTAAGTTATGAAGTAAGATTAAAAATAGCGTCTTTTAAGAAAATAACACCAAATGAACAAAAGCGAAACATTATATTACCTTGATCAACACGGAATTAAATATGAAATAATGGAGCACCAAGCTGTCTACAATATGGCAGAAATGGAAAAAATTGCTCTACCACACCCTGAAGCAGATGCTAAAAATCTGTTTGTGAGGGATGACAAGAAACGTGACTACTACCTTTTGACGATTAAGGGCGATAAAAGAGTCAACTTACAGCAATTTCATGAGGAAAATGACACTCGCAGGCTTAGTTTTGCCTCACCGCAAGACCTAAAAGAAAAATTAGGATTAAAACCAGGTTCCGTCACACCTTTGGGGTTGTTAAATGACTCTCACCACGAAATCCCCTTTACTTAGATTCATATTTTAGTGACCAGCCTAGAATCGCTGTTCATCCCAACGACAATACAGCCACTATTTGGTTGAAGCCGCAAGCTCTAATTCATCTCATAAAGGATTTGGGCAATCCAGTCAAAGTAGAGAAAATGTAACCAAAACAAAAACTGCTGAATATTAAGACACAAATTAGTAATTTGTGTCTTTTTTATATTAAAGACATACGAGTTATTTGTTTGTATATATTTATCAAATAAATACCACTAAATTATTAACAAAAGGTAAATATTTTTATTCGTGAATGTAATTGGTTAAATTATATCAACTTTCATTGTAGAATCTTTTTCGTTGCCGTTAATCTCTGGTCAGGACTAGGGTATTGCTTTAAAAGCACCAAGAAATTAAGACCTGAACGCAGGCAATAATGGTAACGAATCTGGTGTTAAAAATATAGTTATCAGTTTAACCGTGACTTTAATTAAAACATTTACATCATTTTTAATTAAGCATCTTTCTTTCTTGTGTATAAATTTAATTTCTCAATCAACTATTGTTTTAGTTAGAATAATTAATATTCATTTAATCATTTAATCGTGATGGCTTTCATCTGGTTAATTTTATGTGAATTTGCTAATATCTCATCAACGTTGAAACAAAATAGCGGATGATTAAAGCAAAAAGTTGAGGCTCTTGCCTTTTACCCCTTTCAGGAAAAAGGATTGTTAGTTGATCACTTAAGCTAATACTAGTTGCAAACTAGTAGAAAAAACGCATATGAGTAGGGATAGATTAATTATTAGCATTCTGGCTTAACGACTAAAAACAGTGGTAATCACAACTAATTTTAAGTCGTAATTGGAGGTGTGACATCAACACAGTTAGCGATTACCTGTTACTAAAATTTTACCTAGCAATAAACTTAAAAAAAGCAATATCGTCTGGTTAAACAAAATTACTATTTTATAAGCATCAGAAAAGTAAGGCTAAGATGATAAATTTTTTTACCATTCTTAGCCAAATAGTTAATGCTATACCCCCAAGAGAACTGCCGATTCTTCATTTTTACTTTATGGTGTTGACATAATTAATAAATAATGATAGATTAAAAGTCAATTAAATAAACAACATCTTGCAAAGCAGAGTAACTATTTTGTTGCTGATAAAGAGAGCTGATATTAGGTGAAAATCAGTTAGCAGCAAGTAGTGAACATGGGCTTCTAATTGATGTCCATTGGTGATAATCAGCCAGTGGCGGAGTTGCATCCGTTATTTTTGCAAGCTATTGCTTGATAGTTAATGAGGTTTATTACGTGAGTAATAAATGAATAAAAGGTGGTAACGCGAGCACTCGTCCTTAAGAAGAAAAGGATGAGTGCTTTTTTTATACAAAAATTTGGAGGTTTTTTAGATGACTAAAACTGCTTATACTAACGTTAATTTGTTTAACGGGATTGATGATAAAATTCAGTCTAATACAACATTGGTGGTTGATGACGAGAGTGGTAAGATTACCGAAATTGCTACAGGTACTGCACCTCAAGCAGATAAAACAGTTGATTTGCAGAATAAGTATGTGATTCCTGGCTTAATCAACTGCCATACTCATATTATTATGGATCCTTTGACCCCTGACGGTGGCAGTGAATCTGATGTTGTATCTTCTACGGTTCGTGCCGTTAAACATTTGCATGATTTATTGAAATCTGGTGTCACCTATATTCGTGAATGCGGCAGCACATACAATATTGATATTGCTCTTAATAATTTAATTAAGAAAAATAAGTTAACTAAGGTGCCAGAAATCGTGCCAGCAGGACACCCGTTTTCTATGACTGGGGGACACGGCGATTTGCCTAATTTTGGTGTGCTGGTCGATTCACCAGATGAAATGCGCAAAGCAGTTCGTCAGGGAATTAAAGCTGGTGCCAAAGCAATTAAAGTCATGGCCACAGGTGGCGTAATGACGGAAAACGATTCTCTTGATGATCCTCAATTAAGTGAAGCTGAAATGCACGTTGCAGTCGAAGAAGCTCACCACAAGGGTTTAACTGTGGCCGCACATGCGGAAGGCAACCCAGGAATTTTGAATGCGATTAAAGCCGGCGTTGATAGCATTGAACATGGTTTTTACGTTAATGATGAAGAAATTAAGTTGATGATTGAAAAAGGAACATATTTAACACCAACGATAGTTGGAGCTTGGGCATTTATCGAATATGCACCGGGTAAAATTCCAGACTGGGAAATGAATAAAATTGCGGCAGCTTGGAAAGATTTGCGCGGTAATATTACTAAGGCTAAAAATGCTGGTGTTAAGATCACTCTGGGTACTGATGCGGGAACTCCATTTAATGACTTCACGATGACTCCGCAAGAATTACCTTTACTGGTAGAACAAGGTTTCACTAATTTTGAAGCTTTAGAAACCAGTTATAATTCTGCTAAGCTACTAAAAATAGATAAAGAATATGGTTCTTTAGAAGAAGGCAAATACGCTGACTTTTTGGTATTGGATGAAAATCCGTTAGAGAAGATCAGTGCGGTTGTCCAAAAAGACAAAGCGGTTTACAAAAAGGGCAAAAGAGCTTACTAAATAAAAGCAAAAGATTTTGTGATCGCGAACAAGTGTTCCATAATAAAAGAAGCTACTAGAAAAGCAGCTTCTTTTATTTTTTAGGAGTACAAAAATGAATCAGAAGTTTTTAGATGTAATGAATGATGAAGGACCAGTCACCATTGTTACTATTAATGCTAACCCAGCCAGTGTGGTAAATACGTGGATGTCGTATGTAAAAGTCGACGAGGCAAATAAATGCCTTTATATCCCTGCAGCGGGAATGCACAGTATTGAGAATGATTTTGCCCAAGATAATCATGTCCTGTTAACTATGGGTTCAAAAAAAGTAGAGGGTACAACTGGCCCAGGAGCTGGCTTTCATGTTAAAGGAACCGGAAAATTTTTAGCAGAAGGACCAGAATTCTCTGAAATGCAGGCACGTTTTCCCTGGTTAAGAGAGGTTTTACGGGTTAATATCAACCAAATTGAACAAAAAATTTAATTTAGCACTTTAAAATAATGTGCAAATCTGATGGTCTTATTAGCTTTCATATGATTAGGCTTAAATTATTAATTATTATTTTTTAAAATTTATCTTTAATTTTATTCTAATTTTAGATACAATAAGAGATATAAATTTTTTATCCAAAAAAGGAGGATTAATAATGAAAGCTTTACTTTACAATATGACCCCGGAGCAACAGGTATATGCTGACAAGTGGAATAAAGATCATCCTGAAGATGATTTAGTTTCAACTGAAGACAAGCTTGATGCTAAGACTGTTGAGATGGCGAAAGGCTATGATGTTGTCAGCGTTTTGCAGGTCTTTGACATAGATGAGGAAGAGGTCTATCGTAAACTGAGCTCATATGGAATTAAGCAAATAGCTTTAAGATCTGTTGGGTATAACATTGTCAATTTTGACTTTGTGCACAAGTATCATATGATTGTAACTAATACACCGGCATATTCTCCTCGTGCAGTGGCGGAGAACACTTTGACTTCTGCAATGTACTTGTTGAGAAAATGGGGACCTATTTTAGATAATGAAAGAGAGCACCTCAATTTTGTTCGGTCTGAAGATTTGATGAGTGATGAAATCTATAACCAGACAGTTGGTATTATTGGTGTTGGGCGTATCGGTTCTTGCGTTGCAGAAATGTTTCATGCTTTAGGAGCCAAAGTACTCGGTTATGACTTGGTTGAAAATCCTGCCAATGAGGTATTTTTGGAATATACCGATTTTGATACTGTAGTCAAAAATGCGGACATTTTGACATTGCATACACCTCTTGAGCCTTCAATGGAAAACATGATTAGTGCCAAGCAATTTAAAGAAATGAAGAACACCGCATATCTGATTAATGCAGCAAGAGGTCCATTGGTTAACACTCAAGACTTGATTGATGCATTGAAGAACAAAGAAATTGCTGGTGCTTCATTGGATGTGATGACTGGTGAAGAGGCAATTGTTATGAAGAAATTCAAAGATATTTCCGAATTGCCAGTTGAGTACCAGGAATTGGCAAAAATGCCTAACGTAGTCTTTACACCGCATTCCGCATACTACACGAAGACCTCTGTCAAGAATATGATTGAACACAGTATGACTGATGTTAAGCGCGTTTTAAATGGTCAAAAGCCAGTATATTTAGTTGAAGAATAATTTTTGTTTATTAAGTGATCGACTTTATGGTCGATCACTTTTTTTATTGCTAAGATTGTAGTTAGCAACTGTAGTGGAAAAATTGCTATAATGTACAGGTGTAGAAAAAATAAACGGAGAAAAAGATGAAAAGGTTTCATCATAAGTTTACGCTACCTGCAATTCTAATCTTACTAGTTGTTGCAATTGGACTTCTTATCACTGGCATAGCCAATATGCATAACCAGACGACATTGCCGCCAAATGGTAATTCAAGCGCAATTGGCGTCGAATTAAACCAGGATTACGGTTATGTTGATTTACATGAACTACAGTCTAACGGTATTTCATTTGTCTATTTGAGAAGTACACAGGGACGTTCATACTTCGACGATGATTATCTGTCATATCGTGATCAAATATTAGGAACTAAACTGGCTTTTGGTACTATTGTTGCCTACAGCAATGAATCAACACCATTGCAGCACTATCAGTATTTTCTGAAAAAGGTGGGCACAGACACGGGAAGTTTACCAATTTGTATAGAACCAGCTATTGATAGCTATGATTTATCATATATTAAACAAATGGCTCAATTTGCTGGCATGCTTCAAGGATTAAATAAACGCGTCATGGTAGATATCCCAGTTAAATATAAAAAATATTTTCCCCATGGTGTACAGTTCATTACTGGTGGCAAAAAGGCCCCGAACAAAATGCAATATTCATTTTGGCGCTATAACAATGACGGCCGGGTAAAGTCTGTAAGAAATTTAGAAAGTGGGGTAGTTATGCTAACATACAATGGTACAGTTACCCAGTACAAGGAGAAATACGGACAATTAACACAATAATGAAACAAGAAATTCAAGCAGTTTTAACAAAATTAAAAATGGCTGAACCAACTTTGATTCAGCAGGAAACGCGCACTCCAATTTTAAATGGTGCAAGTTGTATTGCACTTGCAAAAACGGGAACCGGAAAGACTTTAGCTTATGCTTTACCTGCGCTGGAAAAAGTAGAAAAAGGCAAACCCAATAGTTTAATTATTATTGCACCAACAACAGAATTAGCGGTGCAGATTCGCCATGCCATTAACCCTTTTATTCATGCTCTTGCTTTAACGGGAATTACACTTGTTGGAGCTGGTAATCGCAAACGTCAAGAAGATAATTTAAAAAAGAAACATCCTGAAATTGTCGTTGCCACTCCCGGAAGATTTTTTGATTTCTTTTCAGCCAATCGCATCAAAGTTAATCAAATAAGAACTCTGGTAGTAGATGAGGCGGATGACGTTTTAGAATTTAATAAAATGGAATTATTAAGTTCTTTAGGACAAAATATGACAGCTGATTCGCAGATCTTGCTTTTTGGTGCTACTGAATCAGAGATAACCAAACAGGCAGAAGATATTTTTGCTCGCAAATTTATCACGATTGATGTCCGACCAGAACAGAAATCAACTGTAAAAAATTATTTTTTACAAATAGATAATGCCCATAAAATTGATTTTATTCAGCGATTGATGCGCCTTGATGGTTTTAAAGGCATTCTGTTTTTTGATTCAAACCAAACTATGATGCGTTTTGCCGGTATTTTGGCACATACTAAGACTAAATTTGGTATTTTAGCTAATGACTTTGGCAAGCAGAAAAGAGAGGAAGCTCTTAATAATTTTAAAGTTGGCAGAATCAAATTGCTTCTAGGAACAGACTTGGCTGCCCGTGGTTTAGACATTGCTGGGGTAACATATGTGGTAAATTACGACATCCCTAGTGAAATTAACACGTACATGCATCGTGCTGGACGAACTGGGCGCATGGGGGCCAAGGGATTTGTGGTAACTTTAGGTGATGATCATGATCTGCGTGATCTTAGGAAGCTGCTTGAGCAGAGTGTTAAAATTGAACGGGTATACTTTGCAGGGTTCCGTTTAACTACTAGAGTGCCGCGTAAAAAGAAAAGTAAGAAACAGGACGCAGCTGAAGAAAAGAAGGTTAGTGGATCAAGCAAAAAACATAAAAAGCACAAGAATAAAAATAAGGGCTATCATCCCCATTATTTGAAAAGAAAGGAGCAAAAATGAGTCGATTAGTAGCTTGGCTGGAAGACTATATTTTGCCTTTAGCAAATAAATTAGGGCAAACTCACTGGCTGGTGGCATTAAGGGATGCATTTGTCTCAGTAATGCCTATTACTATTGCAGGTTCCCTTGCTGTTTTGATCAAAAGCCTGATTGCTGCAGCCAAGACCGAATTAGGCTGGTATACTTTTGCTTGGGCAATGCAGCCACTCTCGTTAGTATGTAATGTAGTTTGGCGTGGTACTTTTGCTTTATTTGCCCTCTTTTTGTCAATGTCTTTAGGTTATCATTTAGCTAAAAGCATGGAAGTTGATCCAGTTGCCGGAGCAATTGTTTCCCTGTCTTCTTTGGCCATGAGCATTGCTAATTTAACTAAACTTAAAATTAACGGCAAAGTAGTTCCTGTTCAAAAAGCTTTTAACATTTCACAATTTTCAACTACCGGTATTTTTACTGCAATTTTATTTGGCTCAATCGGTGTAGCTATCTTTGCCCTTTGTTTTAGGGCGAGAATCAAACTTCACCTTTCTGCTAATTTGCCTTATGCAGAGCAGATGGCATTTGATTCACTCATTCCCGCAATTATTGCGATATTTTGCGTTGGTATGATTAATTTTGTCTTTCAGACAATCACGGGAACTTTTTTTGGCAACTGGCTGCTCAATTCGATTCAAACCCCTTTAGTAAAATTAGGCCAAGGCTTCGGCATGGTAATGCTTGTGACCTTATTAGTTCAGATTTTCAGCTTTTTTGGTTTTAATGGCTTAAGCGTTTGGGCTCCAATTTTAGATTCAATTTGGTTAACTGCCCAGAATGTCAACGTCACAGCTGCTCGTGCAGGAAGAGAAGCACCTTTTATTTGGGTTCGCGGATCGTTTGACGCATTTGCTTGGTTTGGAGGAGCAGGGGGAACATTGATGTTAATTGTGGCCATACTGCTGTTTTCCAAGAGGAGTGACTACCGGACAATTGCTAAAGTTGCACTAGCTCCAGGAATTTTTAATATCAATGAACCAATTATTTTTGGCTTGCCTGTAGTTCTTAATCCCGTTTATTTTATTCCATTTGTCCTTGCCCCATTAGTCAATGTGGCTTTTTCTTACGGTGTCAGCATGATGAATTTAGTTAATCCTGTCCAAGTAGCAGTTCCTGCCGTTGTGCCACCAATCATCGGACCATTTCTAGCTTGCAATTATGATTGGCGTGCTATTATATTGTCAATTGTTAACATGCTCATTGCTTTAGCCATCTGGACACCCTTTGTTTTTGCGGCAGATAAGATCGCTGATTCTAACGCGCCACAACCATATTTTACTCGTCAATATTAGTTACTAAAAAAATTGGCTTTTATCACTCAAATTTGGTAAAGTTAATCTATTGCGACCCTGTAGTTTATCTGGATAGAACAATGGTCTCCTAAACCGTAGAGGTGAGTTCGAATCTCACCGGGGTCATATAAAGTATAATTTAAATGCAAATTTTACAGATTTTAAATTTATTAGAAAACAGTTGCTAATCCTTTGTAGCAGGATCATTTTCAGCTTAACTGTCCTGTTTTAAACAAGATTGGCTTTTTTAGTTTAATTAGAATTTTTAAAAATGAATCCACACAAAATGTCTTTACCCGAAGTTTTAGATAATTTTCGGGCTCGTAATGTAACTTTTAAATTAAAAGATGGTACCAAAAGAACAATCTTTGTTAATGAAATTGAGGACGAAGATGATGACCAACCTGAAATGATTTTTATGGCTGATGATCCAAAAGATGATGTT
Source organism: Lactobacillus kimbladii (assembly GCF_014323605.1). Classification (GTDB taxonomy): domain Bacteria; phylum Bacillota; class Bacilli; order Lactobacillales; family Lactobacillaceae; genus Lactobacillus; species Lactobacillus kimbladii_B. The sequence goes on along the minus strand of NZ_SCMB01000002.1, from coordinate 271,951 downwards.
TTTATCTCTCAAGTGGTTGATGCAATTCCAGGCAGTGCCAATTTTTCTTTGGCTATACATCAAATGACATACTTTGAATTAAAATTTGTCCTAAAAGGTAAAAAAGCTGAATTTAAACTTAAAGATGGTGCAATTAAAACTTTTATTGTAACGAATGTTTTAATCAAAAATGCAGCAAAGCCAAACTACACATTTGTTGGTAACAAAAAAGAAGATAGTATTGATAGTTCAGATATTTTAGGGGTAAAAATAATTGTGGACAAATAAAAGTCTGACTATCAAGAAGATAATCAGACCAGAATTTGAAAGATTTGTTATTTATGTAAATATGAATAAAATAAAGTTTATATTTTAGTTTGAGAAATATAGATTAATTAAAATGTCAGAATAGATAAAATATATGAAAATAGTAGTAATAACAATGTATCGATATATATTAACCTGAGGCTTTGGGACTGTCACGACCATACGAATTTTTAAGATTAATACGCCCGTTTCTTTTTTGACTAATTAGTTCGGTCTTTTTCTTTTGTGCCAGACTTTTTGCATATTCTAAAGCATCAGCTTTTCTGTCAAAAGTTTTAGAGATTTTGCCGCTACCAGCAATTTTAACAGCCCATTTATCGCCGTGAGTAGTGACCCAAACATTTTTGGAGACTTCCGCCTTACCCATAATTTATTCACCTCTTTTCAAAATCATTATACAGCGAATTAATATATAAAGTGAAAGAATAAACACTTTTATAAAATAAATATTTGTGTAGTTACTGATCTAGAGCATTTTCTTACTATATTTTTAATATAAAGGTGATTTCAAAATACGAATAACTAAAAAGATAATTAATATGAATAGAATTACTGCTATTCCAAGTAAAATTCTTCTGCATTTGACTGTCTTTCTGCCGTCAAAACTAAAGACAAAACAAAAAGCTGCTAAAACTATTAACAGTCCTGTAATTAGTAATAATTTAAATCCATGATACATTTCTTCACCAACTTTTGTTATTCAATAGTTATTAAACCATAATTTACTTGTTTTTTTGCAGCTAATTTACTAATATATTAATAAAATGGAGGAAATTATGAGCAAAATTAGGGTAATGACTGTTTTTGGTACCAGACCGGAAGCGATAAAGATGTCTCCTTTGGTACAGAGACTAAAAAAAGATGATCGATTTGAAGAAGTTACGGTGGTTACAGCACAACATCGAGAGATGCTGGATCAAGTTCTTAATATATTTAAAATCAAGCCGGAGTATGACTTTAATATTATGAAGAAAAACCAAACTTTAGAGAGCGTGACAGCCAAAGTATTAATCGACATGACAAAAGTTCTAAAAGAAGTTAAACCAGATATTGTTTTGGTTCATGGAGATACAACTACCAGCTTTGCTGCTGGTTTGGCCAGCTTTTATCTTCAATGCCCACTTGGTCACGTTGAAGCAGGCCTTAGAACCTGGAATAAGTATTCACCTTTTCCTGAAGAAATGAACAGGCAAATGACTGATGATTTAACTGATCTTTATTTTGCACCAACTGTGGTTAGCAAGCAAAACTTGATTAAAGAAAACCACAATTCTGATAATATTTTTATCACTGGTAATACAGCTATTGATGCCTTGGAAGAAACTGTTCAAAGTGATTACCACCATGAGGTTTTAGATCTGATTAAACCTGGAAGCAAGATAATACTTGTGACCATGCACAGGAGGGAAAATCAGGGAGAACCTATGAGACGGGTTTTTAAGGTGATGAAGCAGGTCGTAGACAACCATGATGATGTTGAAATTATTTATCCTGTGCATTTATCACCAAGTGTCCAAAAAGTTGCTCACGAAATTTTAGGTAATGACTCGCGAATTCATTTGATTGCCCCTTTAGATGTGGTTGATTTTCATAACTTAGCCAAATTAAGCTACTTCATTATGACAGATTCTGGTGGGGTTCAAGAAGAAGCTCCTGCATTAAATAAGCCAGTACTGGTTTTAAGGGATACTACAGAGAGACCAGAAGGTGTTAAAGCTGGTACACTCAAATTAGTGGGAACACAAGTTGATAATGTTAGAAACGCAATGTTGGAGTTACTTGATAATAAAAAGGTATATGAACAAATGGCTAACGCCAAGAATCCTTATGGTGATGGTCATGCATCAGAACGAATAATGGATGATATTGCTTACTATTTTGCTCAAAATAAGGGTGAAAAACCAGCTGATTTTAAATGAGCTATCTAAATTTTGTTACACAAAAAGCCAAGAAAATTTTTTTCTTGGCTTTTATTTATTACTTTTTTCTTTACGTGCTTTAATTTTCTCTTTTGCCCGTGCAATCATGGTAGTTTCTTGAGCTTGAAAAACTGATCTGGTAGTGAGGTAATTAAAAATACCCACTAAAATTTGATCAACAATTTTTACTAACAACGCATCTAAATGAAGCCAGGACAACCCAACCAGCATAATTAAACTGTCAGGAATAAGACTAATAATCCTATAGGTGAAAAAAACAATCAGCTTTTGCCAATTAGAATGTTCCTGATCGACGTTATTGATAAAGACAGCCTTTTGGTTAAATACAAAGGAAGCTAAGTTAGAAACAATAAATGCAATAGTATTCGATACTAAAACAACGCTATGCCACCATTTATGCAAAATCATAAACACCACAGTGTTGATTAGAGCCGCTATAAAACCAAAGATCATGTAAACAAATAAGTTGCGATGTCTTTTGACCACTTTTTGCGCTAAGTGGTGGATTTTAGGATCAGACATTGAGTCAAATTTTTGTGAATCCATTTTCTTTTTCTTAACCATTTAACTGATCAGCCATTTCCTTAGCTGCATTATCAATTGCATCTATATCGTTATCGTTTGGTGCATTTTCAATTGTAACTGGTTTAGTCACTTCTTTTGCTCCAACTTGCTTAAACATTTTTTCAAAATCAAAGACATTTTCACAAAAATGATCGGCATACATCATGTCACCACTGCCCATCACAGCAAAATATTTTCCAGTTAAATCCAAGTCATTTAGTTGGTCATAAAAATCTGCAATATCGTCGGTCATAGTGCCTTCGCCATAGGTATAAGTAATAAAGATGCACAAATCACTTGATAAGTAATCACTGGCGTCAGTAAATTCAGCTTCGCTCGTTTCCACATCGAAGCCCAAATCTTGTAAATCTTCTTCCAGAATATCTGCTATATCTGCATCGTTGCCAGTCATACTTGCATAGACTATTCTAGCTTTCATTAAATTCATACCTTTCACAAAAACTAATTCATCAAAACATTATACCTAATTTTGCGTAATTAATGAAATTCTTTAGTAAACTTTTAAAAAACGCTATAATGTAATCAAACATCATTTAATAGAGGAGAATTTAAATTTGATTACAATTAAATCCATTAGAGAATTGAAGGGCATGCAAGCTTCAGGCAGGTTATTAGCATCAATGTTTGAAGGTCTAAGGGAAGTAATTAAGCCCGAAATTACCACTTGGTCAATTGAAGAATTTTGTCAAGATTTTGTCAAAAGTCGTGGTGGCAGGTTGTCAGAGCAGGGCTTTGAAGGTTACAAATATGGGACATGTATTTCTGTTAATGACCAGATCGCCCACGCTACTCCACGTAAAGACACAATTTTAAAGGAAGGGGATTTGGTCAAGGTTGATGTGACTTGCAATCTCAATGGCTTTGAAACAGATTCTTGTACTACTTACCCAGTAGGTGAAATTTCTCAAGCTGATCAGGATTTGATGGATACAACTAAAAAAGCCATGTACTTAGGTATTGATCAGGCAGTTTTAGGTAATCGCATTGGGGACATCGGGGCCGCAATACAACATTTTGTAGAAGATGAACATCACTATGGTGACGTTAAAGAATTAGTCGGACACGGCATTCAACCCAGCATTCATGAAGATCCCGAAGTACCACATTGGGGTAAGGCAGGACACGGACTAAGATTGCGCGAAGGAATGACTATTACCTGTGAACCAATGGTTGAAGCGGGTGGTGACTGGCGCATTGTTGAAAAAAGCGTTGCGGATCCAAAAGATGATTGGGTCTTTTACGCTACACCGGATGGCTCAAAATCCGCACAATTTGAACATACCTTTGCAATAACTAAGGATGGTCCTAAAATTTTAACGCTACAAAAGCCATATGATGGCTATGAAAAGTACTTACCACATTTTGACGAAATGGATGATTAAATTGCATGGGTAAAAAAGCTGAGGCAATCAGGAAACGCTCTTTTTTATTTTATAAAACTGTTTCCTTGAAATTTACTCAAGGTGAAGTTTTAACAAGCGCAATTGCGATTGCCTACTACGTTTTGTTTTCGATATTTCCGTTAATTATTATTATCGGAAATATTTTGCCGTTATTTAATATTAATACTGAACCGATTGCCAGTTATTTAAAACTTATTTTTCCAGATAAAATTGCTAAATTTATTATGCCGATAATTAACTCATTATTAAAAAGCAAATCAAGTGGTTATATTTCATTCGGTATTATATTGGCATTATGGTCTGTTTCTTCGTTAGTTAATGCTATTAGAATTGGTATGAATCGCATCTATGGTGTTCGTGCTCAAGAATTAAAGCAAAAATGGCAGGTCACTGTCTGGACAAGATCTATTACGATTATGTTGACCAACCTCATGATTATAGTATTTGCCTTGCTTAATTTAACTTTGATTTTTGGTCAGCAGGTACTCGAATTTTTACGCCCAATTTTCTCTTTTTCTGTTGGTGAAATTGAAAAAATTTTTAGTTATCGTTACCCAGTAATTATTATCACAATGATAGGCTCACTGTATTATGTCAATTATTTTTTACCCAACATCAGATTAAAGAAAAAAGTTATCTGGCCAGGTGTTTTTACTACATTATTCGGCTGGATTATTCTTTCCTGGCTTTTTAGTTTCTATCTGCATCATTTTCGTATTAGCTGGGAAAACTATGGCATTATCGGTACTTTTATTATTTTCATGTTGTGGTTGAATATTTCCTCAATCCTCTTTTTACTGGGGACATGTGTAAATGCTGCGATAGTAACGCTTAATTACGGAGAAGTAAAGTATTCAGTGGGTCGTTTAGCTGAATATATTCAAAGAAAGCGCAGTCATTAAAAATTGGCGCATTCAATTTTATTTTGGTATATTAGTTTTATGATTTTAAAGAAAGCGTAAAAAATATGAAAGTAAGAAAAGCAATTATTCCTGCTGCTGGTCTTGGTACTAGGTTTATGCCGGTAACTAAAGCAATGCCCAAGGAAATGTTGCCGATTGTCGACAAACCGACTATTCAATTTATCGTTGAAGAAGCTAAAAAATCTGGTATTGAAGACATTTTGATTGTCACTGGAAAAAATAAGCGCTCGATTGAAGATCATTTTGACTCCAATCCTGAACTTGAACAAAATCTGCAGGAAAAAGGTAAGACTGGTCTACTTAAAATGTCGCAGGAAATTACCCATTTGGGAATTAATATTTATTATACTCGTCAACCCTATCCAGCAGGTTTAGGGGATGCGATTGCCCGTGGACGTAGTTTTATTGGAGATGAACCATTTGTCGTTATGCTTGGCGACGACTTGATGATGGACAAAGTACCATTAACAAAGCAATTGATTGACCGTTATAGTGAAACGAATGCTTCCACAATTGCAGTCATGCCGGTGCCACATAAAGAGGTTTATAAATATGGCATAATTGAGCCGGATAGTGAAATTGCACCTGGCTTAATAAATGTTAAATCTTTTGTAGAAAAGCCAGAAGTAGACAAGGCTCCGAGTGATTATGCCATTATTGGTCGGTATCTTTTAACTCCAGAAATTTTTCCAATTTTGGCTGAACAGAAACCAGATAAAGGCGGGGAGATTCAATTAACTGATGCAATTGATACCATGAATAAAACTCAACGGGTTTTAGCACACGTATTTAAGGGGACTCGTCATGATGTTGGCAATAAAGAAAGTTACTTGGAAACTTCAATTGAGTATGGCTTAAAACATCCGGAAACGAAGGATGCATTACGTAAATATATTATTGATTTAGGAAAGAAATTAGAAGAACAAAATTAACAATAACAAATAAATCAATTATGCAATTAAAGGAACCATCATTTAATGGTTTCTTTTTTTATGTAAAATTTTTCTTAATGTCGGACTAATTACTGTCCTCGAGTTGAAAATTTTTGTATCATGCAACTTGAAACTTTTCGCTAAGGGATAGGTTAAATGAAAGATATATATATTGTTGCAGCTAAAAGAACTCCTTTTGGTCGCTATCATGGGTTATGGGCTGAAAAAAATGCAATAGATTTAGGAGTGTTAGCCTTAAGAGAAACACTAAAAAGCATTGATCTGCCTGCTGAAAAACTGGACGCCTTATTTATGGGTAATGTTTTGGGTGCTGGGTTAGGACAAAATATGGCTCGGCAAATTGCTCTGAAAACGGGTATGAGTCCCAAAAGCAGCAGCGTTACAATTAATGAAGTCTGTGGTTCAAGTTTAAAAGCTCTCAGACTGGCTCAAGGACAAATGGAACTGTGTGACTTTGACTTGGTAGCTGTTGGCGGTGCTGAAAGTATGTCTAATGCTGTTTATTTAACAGAGGACAAAGAAAAACCACAGTTTCAAAGCGAAATGCTGCAGAATGGCCTCATTGATGCTTTTTCTCATGAGCATATGGGTTTAACGGCTGAAAACGTAGCAGAAAAATATGGAGTTACGCGTACAGAAATGGATCAATATAGTTTAGCTTCTCATCGCAAAGCAGTTGAAGTTGTTCAGCAAAACTTTTTTCAAGATGAAATAATTGGCGTAGAAGTAAACGGTAAAATGATCCAGCAGGACGAAACCATTCGGGCAGACACTAATATGGCAGCACTGAGCAAGTTAAAACCTGTTTTTAAGAAAAATGGTTTAGTTACAGCTGGCAATTCTTCACCCTTAAGTGATGGTGCTAGTATGATTATTTTGGCAAGCGCAGAAAAAGTCAAGGAACTTAAATTGCAACCTCTGGCCCGATTGGGTGCGTTTGCTGAATCTGGGACTGATCCGGCATACATGGGTGTAGCACCATATTTTGCTGTAGAAAAATTATTACAAAAAACTGGCAACACTATTAATGATTATGACGTAATCGAAGTTAATGAAGCTTTTGCCGCACCTAGCGTGGTCTTAGCCCGCAAACTGCGGATTTCACCTGCCAAACTAAACATTTTCGGTGGAGCCATTGCACTAGGTCATCCTCTTGCTGCTACCGGAACCCGGTTAGTAGGAACAGCCGTCAATATTATGAATCATATCAATGGCCACAAGGCTTTGGTAACTCTTTGTATTGGTGGTGGACAAGCAATTGCATGTGAAATAGAGAAATTGTAAATGAAATTCTATAAATTATCTCCTGAAAAAAGGCGAGATTTCTTGCAAAAACAGGGAATCAAACTGGATCAAATTGATTCCCAGGTTTTGCATAACTTGGATTTATTAAGTGAAAATGTAATAGGTCAGTTGCGGTTACCTGTCGGTTTAGTACAAGACTTATTAGTCAATGGTCAAAATTACCAAGTACCAATGGTGACTGAAGAAGCTTCGGTAGTTGCCGCAGCTAATAATGGCGCTGGTATTGTTGCAAAAGCTGGAGGCTTTACCGCAAGCAGTCAACGAGATGGTATTTGGGGTCAAATTGTAATGCAGGTGGCTGAAAATTTTGAAGTCTCCAACTTGCAAGAAGTATTGCCAACTCTTATTAAAAAGACAAATACTGATTTTGCCAGTCTTGTAAGTCATGGCGGTGGAGTCCGTAAAATAGAACTTAAGCAGATAAATGATTTACTTTATGTGAAAGTATTAGTTGATCCGGCCGAGGCGATGGGCGCTAACAAAGTAAATTCTATTTTAGAACTTATGGCTGATGAGTTAGAGAATTTTTCTGGCATTAAACAAAAATTATTTGCCATTTTGTCAAATTATCCCAGCCAAGTCACAACGGTCAGAGCAGCTGTTCCCATTGATTTAATTGGTGGAATAGAAACTGCCAGGAAAATTGTTTTATTAAGTCGAATTGGTCAAGATGATCCAATGAGAGCCGTTACCAATAATAAAGGGATTATGAACGGGGTTGATGCTGTTTTACTGGCAACGGGAAATGATACTCGCGCAGTGGAGGCAGCTTGCGGTGTTTTTGCAAGTAAAACAGGCACCTACACCAGTTTCAGTGAATGGCGGCTTGAAAATGAAAAGCTTGTCGGCAAGCTTAGCATTCCCTTGCCAATTGGAACTGTTGGTGGCTCAATCAATTCCAGAAAAGATGTTAGGCAAAACTACCGTATTTTAGGCAAAAAAATTGCTGCAGAACAATTAGCTAATATTATTGCTGCCATTGGTTTAGCCAATAATTTAGCAGCATTACTGGCAATTTCTACCAAGGGAATACAGGCAGGACACATGAAACTACAGGCCAGAAATATTGTGACAAGTTTAGATGCTACTGCTGCTGAGAAAAAAGTTGTATTCCAAAAAATCATAAATAACAAAAAATACAGTCAATCTGCAGCCCAGGAATTTTTAAGAGAAATTAGAGAGGAAAATAATGCAAGTCGGAATTGATCAAATTGGTTTTTATACACCAAACAAATACGTTGATATGGTAGATTTGGCAAAAGCGCGAAATGAAGATCCTAATAAATTTTTGATTGGTATTGGTCAAAATAGAATGAGCGTGGCTGATCAGACTCAAGATGCAGTTTCAATGGGAATTAATGCAACGCTTAGATATTTAGATCAAATTGCACGCGAAAAAGTTGGTTTATTAATCGTTGGAACGGAAAGCAGTGTTGACCAATCTAAATCGGCCTCGCTTTTCATCAAATCAGCTTTGGCATTACCGGCAAATGTCAGAACATTTGAAGTAAAAGAAGCATGCTTTGGCATGACTGCAGGCATCATGATTGCTCGGGATTATGTCCGCCTTCATCCCCACCATAGCGCAATTGTAATTGGCTCTGATATTGCTCGCTATGGTGTTAATACTGGCGGTGAGGTAACGCAAGGGGCAGGCAGTATTAGCATGTTAATTAAGGCTGATCCCCAAATTTTGACTATCAATAAGGGACACAGCTCGTACAGCGAGGATATTAATGACTTTTGGCGTCCTAATGATTCAGCAGTCGCCGTAGTTGATGGTAAATATTCAAAAAACGTGTATTTAGACTTTTTTAAACACACGTTCAAGGATTATCTTAGACAAACTGGAATAAAAACTAGTGATTTCACAGCATTACTTTATCATTTGCCTTTTGTAAAAATGGGATTTAAGGCAAATGAGTGGGCTACTACCTCTCAAGATGAAAAGACTAAAAAACATTTGACAGAGAATTTTACTGCTGCTGCTCGTTATGGCAAGGAAGTCGGTAATATTTACACTGCTTCTTTATATTTAAGCCTTTTGAGTTTACTGGAAAATGCTAAATTGCCAGCAAATGCAAAAATCGGTTTATTTTCTTATGGTTCGGGGGCAATGGGTGAGTTTTATTCAGGACAAATTATTGAGGGTTATGAAAAGAATCTACATGCAAATGCAGATCAAACAATGATTAATCGCCGTCAAAAATTAACTATTCCTAAATATGAACAAATTTTTAATCAGTGTTTAGAATCTCCACAAGATGATATAGAGCTTCAAAGTGACGAACAAACCGGCAACTGGTATTTTGCTGGAACCAAAAACCGCATTCGGCAATATTTGCAAAAATAGTTAGAAAAAGCTGCCCAACGGCAGCTTTTTTAGGTTAGCCTAACTCTATTTTGATCAGGCAAAATTTGAATACCATAAACAGCAATTCTCTTTTTTTGGTTATAAATAAATATTGGAATACTGCGACCGTGGATATTTTTAACCAAATTAACCAGTTTGCCTTTGGTTAGTGGCTTTTTTCCGGGAAAAAGGAGGCATTCATTGCTTGAAATTTTCACTTTTGCCAAAGGAATATTTTTTTGGCCAATAGATAAATACAAGCTAGTTTGGTTGCTTAAATCATTGGTTAATTGTAATAAATCTGTTAATCTCATTTTTATTATTCCTATACAAATTTAACATGTTATACTATAAGATATTATTTTAGTGAGGGTGGCAAAACTAATTGAAAAAATTAAAACATAAAAAGCTATGGCTTTCATCAATTATTATTATCTTACTAGTATGTGTATTATTTACAGGAGCAGGTTACTATTTCTTTAAAGTGGCATGTGTACCAGGTAAAAAAAGTTTTTTAAGTTCTTCAAGTAAAGTAATCAAGAAGTCAGATCCTCTTTACCTTGAAAAAATTTGGTTTAAAAAAACTGCTAAACAAAAGTGGTATATTGAATCAGCTGATGAAAAATTCAAATTAGACGCAAATTTTATTCCTTACAAAACTTCCAACAAGACAGCTATTGTTTTACCTGGATATATGGACACGAAAGAAGATATGGGAGAATATGATGCCTTGTTTCATCAATTAGGCTATAATACTTTAACTCCAGATCCGAGAGCTCAGGGAAAGAGCGAAGGAAAATACATTGGGTATGGTTGGCCGGAAAAAGATGACGTAAAAAAATGGGTCTCATATTTATTGCAAAAATATGGTCAGAACCAACAGGTAGTAATTTATGGCTTAAGTATGGGTGCGGCAACTGCCATGATGACAAGTGGGCTTAAACTTCCTCATCAAGTTAAAGCGTTTGTAGAAGACTGTGGTTATACCAGCGTCAAGGATGAAATTGAGCATGAAGCAGGAGTCTTGTACAATATGCCTGCTTTTCCTCGTTTTCCACTAGTTGAAATTCTAAGTGGCATTAATAAGATAAAAGTTGGCTATTTCATGGGTAATGCCTCTAGTGTTAAACAGTTACATAAAAATCATAGACCAATGCTGTTTATTCATGGCAGCCGTGATAATTTTGTACCAACTAAAATGGTCTATCCTAATTATAATGCTACCAGAGGACCAAAGGAAATATGGGTAGCTCCCGGAGCTAAACATGCCAAGTCATTTTCAAAGCATCCAAAGGAATATAAAAGACGTGTTGCGACATTTTTAGCTAAATATGTGAAGTAAACTATGCATTTTATTTGCTAGCGCTTACATTTATCTGCTATTATTAAAGTGTGGTTAAGGTTACAAGATTTCTATCTCCATAATATGTTTGTTATCTACTTTTGAAATAACAATTTTATTGCGAAGTTTTTATAGTTTTATATATTTGTATATGATGATTTTATCTCAAAAGAAAATATTCTCAATTGACACCCGATCCACAAAAATAGTTGTCGCTAATTGCGACAACTATTTTGCTTTTTATTTATCTTAAAGTTAGTTTAACGACACATTCACACCTTGGAGTCTGTGGCAACATGTCGACGTTTTCAATCAGTCTGACATTGTACGCTTCACTCAAAAGGACTAAATCTTGAGCGAGGGTAGATGGGTTACAGGAAATGTAAACAAAGGTTTTGGGTTTTACCCTCAACAGGGTTTTGATCAAGCTTTTGGCCAGACCAGTTCGTGGTGGGTCCACAATCAGCGCATCAATTGGAATTCCATTTTGAGCTAGTTCAGGTAAAACTTTTTCTACACTTCCCTGAATATAATTAGCATTTTTAATATGATTGAGTTCAACGTTATGATTGGCGTCAGCAATTGCTTCAGGAATAGTTTCAATACCAATAACCTGTTTGACTTGATCTGCTGCTAAAATTCCCAGCGTTCCCACTCCACTGTATGCATCAATCAGGGTTTCATCTGCTTTTAAATCCAAAAATTTTAGCGCCCTTGAATAAAGGGTAATAGTTTGCACCGGATTTAACTGGAAGAATGCTCGCGGAGAAAGTGCAAACTTTTTACCTAAAATTTCATCAGTGATTTGGTTTTTACCTGCTAATTTAGTGGTTTTATTGCCCCAGACTTGGGGGTTGCGCCAATCAGTTTCATTTTGAAAAACACTAACTATATCAGGAAGCCTCATAATCTCTTTTGCAAGTTGCTCCAGATTTTTAAGACTGTGGCCCACTGTAATTAAGGTTACTTGAATTTCGTGAGTGGCATAAGCCTGACGAACTACTATAGTTTTGAGCCCGTCAAAATGACGGTAAGGATCTGCAATTCTAATGTGCAATTTTTCCACTAAACTTTTAATTTTGCGTTCAGTGTCTTGAGTTGCCTGACTTTGCGTTGGCATTTCGGGAAGATCAAAAAGTTCGTGCGAATTAGGTGCAAAAAGTCCTAAGTTAATTTGGCCATGTGACAGTTCAATTTGATATTGAGCCTTATTACGATAATGCCATTCTTCTGGAGCCGGAATTGTCTTTTTGACTTTATACTTGCTGTAACCACGGGGATGATATTTTTTAAGGGCCTCAAGAACATTGTCCCGTTTAAATTCTAGCTGCTTAGAATAAGCTAAATGAGCAAGTTCGAGTCCACCAATTTCTGGATTGACATTAGTGGGGAAAGGTACCCTGTCAGGACTTTTTTCTTTAATACGAACCAGTTCTGCATCAATATAACGGGGGTATTCTGCAATAATTTTGGCAACAACTACCTCGTTAGGCAAGGCGCCAGGAATAAAAATTATTTTTTTGCGGTAATAGCCGATGCCTTCACCATTAATACCCAGTCTTTTAATGGTAATAATAATATCTTTTTCTTTTGGTTGATTTTGATTAAATTTCTTGTACATAATTTTCTTTCTACAATAAAATATTAAATGTTAATAATTAATTGTACTCCCAGTAAAAAGTATTTAGCAAGAAAGAGCAAAATTTGCTAGCATGGAATTAAGCGATAGAAAGGTGATCTTTAATGCCAATTATTACTAAAGTTAGTAGTCAAAAAAGACCTGGCCGTTTTAATATCTTTTTAGACGGTAAATATTCTTTTTCGGCTGCTGAACAAACTGTAGCTGAATTCGTGCTCTTAAAAGGGCAGGAACTGTCTGAAGAACAAATTGTGGCAATTAAGCAATTTGATGCTGACGCCAAGGCAACAAATATTGCGGCTAATTATTTGAGTTACGAGCCTCGGACTGTTTTTGAAGTTTTGCAATATCTTAATAAACATGGTATTGATAATGGATCTGCCCAGGCTGCAGTTAGTCAGATGACAGAAATGGGCTTTTTAGACGATGCCAAGTACGCCCAACTATTGGTCAGGCAAAATTTACGCATGGGTACCGATGGCCCACTTAGTATCAGCAATAAACTAAAGCAAAAGGGGATTGATCCTGAAATAATTGACAATACTTTAGCCGAAATAGCTGACGATAAGTGGCTGGATGCTGGCAAAAGAGTGCTCAAATCAATGAAAAGCAAGGTAGGTAAGTTGTCGCAGCGAGAATTGGAACGCAAAATGACAACTAAGTTGTTAAACCACGGCTTTTCCGGCGCTCTTGCCAGTGCAATAATTGGGCAAATGGATTTTGCTCAAAATGAGGAAGATCAAATCGCAGCGTTAAAAAAGCAAGGAATCAAAGCTTATAAACGTTTTCGCCGCTTACCTGAAAGCCAAAGACAGAATAAAATACGCAATTACCTGTTTACACATGGTTTTGCCAGCAATGAAATTGATGCCTTTCTGGCTGGTGAAATTATTCCTTTAGATGAACTAGCTGAATATTAGGAGATTTTATGAAAAAACTGCAAGAAAAAGTAACATTTATTGGTCGCCCTTTTCCTGACCAATTGATGGACGAACAGAAAACTTTTAATGAAGCAAACATGGAAATGGAGCAAAATCAAGTTTTCCAAAATTTTATTACCAAGAACAATTTGAAAAATACTCGCAGCAGTCTAGTAGTTTTTGGGCCTGAAAATTTTATGTATTGGTATGGCGTTGTTGCCTCAAATGAGACCGCAGTTCCCAAAGGACTAATGAAATTTGTTTTGCCTGAAGCCCAAGTGGCAATTAAAGAAAAAGACAATCAAAATATTTCCTTTTTTAGTCAACCTTTAAATGTGATAATTTCACAGTTTTTAGCAGCTGTTGCGGATGAAGGCATTAAAATTTACCAAAATCCGGGAGACAGCTTAACTCCCTATGTTTTACAAAACTTGAATTTAGACACAAAAAAACTGACCCAAGAACTATATCTTGAAGACAGTCTTAAGAATTAGTGTTGTTTGGGATCAATTGACAGGTTGTCATACTCCACATATGCACCAAGACAGGTTGACAAGAGCATGATCAGCATCACAATGCCGACAGATTTACCCACAATCTGATCAAGTGTTAAAAATTCTCTAACAACAAAAGTGGCAGCAAAGCAGAGAATGAAATCCAAAATTACGTTAGCAATTTGCAAAAGGTAGCGTCTTCTGATACTGAAAAAACGTAACAATTGCTTTAAAAAGCCATCGTTTATTTCGACTGCCAGCAAATCGACTGGTCTTTGAATCGTTGCCTTAATGGCAAACATAATTAAGGCACCGACTGTTGCACCAATAGTAGTGCGAAAAAGATCAGCTGAATGTAAAACCAGAGCATCATAACCAATACCAATAATGGTTAAACTACACAGATAGGGAATTAACAGTAAAAATGTGAAAACAAGTATGACATGACTTTTTTTCATAGTTTGACCTCATTTCTTACGTGCTATTCTAACATATTGTGTGCGTACATGATATAATGTTGGTATTTAATACGTTATTTTAAGAAAGAGAGCAATAAAATGGCTAGCGACCCCGACAAGGGGAATTTATTTGAGCGTTTCAAAAATAAATTTTCCCCTACAAACGATGAAGAAACAAGAGAGCACTTAATTACAGAAATTGAAGATTTACATAAAAATAAGAAGATTAGTGACAATGAATTTTCAATGTTAAATGCAGTTTTGGATTTTCAGGGACGAATGGTACGTGAAGTGATGGTACCCAGAATTGATGCTTTCATGGTTGACTGCCAGGAAAGTTTGCAGGATCATCTCAAAGAAATACTGCGTGAACCATATTCCAGAATACCGGTTTATCAACATGATAAGGACAAAATAGTTGGTATTATTCATATTCGCACCGTTTTGCGTAAAGCTTGGGAGAAGGGTTTTGATAAAATTACCTACGATGATGTCATGAATCCGCCACTTTTTGCACCAGAAACAACCGAACTTAGAGAGTTACTCGTTGAGATGCAGCAAACACAGCAGCAATTAGCTATTTTAACCGATGAATATGGTGGAGTAGTCGGAATAGCAACCATTGAGGATATTATCGAAGAGATAGTTGGTAATATTGATGATGAAGTTGATCAAACTGAGGTTTTAGTGCACCAGCTTGCCCCTAATAAGTATGTCATTTATGGTAAAATGCCTCTTGATGATTTTAACGAACAATTCGGTACGGATTTGGAAATGGAAGACGTTGATACCATTGCAGGCTACATGATCACTAAATTGGGCATAATTCCTGCAAAAGGTGAAAAACTCTCAGTCAAATTGGACAATGGTATGGTTTTAACTACCAGAAGAATGATGCGTTCAAGACTAATGACAGTTTTATTAACTATACCTGAAGCAAAACGTAAAAAGAAAGAAGAACAAAATACTTAATGAGTAACGAACTGTTAGACAAAGTAAATAGAAGAAGAACATTTGCTATCATATCGCACCCAGATGCAGGGAAAACTACGATCACGGAGCAAATGCTTCTTTTTGGTGGCGTGATTCGCAGTGCTGGGACAGTTAAAGCACGTAAAAGCGGTCATTATGCTACAAGTGACTGGATGGAAATTGAAAAGCAACGTGGCATTTCAGTTACCAGCTCCGTCATGCAATTTGAATATCAGGGAAAGAGAATTAATATTCTTGATACTCCTGGGCATGAAGACTTTTCTGAAGATACTTATCGTACTTTAATGGCAGTTGACTCAGCTGTCATGGTTATCGATTCTGCTAAAGGTATCGAACCTCAAACTAAAAAATTATTTAAGGTCGTAAAACAAAGGGGGATTCCAATTTTTACCTTCATGAACAAGTTGGATCGTGACGGCAGACCTCCGCTAGATTTGATTGCTGAACTTGAAGATCTGCTGGGCATTGAAGGCGTGGCTATGAATTGGCCAATTGGTTCAGGCCAAACCTTACAGGGATTGTATGATATCGCTAATAACAAAATTGAAATGTATCATAAAGATGGATTTGACCGCTTTTTGTCACTAGATAAAGATGGTAAATTGCCGGACAGTGAACCCTTTAGTCAAAATCCTCAATTTCAAGATACACTAGGAGAAATTGAATTAATTAAAGAAGCCGGTAACCAGTTTGACTTACAAAAGATTGCTAAAGGAGAGCAAACTCCGGTATTCTTTGGCTCTGCTTTAACAAATTTTGGTGTTGAAACTTTCCTGCAAAGCTTTGTCCAACTGGCTCCTGCACCTGCAAGTCATACAGTTAATGAAACTGAAGAACTGGCTCCTGATGATTCAGAATTTTCGGGTTTTGTGTTTAAAATTCAGGCCAATATGAATCCTCATCACCGCGATCGCATTGCTTTTGTCCGTATTGGTAGTGGCGAGTTTAAAAAGGGATTGTATGTTACTTTAGCTCGTACAGGTAAACCAATAAGGTTAAATAATGCGACGGAGTTTATGTCCAGCGAAAGAGTGCAGGTTTCGGATGCTGTAGCAGGAGATATTGTTGGACTTTATGATACAGGTAATTTTCAGATAGGTGACAGTATCTATGCCGGCAAAGACAAAGTGGTTTACCCACCACTGCCAGAATTTACACCGGAATTATTCGTAAGGGTCACTGCTAAAAACGTTATGAAACAGAAATCATTTCATAAAGGAATGGTACAACTGGTTCAAGAAGGTGCAATTCAGTTATACCAAAATTATCAAACTGATGAGTATATCTTAGGTGCAGTCGGTCAATTGCAATTTGAAGTCTTTAAATTCAGAATGAAAAATGAGTATAATTCTGATGTTGAAATGACTAATATTGGTCATAGAGTAGCCCGTTGGATTGACCCTGAACAACTGGATCCTGCCATGGCTAATAGTCGAAACCTACTGGTTAAAGATCGCTATGGTCAACCACTATTTTTGTTCGAAAATCAATTTGCTGAACGATTTTTCAAAGATAAGTATCCTGATGTTAAATTAACCGAAAAATTATAACAAAAAAGCTGGTTTTTAAACCAGCTTTTTTTATTTATCGATATGGATTTCAATTACATGTTGGCTTTCATCAATTGTCAACTTATATATAGGATTTTTTTCCTGAATAAGTCGTTTAATGACAAAATCTGTTTCGTCCTTGCGTACACGGCGATTGTGGTTTTCCAAGACAATTCCGATCGCTTTATCACTTTCGGTGTAGATAACGGAAGTATTGCCTAGAGAGTATACTTTGACGTAATTTACGTTAGTCGTATTTAGTTGACTATGAACTAGGTCCTTATAACTATTGGTTACATCTATTAAATGCATGGATTTCACCCGTTTCTTCTAGTAGCTCTTTTTTATTTTAGTATACAACTAATCTAAACTTTTTTCTTTAGTAAAAAGCATGATTATCATAATTTACAATAACCATGCTTAATAAGAATTGACTTAGTTAGTAATTATCACTGCTGTTTTCTGAATTTACAACATTTTCATTTTCGCTTATGACAATTTTGTTGTCAGAAACATTTGCTAGTAAGTTCTTTGCTGCAGGGTGGTCAAGCTTATAGTCAGCAACTTTATCTTCAATTTCTTCCTGAATAGTTCTGCGCAGAGGTCTTGCTCCCATGGCAGGATTATAGCCTTCTTCAACAAGTTTCTTCTTGGCATCGTCGCTAACAGTAATCTGTAAGCCCTGATTTTTAACCATATTGTTTACATCGTCAAGCATCAAATTAACAATCTTAATCAGATCATCTTTAGTTAATTCATTGAATTCAATTACATCATCTAAACGGTTTAAAAATTCTGGTTTGAAGAATTGACTCATTGAACTTCTGGCAGAATCCGGCTTATCCTTAGAATTTTCAGCTGCGAAACCAACACTGGTATTCTTAATTCCCTGGCCAGCATTAGAAGTCATGATAATAATTGTGTCTTTGAATGATACTGTTCTACCTTGAGAATCGGTCAAACGACCATCATCGAGGATTTGTAAAAATAGATTCATAACAGCTGGGTCAGCCTTTTCAATCTCATCAAGCAATATCAAACTGTATGGGTGTCTTCTAACTCGTTCAGTCAATTGACCGGCTTCTTCATAACCCACATAACCAGGTGCAGACCCGATAAGCTTAGACACTGAATATGATTCCATATATTCTGACATATCAAAACGAATCAAAGCATTCTCTGAGCCAAACATTTGTCTTGCTAATTGTTTAGCTAGTTCAGTTTTACCGACTCCAGTTGGTCCAACAAAGAGGAAGGAGCCAATTGGACGACCTGATTTATTAAAGCCAATCCGATTACGCCGTATTGCTCGTGCCAGCTTATCGACTGCCTTATCTTGCCCAATAACATGTGCTTTCAAATTTGGCGCTAAATTTTGCAACTGGTTTTCTTCTTGCTTTTGCAAGTCGCCAACGGGGATGCCAGTTTTTTCTTCCACGATCTTATTCATAATTTTACTAGTGATCACTGGCGATTTATCTGGATCAACCTTTTGATCTTTCATCTTATTGTATTTCTCAATTTGATCGCGGTAGTAGGCAGCTTTTTCGTAATCTTCGTTCTTTAAGGATTCCTGCTTTAGTTTTTGGGCTGCATCAATTCGCTCTTTCATTTTATCTTTATCAACATATGGAATCGTCAGATTCATGCGTGAACCTGCTTCATCAAGCAAATCGATGGCTTTATCCGGTAAGAAACGATCTTGAATATAACGCTCAGATAGCTCAGCAGCAGCTTTAATGGCATCATCAGTGTAGTGAACGTGATGATAATCTTCATAGCGCTTTTGAATACCCTTTAAAATACGGATAGTTTCTTGAACCGAAGGCTCTTTAACGTCAACGGGCTGGAAACGTCTTGCCAGAGCAGAATCTTTTTCAATTTCACGATATTCCTTTAAGGTTGTCGCACCAACTAGTTGTAAATCACCGCGGGCAAGAGCAGGTTTAATAATATTGCCTGCATCCATTCCGCCTTCAGCATTCCCCGCGCCAACAATTTCATGAATTTCATCAATAAATAGTATAATGTCATCGTGATTTTCCACTTCTTTAAGAAGTTGCTGCATACGCTGTTCAAATTGGCCACGAATACCTGTACCTTGCACTAAAGAAACTACGTTTAATGATATTATTCTTTTATCTTGTAATTTGGCAGGAACCGAGCCATCAACAATTTGTTGAGCTAAGCCTTCAACCACAGCAGTTTTACCTACTCCGGCTTCACCAATTAAAACTGGGTTATTCTTTGTTCTGCGGTTTAAAATCTCAATGACGCGTGCAATTTCTTTATCACGCCCAATGACTGGGTCAATTTTGCCTTTTCTTGCTAATGCAGTTAGATCTGTACCATATTGATCTAAAAGTGAACGACTACCTCCGGTACCATTATTACCATTGGTATTGCCGGGTCCGCCATTACTCATTCTGGGATCTCCTGGATTTCCAACGTTGCCATTGTAATTAAACAGGTCGCTGAAATCGCCAAAAAAGCCATTATTGTCATTATTCATATTAATATTTCCTTGTTGTTTAAGTTGTTGATAACATTGTCCGCATAAATTAATTTCGCGACTTTGTCCATTAACCTTTGCAAATAAGTGAATGGAAGCTGGTCGTTTTTGACAGTTTTGACAAAGCATTGTATTACCGCCTTTCATATCAGTTTACTAAATTATATAATTAGCACTCGGAATAATCAAGTGCTAAAACTTGGATCTTATTATTTGTAAGTATGCTAAATATGCTAAAATACATGTAGGCAAAATCAAAAATGTTGCTGAAATAATATAGATTAAAAGCGGTGGTAAATTTGGATTATCAGAAAATTCTTGAGCAGTTGGCAGATGGTGAACTAGATCATTATGAAGTTGATCCTCAAAACGCTTTTGAATTTCAATCTGCATTAAGGTCTTTTGGTAAAAGGCAAAACATAACGGGAAAGGCCTTGCGGGGTGGTAAAATAATTTATTCGCAGTCCAAAACTGGAGTTTAATGATGTAAACTGTTACATTTATGTTGTCTAATTCACAAAAAAATGATAGTCTAAGTAAGCGAATAGGTATTTACTACCGTTTTGATTTTTTGAATTAAAAGGAGATATATATAATGGAAAAACGCGATTTTCATGTTGTTGCAGAAACAGGTATTCATGCTCGTCCAGCTACTTTGCTAGTACAAGCAGCTTCTAAGTTTGGTTCAGATATCAACTTGGAATACAATGGTAAATCAGTTAACTTGAAATCAATCATGGGTGTTATGTCACTCGGAGTTGGTAAAAATGCTGATGTCACAATCAGTGCTGATGGTGATGATGAAAAAGACGCCATCAACGCTATTTCTGAAACAATGAAAAAAGAGGGCTTAGCTGAATAATGACCAAGACTTTAAAAGGAATTGCTGCAAGTGATGGTATTGCTGTAGCACCAGCCTATCTCTTGGTTGAACCTGATCTTTCATTTTCAAAAACTACGGTTAGCGATGTTGAAAGTGAGTTAGCACGCTATAAGAAGGCAATTTCAGTATCAACTGCTGAGGTTGAAAAAATCCGTGATAGCGCAAAAAAGAGTTTAGGTGAAGATGAAGCTCAAGTTTTTGAAGCTCACCTGATGATCTTAAATGATCCTGAATTTACTGGTGCCATTGAAAATGAAATTAAGGAACAAAAAGTTAATAGTGAAGCTGCGCTAGATGAAACTGCACAAAAATTCATCAGCATTTTTGAAGGCATGACTGATAATACTTACATGCAGCAACGTGCAGCTGATGTACGAGATGTTTCTAAGAGAATTATGGCTCATTTGCTGGGCAAAGAATTGCCCAACCCGGCATCAATTGATCACGAAGTAATTGTGGTAGCTCATGACTTGACACCAAGTGACACTGCTCAATTAAATAAGAAGTTTGTTAAGGGCTTTGTTACTGACATTGGTGGACGGACTGCGCACTCAGCAATTATGGCACGTTCTTTGGAATTACCTGCTGTTGTAGGTACTGAATCAATCACAAAGGATGTCCAAAATGGTGATACAGTTGCTGTTGATGGCCTG
Source organism: Lactobacillus kimbladii (assembly GCF_014323605.1). Taxonomy (GTDB): domain Bacteria; phylum Bacillota; class Bacilli; order Lactobacillales; family Lactobacillaceae; genus Lactobacillus; species Lactobacillus kimbladii_B. The sequence continues at coordinate 250,739 of NZ_SCMB01000002.1, read as the reverse complement.
AATGGTGATGTTATCGTTAAGCCAACTGATAGCGAGATTGAGGAATATAAGCAAAAAAGTGCTGACTTCTTGAAGCAGAAAGCTGAATGGGAAAAATTAAAGAATGAACCATCAGTAACTGCAGATGGTAAGAAATTCACAATTGCAGCTAATATTGGTACGCCAAATGATATGCCAGGGGTAAATGATAATGGCGCCGAGGCTGTAGGTCTTTATAGAACTGAATTCTTGTATATGGACTCAAAGGATTTCCCAACAGAGGATGAACAATTTGAAGCCTATAAGAAAGTTATCGAAGGCATGCATGGCAAGCAGGTTATTATCAGAACCATGGACATTGGTGGCGATAAGCATCTTGATTACTGGGAATTACCAGAAGAAATGAACCCATTTTTAGGTGTACGTGCAATTAGACTTTCACTGCAAAATGAGGATATTTTCCGTACTCAGCTTCGTGCTTTATTACGTGCGTCTTCTTATGGTAAGTTGGGCATCATGTTCCCAATGATTGGTACCTTAAACGAATTACGCAAGGCTAAAGCAATTTTAGGTGAAGAAAAAGATAAGCTAGTGGCAAAGGGCGTTAAAATCGGTTCAGACTTAGAAGTAGGAATGATGATTGAAGTTCCAGCTGCTGCCGTTTTGGCTGACCAATTAGCAAAAGAAGTTGACTTCTTCTCAATTGGTACTAATGATTTGATCCAATATACAATGGCTGCTGACCGGGGTAATGACAATGTTTCTTACCTGTATCAACCAGCGAACCCATCAGTTTTACGTTTAATAAAGCATACAATTGATGCAGCTCATGAAAATGGTATTTGGTGTGGCATGTGTGGTGAAGCTGCTGGAGACAGTACCATGTTCCCAATTCTCTTATCAATGGGCTTAGATGAGTATTCAATGAGCGCTACTTCAATTTTACGCATCAGAAGTTTGATGAAGAAGCTTAATACTAATGACATCAAGGAATTAGCTAATAAAGCTTGTTATGTTTCAGAAACTGCTGAAGAAAACGAAAAATTGGTTAGTGATTTAATGAAAAAAGTAAGTAATTAAATATATTTTTTTAAAAAGGGTACAATTTCATAAATTTGTGTATCCTTTTTTAGTTTCTTTAATCTTTCTTGGTAAAAAGTTCACAGAATATTCATTTTTTGAACTTAACATAATAATATAGTCAGTTATGAAAAACACTACTTACAAAAAAGAAGTAGTATGTTATAATAATTTAGAATACAATTTAAAGGAGCGTGAAATATATGGTCAACTTATATATATCTCCGAGCTGTACATCATGTCGCAAGGCAAAGGCTTGGTTAAAGAAACATGACATTCCCTTTAAGGAAAGGAATATTTTTTCAGAGCCCTTGACAAAAGACGAGCTTATGCAAATTTTGCGAATGACTGAAAACGGTACGGAAGAAATTATTTCTACGCGTTCAAGAGCCTTTCAACAACTTAAAGTTAATCTTGATGATCTGTCAATAGACCAACTACTTGACTTAGTTGAAAAAAATCCTAGTTTATTAAGACGTCCAATTATTATGGATGATCGGCGTTTGCAAGTTGGGTATAATGAAGATGAAATTCGGCGCTTTTTGCCAAGAAAAGTGCGTCGTCTTGAGCTTGAAGAAATGCAAAAGATAGCTGATTTATAAAATTCAGGTAAGTTTAAAATAAAAGCGTTAGTTTTTAAACTAACGCTTTTATTTTATGAGCAAAGTACGCTACAATAGAACAAAGAATCTGATGGAGGTGAGAACTCATGCAAGTAGATCATATAAACAATAATACGATTCGCGTGAGAATAGGTAAACAAGAATTAGCTAATCGTGGTCTCAAAGTTTTAGATTTACTAGGTGATAAAAATAAAATCCAGCATTTCTTTTATTCAATTTTGGATGAAATTGATACTGATCATTCATTTAGTCAGGATGCACCGGTAACTTTTCAAGTAATGCCTAATAATGGTGGACTTGATTTATTAATCACAAAAGTGACAGAGAAAGATCGTAATAATCTTGCCCAGTTATTTGATAATGATTTTACTCACAACAATAAAAAGAATAATGATGCTCGTAAATCTTTTCTTGACCTTGAACCTGAGGATGAAGAAACAGATAAGGACGAGTCAAATGAACCAGCAGATTCTTCTCAACCTAAAGTTAAGAAGCAGTTTTGGAAATTGCAGAAAAAGCAGGCATATAGTTTTACTGACCTTGATCAGGTGACTGAATTGGCGGAAAGTCTTAAAGCAAATGATTTGTCTTCCAGTCTTTATTTTGAACGGGGAAAATTTTACTTAGAACTGATTTTTACTAGTCAAGACTATTCGGAAATAAAGCCCGCTGATGCATGGGCAATTGCAAATGAATATGGTATTAAAGTAAAAACAAGTGAAATGGCTCGTGTTCGTACTAATGGTAAATGTTTGTTAACTAATGATGCATTAGATCAACTGCGGCATTATTTTAGCGGTATTAAATAAATTAACAAATATAGCTGAATAAAAAGGGCAGGTTAAATCCTGCCTTTTTGCGTACTTATTTTTAGGTGATAAATATGTACGCAGCACTGTTAAATAATACTTTGGTTTTAGCTGTTGAGGAAGCTAAATCGACCAAAAGTAACAAAAAAGTTAAGAAACATTATTTTTGCCCACATTGTGAACGAGAAATGCAATTAGTATGTAAAGATAAGCAGTCCTATTTTAAACATATACCTTCCAAAGTAAACTTATCTGGGGAAAATAAAGAACATGCACAGAGTAAAAGTATACTGACAAAAGCACTCAGAGAAGTACATTTTAATGCAGAAACAGAAGTTAATCTTGCTAATGGACAACTGCGAGCTGATATATTAGCAGCTTCAAATTTAGCTTTCGAAATTCAGTGCGCTCCTTTAAATAAGTCAGAATTTCGCCACCGCCATTTTTTGTATAAGCAAATAGGCGTTAAGGATATATGGATAGTTGGCCAGAGACATTTTTTAGGACAAAACATAAAAAAATCGCAGCTTATTTTCTTTCGCAGAAACTATTTTTGGCAAGATTATTATTTAGAGATTGATCCGTTTAAAAAAATTATTCGACTAAAATATAACGTTTTGCTAGAGCCACTGACGAATAAAGCTCACTTTCAAGAAGAAAAATTTGCTATCAGTGCAAAAGGTTTAAAAAAGTTGTGGCATTTTCAGCCCTCATTACATAAATATCATGTTAATCCTAATCAGCAGAAACGATATCTGCAAATGCAGCTTGCACATAAAAGTTTGAAGGGCATGCAAATAGCAAATTTGCTATATAAAAAGCGCCAAACCATTGATGATTTGCCGCCTTGGGTTTTTATTAGTCTACGTGAAATAAATTCGCCAGATAATGTAAGTAAATATTTAAATCAGTCGTAAATGTCTCACTGGGTAATAACCCTTTGGGTCACTGGCGACACAACCATTATCCTTAAGAAGCTTTATTAGTTTGTCATGTGCAAGAACGCCTTCAAGCATTACCCCATTATAATTGCCGCTTTCATTAAAGATAACAGTAGTAGGGAAATTACGAACATTGAATTTACGTGCGAGATCCTTGTCTTGTTGAATTGAATCATCAACGTAGTGAGCAATTTTGCGACTATTAATACGATTAAAATCTAAGCCTAAACTTTTTGCAATTTCTCTAGGCAAACTTTCTGAATATTTATTAAAATCTGTGCTAATAACACGTTGTAAAGCAACCAAATAAGCACGTGCTTTTTTGTTACCATATTCTATCTTAATTGCATTGTAATGCCTTAAAGCTTGAAAAGAGGCAATTGTATATTGCGGTATATCTTTTATTTTCTGTCCACTATTTTTTCTTCTAATAATGTCCTCTTTAATTACTTTTGCATTTATAATGGGAACAAAATGAAAAGAAGAGTTGATATTAAGTTCATCAATTGCGTCTTTAATTAAAACTTCCGTGTTAAAGCAATAAATACCAACGGGATTAACAAAAAGAAAAATCTCGAACATGATCAGGCTCCTCCAATACTGATTATTAAGTATAAAATGATTAAATATCTATCCTTTTTAAAAAATTATTTCAATCATATTCTAACACTATGTATGTAAGCGCGTGCAATTTTTGCTTGGTTAGTATTATTAGAATTTTGTGTAAATTTGTATTCATCTTTTAATTTTGCCAGAATTTGCGCTATTAAATCTGGATTGCGATTTTCAATCTCAAGTTCAAAATCTTCGTAGTTATCTGGATAAGTGTTATCATCAAAAGTTAATTCACAATTTTGTGGTCCATTCGCTAATATACGGTGAGTTTTGCAAAAAGTCTGTAAATGTAATTTTAACTTCTGTGAAAATTTCTGTTCCAAATATTTTCCCACGCTATACTTGAAAATTATAGGCGATCCAGTGGCTTCATGCTTAATTAATGCTTTTGTTTCATTAAATTTTAATGAGTCATTAATTTCTATTGCTTCATGAAAATCGTGTTGTATGGGATTCTTATTTGGAACCTTCAGGGTTTGCTCTGCATGGTCACTAAAAAGCCTAATGCGACAGCTTATGTTATATTGTTTTAGCAAACTGTCCGTAGTATCAAAATAATAATTTTCTTGTGTAAAGCTTTGCTTTACTGGAAAATCATGACAAAGTTTTTGGTATATTGCCTTAGGCAAGATGATTTTTGCTTCAATTTCATTATTTTGAGACATTTAATATTACTCCATTCAATTTTGTTTATGAAAGAAATACTTTAATATTCTGTAGCAAAATCTATATTTCTCAAAAGTAGTTTCTAAAAATCAAAAACAAATGTCATTAAATTTTAAAATTTTCTAAATAAGTAAAATAAGTGCTAAAGCTATGATAGTATAGCCTAATTGAAATTAATAAATTTATCATAATATCAAAAGGTTTAATGTGCAAGAAAAAAGACTTTGTAATAAGGCTTTAGGCACCTGTATAGAAAAACAGGGATTATTTTATTAAGGTAAATGACCATATGAAATTGCTATCATATAAATTATGTTAAAATGAATATGCTGTTTGAGAAAGGGTTATTTCTATGAATTATGACTGGGATAATTTTTTATGGCCATATGAAGAGGCCGTGCGAGAATTAAAGGTGAAATTTCGTTCTTTAAGACAAAGTTTCTTGACAAAGGGAGAACATTCACCTATAGAATTTGTGGTCGGCAGGGTGAAAACTGTTGACTCAATTAAAGAAAAAATGAAAAGACGTGTAATTAGTTTCGATGTTATTGAAACTGATATGCAAGACATAGCGGGAATTAGAATAGTTTGTCAATTTGTCGATGATATTTATAAGGTGGTAGACTTAATTCATACACGTGCCGACATGGAAGTCATTGAAGAACGTGATTATGTGAAAAATGCCAAACCTTCGGGCTATCGCTCTTATCATATGGTTATTTCATATACTGTTTATTTGCCGACTGGTCCCAAAAAATTATTAGCTGAAATTCAGATTAGAACATTGGCAATGAACTTTTGGGCAACGGTAGAACACACTCTCAATTACAAATATCAGGGTTCTTATCCTAAAGATATTTCTGAAAGATTAAAATCTACTGCAGAAACGGCATATAAGCTTGATGAAGAAATGTCATTAATTAAAGATGAAGTGCAAGAAGCTCAGAAAGTTTTTACCAAAAACAAGGGTAAGGAAAAATAATGAGAATTACAATTGCCCATAACACCAATCATGAGACACTAAAGGTAGTGGCGCACTTGCGAAAATTGTTAGAAACCAAAGAGGGCGTTGTCTTTGATGCCAAGTATCCAGATGTAGTGATTACGGTCGGTGGAGACGGAACTTTGATAAATGCTTTTCACAGATATGAAAACCAAATCAGTTCAATTCGCTTCATCGGCATCCATACTGGACATCTGGGCTTTTATACTGATTGGCGTGGTCCTGAAGTTGATAAAATGGTGGATGCTTTATTTTTAAGAGAACCTGAGTCTGCCAGCTATCCGCTGTTAGAGGTGGAACTTCTAACTGAAGCTAATGAAAAGAAACACTTTTTAGCTTTAAATGAGTCAGCAGTAAAGCGCATTTCACATACGCTTGAAGCTAAAGTTTACATTGATGATCAGTTATTTGAAAATTTCCGCGGAGATGGTTTATGTATTTCAACTCCAACTGGCTCAACCGGATATAATAAATCGCTTGGTGGTGCAGTAATTCATCCGAGACTCAAGGCCTTGCAGATGGCGGAAATAGCTTCTATTAACAATCGTATTTTTAGATCTTTATCTTCACCAATTGTACTAGCTCCCGAGCAGTGGGTTACCATAGTTCCTGAAGCTGATCACTTTGTAATGACTATTGACGGTCGTCGGATTAACGTTCGCAATGCCAAAAAGGTCAATTACCGTATTTCTAGTAAGGAAATCCATTTTGACAGATTTGGCCATACTCATTTTTGGTCAAGAGTTCAAAGTGCATTTATCGGAGATAACAATGACACTATTTAAAGTTACTGTGAATAAAAAAGCCCCCAAAAAATTGGGGATTTTTTTATTAAAGAATGGTTTTTCAAAAAGAGCTGTTAATAATGCTAAAAATGCGGGTGGAATGATTCTTGTTAATCATAAACGGCGCTATACAAACTTCATTTTACATACCGGTGATGAAGTGATTTTCATCCCGGGTCAGGAAAAATGTAACCCATGGCTTGTACCTTCTCAAGAACCTCTTGCGGTTGTTAAAGAAACAGAAAATTACCTGGTTGTTAATAAGCCTGCAGGGATTTTATCGATTCCTTCTCGCTACGATGTTAACGCACTCGTTAACCAAGTTTTAGGTTATTTTGAGCGCAAAAAAAGTGTGAATATCAAGCCACATATTGTAACGCGACTTGATCGTGACACTTCTGGTTTGGTTTTAGTTGGTAAAAATGCTATTGCCCATGCACGTTTTAGTCAGCTCAAAAAGGATAAGTTTATTAAAAAGTATCATGCAATAGTTCACGGTAATTTTGGTTTAGACGAACTAAAGGGCACCATAGATCAGCCAATTGGCCGAAAGGGAACTTCGATTGTACGTAGTATTGAACCCACCGGCAAGAAAGCAAAAACTGCCTATAAAGTGATCGCACAAAAAGAAAACGCTAGTATAGTGGAATTACGCCTTTATACTGGGCGAACTCACCAGATTCGTTTGCATATGCAATATCTTGGTCACCCCTTATATGGAGATCCACTATATGGGCAAAAAGATAATTTCAAAAGGCAAGCATTAAATTGCTTTCACTTAGAATTTCCTGATCCTTTCAAGAAAGAGAGGCAAGTTAGTATTGAAGTGCCTGATCCACTTGATATGCAGGAATTATGGCATAATATTCCAAAATAGTTTTAGTAAATGTAATAAAAAAGAGTTGTCATTATATTAGACAACTCTTTATTTGTTATAGGAAAATTATTCACTAAAAAGTACGCGAGTACCTTCGGGAACAAAAATATTTTTTTGCACAGGAGTCAAACAGCCATTTTCCGCGTCCCTGGTATATAAAGTAGCATTATCTGAATTTTGGTTGGTTGCCACCACATATTTTTCATTTTTGTCCCAGTTAAAATCTCGCGGAAATTCACCAAAAGTTGAAATTCTCTGACGTAATTGCAGGGTATGATCATCATTAACTGCAAAAACAGTGATAGTATCATGGCCACGATTAGAAGTGTAAATAAATTTACCATCATGGCTAATTTTTATGGCCGCTGCGCCATTGTGATCGGAATAATCATCAGGGATGGTTGAATAAGTGGCAATACTCTTAAATTGCCAATTTGTCTCATCAAACTTGACTAAATTAATTTTGCTTGAAAGCTCACCGACAACATAAAAATAATTACCGTCAGGGCTGAAAACAATGTGGCGACTGCCGAAACCGGGTTCGTTTTGATATTTAGCTAAATGATGCAGCTTATTATTTTTAAAACTGTAAAAATCAACACAGTCATTACCTAAATCACAACTTACAAGATTTCCTTGTGGTGTTTGATCAAAAAAATGCGGGTGGGGGCCATCAGCTTGTTCAGGACAAGGGCCTAGGCTATCTGCAGTGTGAGTCACTGAATCCAAAAAAGTTAACTTGCCCTCATCATCAAATGAGAATACGGCTAATACTGCTGTATGGTAATTGGCAGTATAGAGCAATTTCTTTTTCTGGTTAATGCCAATATAAGCAGGTGACGAACCGGGAGTTAAGTAAGAATCTTTTTCCTGATACTTACCATTAACTAGTTCAAATGAACTGATGCCACCCTTAGAGCCAGCGTTATTAATAGTAAAAATAAGCTTACCATCTTGGACAAAGTATGTTGGACCTCCAACTTTTATTACTTCTTTAGCTGGTCCCATCTGCATTTCTAGTCCGTTTTCAGCGAGTGTGAGTGGTAATTCATAAATTCCCGTTGACTTTTTTTTAGTGTATCCGCCGATTAATAATTTCATGCTTGAAAAGCCTCCAATTTCATTTATAATTGTCTCAATAATTAGTATAGCATGACACGCAATTGTAAAAATATTGAGTGACTTTAACATTTTAAAAAGTGTTAAAGTATGGTGTCGGCTTTATTTATTAGTTTAAAATTGAAAGTTTTGAAATAAGAGGTATGTTGGGAATGGAAGAAAATAAAATTCGAGAGCTTTATGCTAAGAATGATATTTCTGAAGTTTATACTAATCTTCACTCATCTTCTGCAGGCTTAACTTCTGCAGAAGCAACCGCAAGATTGGCTAAATATGGTCGTAATGAAATAAAAAAGTCTCAAGAAGAGTCTGAATGGAAGACTTTTTTTAAGAACTTTATTAGTATGATGGCAATCTTGTTGTGGATTTCCGGAGCTGTAGCGATGTTCAGCGGTACCATTGAATTGGGAATTGCCATTTGGATGGTTAATATTATTAACGGTTTGTTTAGTTTTTGGCAAGAAAGAGCTGCCAAAAGAGCGACAGATGCTTTGAATAATATGTTGCCAACCTACGTTCAGGCAATTCGTGATGGTAAAAAAACACAGATTGATGCTAAAGAACTGGTTCCTGGAGATGTTTTTATTCTTCAAGCAGGTAATGCTATTCCAGCAGATGCCAGGCTAATTACTGCCAGTTCGATGCAGGTTGATCAGAGTGCCCTAAATGGTGAATCTGTACCTGAATCAAAAACAACGGATTACGCACCGGGCGAAGGCAGCTACGCGGAAGCCAATCTGGTTTATTCCGGAACAACCGTGGGTTCAGGCACAGCTCGTGCAATAGCATTTGCGACGGGAATGAATACTGAATTTGGTAAAATAGCGCAGTTAACCCAAAAGCAAAATAAAGTCGATAGTCCACTAACCCAGGAATTAAACCGTCTGACCAAGCAGCTATCAATAATTGCTGTTTCGATAGGCGTTTTATTCTTGATTGCAGCAATTTTCTTTGTTAAATATCCGTTTGCTAAAGCATTTATTTTTGCTTTAGGAATGATTGTAGCCTTTATCCCAGAAGGATTATTGCCTACTGTAACTCTTAGCTTAGCTCAGGGTGTTAAGCGTATGGCCAAAAAACATGCACTGGTTAAGGAATTAAATTCTGTTGAAACATTAGGAGAAACTACAGTTATTTGTTCAGACAAAACGGGTACTCTAACTCAGAATCAAATGACTATCCATTACATTTGGACTCCTCAAAATGAATATAAAGTTACTGGCAATGGCTACGTCAATAATGGTCAGATTGAATTAAACAATAAGCAGTTGTGGTATGAAGAAAATCCTGACTTGCATAAGTTGGTTCAAATAGCATCTTTGGACAACGATACTGCTGTTCAACCCAGCAAGGTCAAAGGAGGTAAGCCCAAAATTTTGGGCACCCCAACTGAAGCCTGTTTAATTATTATGGCTGAAAAAGCAGGCTTTGATCGGCAAAAAGTTTTGGTCAAATATCCTCGATTAAGAGAACTGCCTTTTGACTCTAACAGAAAGCGTATGTCAACGATTCACCGCTGGAATGATCACCAATATATCATTTTTACTAAAGGTTCATTCAGTGATGTGATTAAGCAGTGTGACCAAATTCAGGTCGATGGTAAAGTTCGCGCTCTGACTGATGATGATAAGAAACGCGCTGAAAAACACAACGCCGACTATGCTGCTAAGGGTCTTCGTAGTATGGCTATGGCTTATCGCATTGTAGAAAAAGAAAATACTGATGTTACCAAGCTAACTATTGAAACAGCTGAGCAGCATTTAGTATTTGTAGGCTTGACCACAATGAGTGATCCACCTCGGCCAGAAATATATAACGCTGTTAGACGTTGTCACCAGGCAAAAATTAAAATTATCATGGTTACTGGGGATTCAAAGCTGACAGCTAAGTCCGTTGCCGTCCAAATTGGATTAACTTCTGACAAGGCACGAGTTATTTCTGGTGATGAACTGGAAAAGATGAGTAATGCAGATTTACGAAAAGCTTTAAAGGGAGAAGTGATTTTTGCTCGGGTGGCTCCAGAGCAAAAATATAAAGTTGTCAAGACTTTACAGGAAAATGGTGAAATTGTAGCTTCTACCGGTGACGGAGTTAACGATGCTCCTGCTTTGAAGCAGGCAGATATTGGTATAGCTATGGGTTTGACTGGTACAGATGTAGCTAAAGATGCTGCTAATATTATTTTAACTGATGATAATTTTGCGTCTATTGTGGCCGCAATTGAAGAAGGCCGTGCCGTTTACAGTAATATCCGTAAGTTTTTAACCTATATTTTGACTTCTAATGTGCCAGAGGCCTTTCCATCAATTTTATTCTTGTTTTCTGGAGGCTTGATTCCTTTACCGATGACAGTAATGCAAATCCTGACAGTCGATTTGGGAACGGATATGTTGCCAGCATTAGGACTTGGTGGGGAAGCTGTTGATCCGGATGTTATGAAACAAGCACCGAGGAAGCGTAATGAGCACCTGCTTAACAGAAGCGTCATTATTAAAGCATTTTTGTGGTATGGTTTGATTTCCAGTGCTATCTCGATTGGTGCATATTTCTTTGTGAATCTCCAAAATGGCTGGCCGCACGTGCCATTAGCTGCTGATGGTCCAGTTTATATGCGCGCAACGACAATGGTTTTGGGAGCAATTATTTTTACACAGATTGCAAATGTCTTAAATTGCAGAACAAATAAAGTTTCACTATTTAAGAAAGGCATATTTAGTAACCGGAACATTTGGTATGGCATTATATTCGAAATACTGCTGTTTTTAGCTTTAACAGTTACTCCTGGCCTGCAGCAGTTATTCAATACGACCAGGTTATTACCGGTTGACTGGTTATTCTTATTCTGTTTGCCAATACCGTTAGTTATTATTGATGAAATTAAGAAATGGCTGCTTTATCATAAAAAATAAAGAAGTAACAAAAAAGCCGCCTATATATTAGTTAAGCGGTTTTTGTTATGCTAAAATTAAAGCTTAAGGAGAACAAATTATGAAATGGACAGCAACTATTACAAAAATTGGTAAACAAGCTATTGAACCTAAGGGCAATATGGTAATTTTATTTGGTGAAAATGTCACTCCAGAATTAGTCGATGTTTCGGTTATTCAAAAATTTGATCCCCAAACTCCGCTTACTGGTTTTATTATGAAAAAGGGCGATACAGTTACAATCGATGGCCAGACCTATGTTGCTGACTTTGTTGGCTCCATGGTTGCCAGTGATATGAGAGCTTTAGGTCATGTTACCTTATTTTTTAATCAGAAAAAGTCAAAAAATCCACTGGCTAACGGTGTATATTTCACTTTAGAAGATAAACAGACAATGCCCGAATTTAATATCGGTGATGACATAATATATGAGCATATTTGATTAGGATGATTTGATGGACTACGAGAAGAAACATAAAAAAAGAACCATCTTTCAAAAATGGTTTTTGAATAATCGGTTTAGTATTGCACTACTAAACATTTTGTTGTTCTTCCTTGTGATTTGGTTGTTCAACAAAATATCATTTGTTTTAAATCCCGCTAAGGTCTTTGTAAGTGCGATTCTTCCTCCGTTAATGCTGGCTTTGATTCAGTTTTATATTATGAATCCGCTAGTAGATATTTTAGAGAGAAAGTTCAAAGTACCAAGGATTGTTACTATTCTTGGATTATTTGTTTTAGTAGCAGTTTTGCTCGTTTGGATAGTTAATACTTTATTGCCAATTGTTCAAAGTCAAATTAACTCATTAATTACTCATTGGCCTCATATCTGGAAGGATGCTACAAATGCGATACAGGATTGGCTGAGTAATCCGCAACTTCACAGTGTTAAGGGCAATATTAATGATGCTATCAATCGTGCTCAAGATATGCTTTTTAAATCAGGGCATGAAGCTATCAATGCGACTTTGAGCAATATTTCTTCGGCAATTAGTGTTGTTACTATTATAGTTATGACTTTACTTACTGCACCCTTTATTCTGTTTTTTATGTTAAAAGATGCTCACAATTTACGCCCTTACTTAATGCAATTTGCACCGAAGCGTTGGCAGAAAAGTTTTGGCGAACTTCTTTACGATATTAATACTGCACTAGCATCTTATATTAGGGGACAACTTACTGTTGCTTTTTGGGTCGGAATCATGTTTGCCATTGGCTACAGTATCATTGGACTTCCGTATGGCATTGCCCTTGCTGTTTTAAGTGGTATTCTTAACCTTATTCCATATTTTGGTACTTTTATTTCCTTTATACCTGTAATCGTGATTGCTATTATGCTTTCTGTGCCAATGGTAATTAAAGTTTTGGTTGTTTTTGCAATAGAACAGACCATTGAATCAAGGGTTATTAGTCCTTTGGTAATGGGAAACAAGATGGAGATGCACCCGGTAACCACTATTTTATTATTGATAGGTTCAAGTTCTGTTTGGGGACTTTGGGGCGTCATTTTTGGTATTCCAATTTATGCTATTTTAAAAATTATTATTTTGCGTGTTTATAACTATTACCGTAATGTTTCTCAGGTTTTCAAAGAAGATGAATATGAGGAAAACTTCCAAGTTGCGGCTGAGAACTCGAATAATTTAAGCGCGGGATCAGAAGAAAAACCGCCAAAAAAATAAGTTTTATTTGTTAAAAATATAGTAAAGGAGAAAAAGATTGACAAATCACGTAGTGTTATATGAGCCACTAATGCCAGCTAATACTGGTAATATTGCTCGAACTTGTGCCGGGACTAATACAGTTCTTGATTTGATTGAGCCATTAGGTTTTCAAATCGATAACAAAAAAATGAAACGAGCTGGCTTGGATTATTGGGATAAGGTTGATGTTCGGGTACATGAAGATCTTAATGCATTCCTAGGTCAACTTGGTTCCCAAGACGAAATGTATCTTATTTCTAAATTTTCTTCAAAAAATTATGCGGAAATAGATTATACAGATTCTGCGAAAAATTACTACTTTGTGTTTGGCAAAGAAACTACTGGTTTACCAGAAACATTTATGCGAGAATATTACGAGCGCAATTTGAGAATACCAATGTCGGATAATATTCGTTGTTATAATTTGGCTAACTCAGTGGCGATAGTTTTACTTGAAGCATTGCGTCAGCAGGGTTTTCCTAATTTAGAAACTAGCCATCATTATGAAAATGATAAATTAAAAGATAACTACAATCGCCCTGAGCGCTATGAAAGAAATTTAGGAGGAAACTAAGATGGATTTTGAAAAAGAAACTCCTGTTATAGTCAAAAATTTTCATTATGATATTAATGAAGAGCCGGAAACTAAAGATCAGGTAAATTTTGGCTTAAAAAAGGTCGAAAAACAAAATGATGATGGCACAACTGATGCTGGTACTGACGGCAATTATTTTGATGTAACCGTTGTTTTTGACGTAGCACCTGCGCCGGGAGATTTTTCTGTAAGTGGAATGATTAGTCAGATCGTCAAAATTAAAGATTATTTTGGTGATGGCAGCGATCTGGAAAAGACAGATTATAAGTTGCTTAGTCGTCCATTAGTTGAATATATTGAAACCCTTACTTATGAAGTTACTCAAATTACTTTGGATGAACCAGTTAATTTGAACTTCCAAGCAAATTTTTAATTGTTGATTAGGTAGTATTATGCCTAAAAAGAAGAGGAGAAAAACCACTAAATCTCATAAGAAAAATCAGAATACTGGAATTACTTGGGCAATTGTTGGTCTTGTACAAATTATTATTTCAGTTTTGGCATTTGTTAAATTTGGAATACTTGGTAAACAAGTTGCGAATATTTTTCGTTTCTTTTTTGGAGATTCATATTTATTAGCTGCTGGAATTTGTATTATTTTTGGCCTGGTTATGCTGATTTACAACAAGCCGATGCACTTTAAATTTAAGCGCAGTTGTGGTCTGTTTTTTGCAATACTCGGATTTTTATTAATTCAGAGCAGCGTTTATTTTGAAAGTGAATTTGTAAATAATGCGTTTATGAATGCATTCTGGCATGAAATATCAGCTGAATTTGGCCGAATGGCTGTTACCAAACATGTTGGTGGAGGAGTAATTGGTGCATTATGCTACCAAATATTTTATCCCTTACTAGGTCATATAGGATTGCGAGTAATTGCAATTCTACTAATTCCGTGTGGTATTTTGATGTTCTTTGATGTAAAGTTTGCAACTATAATTAAAAAATTTCAGACGGTTAGTCAGCTTTTTATTGATAAAAATAAGGCAGCTGGCACGAAAATAAAAGATAAATATGGTTCATTCAGAGAAAAACAACAACAGCAGAACTTGAATGAACAATCTCAAAATTTACAGGAGACATCGGATTCTAAAAATATGGTTTTTCCTGATGTTGATGATTTTGCTGTTAATGACAAGTCAACCGAAGAATTTGCAGACACTACGGATGTAGATAATTCTGTTTCGAATGAATCAGAATTTGGTGATATGCCAGAACATTCTCCGGTTGAGCCACAAATTCAGGTGGCCAGTCAAAATAATATTCAAAAAGAGAGCAAAACTGATAATACCAGTGGCAATTTACCCAAATCACATTCTTTTGTTGAAGAAGATAAGAAAATTAAGCAAGAATTGGAATCTGTTGATCATGGTGAACTTAAACAAGATCAGAAAGTAAGTCCAAATTATCAAAAACCTCCTTTAACCTTGCTTGACAGCATTAAGAATGTTGATCAAAGTACCGATAAGGCTCTTATTCGCAAAAATACGCAAACTTTACAATCTACTTTTAAAAGTTTTGGCGTCAAAGTTATCATAAAAAAAGCAATTTTGGGTCCTACAATTACACGTTATGAAGTACAGCCTGCTGTTGGAGTTAAAGTTAGCAGGATTGTTAATTTAGCAGATGATTTGGCTCTTGCCTTGGCAGCAAAAGATATCAGAATAGAAGCGCCTATACCTGGCAAACCATATATCGGTATAGAGGTGCCGAATAAAAACACTTCGGTTGTTGCTTTTAAAGATGTAATGCAGAATCAAGATAATAGGGCTAAAAAAGATCCTATGCAAGTACCTTTGGGCAAGGATGTTAGCGGACAAACAATTTCAGCTGACCTAACTAAAATGCCCCACCTTCTCATTGCTGGTTCGACAGGTTCCGGAAAGTCTGTTGCAATCAATACCATTTTAACGAGTATATTAATGAAGGCACTGCCGGATCAAGTTAAGTTGATTTTAATTGATCCTAAAATGGTTGAACTTTCGGTTTATAATGGTGTACCACATTTGTTGATACCGGTAGTTACAGATGCCAAGTTAGCTGCGAATGCATTAGGCAAAGCTGTTAAGGAAATGGAACGACGCTATAAACTATTTGCCGCAAGTAGTGTCCGTAATGTGGGTGAGTTTAATGATAAGGTTCAACTCAATAATCGAGATAAATCTAAGCCTGCGATGAAACCTTTGCCATATATTTTGGTCGTAGTCGATGAACTTAGTGATCTGATGATGGTTGGTGGCCGCGATGTTGAGGGTGCAATTGTGCGTTTGGGGCAAATGGCGCGCGCTGCGGGAATTCACATGATCTTGGCTACTCAACGACCAAGTGTTGATGTCATTACCGGTTTAATTAAGGCAAACGTACCATCTCGAATTTCTTTTGCTGTTTCAAGTGGTATTGATTCAAGAACAATTTTAGACCAAACGGGAGCTGAGAAGTTGCTCGGCAGAGGAGACATGTTGTACATGCCGGTAGGAGCCTCCAAACCTGAACGAATTCAAGGTGCTTATGTTTCTTCAAGTGAGGTTGAGAAGATAATATCTTGGGTAAAGAAACAACAAAAGCCTGAATATGATAAAGGGATGATTCCGCAAAAAGGTCAAGAAAATTCAGGAAAACAAGATGACGAACCAGAGGATGAATTTTATGATCAGGCTGTTGAACTGGTAAGACAGCAACAAACAGCAAGTGTATCACTTTTACAAAGAAGATTTCGTATAGGCTACAATCGTGCTGCCAGAATAGTTGATGCGATGGAAGAGAAGGGGATTGTGGGCCCATCTGAAGGATCAAAGCCTCGTCAAGTTTTGTTACCGCCTAAAAAAGATGAGGATAAGACCTAATTTTTAAGAAAGTTTATCATGTCGTTTTATTAGTTCAAATTTACAAAAAAATAATGTTAAAATAAAAATGAATATGAATACATAACTGAATTTATCTTTAATGGACTAGTTTAGCTATATGGTCATCTTCATACTAAAATAAAATAAAAGGAATGTTTTAATTGCAGCGAGCACTTGTATTTGGTGCAACAGGTGGCATTGGTCAAGCTATTTGTGCTGACTTAGCCAACGCCGGTTGGTCTCTTTATGTTCATTGCAGTCAAAATTGGCAAAAGGCCTATACTATGGCTGAAGGAATGAGTCAAAAATATCCTAGTCAAGACTTTATTCCTATAAAGTTAGATTTTTTGGCTAAAAATGATGAATTAAAAGAATTTGTTAGTGAGCTTTTGCCAGTGAACGCAGTGGTATTTGCCCAAGGAGTTACAGATTATAATTTTGTTAGCAGTCAGAATATGACAAAAATTGATGAAGTTTTGCACATAAATTTGATTACTCCTATTAAATTAACAGGCTTGTTAGAACCTCATTTGATAAAAAATGATTATAGTCGTATTGTTTATTTGGGTTCGGTTTATGGTGGTTCAGGCAGCGCTATGGAAGCTGTCTACAGTTCTTCAAAATCCGGACTTGAGCGCTTTGCACAAGCATATTCTCGTGAAGTGGCTTCTGCCAATCTCACAGTAAATGTTTTAGCACCTGGTGCGGTCAACACATCAATGAATTCAATATTAGCACCAGAAGCAATGGAAGAGGTTAGGGGCGAAATACCTGTTGGACGTTTAGCAGAGGGCAATGATATTTCCTATTGGGTTAGGACACTACTTGATGTTCATTCAGGATATTTAACTGGACAAACCATTTACGTTAGTGGTGGCTGGCTCATATAAATGTAAAAATAATATGTAGTATATGTTATACTCAAAGAGTAAAATTAGAATTTAAAGAGGTAACTATGGCAGATATCGGAGATAAATTACGCAGTGCCAGAGAGGCTAAGGGACTTTCAATTGAAGATATTGAAAAAGCAACCAAAATTCAAGGCAGATATCTGACGGCGATCGAGCAAAACGATTTTGATAAACTTCCTGGAGATTTTTATGTAAGAGCATTTATCAGACAGTATGCCCAAATAGTTGGTTTGGATGGTAAAAAGCTTTTGAGTGAATATCATGAAGATATTCCTAAGGCTGAGCCTGATGAATTTGTCGAAGATTCGATTGACAACAAAAGTGAAGAAGTCCGTAAAACTACTAGTAACAAGAAAAAAATATGGCAGGATTACCTGCCACGAATTATTGTTGGCTTAGGAATAATAGTCGTTATTTTGGTATGTTATGTTGTTTATGCCCATTTTTCTTCTAGTCGCAATCAAAATAACAATACAGCTGGGGATGTCTCTGTTTCTTCAGATAATGGCAAACGTAAGCAAAAGGTAAAGAAACCTAAAAAGAAAAGCGTAAAAATTAAAGAATTAGCTACAAATCAGTTCCAGATTACTGGTCTAAAAAATAATCGTAATTTGGTTGTGCGAGCCGGTGATCAGGCTACTACAGTTTCTATTGCTATGAACGGCGTTAACCAAAGTGGTCAGACTTTAACTGCTGGTCAAAAGCACACATTGAGGATTCCTGAAACTGCTCAAACTGTTGATGTTACTTTCAGTAATGCTGTCGGGACTTCAGTTACAATTGGTGGTAAAAAAGTTCCATATACTGCTCAGAATTCGAATCTTTCTTTGACCTTTTATATTGGTAAACGTAACAGCAATCAAAGTAATCAAACTCAAAATGGTCAGAACAATTCTGGAGCCACGACCAATAATTCAGGACATAGTAATTCAAATCATCAAAACCAGAGCCATAATCAAACTGGCAATCATAGCACTAATAATGGTACTAGTGGCAACAATAATTCTAGTTCATCCAATAGCCAAGAAAGTAATCAAAATAATAACCAGAGTAACCAGAATAATAATCAGTCAGGTCATGATAGCAATCAGTCAAATAATAATGAACACAGTAGTGAATCTGGTCATTCAGGTGGCTCTTCTTCCGGTGGGAATGATAGTAATGAAAGATAGTTATTTTGGGAGGAAAAGTTAAGAATGAATTTGCCTAATAAGTTAACGGTTTTTAGAATATTATTGATACCAGTTTTTATGTTAATTGTCATTTTTGGTGGCGATGCTAGTGTTAAGGTTGCAGGAACAACTGTTTATTGGAAATTAGTCATTGCAGCTATTGTTTTTGCAGTGGCATCTGCAACGGATTGGTTTGATGGGCACATAGCAAGATCACGCAACCTTGTTACCAATTTTGGTAAATTTGCGGATCCGCTGGCAGATAAAATGCTTACCATGACTGCTTTTATCATGTTAATTTCGTTAAATCTGGCTCCTGCCTGGGTTATCGCTATTATAGTTTGTCGTGAATTAGCAGTAACAGGTTTGCGCTTAATATTGGCAGAAAACAAGGGTCAAGTTATGGCTGCAGCCATGCCTGGCAAGATTAAAACAACTTGTCAAATGCTTTCCATTATTTTCCTGTTAATCGGAGACTTCTGTCACATAGGAACAATTTTGCTATACATTGCATTAATCTTTACAATTTATTCTGGTTGGGATTATTTCCACAGTTCATGGGATGTTTTCGAAGGATCAATGTAAATTAATGAAAAGTTAATATAGAAAAAAGCACTGCTTTTAGTAGTGTTTTTTTGTGCATTATTTTTAATATAAACTACTGTTGAAAAGACAGATTGTTGATTAAGTTACATTTACTTGTTAGGATTAAATTAAGGGAATATTGGAAAAGGAGGAAATTTTATGGTAGAAAAAGTACCAGCAGTTGAATTTCGGGACGTTTCAAAAATATATCCTAAAATGAAAAATGCAGCTGTTAAACATATTAGTTTTAAAATAGAAAAAGGTGATTTTTGCTGCCTGATTGGCACCTCCGGTTCAGGAAAGACAACTATAATGCGTATGATAAATCGCATGAACAGTGTAACTAAAGGTGAAGTACTTGTTAACGGCAAGAATGTTAAAAGTTTCAATCCTGTCAATTTAAGGCGTCATATCGGTTACGTTATTCAGAATAATGGTTTAATGCCTCATATGACCATCAGAGAAAATATCATTTTAGTACCCAAATTATTAAAGTGGCCTAAAGAAAAGCTGGCTGGTGAAGCACAAAAGCTTATTAAAATGGCTGAATTACCTGAGTCATATTTAGACAGATACCCAACAGAGCTATCTGGTGGTCAGCAGCAAAGAATAGGTGTCGTACGTGCGCTTGCGGCAGATCAAAACTTGATATTAATGGATGAACCATTTGGCGCACTCGATCCAATAACGCGTGAAAGCTTGCAGAACTTGGTTCAAAACTTACAAGTACGCTTAGGCAAAACAATTGTTTTTGTCACTCATGACATGGATGAGGCATTAAAGCTTGCAACTAAAGTAGTTGTTTTGCATGATGGACAGTTGATCCAAGTAGGAACACCTGACCAGATTCTACATCATCCTGCAAATGACTACGTTAAGAGCTTGATTGGTGAGGAGCGCTTGTCAGAAGCAAAATATGAAACTGTAAAAGTTAAAAATGTAATGTTGACCAATCCAACAAAAATTGATTTAGGTGCTTCACTCACTGATGCTTTAACTATGATGAAGGAGCATCGCGTTGATACGCTTTTAGTCGTTGATAATGGAGACCACCTCAAAGGTTACATTTCAATTGATGATTTGCAAAGAAATTACCCTAAAGTAAGTAGTGTCAGCGATATATTGATTACTAAACTGGGGACTGTCGGTCCTGAGGAATATCTACGTGATAATTTTAGTCGGATTATGAGTCGTAATAAGAGTTATATACCAGTAACAGATTCAGATAAAAAATTAGTTGGAATCGTCACTCGAGCTAGTTTGGTAAATGTTGTTTATGAAAAAATATGGGGCGATAAAAGTCACCTGCAAAGTTCTTCAGAAAAAGAGGCGAAATAATAATGTCAGCCTTTTTTGCACAACACGGTTCAGAGTTATTAGTAAAAACTTGGCAACAAATATATATTTCTGCTATTTCTTTAGGACTGGGAATACTAGTTGCAGTTCCACTGAGCGTTATATTAATGAAATTTAAGCGAATTGCTAAAGTGGTAATAGCAATAGCCAGTATGTTACAAACTATACCGGCTTTGGCTTTGCTGGCAATTATGATACCATTTTTTGGTGTTGGTAAAGTACCAGCAATTATTGCTCTTTTTCTTTATAGTTTAATGCCCATATTACGTAACACATATGTAGGACTAACTGATGTTAATCAAGATACAATTGATTCTGCACGCGGGTTAGGCATGACTAATATGCAGCTTATTTTAAAAGTTGATATTCCTTTAGCCATGCCTGTAATTATGGCAGGAATCAGACTTTCTGCTATTTATGTAATTGCCTGGGCAACTCTGGCATCGTATATCGGAGCTGGCGGCTTAGGAGATTTTATTTTTAACGGACTTAGCCTCTACCAAACGGATTTGATTTTTGGAGGAACGATTCCAGTAATCATTTTGGCACTTCTTACGGATTACCTATTGGGTAAGCTGGAACGTAAGCTGACTCCAAAGGGAATATAAGGAGGTGTTTATTGTGAAAAAGTATTTGCAAAAAATATTGTTGATGATAACCACCTTGCTCATAATGCTTACTGCTAGTGCTTGTGGTTTACCCGGACTTTCTGATAGTCAGGGCAGTGAAAAAAATATTAGAATTACGGCCCTGACAACCACTGAGTCGCAAATTATGGCTAATATTGTTGCCCAATTAATTGAGCACGAGACTTCATATAAGACTTCTATTGTTAATAATTTGGGGTCTGCACCGATGCAGCACCAGGCTTTGTATCGTCATGATGCTGATATTCAAGCAGCTGCGTATGATGGTGGCGAGTTAACAGCTAATTTGCTGCTACCTGCGATTAAAGATTCCAAAAAGGCAAATGATACAGTTCGCAGAGAAGTAAAAAAGAGATGGGACCAAACCTATTTGCATACCTATGGTTTTGCTAATAATTATGCCTTTATGGTTAGAGCAAAAGATCAAAAGAAATATCATCTTTATAAAATTTCAGATTTAAAGAAAGTTAAAGACAAATTTTCTTTTGGTGTAGCATCCGAGTGGGTAAATGCTCCAGGAGTGGGTTATCCAGCTTTCCAAACAGCTTACGGTATGACTTTTGCTAAAGCCCATCCTATGAACATTGGTTTAGTTTATTCTGCTTTGAATAGTGGGAAAATGGATGTTATTTTGGGCTATTCAACAGATGGTCGAATTGACAGCTATAATTTACATCTCCTAAAAGATGATAAGCATTTCTTTCCACCATATAATTGTGGGATGTTAATCAATAATTATTTATTGCGTGAGCATCCTGAATTAAAACCAATACTGACCAGACTAGTTGGCAATGTGAGTGTGCATGATATTCGTAAAATGAATTTTCAAGTTGATGACAAGTTGCTTGAGCCGTCTATTGTTGCACATCAATTTTTAGTAAAACATAATTACTTTAGGGGGGAGAAATAATGTCTCATTTATCATTGTGGCAGCAATTTATTTATTATTATGTCCATAATGGCAGTTATGTATTAGAACAATTTAATCGTACTTTCCTCATTTCAATCTATGGGGTTCTATTTGCTGCAATTATAGGTATTCCAGTGGGAATTTTTATTTCTCGCAATGGCCATTTAGGTGATTTTGTTGTTGAAATTGCTAACTTTATCCAAACAATCCCATCTTTGGCTCTTTTATCCATCGTAATGATTGGCTTAGGCTTGG
The DNA here is from genome assembly GCF_014323605.1 of Lactobacillus kimbladii. Lineage (GTDB taxonomy): Bacteria > Bacillota > Bacilli > Lactobacillales > Lactobacillaceae > Lactobacillus > Lactobacillus kimbladii_B. The sequence continues at coordinate 228,338 of NZ_SCMB01000002.1, read as the reverse complement.
GCGTTATGACTGTTATCGTAACTGTTACGCTTTATTCACTTTTGCCTATTATTAAAAACACATATACTGGTATGAGTAATGTTAATAAAAACGTTATTGATTCCGGGAAAGGAATGGGTATGACAAAGTTGCAGCTGCTTTACATGGTCCGTTTGCCCTTATCAATGTCAGTTATTATAGCTGGTTTAAAAAATGCTTTGGTCATAGCTATTGGTATCACTTCAATTGGTTCGTTCGTTGGAGCAGGTGGCTTAGGGGACATTATTATTCGCGGCACTAATGCTACTAACGGCAGTGCAATTATACTGGCTGGTGCCCTTCCTACAGCATTAATGGCTATTTTGGCAGATGTCATTTTGAATTTTTTGCAGAAAATATTACAACCCAAGGGATTAAAAAAGGCAAACTAAAAAAGTTTTTGACAATTTTTACGTAATTATTATTGTGAATAAAATTAATAAACATTTGTTCGCCTTTTTTCTTGCAAATATACACTAAAGCAAAGTATAATTATTACGTATTAAAATGATAAAACTATTTATAGGAGGACAAGAGTCTTGGCCAAAGATGAAAAACAAGCTGCATTGGAAAATGCACTTAAGAAAATTGAAAAGAATTTTGGTAAAGGCGCCGTCATGCGAATGGGCGATAAGGCCGACACCAAAATTTCGACTGTTCCTTCAGGTTCGCTTGCTCTTGATGCGGCCTTGGGAGTTGGCGGCTATCCCCGTGGTAGAATTGTAGAGATTTATGGACCAGAGTCTTCTGGTAAAACGACAGTTGCTTTACATGCGGTCGCTGAAGTGCAAAAAAGAGGTGGCACCGCTGCTTATATTGACGCTGAAAATGCCATGGATCCTGCTTATGCAGAAGCACTAGGTGTTGATGTTGATTCGTTAATTTTATCCCAGCCTAACACTGGTGAAGAAGGATTACAGATTGCGGATACATTGATTACGAGTGGTGCGATTGACATTTTAGTAGTTGATTCAGTTGCTGCACTTGTGCCACAAGCTGAAATTGATGGCGAGATGGGTGACAGTCACGTTGGACTGCAAGCTCGTTTAATGAGTCAAGCATTGCGTAAACTTTCAGGTAATATTAATAAGACCAAAACCATAGCAATTTTTATTAATCAAATCCGTGAAAAAGTTGGGATCATGTTTGGTAATCCTGAAACTACACCAGGTGGTCGTGCACTTAAGTTTTATGCTACTATTCGGCTAGAAATTAGGAGAGCAGAAAAAATTAAACAAACTGGTGGTGAAATCACTGGTAACCGCGTAAAAATCAAAGTTGTTAAGAATAAAGTTGCTCCACCTTTTAAAGTTGCCGAAGTTGATATGATGTACGGCAAAGGTATCTCGCAAAGTGGTGAACTTCTAGACATGGCTGCTGACAAGGACATTATTGCTAAAGCTGGTTCTTGGTATTCATATCATGATGAACGAATTGGGCAAGGACGAGAAAATGCCAAAAAGTATCTTGAAGATCATCCTGATGTTTATGATGATGTTCAAAAACAAGTTCGTCAGGCTTTCGGCATTGATGAAGAATCCGTAGCTGAAAGAGAAGATCCAGAAAAAATAAAAGAGAAAAAAGCTAAAGAAGTTGCAAGCAAAGAAAAGGAAGTTTCTGCTAAAAAAGAAGCTGACAGCAAAAGTAGTTAATTATGAGGAAATAGACCTTGACCTGTGAAAACTGGTTGAGGTTTTTTTCTTGTCGTTTGACATAATCCCTGTGGTTCTTTATCATTAATATTGTGTGAATAATCTAAAAAAATAAAAAAAGGCGATAGAAATCATGATGAGTAAATTTTTGATTCCCGTCGCGATTGCTATTATTTCAATTATAGTAGGCATAGTTGTAGGATACGCTATACGTAAAAACATTTGGGAAAAGAAAGCCCAAAATGCTCAAAACGATGCCGATCATATTTTAACCGAAGCAAAAGCACGAGTCGATGCTGCTAAGGCAGAAGTCAATGCACAAAAGCAGGCAGCTGACGCTATCAAACAAAGTGCGCAAAACACCAAAAAAGAAAAAATTCTTGAAGCTCAAGAACAAATTCAAGATTATCGACAAAAAGTTGAAGATGAATTAAACGACAAACGTGATACAATAGCACGTGATCAAAATCGCTTAACGCAACGAGAGGATACTCTTGATCATAAAAACTCTTTGCTAAAAGAAAAAGAGGATGATTTATCTAAAAAAGACCAACAGCTAGAAAATAAGCAAACTGAATTAACCACTAAGTTGCAAAAGGCAGATGAATTAGTCGAACAGACTACACAAAAGCTATATGAAGTTGCTCACTTGGACAAGGAGCAGGCACAAAAACTTGTTTTAAATCAATTGTCAGACCAATTAGTTAAAGAACGAGCAGAAATGATTAGTAATAGCAATCAAGAAGTGAAAGCTAAAGCTGACCATTATGCACGTAAAATAATTATTGATGCTATCCAAAGCAGTTCTGCTGATACGGTAGCCGAAACTACGGTATCAGTAGTTGATTTGCCTAATGAGGAAATGAAAGGCCGAATTATCGGTCGTGAAGGGCGCAATATCAGATCTTTTGAAGCGCTAACGGGAGTGGATCTAATTATTGATGATACTCCTAAAGTTGTGACACTAAGTGGTTTTGATGCCATTAGACGTGAAATTGCGAAAAGGGCAATGGAACGTTTAATTAAAGACGGAAGAATTCACCCAGCTAGAATCGAAGAGACAGTTGATAAAGCTCGTAAAGAAGTTAATGATGATATTTACGAAGCTGGCGAAAGCGCTCTAATGGAACTGGGAATTCACAAAATGAATCCAGAGTTGGTCAAAATATTGGGTAGACTCAAGTACCGGACATCATACGGTCAAAACGTTTTGGGTCATTCGATTGAAGTTGCAAAACTAGCTGGAACAATGGCTGCGGAGCTTGGATTAAATGAAAAATTAGCGGTTCGCGCGGGATTATTACACGATATTGGAAAAGCAGTCGACCATGATATTGAAGGTTCACACGTTGAAATAGGCGTGGAATTGACCAGGAAATATCATGAGCCGGATGTGGTTGTTAATGCAATTGCAGCACACCATGGGGATGTGCCAAAGCTATCATTTATTGCTGAACTGGTAGTTGCAGCGGATACAATTTCTTCTGCAAGACCTGGTGCTAGAAGCGAGAGTTTGGAAAACTACATTAGAAGACTTACTGACCTGGAAGAAATAGCTAACAGGTATGAGGGGGTTAAGCAGGCATATGCTATTCAGGCTGGACGTGAAGTCCGCGTAATGGTTGAGCCTGATAAGATTTCAGATGATCGGATTACAGTATTGGCACGAGACATTCGTAACCAAATTGAAAAAGAACTTGATTACCCGGGTAATATTAAAATAACAGTTATTCGTGAAAAGCGTGCTGTAACAATTGCAAAATAAAGTATAAGGTTGAATTTTAAAAATTCAGCCTTTTTTGTTTATTTCTTTTTTATAAATATGACTAAAAAGTGGCGTATTTTGACATATATTATCGTAAAGAGACATATTTTGCTAAAATGAAAGGGTATACAATTGAAATTGAATGGAGGAAACTGCTGTGAATCAAAAAATAACAATTGAGCTGAAAGATTTTTTGCAAGAGCTAGGATATCCATTTGATTCTATTTCGGGGTTACTTGATTCCAGCGTTATGGACAAATATCTCAATGCCAAGTGGATTAAGAATTCGCATGTATTTGAGGTGCTTGATAGAAAAGCAAGTGATGAGCAGTTGCTGGCTTGCAGCGATGTCCGAAATTTTTACCAGTTTGTTCCTCCATATTTTGCTGCATTATCAAGCATAAACGGAATACAAGCAATTTCCCGTTTGGCAACTTACCAGCAGCTTATAGGACCAATCGAAATGGGAAGATTTAAAGAAGGTGAAAATTTAAGAATCCATATTAGATATTTAGATCAATATCGTAAATACTCACGATTTAGTCTACTGGTTGATCAAATTTCTCTGGTTAGTTTGATTAGAGCAGGAACAAATAAAACTATTATACCTGTGTCTATTGGTAGTAAATACAAATATGGATCAAAAATTAATAGTTATTTAGGCATTAAAGGTCAAAATAGTTTAGACAATTATTTGGTGTTTAGAAAGTGTGATTTAGAACAACCTTTTATAACTAAGAATGATGTAATGTGGAACTTTATTGAACCCGGTTTGAAAAAGTACATTAAAAAATTAAATATTAATCCTCCAATTTCAGCCGTTGTGCAAAATACTCTTTTTAAGCTGATTGCTGGGGGTAATTTTCAGCTAAAAGATGTAGCAAATAAACTGGGTATTTCTTCACGGACCTTGCAAAGATGGCTGCAAAATGAGGGCACTACATTTAAAAAGCAACTCAGTATTGTGCAAAAAATTTTGGCACAAAATCTGCTTCAAGATAAAACTTTAAATACTGCTGAAGTAAGTTTTTTAGTTGGTTTTAACAGTGTTGCCTCATTTTATAAGGCTTTTAAGAAGTGGTCCGGGGTAACAATCAGAGAGTACCGACTGCAAAAAATTTTACAATCTAATAGCATTAATGCAATTAAATTTGGGAGAAAAAATGTTTTTAAAAGATAACGAATCATGGAATGCAACTTATGACGTCGTGGTAATCGGTTTTGGCGGAGCAGGTGCTACAGCAGCGCGTTTTGCCGCAGATAAAGGAGCAAAAGTTCTTCTAGTTGACAGTGCGCCAGAAGGACATGAAGGTGGTAATACCAGATACTGTGGTCAGATTGTTGAAGCAGGTTATGATTATGACAAGCTCAAAAAGTATTATCAAAAAATGACTGCTCCACTTGATTTAGATGAGCAGGTGCTTGAAACTTTTGTAAAAGGGATGGTTAATTTACCGGATTACTTTGAAAAATATCTCGGTGGTAAAGCATTTAGCGTAAAAAATAATTCAGGTAACAAAAATGTTGCTATGTTGGCATATATGAGTGCAGAATATCCTGAATTTGAAGGGGCAGATACCAATGACGACCTGCTGGTGCATGATCAGATATTCGATGCAGCTCTTTGGAAAAAGCTGCGCCAAAACGTTTTAGACCGCAGCGATCAGATTGATGTACTTTATTCAACACCAGCAAAGCATTTAATCCAGGATCCTGATAAGACAATTATCGGTGTACAGATTGAAAATAAAGGCAAATTGTTCAACGTGCAAGCAAAAAACGGTGTAGTTTTAGCGCTAGGTGGATTTGAAAATAACGAACAAATGGTGCAGGACTATTTAGGTGAAACTAATTTACTGCCATACGGAACGCTTTATAACAATGGTGATGGCATCAAAATGGCTATAGAAGTTGGTGCGGATTTATGGCATATGAATAATTATGAACCTGGTGGAACTGTTAATTTAGCTGCTCCTAAAGGTCAAAGAGCTCATAATATTATGGCCTGGAAAGCATTATTTGCCGGTTCACTGATCACAGTTGGCGATGATGGTACGCGTTATGTAGCAGAAGACGATCCAACCCGTCATGGTCATCGCTATAATCATGGTATTTGGAGAATTCCTTTAGCCCAAGTGCATCCTCATATGATTTTTGACCAGAAGAAATATGATGAACTATTCTCAGCTGAGAATGATGAATTTCAAAAGGAAGCTTTAACTAAAGTAGTTAAGTCAGAAACTATCGCTGACTTAGCTAAAGAAATAAAAGTTGATCCGGCAGTTTTAGAAAATACTTTGAACACATATAATTTCTTCGTTGATCGCGGAGTTGATTACCAATGTGGCCGCAAGCCAGAGTCAATGACCAAAATTTCACTTACAGGTCCATTTTATTCGTTAGCTCAACAGCACACCATGTTAAACACCCAGGGTGGCCCACGTCGAAATAAAAATGCTGAAGTCATAGATACAGATCAGAAAGTTTTGCCACACTTATATGCCGCTGGTGAACTGGGTCATATAGGAGCAAATCAATATAATGGCGGTGGCGACATGGCTGACTGCTTAATATTTGGTAAGATAGCTGGTGAAAATGCTGCCAAAATTAAAGATGAGCAAGTTGTTTCAGGTGCTAGTGTTAGTGAAAATAATGCTGATGCTGCATTTCCAGAATCAGATGTTAAAGAAGAAAGCTATTCAACTGCTGAAAATCAATACATAGGTAAATCTTCAAGTGGTATGGGCAACGAAATTATAGTGCGAGTAACAGTTGACAGCGATAAGCGTCCCAGCAATATTGAAGTTTTAAAAGAAAGCGAATCACCTGACTATGGTGAAAAAGCAATTAAGAAAATGAAGACAGAAATGCTAGCTCAGAAAACAACTAACGTAGATGCTGTTTCAGGAGCTTCTGTATCAAGTCGTGCATTTAAAGAAGCAGTTGAATCTGCGTTGAAGCAGGCTTAGATTTTAACGAAAGGATAAAAAATGGCAAATTTAAAAGATGGCGTTTATCAGGGACAAGGTTCTGGTAATCGCGGTGAAGTTAAGGTTTCGGTAACAGTCAAAGACAATAAAATTACGGATGTAACAATTGATCAACAGGATGAAACTTCTGGTATAAGCACTGCTGCTTTAAAAAAAGCACCAAAGCTAATTGTTGAGCATCAGTCATATAATATTGATGCAGTCACTGGTGCAACTATTAGTTTTCAAGCTGTCCAAAAAGCAGTTAAAGACGCTGTTTCAAAGGCTGGCGATCCCAGTGGTCTTGATAAAAAGGTTGATTTGAGAAATACTGCAAAAAAGGTTAATGGTAAGGACAACCGTAACGTTAATCCAGATGATTTGCAATTTGAAGATCAAACAGATATTTTGGTAATCGGAGCGGGAGCTGCTGGTCTTTCAGCTTCTATTGCTGCCAGGCAAAAAGGTGCTGCAGTAATTTGCTTGGAATATACTTCAAGTTATATGCTGTCCGACATGACTCTGTCTGGCGGTTATTACAACGCTGGTGGGGGCACTAGTTTGCAAAAAGCCCAAGGAATAGCTGATACCAAGGAAAACTGGAATAATTATTTAAAAGCAGTTGGTCAAGGCTATGAAGATGCGGGCATGAGAGAAACAATTGTTGAACATGGCGCAGAAGATTATGAATGGCTGGCTGGTGAAGTTGGTGTCAATTTTCAAGAAGTCCAAGAAATTGGCAATGAAGAAGCAATGAAAGACTATGCGACTCCAGCAGCTAGATCTCATTTAACTGTCGAAAAAAGTGGCTATGGTTTGTCAAAGCCGCTTTACAATAAGGCGAAAGAAGTTGGCACAAAATTTATTTTTAATATTACAGCTGAGAACCTAATAACTGACGAGAATAATAATGTAGTTGGTGTACATACTAATAAGGGTAACTACAAAGCTCAAAGTGTTGTTATTGCTACAGCAGGCTTTTCTCGTAATAAAGAAATGCTTAAGAGTTTTGCGCCTGATTTTGCTGTTGGAGAATCGTATGGTTCAATCAGACAAATGGGTGATGGTATCACTATGGGTGCTGAAATTGGCGCCAAGTTAAAAGATATGTGGATGCCAATAGCAAACTCAATTGGTACTCAATCCGGCGATAATGTATGTATCGGTCCTCTGTGTACTGCCTGGACAAAGCCTTATATTTGGGTAGGCACAGATGCTAGAAGACACTTTAGGGAAGATATGTATTTTGAATATGCCTCTAAAAAAATTGCAAGTCTTGATCAAGGTTACGTTTGGTTAATTTTTGATGAAGGCATGGCAAATGAAATGCCAGCTGCTTTTTCAGCACCAGCTCCGTCACCACATTTAAAACGTGAGGTAGAAGATGGCTACTTTAAGAAAGCTGATACGATACAAGAATTAGCCCAGCAGATTAACCTAAATCCAGAGGTATTAGAGCAAACAATTAAAAAGTGGAATAATGATGTCACTAAAGGTGAAGACACAGAATTTGATCGTCAAAAAGATTTAACAGCTTTTAAAGCGCCATTTTATGCTGCTAAACTTGCTCCATCAACACCAGACATGGCAGGTGGACTAGCTATTAACACCAAAGCAGAAGTTTTGGACAATTTTGATCACAAGATAAACAATCTTTATGCTGCAGGAGGTACTACAGGTGGCTGGCGCGGAATGACTTACCCTGGTTGCGGAATGGGCATTACTAATGCAGTTGTTTTTGGAAAAATAGCTGGAGAAAGCGCGGCAACTAATGTCAAAGTAGAGGCTGATACGAGTTCAGCTGTCTCTCAAAGTTAGTTTTTATATCTTACAGATTAATCAGAACTGGATTCATTTGAACCCAGTTCTTTTTAATTATAAATAACAGTTTTTTGTTAAAAAATACTTGTATTCAATTAACCTAATTTGTGCATTTTTATTCCACCTTGTATAATTAAGACAACTATAAATGAAAGTAGCCGACTATGTTTAAAATTATTGTTGAATTATTCTTTTTAGTGATTATACAAGCTGCGATCACGCCTTTTATTAGGAGATTGGCTTTTGTATTAGGTGCAGTCGACATTCCAAATAAAAGAAGGGTAAATAAGAAGCCAATGCCAACTTTAGGCGGATTGGGTATTTTTGTGACCTTTAATATTGGTGCTTTTGTTTTATTGCGGGAGCAATTCCCAACGCATGAGGCTTTTAGCATACTTTTAGGATCCAGTGTGATTGTCTTGACAGGCATAATTGACGATATTATGGAGCTAAAACCAAGGCAAAAAATGTTGGGTATTTTTATTGGCGCTCTGGTAATTTATTTTCTTGCCGGCATCAGGATGAACGTCTTAAATTTGCCCTTTCTCAATAAACAAATACATTTAGGTTGGTGGAGTTTACCAATTACTATTTTTTGGATTTTGGCCTTAACTAACGCAGTTGATTTAATTGATGGTCTTGATGGCTTGGCCGATGGGGTTTCAATGATTTCATTGATAACGATGGGAATTGTTGGTTACTTCTTTCTGCATACTGGTCAACTTTACATTCCAATTGGCTGTTTCATGCTTGCTGCATGTCTTTTAGGATTTTTACCATATAATTTCCATCCCGCCAAAATATTTTTGGGTGATACAGGGGCGTTATACATCGGCTTTATGATTGCGGTATTTTCACTTAAAGGTTTAAAAAATGTGACTTTTATTTCTCTGTTAGTGCCAGTGACTATTTTAGGTGTTCCAATTACGGATACAATTTATGCCATGATTCGGCGCAAACTAAATAACCGTCCCGTTTCACAAGCCGATAAGCATCATTTGCATCACCAACTGATGAAAATGGGTTTGACCCACAGACAAACTGTTTTAACGATTTATGCTTTGTCACTTATTTTTTCATTCATTTCTCTCTTGTTTTTGTTATCACCAATGTGGGGAATGTGGGTTTTAATTGCAGGTCTGGCAGTTGCCTTAGAGTTTTTTGTGGAATCCATTGGTCTTTTAGGAGAAAAATATAAACCGCTGATGAATTTGACCCAAAAATTAATTAATTCTCGCAGTAAAAAAGATCCCACGGTGGAAGTTTGGCACCTTGGGCAGGACAAACCTGAACAATTAAAAAAGAAAAAGAAAGATTAAGCTTGGCAGATACTGACAAAAGATACTAGTTTAAAGGTCAATTTGACTATTGCCGAAATTAACAAGAAAAAAGAAGACAAATTACTTAAATGTGGATTGTCTTCTTCTTTTGTATAGTTATTGAATTATGTTTTTACTGATCATGATAGTTATGTTGAGTGACAACGACTTCGTTATATCTTTTGGGAAGAAAAATAAACTGTACTTTGCCAGACAAAATATTGGTGAGATCATTTTCTAATTCCTTTAATTTGTCTTCATCAATGTAAATTGAAATTGTCACGCTGACGCCATAGTCAATATTGGCAATAAAAATTTTTTGTTGTTTAAGATAATGCTGGACCTCATCGAATTTATTATAATCGACTTCGAATTTAACACCTTGTTGCCGAACGCGTTTAACTACACCCAAGGCTTCGGCTGCCTTAGTCACACTATTAGAATATGCACGGATCAATCCTCCAGCTCCCAGTTTTATTCCGCCAAAATAGCGTGTAACTACTGCAGTGACATTTTTAAGCTTCATTAACTGCAAGGCTTTTAATTCTGGTACTCCCGCAGTACCAGAAGGTTCACCGTTGTCGCTGGCTTTAACATGCTCATCGTTTAAACCAATGGTGTAAGCAAACGTATTATGAGTGGCATCACGGTATTTGCTAGAAACAGTGGCAATTGCCTTTTCAGCTTCTTCAATAGTTGAGGTCCGTATTAAAGTCGTAATAAAGCGACTTTTTTTAATCGTTAATTCGTGATTGCCATTTTCTTTAATGGTCAAATAATTTTCTTTTTCATTCAAAAAAATCAGCCCTTCTTGCGTATTTATCATTGGAGGACAAAATGGAAAGTATTTCAAATCTTGCAGGCCGCCAATGGCTTAGTAGTCAAATGGATTTTAGCACAAAGGATGGTTTAACCAAAGTCGAGGCAATTAAAAATGGTCGTTGCTTGCGCTGCAATGCTAATGTTTATGCCCAATTGCCAAGTGGCAAAAAATATTGCAGAGCTTGCATTGGTCTCGGAAGAATTGTGGAAGGCGATTATTTAGTTCGCAATGAACAAGAAATAAATTTCTCGATCAAAGCAAATGGTGGATTAACCTGGGAGGGTAAACTAACCTCACTACAGGCTGAAATTGCACGTAAATTAACTGAAAATTATGTTGATGGTCGCGATTCACTAGTTCATGCTGTAACCGGTGCAGGTAAAACAGAAATGTTATTTCCTTTAATAGCACATTGTTTGGCAGAAGGAAAAAGATGTTGTATAGCCACGCCAAGAATTGATGTGGTAAACGAATTATATCCGCGTTTTCAAAAAGCTTTTAGTGAAATTAAGATCGGTAAATATCATGGGCGTGAGTATCAAGAGCCAGGACTGGAGCAATTAACTATTTGTACAACACACCAATTATTAAAATTTTTTCATGCTTTTGATTTACTTGTGATTGATGAAGCTGATTCTTTTCCCTATGTCCATAATTCAGAATTACATTTTGCAGCAAAGAATGCGGTTAATGATGGCGGTCAACGCGTTTACTTAACCGCAACGCCTACTAAAGATTTATTGGTATCTGTAGAAAAAGGTAAATTGCGAAAACTAAAGTTGAAAAGAAGGTTCCATGGAAATCTTTTACCTGTACCAAAAGAAAAATTGTTTCTCCGTCCCTTTCTGAGCCAAAACAAAATTAATGTCAGACTCATTAAAGAAATTGTGAAAGTTATAGAAGCAGGCCACCCATTACTGCTTTTTGTACCTCGGATTGACCAAATAAATATTTATATTGATGCCTTGAAAAAAGAGCCGAAATTTAGTCAGATTAGGATTTCTGGAGTTCATGCAAATGATACTAATAGAATTGAAAAGGTTGAAAAGTTTCGGGCGGGAAAAATTCAGCTGTTAGTGACAACTACAATATTAGAACGAGGCGTTACTTTTAACCATGTCTGGGTAATTGTTGTTCAAGCGGATGATAAAATTTATTCTGCATCGAACCTAGTACAAATAGCTGGCAAAGTGGGTCGAGCTAAAACTGATCCCAGTGGTTTGATTTTATTTTGTTATCATAAATACACTAAAAGTATTCGTGATGCGATGAAACAAATTCGTGAGATGAACAAATGAAAAAATGCATACTGTGTGGTCAGCTTTTTGTTGCTAAAGTGTCATTTGTAGAATTATTCTCTTGGAACAAACAGGAGGCCCAATGCATCTGTTCTAATTGTCAAAGTAAATATATGAGAATACCTGATAAACACTGTCCAATTTGTTTTGGCAAATTGAGCCAAGATAAATTTTGTTCAGATTGCATTAATTGGCAGAAAATATATGGACAAAAATTATTAAAAAATCATTCTGTATATTTATATAATAGGGCTTTTCATGATCTAATGGTTAATTATAAGCGGTATGGTGATTATGCTTTGCACAAAGTACTACAGGAATTATGTCGGGAAAAGCTAACTAAATTTAAAGCCGATCTCTATGTTCCTGTGCCCACTTCTCCAGAGCATCTTGCACAAAGGCAATTTGATACTATTAGTTCAATTTATGGTAATCTTGTTTCATTAACCCATGTATTGGGTAAGAAGGCAGGACTAGGAGCACAAGGAGAAAAAAATCGCGCGGAAAGATTGAGAAGTGAGCAAAGTTTTTTTGTTAAGAAAAACTTTACGATTAACTTTCAGAAATGCAAGATACTTTTATTAGATGATATTTATACTACGGGCAGAACGCTTTATCATGCACGGGATGCACTGGCAGAAGTTTTCCCTAATGCAAAAATTAGTAGTTTTACCTTATGCAGATAAAACTAAATTGTTCAGCGCTTTCATGTTTTGTTATAATTTTGCTATAATATAGGTAACATAAGACTGCAAAAGCAGTTGAAAGGAGAATCTCATATGTTAAAGTATAATGTCCGTGGTGAAAATATTGAGGTAACTGATGCTTTAAGAAGTTATGTTGAAAAGCGCTTGAAAAAATTGGAGAAGTATTTCGATTTGAATCAAGATATGATTGCCCACGTTAATTTAAAGGTGTATCGTGATCACAAGGCTAAAGTTGAGGTAACTATACCACTGCCATACTTAGTATTGAGAGCTGAAGAAACTACTGACGACATGTATCGCAGTATTGATTTTGTTTCTGAAAAACTTGAAAGACAAATTAGAAAATATAAGACCCGTGTGAACCGTAAGAGTCGTGAAAAAGGCATTAATGACTTCTTTGTTGAAAGTGCCGAAGAAGAAACCAAAGACAAAGAGAGTAAAGAATTTTCTATTGTGCGCAATAAGCAAATCGGCTTAAAACCTATGAGTCCTGAAGAAGCTATTTTGCAAATGAATATGCTTGAGCATGACTTCTTTGTTTTCCAAGACGGTGAAACTAACGGCACAAGTGTTGTCTATCGTAGAAATGATGGCCGTTATGGTTTGATTGAAACAAAATAAGAACAGTATTATCAAACAAGGGCCTCACATTTAGTGTGAGGTTTTTGTTTTGTTTATTTTTCATTTGGCGTCAATCATGGTAAAATTATCATGTGTTTTTATACTTTAACTACATATAAGGATCGATTAAATGGTAAACATTTTAAAGAAACTATACAATAACGATAAAAGAGAACTGAAAAAGTTTGAAAAAATTGCCAGTAAAGTTGAAAGTCATGCAGAAGAGTATGGCCAACTTTCTGATGAAGAATTGCAGGCAAAAACGCCTGAATTTCGTGACCGGATAAAAAATGGTGAGAGCTTAGACTCACTTTTACCTGAAGCCTTTGCGGTTGCTCGCGAAGGAGCTAAAAGAGTTTTAGGCCTTTATCCATTTCATGTGCAGGTTCTGGGTGGAATTGCGCTGCATTATGGTAACATCGCTGAAATGATGACAGGTGAAGGTAAGACTTTGACTGCAACCATGCCTGTATATTTGAACGCACTAACAGGAAAAGGTGTTCATGTTGTTACTGTCAACGAATACTTATCCAGTCGTGACGCAGAAGAAATGGGTCAGCTATATAAATGGCTAGGCTTAACAGTTGGTCTTAATCTTAATGCGATGTCGCCAGATGAAAAACGGGAAGCTTATAGTTGTGATGTAACTTATTCAACTAACTCTGAACTTGGTTTTGACTATTTACGTGATAACATGGTTGTTTACAAGGAACAAATGGTTCAACGCGAGCTTAACTATGCTATTATCGATGAGGTCGACTCAATTTTAATTGATGAAGCTAGAACGCCATTGATTATTTCGGGTGAAGCCGAACAAGCTAATGGTGACTATATTCGTGCAGACCGTTTTGTCAAAACCCTTAAAGAGGATAAGAGTGATGATGATGCAGACGATGATAAAGACTATGGTGATTATAAGATTGACTGGCCTACCAAGACTATTTCTTTAACTAGAACTGGTATTCAGAAAGCTTGTGATCATTTTGGACTTAAAAATTTATACGATGTTGAGAATCAAAAACTAGTACACCATATTGATCAGGCTCTGAGAGCAAATTACATTATGCTTAAAGATATTGACTATGTTGTTCAAGATGGTGAAGTCTTAATTGTTGACTCGTTTACTGGTCGTGTTATGCAGGGACGGCGCTATTCTGATGGTTTGCACCAAGCTATTGAGGCAAAAGAAGGAGTAAAGATTCAAGAAGAATCCAAGACTCAGGCTACAATTACCTACCAGAACTTCTTTAGAATGTATAAAAAACTTGCGGGGATGACTGGTACAGCTAAAACGGAAGAAGAAGAGTTTCGTGAAATTTACAATATGCAGGTTATTACGATTCCAACTAACCGCCCGTTAATTAGAAAGGATAATCCTGATATTCTTTATCCAACTTTGTCATCGAAGTTTGCGGCAGTTGTTAATGAAATAAAAGAGCGTCATGCAAAAGGACAGCCAGTGCTAGTTGGTACAGTTGCGGTTGAAAGTTCTGAACGACTCAGTAATTTACTGGACAAAGAAGGAATACCGCATGCAGTTTTAAATGCCAAAAACCATGCTAAAGAAGCTCAGATCATTATGAATGCTGGTCAACGTGGTGCCGTAACTATTGCGACTAACATGGCTGGTCGTGGTACTGACATTAAACTAGGACCTGGTGTCAAAGAACTAGGTGGACTGTCTGTTATCGGTACTGAGCGCCATGAATCACGCAGAATTGATAATCAGCTCCGTGGCCGTTCCGGTCGTCAGGGTGACCCTGGTGTTACGCGTTTTTATCTTTCACTTGAAGACGATTTGATGAAACGTTTTGGTGGCGATAGAGTCAAAGATTTCCTCGACCGGTTATCTGATAATGATGATGACAAGGTAATTGAAAGTCGTTTGATTACCAGACAAGTTGAGTCAGCTCAAAAGCGGGTTGAAGGTAATAACTATGATACTCGTAAGCAAACTCTGCAATATGATGATGTTATGCGTATTCAACGTGAAATTATTTACGGTGAACGGATGCAGGTTATTGGTGAAGAAAAGTCACTTAAGGATGTTTTAATTCCAATGATTAGGCGCACCATTAATAGTCAAGTAGATATGTTTACGCAAGGTGATCGCAGCAAATGGCGTCTTGATTCTCTGCGTGACTTTATTTCTTCAAGCTTAACCAATGAAGAAGAAACAGATGCAATTGATTTCAAAACAATTACCGTATCTGACTTAAAGCAAAAATTATATGATCTTGTTGAAGCCAATTACGAAGAAAAAGAAGAAATTTTAGCTGATCCTTCCGAAATGCTTGAATTTGAAAAAGTCGTTATCTTGCGGGTAGTTGATGATCGCTGGACTGATCATATAGATGCAATGGACCAATTAAGGCAATCAATTAGTCTACGTGGTTACGGTCAACTTAATCCATTAGTTGAATACCAAGATTCTGGTTACAACATGTTTGAAGAAATGGTTTCAAATATTGAGTTTGACGTAACTCGTTTATTTATGAAAGCTGAAATCAGACAAAATCTTAGTCGTTAATAGTTAAGATGAAGAGAAAGCAGCTGCTTTCTCTTTTTTACTGAAATTTTGTTGAAAAATAAGGGAGCTATTGCTAAAAAATGGAAATAAGTGAAATTCAAAATAAATTAGATAGTTTAAATAAGCGGTTAGACCACTTTAGGGGGTCTCTTTGACTTAGATTCAATAACTGAAAATATTATTGTTAATGAAAATAAGATGCAGGACCCCTCTTTTTGGGATGATCAAGAAAAAGCGCAAAGCCTAATTGGTGAGACAAACTTGTTAAAAGAAAAACGCAATTCTTTTAACAAATTAAAGTCTGATTATGAAAATGAAATAACAGCAGTAGAATTGTTGCGGGAGGAACCAGACAGTGACTTACAAAAAGAAGTTGAAGCTGATTTACAAGAGTTGCAGTCTGAATTTCATGATTACGAATTAGATTTGCTCTTAGCTGGTAAATACGATAGTCATAATGCCCTGATTGAAATCCATCCTGGTGCTGGTGGTACCGAAGCTATGGACTGGGGGCAAATGCTACTTAGAATGTATCAGCGCTATGCTGATATTAGAAATTTTAAGTTTGAAATTAATAACTATGAGCCCGGAGAAGAAGCCGGTCTTAAAAGTGTCAGCGCAAAAATTACAGGTAAAAATGCTTACGGCCTCATGAAGTCAGAAAATGGTGTTCACAGGTTAGTCAGAATTTCTCCTTTCGATTCGGCCAAGAGGAGACATACATCCTTTGCCTCTGTGGAAGTTATTCCAGAAATTGATGACAGTATTAAGGTCGACATCAATCCCAAGGACCTTCGCATTGACGTTTACCGCTCAAGTGGTGCTGGTGGTCAGCATATTAATAAAACTTCCAGTGCGGTTAGAATTACTCATTTGCCAACAGGAATTGTAACTACATCTCAGGCACAGCGTTCTCAACTGCAAAACAGGGAAACTGCGATGAATGAATTACGAGCAAAATTGTTTCATTTAGAAGAAGAAAAAAAGCGTAAGCATAAGCAGGAACTTAAAGGTGACCAAAAAGAAATTGGTTGGGGCTCACAAATAAGATCCTATGTTTTTCATCCTTATAATTTGGTTAAAGATTTGCGTACGGGCTATGAAACTTCCGATACAAGTGGTGTAATGGATGGCAAGTTGCAACCATTCGTTTATGCATATTTACAATGGCTTTTAAGTCAGGAAAATCCGGAGTAGGTGATTAGATGAGTTTTTGGGGAATTATTGGTTTAGTTTTACTTGCTGTAGTCATTTTAAGTGTGATTTATGCTTTGTTTCATGCTTTTATTCTGTTGTTGCCCGCGGCTCTAGTAATTATTGGTATCATATGGTTGATCAACCACTTTACTAAGAATGATGAAAATAAGAGCATGCACTCTGATTCTGGTCCATATGACTGGAATAATTGGAGTCAAAACAATGAAACCAGACCAAAGCGTAAAAAAGTACGTGATGCTAAAACTAAAGATGTCGACAAGTAATAAAGGGGCATTTTAAAATGACAAATGCGGTCAAATTAAAAAATTTAATTCGTGATAATAAAATTGTCCACGTTGTGCACGGAAAACAATATATTAACGATAAAGAAATTATAGTATCCGATATTTACAGACCAGGACTGGAGTTAACAGGCTACTTTGACTTTTACCCCCGCCAGCGTATTCAGTTATTGGGTAGAACAGAAATTTCTTATGCTGCCAGGTTAGATCACGATAGCTTGGTCGATGTTTTTACTAAGCTTTGCACACCTGATACGCCGTGCTTTTTTGTGTCACGTTCTCTGCGTGTACCCCCTGAATTAGTTAAAGCTGCTGATGATGCACAAATTCCAATCCTTTCTTCACCTGAATCAACCACTTATGTTTCTAGTATTTTAACGGAATATTTAAGAGAACGACTAGCTGTCCGTGATACGATTCACGGCGTCTTAGTTGAAGTTAAAGGTATGGGCGTGTTACTGACTGGTGATTCCGGTGTTGGGAAATCTGAAACTGCCTTGGGTTTGATTCATCGTGGTCATCGTTTAATTGCCGATGATCGGGTTGATGTCTATCAAAAAGATGTTGAAACGGTGATGGGCGAAGCACCGGCCATTTTGAAGCATTTAATGGAAATTCGCGGCATTGGCATAATTGATGTCATGGATTTGTTTGGTGTTGGTGCCGTCAAAAGCCGTGAAAGTATTCAACTAGTAATCAAGCTTGTTAATTGGGATAATAAGGCAAATTACGATCGTTTAGGTTTTGAAGAAAGCAAACGTGATATTTGCAATGTTGAAGTGCCGCAAATTACTATCCCAGTTAAAGTAGGTCGCAACATGGAAGACATTATCGAAATCGCTACAATGAATTTCCGTGCCAAGAGAAGTGGTTATAACGCTACAAGAACTTTTGATAATAACCTAACGAAGTTAATTAAGCAAAATTCTAAAGAAGATTCAGCAAAGGATAAGAATAAATGACATTGACCATTAGTTCAGTAGCATTTAAATTAGGAAACCTAAGTGTCAAATGGTATGGCGTCATCATGGCAGTGGCAATTATTTTAGCCGTATCAATGGCAATTGTTGAGGGACGCAAACGGCAAATTGAAAGTGATGACTTCATGGATTTGCTGTTATGGGCTGTTCCGATTGGATATGTTGGCGCACGAATTTATTATGTTATCTTTGAATGGGATTATTATTCCCAGCATCTTGATCAGATAATTGCTATTTGGAATGGCGGCATCGCTATCTATGGTGGTCTGCTAGCTGGTTTGGCAGTTCTTTTGGTATTTTGTTATAAAAGAATGCTACCCCCATTTTTGATGTTGGATGTTATTACCCCAGGTGTAATGGCAGCTCAGATATTGGGACGCTGGGGTAATTTTATTAACCAGGAAGCCCATGGTGAACCAACAACATTAGCATTTTTACAAAGCTTGCATTTGCCTAATTTTATCATTAGCCAAATGAAAATCGGTGGAATCTACTACCAACCTACTTTCTTGTACGAATCTTTTTTTAATTTAATTGGTTTGTTAATAATATTGTTTTTGAGACATAAAAAGCATTTATTCAAACAAGGTGAAATATTCATGCTTTATTTGGCGTGGTATGCTGTGGTGCGCTTTTTTGTGGAAGGGATGCGGACTGACAGCCTTTATTTAATGGGTTCGATACGCGTTTCACAAATGCTTAGTTTAATACTATTTGCTGTGGTCGTAGGATTATTTATTTATCGCAGAAAAGTAGTTAAACCGAAATGGTATCTTGACGGTAGCGGCTTGAAGTATCCTTATAGTAGGGATTAAATAATTGTTTTAAGTGAAAGAGAGTTAAAGATGACAAAAATTGCAGTTTTAGGAGCAGGTTCATGGGGCACTGTTTTGGGATCTATGCTTGCTGACAAAGGTTATGAAATCGTATTGTACGGCAATAACGAAAAAGTTAATGATGAAGTTAATCAACACCATACTAATGAACATTACATGAAGAATTGGAAGGTAAATCAGACGGTTACTGCAACGGGTGATTTAAATCAAGCACTAAAGGATGCAGAAATCGTTTTATTTGTTCTGCCTACTCAGGCTATTCGCAGTGTTGCTCAAAATGTAAGCAAGGTGTTACAAAAGACTAATGCTAAGCCACTTATTGTGACAGCGACTAAGGGTATTGAGCCGGGATCTAAAAAATTGATTTCTGAAATATTGACAGAAGAAATCTATCCAGATGATGAGGACAAAATTGTAGCAATCTCAGGACCGAGTCATGCAGAAAGCGTAGCTCAAAAAGATTTAACTGCAATTTCATGTGCCTCAACAAGCAGGGAAAATGCCCAAAAAGTCCAGCAATTATTCTCAAATGATTATTTCCGCTTATATACTAACAATGACTTAATTGGCGTTGAAGTGGCAGGAGCAGTTAAAAATGTTATTGCTATTGCAGCTGGTATTTTAGTAGGAAAACATTATGGTGATGATGCCAAAGCAGCTTTAATGACTCGTGGTTTAGCTGAAATTACGCGTTTAGGAGTTAATTATTTTGGTGCTGATCCAATGACTTTCAGTGGACTTTCCGGAATAGGTGATTTAATTGTTACCTGTACTTCAGTTAATTCGCGTAATTGGCGTTGTGGTAAACAATTAGGTGAAGGAAAGAGTCTTGACTACATATTGCAGAATATGGGTCAAGTTGTAGAGGGTGCTACAACGGTAAAAGCTGTGCATGAATTATGTCAGGAAAAGCAAATTGATATGCCAATCAGTGAAGCAATTTATCGAGTTTTATACCAAAATTCCAACGTTGATGATGAAATTACCAAGATGATGGGCAGGAGTCCTAAACAAGAAATTAGACTTTAGCGATCAATTCGTTGTAACATTACTTACGAAAAATAAGAAAGTACTGGGGGTAAAACTATGACGGAAAAATATGATGTGATCATTATAGGAGCAGGACCAGGTGGGTTAACTGCCGCTCTTTATGCTTCTCGTGCAAATTTATCAGTTCTAATGCTTGATCGTGGCTTGTATGGCGGGCAAATGAATAATACCGATGCGATTGATAATTATCCTGGTTTCAGTGAAATAAAAGGACCTGAACTAGGTGAAAAAATGTATAATTCAATCATGAAATTTGGTACAAAATTTGAGTATGGCGATGTACAAACGGTAACTATAGACGGAGACCAGAAAATCGTAAAAACAGACACTGGTGAATATAGCGCTCCTGCATTAATAATCGCTACCGGAGCTGATCATCGTCATTTAGGAGTTCCAGGTGAAGAAGAATATTCCGGTAAAGGTGTTTCTTATTGTGCAGTCTGTGATGCTGCCTTTTTTAAGGACGAAGACATTGCTGTTATAGGTGGTGGTGATTCAGCTATTGAAGAAGGAATTTATTTGGCACAAAGTGCTAAATCAGTCACGGTTATCCATCGTCGTGATCAATTACGGGCTCAGCCGACTTTACAAAAACGTGCTTTCGCTAATTCCAAAATGCACTTTATTTGGAATGGTTTGACCGAATCTATTGATGGAGATGGCGAAAAGGTTACCGGAGTCACATACAAAGATAAAGAAACAGGAGAAGAAAAGCATTTGCAAACTCGAGGTGTCTTTATTTATGTTGGGGTTATTCCTCAAACAGCTCCATTTAAAGATTTGGGAATAACTGACGAGAAGGGCTGGATCCCAACTGATGAACACATGAGAACTAAAGTTGATGGCATTTTTGCTTTAGGTGATGTGCGTGCTAAAGATCTGCGTCAGATTGCTAATGCAGTTGGTGATGGCAGCATTGCTGGTCAAGAAGCTTATAATTATCTCCAAGACTTAAATGATCGTTAAATATAAAGATTAAAAAAAGAATTCATTTAAATTGAATTCTTTTTTTATTTTTACGGATGATAATAATGATAAATGCTAGAATAGAATCTATGAAACCGAATTTATTGCTAGAAAAAGGGGTACCTTATCTAAATGAAAGCTGAAAAAACATTTCAAGAATGGCAAAATGCCCACAACATGCCTGATTACTTGCAAGAACAGTTAGCAAAGCTGAGCCAAGATCCTAAATGGATTGCGGATGCATTTGGCCAGGATATTAACTTTGGAACTGCTGGAATGCGGGGCAGACTTGAGCCAGGGACTAATCGTATTAATTTATATACTATAGGTCGAGTGACGGAAGGTTTGGCTCGTCTGATAGATGAAAAAGGTGACAAAGCTCAAAAAAGGGGTGTAGTGATCTCTTTTGATTCTCGCTATCACTCTCGCGAGTTTGCGGAGCATGCAGCACAAATTTTAGGAGCTCATAATATCCATGTTTATCTTTTTGATGATTTAAGACCAACTCCTGAACTTTCATTTGCAGTACGATATTTGCATTCTTATGCGGGAATTAATATCACTGCTTCTCATAATGCCAAGCAATATAATGGTTACAAGGTTTATGGTGCTGATGGTGCCCAAATGGGACCTGAAGATGCTGAGCGCGTTTTTAACTATTCCCAAAGAGTAACTGATATATTTACTGTTAATACTGCGCCAGTAGCTCAACTGCGAGCTCAGGGAATTTTGCAGTTAATTGGAGAAGATATTGATGAGGCATATTTGGCAGAACTGAAAACGGTAAATGTTAATGCTAAACTTATAGAGCAAAATGCTGACAGGCTACCAATTATTTACACTCCTTTGCATGGCACAGGCAAAATACTTTATGAACGGGCTTTTAGGCAAAATGGTTTTAGTAAAGTAATACCCGTTCCCAGTCAGGCAATCATCGATCCGGAATTTCCCACTACTAAAAAGCCAAATCCAGAATACCGCGATGTTTTTGATCCAGGGATTAAGCTGGCAAATGAAAAAAATGCCGATTTAATCATTGCAACTGACCCTGATGCAGATCGTATGGGTGCTTGTGTGCGAACAAAAGATGGTGGCTTTCAAGTTTTAACAGGTAATCAGATCGCTACGTTGATGATTTACTATTTATTAGTTAATTTGAAAAATAATGGTCAACTCATCAGTGATTATGAATTGATTACTTCAATAGTTTCGAGTAGTATGCCACTTAAAATTGCTGATGATTTTGGTATCAAAACAAAATCAGTTTTGACAGGGTTTAAATTTATTGGCGAAGAAATTGACCGCATGAATAAAATGCATGATGGCAAATTTTTAATGGGATTTGAAGAAAGTTATGGTTACCTTTTTAAACCATTTGCTCGAGATAAGGATGCTATGCAAGGAGCGCTAATGTTTGCTGAAGTAGCCTCTTATTATGCCTCAAGGAATATGACAGTCTTAGATGGTTTGAGTGAAATCTGGCAAAAATATGGCACATCGTATGAAATTACCCAAGCTATAGAAATGCCAGGAATTGGTGGACAAAAGAAAATGGCCGAATTGATGGCGAAATTGCGTTCTGAAAACTTACAACAAATAAATGGGATCCCAGTCGTTAAAATTCAAGACTTTTTAAAGCAACAGGAATCTAATGAAGATGGCACTAAACCAATGAGAGACTTACCTAAATCAAATGTATTAAAATACTTTTTAGCCGATGAAACTTGGCTGGCTTTGCGGCCCTCAGGTACAGAACCAGTAATTAAAGCTTATGTTGGAGTAAATAAACCAGATATTGCTACTGCACATGAAGCTGCTGAAAGTTATCAAAAAGCATTGGCAAAACTGTTAAAATAAAACAAAAATGATGCGAAAATACGTTCGAGAGTGTAAAATATAATAAGTCAAAATAAGAGTTGGGCTGTTTTGTCCAACTTTTTCTACGAGAGGTTTTTCGATGATTAAACGACAAGAAGAACGTAAATTTGATCTGGTTTCAAAATTTAATCCAGCAGGTGATCAGCAACAAGCTATCGACAAATTAGCTACTGGTTTTAAAAAAGGCTATAAGGAACAGATCTTAGAAGGTGCTACTGGTACAGGTAAGACTTTCACAATGGCCAATATTATTGCAAAATTAAACAAACCCACTTTAGTTATTTCTCATAATAAGACTTTAGTTGGCCAATTATATGGTGAATTTAAGGAATTTTTTCCTCACAATGCTGTTGACTATTTTGTGTCATACTATGATTATTATCAACCTGAAGCTTATGTGCCTCAATCCGATACTTATATTGAAAAGGACTCGGCAATTAATGATGAAATTGACCAGTTGCGTCACCAAGCTACCAGCGATTTAATGGAACGTAATGATGTCATTGTCGTTGCTTCTGTTTCGTGCATTTATGGTTTAGGTGATCCTAAAGAATATGCTGCAAGTGTGATTACAGTTCATGAAGGCGAAGAATATAATAGAAATACTCTGTTGCGTGATTTTGTTAATATCCAATATGATCGTAATGATATTGACTTTCAACGTGGTCGTTTTCGCGTTCGTGGAGATGTTGTAGAAGTTTTTCCTGCAGGTAATTCTAATCATGCTTATCGAATTGAATTTTTTGGCGATGAAATTGACAGAATTGTAGAAGTTGATGCCTTAACTGGTGAAGTAATTGGTGAAAGAGAAAGTATATCTCTGTTTCCGGCTACTCACTTTATGACTAATGAAGAACAAATGAGAAGGGCTCTTAAAGCAATTTCACAAGAAATGAAAATTCAAGTGAAAAAGTTTGAGGGTCAAGGTAAATTGCTAGAAGCCGAACGTATCAAGCAACGTACGACTTTTGACATGGAAATGATGGGCGAAGTCGGTTATACCAATGGTATTGAAAACTATTCTCGCCATATGGAAGGACGTAAAGAGGGAGAACCACCGTATACTTTGCTGGATTTCTTCCCTGATGATTTCTTGATTTTAATTGATGAGTCTCATGCTACAATGCCTGAAATAAGGGCAATGTACAACGGAGATCGTAATCGCAAAAAAACATTGATCGATTATGGTTTTCGTTTACCGTCTGCTCTTGATAACAGACCTTTGCAACTCGCTGAATTTGAGAAGCACGTTAACCAAATTCTTTATGTTTCGGCAACTCCAGGTGATTATGAATTGCAGAGAACAAATCACAAAGTCGAACAAATTATCAGACCGACAGGTTTGCTTGACCCTAAGATTGAAGTAAAACCGGTTGAAGGACAGATTGATGATCTTGTTGCCGAAATTAACAAACGAATTGAAAAGAATGAACGTGTTTTTGTTACTACTCTAACGAAAAAAATGGCCGAAGATCTGACGGATTATTTGAAGGATCTGGGCATTAAAGTGCAGTATCTGCATTCAGATGTTAAAACGTTGGAACGTATGCAGATATTGCGTGACTTGAGAACCGGTAAATATGACGTTCTAATTGGTATTAACTTGCTGCGTGAAGGTATTGATGTACCGGAAGTATCGCTGGTTGCAATCCTTGACGCGGATAAAGAGGGATTCTTGCGTTCTTACAGACCTCTCGTTCAGACAATGGGTCGTGCTTCTAGAAATTCTGATGGTGCAGTAATAATGTATGCTGATACGATTACTGATTCAATGCGACAAGCCATTGAAGCAACGCAGAGAAGACGTCAATTGCAAATCAAGTTTAATAAAGAACATAACATGAAACCGAAAACGATTGTTAAACCAATCAGAGATGTTATTTCTGCCACCAAAGTTGCTGATGAAGACGCTCAAACTGACAGTTTTGCCGATTTGAATTTTGATGAATTAACTGCCAAACAAAAGAGAACTATGATTAAAGACTTGCGTAAACAAATGCAGGAGGCTGCTAAGAAACTTGACTTTGAAGGAGCCGCTACTTTACGGGATGCGATCATGGAATTGGAGAGCTCAACTAGAAGCCCAATTAAGAAAAAAGGAAAAGCATTAAATGGTAAATGATAAGATTGTTATTCGGGGTGCCCGTGAACATAATTTAAAAGACATTAACCTGTCAATTCCTAAGGACAAATTGGTCGTTATTACTGGTTTGTCAGGTTCTGGGAAAAGTTCTTTAGCTTTTGATACATTATATGCTGAAGGACGCAGAAGATATGTTCAGTCATTATCAAGCTATGCACGGCAATTTTTGGGTCAAATGGACAAACCTGATGTTGATTCTATTGATGGTTTAAATCCTGCGATTTCAATTGATCAGAAAACTACCTCACATAATCCCAGGTCAACAGTTGGCACAGTGACTGAAATCAATGACTATCTGCGATTATTATGGGCTCGAGTTGGGCATCCGGTTTGTCCAAATGATGGCACCTTAATTGAGCGCCAGTCAGTCGAGCAGATGGTAAATCGTATTTTAGCTTTACCTGAACGAAGTCGTATACAAATCCTGGCACCAGTAATTAGATCTAAAAGAGGCGCTCATAAAGAAGTTTTTAAACGGGTACAACGCGCCGGATATGTGCGTGTCATTGTCGATGGCACTATGCATGAGATTGGTGAAGAATTCGATTTAGAAAAGAATAAACGTCATTCGATTGATATCGTTGTCGATCGTTTAATTGTTAAAGAAGGTATTCGCTCGCGACTTTTTGATTCAGTAGAAGCTTCTTTGCGTTTATCGGACGGTTATATGAATGTTGATGTTATCGGTGGTGATATGATCAATTTTTCAGAGTACTATGCTTGTCCTAAATGTGGTTTTACTGTAGGTGAAATGGAACCGCGTCTATTTTCTTTTAACGCACCATTTGGTGCTTGTCCAGACTGTGATGGCTTAGGCGTTAAGCTATCAGTAGATGAAGATTTAGTTGTTCCAGATAAAAGCAAAACCTTGGCTGAAGGTGCAATTGCACCTTGGAAAAATTCCAAGTATTACGGGGAGATGCTTGAACAGGCATGTGCGGCACTGAAAATTCCGCTTGATAAACCATTTTCTAAGCTGACTAAGAAGCAAAAAGAAACAATTTTACACGGCTCAACTAAAAAAATTAAATTTCATGTTACCGGTGATTTTGGGGTCAATGATACTACAGCACCTTTTGAGGGTGCTATGGAAAACGTCGAAAGGCGCTATTATCATCCGATGTCCAAATTTATGCGAGATGTTATGGGCAAATATATGACAGAACTTACTTGCTCAACTTGTCATGGCAAAAGATTAAATCGTAAAGCATTAGCGGTTAAAGTTAATGGCAAGGATATCGCTGAGGCATCGGATTTGGCAATCAGTCATGCCCTTGAATTTTTCAATAATATCAAACTTGACGAGCAGGAATCTGTCATTGCTAAGCCAATACTTAAGGAGGTGCGTGACAGGCTCACCTTCTTAAATAGTGTGGGCCTAGATTATTTGACCTTGTCACGTTCTGCTAATACTTTATCTGGTGGGGAAGCTCAGAGAATCCGACTTGCGACTCAAATTGGTTCTAATCTTTCAGGTGTTATGTATGTTTTAGATGAGCCTTCAATCGGTTTACATCAGCGTGATAATGACCGGCTGATAGCTGCTTTGAAGCGCATGCGTGATTTAGGTAATTCCTTAATTGTAGTTGAACATGATGACGAGACTATGAGACAAGCCGATTACCTGATCGATATGGGTCCGGGTGCTGGGACTTATGGCGGTGAAGTCATGGCTGCTGGTACGCCTGAAGAAGTTGAACAGAATGAAAAATCTCTAACTGGACAATATATGGCAGGTAAAAAGTTTGTTCCAGTTCCGTTAAAAAGACGCAAAGGTAATGGTAAAAAAATTACAATTACCGGTGCAGCTGAAAATAATCTCAAAAATTTAAAGGTTGAATTTCCTTTAGGCAAATTAATTGTGGTTACTGGAGTTTCCGGATCTGGCAAATCAACATTAGTTAATATGATTTTAAAACGGGCTCTAGCGCAAAAACTAAATCGTAACCAAACAAAGCCTGGCAAATACAAGAGCATCAGTGGCTACCAAAACATTGAAAAGATCATTGATATTGACCAGAGTCCGATCGGCCGCACTCCTCGCAGTAATCCTGCTACCTATACCAGTGTTTTTGATGATATTAGAGCTTTATTTGCCCAAACAAATGAAGCCAAACTTCGTGGTTATACTAAGGCGCGCTTTTCTTTTAATGTTAAAGGCGGCCGTTGTGAAGCTTGCCACGGCGATGGCATTATTAAAATAGAAATGAACTTTTTACCGGACGTTTATGTTCCTTGTGAAGTATGTCATGGCAGTCGTTATAATTCTGAAACTTTAGAGGTTACCTACCGCAAGAAAAATATCGCACAAGTCTTGGATATGACAATTAGCGAAGCATGCAACTTTTTTAAGAATATCCCCAAAATTGCCCGAAAATTGCAAACGATTGTAGATGTCGGCCTAGGCTATGTCAAATTAGGTCAGTCTGCGACTACTCTTTCTGGTGGGGAAGCTCAAAGAATGAAGCTTGCTGCTGAACTGCAAAAGTTATCAACGGGAAAGAATTTCTATATTCTCGATGAACCGACAACTGGCTTGCATACAGATGATATCAAGCGGTTACTGGAAGTCTTGCAAAGATTGGTTGATCAAGGAAATACCGTTTTGATAATTGAACATAATCTTGATGTGATTAAAAATGCTGATTGGTTAATTGACCTAGGTCCTGAAGGAGGAGAAGGTGGTGGCAAAATAGTTGCTACTGGAACTCCGGAACAGGTTGCACAAGTTGAGGAAAGTTACACTGGTCAATACTTAAAACCTGTGCTTAAGCGTGACACGTCATTAACGGAAAAGGCTAATAAAAAGCCAAGTAAATAGTATTAATTTATTGCGATAAAGTGTACAATAAAGCGCAAGGAGGAATAGAAATGGATAATTTTTCTAGTTACAGAGAAAATCGCGGGTTTAATTGGGCAGCATTTATCTCTGGTATTTTAATGGTAATTGCCGGGCTGTTCTTATTGCGTCACCCTGGTAAAGCACTTCATGCCTTTGTATTGCTTTTTGCTATTGTGTCTATTGTTCAGGGATTCGTGTGGTTGGTATTCTACAGTCGTTTTCGGTATTTTATCCCTTCCAGTTGGTTGTCGATTGTTTCAGGGGTGCTTGATATTATCGTCGGAATCTTATTTCTCTATTCCTACGATGCTGCTGGCTTAACAATTGCTTATTTGTTTGCCTTTTGGTTCTTATTTGATTCAATTTCCGGGATCATTTTTTCATGGAATATGAGAAAGATTTCTACCTTTTTCTTTTGGCTCAATTTAATATTAAATATCTTAGGGCTACTGATAGCAATTAGTTTGATGTTTAATCCAGCGTTGTCAGCTTTAACATTGATTTGGCTAGTTTCCTTCTGGTTGCTAATCTTTGGTATTAATCAGATAATTGCAGCATTTGTCAACAGATAAATTTAAAAAGTTCATTTGAACTTTTTTTTTGCCAAAAAAGTAATGAAACACCTGGTATGTTATAATTTTAGTAATAGGAGGTCAGCGAAAATGGCTAAGCATAAAAAGCAGCTACTGATTGTTACAGGCATGAGTGGTGCAGGGAAAACCGTGGCTTCTCATGCTTTAGAAGATATGGGCTATTTTGTGGTTGATAATTTACCTCCATCGCTTTTATCTAGTTTTTGGGACTTAATTGTTAATTCGGATGATTTTACTAAAGTAGCAGTTGTAATTGATTTACGTGTTAGACGATTTTATAAAGATCTTGATAATGAAATTAATTCGCTGGAAGACAATGGTACTGTCCAAACCAGAATTATTTTTCTAGATGCTGCAGATAATACTTTAGTTGCACGTTATAAAGAAACAAGGCGTGTTCCGCCATTAGCCAATAATGGTCGCTTACTTGATGGTATTCAGGAAGAAAGACGAATTTTAACCAGCATTAAGAGTCGGGCAAATGACATAATTGATACTTCTAATTTAAGTCCTAAAGAATTGAAACAAGAACTGGCAAATAGGTTTAGCAAACAGCATAAACAACCTTTTTCAATTGAAGTATTATCATTTGGCTTTAAATATGGTATACCGATTGATGCTGATATTGTGATGGATGTCAGATTTTTGCCTAATCCATTTTACATACCGGAATTGCGCCCTTTTACTGGCCTTGATAAGAGAGTTTTCAATTATGTGATGGAAAAAAAGGAAACGCGCAGCTTTTATCAAAAATTTTTGGACTTGTTAAAAGATGCTTTACCAGGTTATATCAAAGAAGGTAAAAGCAAGTTGACTATTGCCATTGGTTGTACAGGTGGACAGCACCGTAGCGTTGCAATTGCAAACCAATTAGCCAAAGATTTGGCTGAAGATTACACGGTTGACCTAACCCATCGCGAAATCAGTCGTTACACTAGAAATAGGTGATTATATGACATTTGATGAAAAAGCAAATCATACCAGTAAAAGCAGGAGACCCCAGGTTGTGGTTATTGGTGGCGGTACCGGTTTGCCTGTTGTTTTGAATGCACTCAAAGAGCAAAATGCTGATATCACAGCAATTGTAACGGTATCAGATGACGGTGGTTCTTCTGGTTCAATACGCAACTTTATTAACGTTGTTCCCCCGGGTGATATCCGTAATGTCTTGGTTTCGTTAAGTGAAATATCCCAAGAAGAAAAAGACGTTTTTCAATACCGTTTTGATTCTTCCGATTCCTTTTTCTCTGGTCATGCCATTGGTAATTTGATTATTGCCGCTTTGAATGAAATGCACGGCAACATTTTTGATGCTGTCCAGTCTTTATCTAAAATGATGAAAGTGGACGGACATATTTTCCCAGCTTCTAATGAGCCCTTAACGCTTAACGCTGAGTTTGTTGATGGTTCCATTCAAGCTGGTGAAAAAGAAATTACTGATAAGGATAAAAGAATTAAACGGGTGTGGGTTACTAATACAAACTCCAAGTCTGAACCAGAAGCCGTACCACCTGTTTTAGAGGCAATTAAAAATGCTGATGCTGTAGTCTTAGGACCTGGGAGTTTGTTTACTTCAATTTTGCCTAATCTGATGATTCCTAATTTAGCAGAAGCAGTCAAAAAAACAAATGCAGAAGTAATATATATTTGCAATATCATGACTCAGCTAGGCGAAACGGATCACTTTTCAGATTGTGACCATGTCAGAGTAATCAATGCCCATCTCGGGGGACATTATATTAAAACGACATTGGTCAACGGCGCCAAAATAGACATGTCCAAGTTTAATCCTAAAGATTATGATGCCTATCTTGAACCCGTTAAAAACGATTTCAAGGGGTTACGTGAGCAGGGTTGCCGCGTGATCACTGATGATTTTATTGACCAACATAGTGGCTTAGTTTTTCATGATGGCAGGAAAGTAGCTAAGGAAATCATCAATTTGGCATATGCCGCAATGACTCGCAGGAAGGAATAAGAATAATGGCTAGCTATGCAAGTAATGTGAAAAAAGAGTTGACCTCATTGCCAATTCACCCTGAACATGCTAAAGCAGAATTGGCTGCTTGTTTGCGTATGAATGGCGTTTTAAATTTTCACGAGCATCAGTTTAGCCTTGATATTACTACTGAAAACCCTGCAATTGCCAGACGGATATTTTCACTAATAAAGACTGCGTATAAAGTGGAACCACAACTAATAGTTTCACGCAAAATGAAGCTTAAGAAAAATAACCAGTATTTGGTACGACTGCAAAATCATGTTAAAGAAATACTGAATAATTTAGAAATTTTATCGCCTACGTTAAATTTAATTACTAGAATTCCAGAGAGGATTATTAAATCACGTGAAGGGGCAATGTCATACCTTAGGGGCGCTTTTTTAGCCAGTGGTAGTGTGAATAATCCTAATACCAGTCGATATCATTTAGAGATTTATTCTATTTATCAAGATCATAATGATGACCTACTCAAGATTATGAATGATCGCTTTAATTTAAATGCTAAAAGTACGAAAAGGCGACGGGGTTATATTGTATACCTAAAAGAAGCCGAAAAAATTGGTGACTTTTTACATATCGTTGGAGCCTTAAATGCAATGCTGTCTTTCGAGGATCTGCGTATTATGCGTGATATGCGGAATTCTGTCAATCGGCTTGTTAATTGTGATACAGCCAATTTAAAAAAGACGGCTAATGCTGCAGCCAAGCAGGTTGAAGACATTGAACTAATTGAGCGCAAAATTGGCTTAGAGAATATTCCTGAAAAATTGCGGGGTTTAGCTAGACTAAGATTAGATGAACCGGAACTTTCACTCAAAGAAATAGCACAGCAAGTTCCGGACGGTCCAATATCAAAATCAGGAGTCAATCATCGTTTTAAAAAAATTCATGATATAGCAGAAAACATAAAGAAATAAAAAAGAAACCCATCCATGCGGATGGACTTCTTCTTTAATACAAGCTGATTGCTAACGTTTATTTCTTTTGGTTAACCATAATTTCATCGATTAAACCATAGTCTTTAGCTTGTTGAGCTGTCATGTAGTTATCGCGCTCAGTATCCTTTTGAATCTTTTCTAAAGGTTGGCCAGTAGTTTCATGTAAAATACGATTAATCTTTTCACGGCTCTTTAAAATCTCATTGGCTGCAATTTGAATATCAGTTTGCTGACCTTGAGCACCACCTAAAGGCTGGTGAATTAGGACAGTTGAATTAGGTAATGCAAAACGTTTACCTTTTGCACCACTAGTCAGTAAAATGGAAGCCATAGAGGCTGCCATACCGATAGCAATGGTTGAAACATCTGATTTAATAAAGTTCATGGTATCCATGATTGCCAAACCAGAAGTGATTACACCGCCAGGTGAGTTAATGTAAAGTGAAATGTCCTTGGTGTTGTCTTGAGCATCAAGAAATAGTAATTGTGCAATAATTGAATTTGCCATATCATCGTTAATTTCACCACTTAGCATGATGATTCTGTCTTTCAATAAACGTGAATATATGTCATATGCGCGTTCGCCGCGAGCAGTTTGTTCAATAACTGTAGGTACAAGCATCTTTCTACCTCCTAAATATAATTAGCACTCTATCAAGTACAGTGCTAATTAAATCACTTACATTACGTGCTGTCAATGAAAGTGTATTAATTTTGTATTCTTTTTAATGAGGTTTTTATTATATAATTTAAAGGTAAACTTAAATATTGGAGGATATATTTTGAAGCTTTGTAAGAAAATAATAACCTATTTGCTGACTATAGTTGCCGGACTATTGATCTATACCGGTTTTTCAACTACATCAGTTGCGGCAGATTCCAGTAGCACTCAGCCGCCAGTTCAAGATGATAATAATAAATCATCGAACAGCTCAACTGATGCAAATTCTGATAATACTGATACCAATAAATCTGGTCAAACTAATCAAAATGGTACAGATAACCAAGATAATACTAAACCTAAGCCTAAGCCAAAACAGGTTGTTACTGGTTTTGCTATGATGACAAAAGTTGCCGGTAACAAAAACTATAAGGTTTGGAAAGAAGTTAAAGACGGCAAAGTTAGTACTAAAGTAGCTGATGGCATTAATTTTCAGTACAGCCATATTCAGTCGGATCAACTGATCGAAACCAAGAAATATCGCTATTGGCGTATTTATGTTAATGGTCGTGAAGTAGGTTATGTAAATGAAAATTACTTTGACAGAAACAAAATTGCTGTTCCTAAGACTGTTACTTTAGTTCGCAATGAGTTTTATAACTTTTCAACAAAAGATGCAATTTCATATGTTACAAATAGCATGGGAACTGTAATTGACAATAGTCAGGTAATTGTTTCTAAAGATAGTATAAATTGTGGTACTCCTAAAACATATAAAGTGAAATATATTTATGGAGGCACAACTGTCACAGTCAAAGTAACGGTTAGGAAGAGCACTAAAGAGGGTGTTGTTGATGCAGATACATTTAATTCCTTCCAAGCTCAGCCAGGCACAAATGATTATCAAGCATGGAAAACTCATTATGGTTCATCCTTAAACTATCTTAGTCCAACAGAGTATAGTCCAGAAGATAGTAAACATACTTTAACTAGTGGCAATTTGACACTGAAAACCAAGTTTTATCAACCGGTTTTACTAAGTGTTGCCGATCCAACTGATGATAACATTAACCGTGTCGGACATATTCCCGAAGGAGTAACCGTTTCTGATGGTTGGACATACACAAGTCTTTTGAGCCATACAGATTTAATGTCAGGTCATATTGTTGGTTATGATTTGAACAAATTGACCAATCCCTATAATTCACAACATTTGCTTGATATGACCCAGAAGAAGTTTAACAATTACGTTAAACATATCAAAGTTAGTCC
This sequence comes from Lactobacillus kimbladii, assembly GCF_014323605.1. Taxonomy (GTDB): domain Bacteria; phylum Bacillota; class Bacilli; order Lactobacillales; family Lactobacillaceae; genus Lactobacillus; species Lactobacillus kimbladii_B. The sequence continues at coordinate 195,155 of NZ_SCMB01000002.1, read as the reverse complement.
GTATATTCCAATCGGTCACGGACAAGCTATGGGCTCAAGTGACAAATACATTTATGTTTTAAACAATGACAATACTTTGAAAGATACAAATGATTCTGAAGAATTAATTCAAATACGTAAAAGTGACTTGCAGATTAATAAAATTTGGACAATTAAAACTTGGATCGATGATGGAAAGAGTTCGCGTTATTTCCAAAATGGTGTAATAGTTTCTGACTATGATATGTATACAATTTATCATGACACAGAAAATAATTGCTATGAATACTGGGAATTTACTCGTACCGGTGATAACTGGTATCCAAAGTTAGTAGGAAAAACTGATGGCAACTTTGTTAATAACAACGCTCCAGTACAGGGCTTTACCTATGATGCTAAAAACAAAAACTTTTATTTAGCCTTTAATGATTTAATCTTTAAGATTGGACGCAACGGTAAAATAAAGGATACTTATTCATTTGATACTGGTCGTGAAATCGAGGGACTATCAGTAAGTGATAATAAGTTATATGTTAATTTAGCTCAAAGAGCTGAGTTACTCGTAAGCACAAATATTAATTAGAACAAAAATTATTCAAAATAAGAGTTAAAATGCTCTTATTTTTTTGCTTATTTACTAATAAATTTATATGTAATACAGGCTCCAAAAAGCAAGCGTATTTAACCCTAAGATACCTCAATAGAGAAAGTGACCCGACTAATTCCAGGCATAAGTAAAAAGAGCTTCAGCTCTTTTTTTCTTTCTTTTGGCATTCAGGACAGATACCGTATATTTCAACATGGCTAGAGGATGTGACGAACCCAGTTTGCTTTTCGGCTTCTGTTCTCATGCGGTTTTCAATTGTATCAAATTCAGGATAATAGACGTCAGCAATTTTGCCACACTTTTTACAGATAATATGAAAGTGGGGCTTGACAAAATAATCGTAGTGTAGAGAATCATCACCATTTTTTATTTCAATTACAATTCCGGCATCAACCAATTTGTTTAGAGTATTATAAACTGTAGCACGATAAGTAGGTTCGTTTCCACTAATAGCTGTAAAAATTGTGGCGGCAGTAGGATGATTGTGATGTGCCATTAAGTATTCTAATATTCTTAAGCGTGGCTTAGTAGCTTTTAAGTGGTGGCTACGTAGCAAGTCCTCAGCATCATCATGAAAATTAGGCAAAGTTCTCATCTCCTTTATTATTTAGTTATAGTTTAGCATTTTTGGTGAAGAAAAAACCGCCTTAAGCAAGGCGATTTTATTTAATTAATTTTTTCTTCTTGGTGGCGTCTGATAGTCGGCATAATCAATCCAAGTAGCAGTAGTACTACCGGTGTAGCAATATTTAAGCATAGCGTGAACGGATCTGATGAATACATCCCCATTAAACAGCATGCAATCGTAACAGCTAGTCCCCAAAAGCCAGCTATATATGCCAGCCATTGGTGCTTGGTCATTTGGTAGTTATCAAAACCCGTGTGGAACTTTTCATGTTGTTTCCGTAAGGCCAAATATGCAATGAAAACCCATAGATACCGCATTGGCATTACAATTGAATTAAGTTTAACCAATTGCGCCATTACTGCTTGTGCATCAGGCATAACGGCTTGAAGTGCTATAATTCCACCAGAAAGAATAACAATCATCCAAATACCGTTAATGTAGGCACCATGTTTGTTGACTTTTAAGAGCTTTTTAGGAATGAAGTCTTTAGCTTCTTTGCCGCCTAACAGCATTCTTAAAGGAGCATCAATACTTATAACCAGTGCGGAAAATTGACCGATAACATTGCACCAGGCATAGATGTAGAGGAATAATCCACCAACGCCATAATATTCACCCAATTTTTGAAAGGCAATGTAAGGACCGTTTGAAATGTATTCATTCAAATTGCCATTAACGGTCTTTGGATCAAACATTAATGCTAAAGCAATTGTGCCCAAAATAGCAGAAATCATTACCATTCCGGCCAAGCCCAACATCGCTTTTGGAAAATTCTTTGAAGGATTTTTTAATTTATTAACATATGGCGAAATCTTCTCTGCGCCACCGACAGCAAATACTAAAATAGAAAGAGAAGTAAAATACTTAATGTTAAAATCTGGTACAAAGTTTTGCCAATTCCAGTTTACAGTATTGAAATTAGCGTGCGGATTAATCATTGGCGCCGCAAACATCATGATAATAAATAAAATTGACATGATGAACATTGAAGTACCAGCAATTGTCGACAAAGTTTTAATTACTGGAATTCCTCGACTGGCTACCCAGCAGAAGAATAAAAAGACTACTAGTGTAGCTAGTTGTGTCCAAGCAGTTGGCAGGCTGTCATACCAATTAGTATTTCCAAATATGCCCCAGGCCATGCCTCTTAAGCCACCTGTACCTTTACTGGAAATGTAAACTACGTGAACCGCCCAAAAGGTCCAACCAGCATAATAGGCCCATTTTGGTCCAATGGTGGCGTTAATCCAAGAAGCCACACCACCTTCAGAATCTTTAAAAACAGACCCTAGTTCACCAACCATTAGGGCATAAGGGATAAAGAAAAGCAGGAAAATAACTATCCAGCTAAAAATTACCTTTGTGCCATCGAAATATATAAATCCGTTGACAACATTACCAAAGCTCCATACTATCGAGAAAGCCATAGTTGCCAGTGTTGTCCACATCATCTTTTTAGAATTATTTGGTGTTTCACCCATGAAACTACTCCCTTATATAAGATAACAATTTTATTATTTTAGCTTAAATGATTCTAAAAATCTAATAAAAAGTAGTTTATTTTTTATAACGGCGGTAATTATTGATTTATGCCTGAAAGAGTGCAAAACTGTTATTATATTATAAAAGAAGGGTTGTAAGCTTTAATGAAAAAAAGATTTAAAAACACGCTGCTGGTTGCTGGAACGATAGCCGCAGTTGGTTTATTTGTTGGGAGTAATAATTCATACATTTCTGCTAAAAGTTATCATAAGGCTGTCACTAAGATAGCTGGTAAAGGCAACTATGCCGTTTATCATCATGCTTCGAAGAAAGGACCATCTGGAAAATTTACATCGACGAAGTATTTCAAACATGCACAGATTCAGTCAAAGAAGTCAATTAACACTAAAAAGGGCAAGTTTTGGAAAATAATTGTTGATGGTCGTACAGTTGGCTGGGTTAACCAAAACTTTTTTGCTAGAAATAAAATTTCAGTAGCTAATAAAGTTAGTTTAGTACAAAATAATCAATATTCATTTAATACTAAAGATGCGATTAATTATGTGACTGATAGTGCCGGAACAGCCGTTGACGCAAGTAAAGTTAATGTATCTAAATCTAAGATTAATTCGGGCACACCAGGAAAAACTACTGTTAATTACAGTTATGGCAAGGCTAAAGCCAGTGTTGCTGTGACTGTTCGCTCTGACAAAAACGAAGGTATCGCAAGAGCCAATAAAACCCCTAAGAAGGGTCCAAAGGAAGTTACAACTTGGAAGGGTAGTTCCAAGTCTTCATCCAGAAATTGGAATGCAGCTCATCACTATACCCCTGAAACCAGATCCAATACTTTTAGAGCTAATGGATTAACGTTAAAAACCAAGTTGTTCCAGCCCCGGTTTGTAAGTCTTGACTATCACAAGGCTGGCGACAAAATGGGGCAAGTAGGTGTTATTCCAGAAGGCATCACTGTTCATGGCTCAAACTTTACTGTTGCGGTCTTTAACTCTAGCAAAGCTCAAAACGGTCACTTAGTTTCTTATGACTTAAAACACATTAACAAGTTTAAGGCTCAAAACTTATTAACCCTAAACTGGTCAACTTTTAAGAAATATGCATCACATATTAAAGTCAGTCCTTATGTTAAATTAGGACATGGCCAGGCTATTGGTTCATCATCTAAATATGTTTACGTAATTGCCAATAATAATACTTCAAGCAATTCAGATGCTTCTGAAGAAATCTTACAAATCCGTAAGTCAGACATGAAGATTAATCAAATTTGGACCTTTAGAATTTCTAACTATGGTAATCCAAGATACATTCACAATGCTACATTTGCCGGTGACAATACAATGTATTGCCTGTTCCATAATGGTGGCCACGGTTATTATGAATATTGGAAAGTTACTCGCAGTGGTGACACTTGGACTCCAGTTGAAGTTGGCGCTACGAAAGGCAACTTTGTAAGCAATCATTCGCCAGTTCAAGGATTCACTTATGATCAAAAGCACAGTCAATTCTATGTTGGCTTTAATGATTACATCTTCAAAGTTGATAAAGATGGTACATTTAAGAAGACCCATCATTTGAATGTTAGACGTGAAATTGAAGGGCTGTCCTCATATGGCAATAAGCTTTATGTTGAGTTTGCTCAAAGAGGAGAATTAACAGCCGGTAATACGAATTAAAATTATTTACTGAGCAGCTTGATTATCAAGCTGCTTTTTTGTCTATCATTTTTGAACTTGATATAAATGAAAAATACTATCAATTATGAGTTTAGTGCTAAAATTTATACTTCAACTTTTACTTTAAAATGTTTTAAAAGTAATTAAGACTTTCTATATTCGACCCCAATTAATTTCAAAAGAAACCAGTTTCCTGTATTATGGTACGCAACAACATAAATAGAAGTTATTTTAAGGAGAATTTTTTGGTTAAAAGAGACTTTATTGATACTTGTAGCTTTTCAAAAGAAGAAATGCAATATTTAGCTGAACTCGGTATTAAAATTGAAGCAACCATTAATCATGGATATTATCCATCGTTATTAAAAGGAAAAAGTCTGGGTATGATTTTTGATCAGGTGTCTACAAGAACACGCTGTTCAGCTGAAACTGCAATGACTGAACTTGGAGGTCACGCATTGTATTTAGCACCTGGTCAAATTCAATTGGGAGAAAATGGTCATGAAGGCTTAGCTGATACGAGTCATGCCCTAGGTGATCTGGTTGATATCATTGGAGTTAGAACTGCCAGTCATGAAGATATTGTTGAAATTGCTCAAAATTCGCCTGCACCCGTAGTTAATTTTATGAGTGATAATGATCATCCAACACAAGCCCTTGGAGATTTAATTACAATCAAGGAATTTTTGCCTCAAGGAAAGAAACTATCTGATGTTAAGCTGGTTTTTGTAGGAGATGCCACACAAATTACTGTTTCTGCTCTATTTTTGTGTGCACAAATGGGGATGCACTTTGTCCAATATGGTCCAAGATCAAAGTGGGTTCCTTCAGCCGTTTATGATAAAGCGAAGAAGTTAGCGCAGGAAAATGGTGGCACGATTACACTATCTGATGACGAAAAAGTTTTAGAAAATGCTGATTTTGTATATACAGATGTCTGGTATGGTCTGTATGAGCAAGAGCTTGATAAAGAAGAATACATGAAGATTTTTTATCCTAAATACCAAGTTAATGATGAGTTATTAACTAAAACAAATAATCCCGCTGTTAAGTTTATGCACTGTCTGCCTGCAAACAGAGGTGAAGAAGTGACAGCTGCTGTGCTTGACGGTGAAAAATCAATTGTCTGGCAGCAAGCTGCCAACAAAAAAACAGCGATGAGGGCAGTATTCACTTATCTGCTTAAAGGCCAACTTAATAATGAAAGCCAAAAAGCTTTACAAAATTTATTAGCTTAAAGCTAAAAGAGTACCTGTTGGAAAATTGCAACAGGTACTCTTTTTTTACTTATGGGTCCCCTGAGAGTCGAACTCAGATTTTAAGAACCGGAATCTTACGTGCGATCCATTACACTAAGGACCCAGAATTGGCACAACAACAAGTATAACAGAAAAAAACCAAAAATTGAATTGTTTTTTCTTTGATAAACTAAAAAGACAGTAAGACATTTTAAAACAAAAGTTAGGTAAAATATTAAGACTTTCTAATTGGTTTGATTTCACTTGAATTATTTTTTGTGTGTTGCTATACTATAGTTGTCGATTGAGAAATGAGTAACTTGATTAGCGTCAGGTCACGTTTCTCATATATTTTTAGACAATCTGGGACACCTAATGACAATAAATGGGTCAATTTGGTCCCAGAAGAAGGAGAGATATTGATGTACTCGGAATTTCCCGTGCTTGAAGCTCTCGTTCCTGACATCTTAAAAGTTTTTCGACAAAGATATCTTGTTCTTGAGCAAATATCACTTAATGCACCAGTAGGACGCAGAAGTGTGGCTCAGTCACTAGGACTTTCTGAAAGAAATGTGCGAACAGAAACTGAATATCTTCGTGATCATGGTTTGATTGAGATCAAAAGTTTTGGCATGTTTATGACAGAAAAGGGCAAAAAGATATTGCAGGAGGCTGCTCCACTGATAGATCGTTTGTTTAACGCTCGCAAAACAGAAATTGATTTGGCGCGTAAACTTGGTATCGAACGGACAATTATTGTACCGGGTGATAGCGATTTACAGGACTTGGTTTATGAGAGAATGGGTGAAGAGCTTAATGCAGCTCTGGATCTTCTTTTGCCGTTAGGGCATTCAATTATTACTGTTCTTGGCGGTGAAGCTCTTGCAAAATCGACTAGGAATTTGTCTAAAAGTTTAAGTAAAAATCGACAACTGGTATTTGTACCGGGTCGTGGAGCTTTGGGCGAAAATGTTGCTATTCAAAGTAATACTATCGTTCAAGAAATGGCTGCTGAAACAGGTGGTAAATATAAAACGTTATATTTACCAGAACAGATTTCATCAGCTGCATACAAATCTTTAATTCGTGAATCTACATTTACTGATGTCCTTGAAGATATTTCACAAACCGATGTTGTAATTCACGGAATTGGACTAGCTCACGACATGGCAAGACGAAGAGGATACGATTCAGTTCGTTTGTCCGAGTTGCGTGAAAAAAAAGTAGTCACCGAGTGTTTTGGGTGTTTTTTCGATGGCGAAGGAAAGATTGTTGACCGCGTGCATCAGGTTGGCTTGCAGTTTGAGAATCTAAATAAAATACCTCACATATTTGCATTTGCTTGCGGTGGTCGCAAGGCTAAAGCAATCAAGGCTTATATGCCCAATGCTCCTCATCAAACCTGGTTAATTACCGATGAAGGAGCCTCAGAGAAGATTTTAAAGGAGAATTAATTCTCATTTAAAATAAATTGATGTTTACAGTTCTTACATAGTTCTTAAGGAGGACTTTAGAATATGACAGTTAAAATTGGTATTAACGGCTTTGGCCGTATTGGTCGTTTGGCATTCCGTCGCATTATGGATTTGGGCGAAAAGTCAAAGGATATTGAAGTTGTTGCTATTAACGACTTGACTACTCCAGCACTTTTGGCACACTTGCTAAAATATGACTCAACTCATGGCACTTTCAACCACGAAGTTTCAGCTACTGAAGATTCAATTGTTGTAGATGGCAAGAAATACCGTGTATACGCAGAACCTCAAGCTCAAAACATTCCTTGGGTTAAGAATGATGGTGTTGACTTTGTTCTTGAATGTACTGGTTTCTACACAAGCAAGGCTAAGTCACAAGCTCACCTTGACGCAGGTGCCAAGAGAGTCTTGATTTCAGCTCCTGCCGGCAATGACTTGAAGACTATTGTTTACTCAGTAAACGATGACACTTTGGATGCAAACGACAAGATCGTTTCAGCTGGTTCATGTACTACTAACTCATTAGCACCAATGGTTGATGCTTTGCAAAAAGAGTTTGGCATCAAGGTAGCTACTATGACTACTATCCACGCTTACACTTCAACCCAAATGCTTTTGGATGGTCCTGTTCGTGGTGGTAACAAGCGTTCAGCACGTGCTGCTGCTGTTAACATTATTCCTCACTCAACTGGTGCTGCTAAGGCTATCGGTCTTGTTGTTCCAGAATTGAATGGTAAAGTTAATGGTCACGCACAACGTGTTCCAGTTACTGATGGTTCATTAACTGAATTAGTTTCAATCCTTGACAAGAAAGTTACTGCTGACGAAGTTAACTCAGCATTGAAGAAGTACGAAAGCCCATCATTTGCTTACAACGATGACGAAATCGTTTCAAGTGATGTAGTTGGTATGACTGCTGGTTCAATCTTTGACCCAACTCAAACTATGGTAACTACTGCCGGTGACAATCAATTAGTTAAGACTGTTGCTTGGTATGACAATGAATACTCATTCACTTGCCAAATGGTTCGTACTTTGTTGAAATTTGCTACTCTTTAATCTGTAATATTTGATTACTGTTAAGTGGTAAAAGAGAAGGCGGAGGGAAATTCTTCCTTCCGCCTTTTTTTCAAAATTAAAAATAATTAAGTTATCGGAGGATATAGATGGCTAAATTAATTGTTTCTGACCTTGATGTAAAAGACAAAAAGGTTTTAGTCCGTGTTGATTTTAACGTGCCAATTAAAGATGGTGTGATTGGCGATGACAACAGAATTGTTGCTGCACTTCCTACTATTAACTACATCATTGAAAATGGTGGTAAGGCAATTTTACTCAGTCACTTGGGACGTGTAAAGTCAGATGATGATAAGAAAGAATTGTCATTAAAACCAGTTGCTGACCGTTTAAGCGAGCTCTTAAAGAAGCCAGTTACCTTTGTTCCAGCTAACGAAGGTAAAGAAGTTGAAGACGCTGTTGCCAAGATGCAAGACGGTGACGTTGCTGTTTTGGAAAACACTCGTTTCCAAGATATTGACAATGATTTCGGTAAACGTGAAAGCAAGAATGATCCTAAGTTAGGTGAATACTGGGCTTCATTAGGTGACATGTACGTTAACGATGCTTTTGGTACTGCTCACAGAAGTCACGCTTCTAACGTTGGTATCGCTGAAGCCATGAAGAAGGATGGCAAGCCTGTTGCTGCCGGTTTCTTAATGGAAAAAGAAATCAAGTTCTTAGGTGATGCTGTTGCTAACCCTGTACACCCATTTGTTACCATTTTAGGTGGTGCTAAGGTTTCAGACAAGATTGATGTTATTACTAACCTTATTCCTAAATCAGACCACATTTTAATTGGTGGCGGCATGGCTTATACATTCTTAGCAGCCCAAGGCCATGAAATTGGCAAATCTTTGTTTGAACCAGATAAGGTTGATCTTGCTAAAAAATTGTTAAAAGACGCTGATGGCAAGATTGTATTACCTGTTGACAACGTTGCAGCAACTGAATTTTCAAACGATGCTGCCCGTAAAGTTGTCGGTGATGATATCCCAGAAAACATGATGGGTCTTGATATCGGTCCTAAAACTGTTGCTAAGTTTAAGGATGTTTTAAAAGATGCCAAGACTGTTGTTTGGAACGGACCAATGGGTGCCTTTGAAATGTCAAACTTTGCTGAAGGCACGTTAGAAGTTGGTAAGGCTCTTGCTGATTTAACTGATGCTACTACTATTATCGGTGGTGGTGATTCTACTGCTGCTGCTAAACAACTTGGTATTGCTCCTAAGATTACCCACATCTCAACTGGTGGTGGTGCTTCCTTGCAGTACCTTGAAGGTAAGGAATTACCAGGAATTGCCTGCATTTCAGACAAATAAACTTTAAGAAAGGACATTATTTACATGCGTACACCAATTATTGCTGGTAACTGGAAATTACATATGAATCCAAAGCAAACAAAGGAATTTGTTGCTGCTGTAAAGGATAAATTGCCAGAAGCAAGTAAAGTTGAAGCTTTGATTTGTGCTCCAGCTGTTGACCTTGAAAGTTTAGCTCAAGCTGCAAAAGGCTCTGAATTAAGGGTCGGTGCCGAAAATGCTTATTTCGAAGATGAAGGTGCCTTCACTGGTGAAACCTCACCTAAAGTTTTAAAAGAAATGGGCATGAATTATTGTATTATTGGTCACTCAGAACGTCGCGGCTATTTCCACGAAACAGACGAAGACATTAATAAGAAGGCTAAAGCTTTATTTGCTAATGATATTACCCCAATTATTTGCTGTGGCGAATCACTTGAAACACGTGAGGCTAATAAGCAAGAAGATTGGGTAGTTAGTCAAATCAAGGCTACACTTGCTGGCTTATCTGCGGATCAGGTTGCCAGTTTAGTTATTGCCTATGAACCAATCTGGGCTATTGGAACCGGTAAGACTGCCAGTTCAGATCAAGCTGAAGAAATGTGCAAGACTATTCGTGATACTGTCAAGGATTTGTACAATGAAGAAACTGCTGAGAATGTTAGAATTCAATATGGTGGTTCTGTAAATCCAGGCAATGTTAAAGAATTAATGGCTAAACCTGATATTGATGGTGGTTTAGTTGGCGGTGCTTCACTTAAACCAGATTCCTTCTTGGAATTAGTAAACTACCAAGATTAATTTTAAATGCAATTTAACAAAAAGTTTCTGCAATTTGCAGAAACTTTTTTTGTTTGTTCAAAAGATATTTAGTTTATGCTTGATTTTTAATAAAATATAAAATACCATAAATTCATAAGTAATGAATATATAAATAATAAAATGAGCAGTGAAATGAAAAAGAAAGTCAATTTTAAACTAGCAGAAATATTAGTAGCACTCTTGGGAATGCTAATTTTAGGATTTTGTGTTAGTCAAAGTAATAGTAATTTTGCGGATTTTAATAATGTTGTAGAGGCAAAACTTGTTAAGGGAGACCTAGGAAAATTTACTGTACCTAAAAAAATGCGCGGCACATGGTATGGCAAGTATTTTGACATCAATGGAATTAAATCAAAGAAAATTGATAAGATAAAGATTACTGCCCACACGATTGCCGGGAGTCCATTGCATAAGCAAGAAGCTAATTTTAAAGGTACCAAAATACCAAAGGCGGCGCGGAACTGGTCGAGAATATATTATCCAGTAAAGTTTAAAAAAGATAAGGGGATAAAATACATATCCATGTATCCGTGGGTAAGTCCGGTTTTATCTGGTGAGAGTCTTGGCTTATATCATTACAAAGGACATAAGGTTTTAATTGATAGAACTGCCTCCTCATTTAGAATTACTAATGTTTATTGGAAAACACGCAAGCTGGCTAAAAAATATGGAGGTCATAAGCCTAAAGAGCTAAAAAGATACGGAGAAAGGTAATTTCATGCATTTTTCCTAAGTAATCGAGGTCACTATTCATAGTGGCTTTTTGTTTACTTTTAATGATATCGTTTGCAATAAGGAAAATACCTGTCCATAATATGAGGTAAAAATTATAGTAAGGAGTCAATACTATGAAATTTCGTAAAACTGCTATTTGGACAGCAACAGTAATTGCTTTAGCTGCAGCAGGTGGAATTATTAATAGCCAGACAAATCAAGCTCAGACTATTAAGGTGCAAAAATCCGTTAAGAAAATCAGTAATAAAACTAAGTATGGCTTTAAAAGAGATTTCAAATTTCCACGATCATGGCGGGGCAGGTGGTTTAGTAATACACATGGTCACTTAAGCAACATGATTATTAAGAAAAATGGTTTCAACACTCCTTGGACTGGAGAATACGTTGAATTAGTTTCGGTCGGCAAAGTTAAAGGTACTAATAAATACTTATGGCAAATGCCTCACAGTTGGTTTACAAAACACAATAAAATATTCAAAAAATTGGGACGAGTAACAACTAAAAATTTAAAAAATAAAAAGTGGATAGTTTTTAGTCCGATTGATGAAAATAATATTAAAATAGGATATGCTTTCAGTTTACAAAATAAAAAAATTGACGGTAAAACCCAGAAAGTAATGTTTGAAGCTAATCCTAAGACTGGTGAAATCTATGATCAATTTTACCGTTCACCAAAATTAGCACAGAAATATCAGAATTATCATTTTAAGAATGAGACATATGCTCCTGTTTTTAATCAATATCAGAAAAAGTAAATATATATTTTAGAATTAAAAACTGGTTTTAAATGGAAACAGTTTTTTTCATAAAAAATGTATTTCTTAAATTGAGCAGCCAGTTTATAATTATTACTATATAATAAAAAGTATTTTAGGAGAAAATAAATGTCTAAAAAAATCACTGCATTAATTGCCATAGCATCTCTCACTTTATCACTTGGTGTTCCAATTAAAGCAAACGAGCCGCAAACGGCGAAAGCTGCGCAAAATCAGAAGAACCAGCTTAGACTGGGACAGCAATTTAAATTTCCCAAGACTTGGCGGGGTAAGTGGTTTAGCAACAATAATCTCACACCGAGCCCCATGTTTATTCACAAGACTGCGTTTAATACTCCTTGGGCAAATGATTATGTTAAAGTTGTGAAAACAGGTTTTGTTAAAGGAACAAGAAAATATCCTTGGCAAATGCCTAATGCCTGGAAACAAAGTAACAAAAATGAACTTGCTAAATACATGCGTGTTACAAGTAAGAAAATAAATGGTAACAAATGGATTATTCTAAGCCCAGTCCAAGAAAAATCCTTAAAAAATGGCTATGCTTTTATAGTTAAAAAAGAATCAATCGCAGGTAAAAATCATAAAGTACTATTTCAAGGTAATCCTGAAAATGGTCTAGTAATAAATCAATATTTTAAATCTAAAACTTTAACTAATAAATATAATGCATATGAATTTAAAAATATGAAGTATAGTAAAATTAATCCTCGTTAAGATATTAAACTGTAGTCTCAGCTATTTGTGATTACAGTTTTTTTTATGAAAAGTTAGGAGGAAATCGTGAAATTACTGCTAACAGGGGATAGCATTATTGCACGCAAAGAAGGCTTAAAAGTGCCTCATATTAACGTAGCAATAAAAGAAAAAATACCAGGAAGCAAATTAGTTAATACGGCAGTTTCTGGTATTAATTCTGGCGCATTTTACGCTTTATTGCCAGATTTAGTGTTAAAAGTTGAACGTTGTGACAAATTGATTTTACTCTTAGGAACAAATGACCTGGCTATGCATAAAAAAGTTCCCGTCACCCAATTTAAGAAAAATATGTCACTCATAATTTCGAGCGTAATTTGTTTATATTATCCGCAAAATGTAATTTTGATTTCACCGCCTGCAGTTGATGAAACCAGACAAAAAAATAGAATCAATCGTGAAATAGCTATTTATACTGCGGAATTATTAAAACTAGCCGAAACTTATAATTTGCATTTTATTAACCTATTTCAAGCTATGATTAAACGTGGTGACTTAACAAATCTTTGTCGAGGACAATTAAATGATGGTTTGCATTTTGGAGCAGAAGGATACCAGTTTTTATCATATTTACTGGTAAAAGAATTATTGATTACCTAAAAGTACTCAACATTTTTTACGTCAAAATAGTAAATTATAAAGCCCAAAAAGTTACTAGTAAAGTCAGTTTGATATACTAGTAACTATATTAATTAAAGTTAACATTATATTTACGACCAATAGGTGGAAAAGTTGGCAGTCTTAATGGTGTAGTATGCCACTGGGTGAAAAGAGTAGCACATAATAAAATAAAGGGAACATCTTCAGGTCGTTCAATGTCGCAAATGAGGACTACGCCCTCACTTTGAACAACAGTACGCACTGTTGCGACTTTTTTGATACCAAAGAGGAACTTATAACTTCCCTTTTTGATACTGCCAGAGACTATATAATTTAATCTAGTAATATAAAAAAGGTTTGCCAATTTATTGTTTAAGCGTTTAACCTTTACTAAAGAATGGTTGATAACATCAATTGTGTAGGAAGAAATAAATCCATTGCCATCGGTATAAAGACGTCCGATTTCTTTACCATTAACTTTTTTTAAGTACAGAGTATGGTTGGGATTATCTAAATTGCCTTGAATTATATACTGAATTTTATTCTGTTCGTTGGCTACAGGAATTTGACCATATTCCTGTTTTTGAGTTAGTTCCAGTAAGTAGCGCATCTAAGCACCTCTATTCTTTTGCATTATCCTTGATAAATTTTCTTAAAATATAAGCAACTCCATCTTCATTATTTGACTTGGTTTTGACTTGTGCTAATTTTTTTATTGCCGGAACAGCATTGGCCATAGCCACCCCTGTTCCGGCATCTCTAATCATGCTGGCATCATTTAAATTATCACCGATAGCAGCTACTTCTTCACGTTTAATACCCTTTTGACGTGCATAATCAAGAAGCGCTGGTCCCTTTTGTGCTTTAGCATCATTAATCTCAATGTTAGCAGCAGAGCTTGAAGTCACAACAACGTCACCTAAAGCATTGATTTCTTTTTTAGCTTGAGTAAAAGCAGCTTGACCGCGACCATCGAATGCAATAATTTTCATGATTTCAATCTTGGGATTTGTTAGCAAGTGATCATAATCATCTACTAAAGTCATGCTTAGCATAGCATCACTACCTGCAGCAGTAGCTACTGCTTTTTTAAAATTAACCTTGGGATCAAGTAACATTAAGGAACGAGCCAAATTAACTATTCGCTTACTAGTATCCGTTGAGAAAATCTTTTCAGCAGTGACTAATTCAAAATAAATATTATTTTCCCTGAGGATTTTTGAAATTAGGCCGGCTTTTTTATTTGGCAGTTTGTGCTTAACCTTTAAATTGGCATCTGCATCATAGACTAATGCACCATTAATGTTAATGAAGCCAGTTTTAAGGCCATAATCATGCATAGTTTTACGAGATTGTCGCGGCGCACGTCCGGTTGCCACTAAAAATTCAATACCATTTTTTTGTGCTGCACGAATCGCAGCGATATTTTTGTCTGATATAGCCATATCACTGTTAAAAAGAGTTCCGTCTAAATCACAAGCTACTAATTTAATCAATGGTAAAATTACTCCTCCTCCAATTTTGCTAGTTAAATGAGTACTTTACATGTTAACATCATGAAGAAAACCTTACCTTTAATTTTTATCAACTTCACATGAAAATTAAAAGAAATTAAAAGTATTTATTGTCCCACTTTCATTATTAATTTCATGATAACATAAAAGTTAACGAAAGAGAGGCTGTTTAGGTGATGAAAAAATTTATTGGAAACGACTGGGATGAAATCTTGGCTCCAGTGTTTAACAGTGAAAAGTATCAGCGATTACATGAATTTTTAAAAAAAGAATATGCGACCAAAAAGATTTATCCTGATATGTATCATATTTTTACCGCTTTTAAGTTAACTTCATTTGCAAATACTAAAGTAGTCATTTTGGGACAGGATCCGTATCATAATCCTGGTCAGGCAACAGGGATGAGCTTTTCAGTTAATCCCGGTGTAAAATTGCCACCTTCTCTGCAAAACATTTATAAGGAACTTTATGATGATGTGGGTTGTAGACCCGTTAATCATGGTTATTTAAAAAAATGGGCAGATCAGGGAGTTTTACTATTAAATGCTGTTTTAACTGTCCCTTACGGTCATGCTAACGGTCACCAGGGAAAAGGCTGGGAAGAAGTAACTGACGCCGCAATTAAGGCTTTAAGTGATCGTGGCAAAGTGGTCTTCATATTATGGGGTCGCTATGCTCAAAATAAAATCGTTTTGATTGACCAAGATAAAAACTTTGTGATTAAATCAGCTCATCCAAGTCCGTATTCCGCAGACAGAGGATTTTTTGGTTCAAGACCTTTTTCACGCTGCAACGAAGCACTAAAAAATTTTAACGAAATTCCCATTGATTGGCAGTTGCCGACCAAAGTTACACAAGCAGATTTAGCATAGGTAGAAAATAAATGAGCGTTTTTGATTTATTAAAAAATAAAGCACAAAAGTCACACAGAAAGTATCAGATTGTTTTTCCTGAAGGAGATGACCTCCGCATTTTAAACGCAGCCAGCAAATTATCTTTGGATAATGTTGTTAAGCCCATTTTATTAGGCAGTTCCACGAAGATAACTAGTTTGGTACAAGAACAAAATTTAACTTTTAGAGAGTTAGTAATAATTGATCCAGCTCACTATGAGAACAAGGCAGCTATGGTGCAGAGCTTTATCAACGCACGAGGGAAAAAAGTTGACCCCAGTGAAATAGCAGAAACAGTAAAAGATCCAAATTATTTTGGCACTATGCTCGTTGAAATGGGGCTGGCCGACGGCATGGTATCAGGAGCAACTCATTCGACTGCTGCAACGGTAAGACCGGCTTTGCAATTGATCCACACCGCTAAAGGCATGAAACGTGTTTCCGGCAGTTTTATTATGGAGCGGCACGATGAAAAATATATCTTTGCTGATTGCGCAATTAATCTAGATCCAGATAGCCAAACTTTAGCTGAAATTGCATACCAGTCAGTTAAGACTGCACAAATGATTAATATTGATCCTAAAGTCGCATTTTTAAGTTTTTCAACTAAAGGTTCAGCCCAGGCAGATATGGTTGCTAAAGTTGAACAAGCTACAGAAATTTTTAAACAGCAACATTCAGATATTCCTGCAGATGGTGAGTTACAATTTGATGCTGCTTTTGTGCCTGAAGTAGCTGCTAAAAAAGCTCCAGAATCTGTCATTAAGGGACGAGCAAATATTTTTATTTTTCCTGAATTGCAGTCTGGCAACATTTCTTATAAAATTGCTCAACGTCTAGGTAACTTTGCGGCTATTGGCCCTATCTTGCAGGGACTGCGCAAACCTGTTAATGATCTTTCGCGCGGGGCAAATACTCAAGATGTTTATAACATTGCCGTTTTAACTGCTGCACAGGCACTAATAAGGGATGAAGAAAATGAAGCTTGAGGTCAATTCGACACAGGAAATGCAACATTTGGGTGCAGTTATTGCTCAAACTGCACAAGCTCATGATTTATTACTGTTAAATGGTGATTTGGGCGCAGGTAAAACGACTTTAACTCAGGGAATTGGCAGGGCACTGGGAATTAAACGCCCAGTAAAAAGTCCCACTTTTACTATTGTGAGGGAATATCCTGAAGCCAAGCTGCCATTATTTCATATGGATTTTTATCGTTTGGAAAATGATGATTTATCATCAATTGATTTAAGTGCTTATATGGCCGAACCTGGCTTGGTTGTGATTGAATGGCCGGAAATTGTGCAAGAACAACTTCCTGAGCAATTTTTACAACTGACTATCAAAAGAGTAGATGATAGCTGGAACTCGACTAAGCGAATAGTTGAATTCGCGCCCAAAGGCAGTAGGAATAAACAATGGGCAGAAAATATTATAGAAAAAATAAGTTAAAAAATAGGGTCTAAAAGACCCTACTTTTTTATGCTATATTTGATAAACTAAGTTTTTCAGCGCTTCGTCACCATATTGTTTATCTTGCGCTATTAATATACCGGCACATGCTTCACTATCACTTAAGGCATTATGATGGTGCCATAATTCTACACCAAGAGCATTTGAAACAGTGTCGAGTTTATGGTTAGGTAATTTGGGTTCAAATAACTTGCTGGTGCGTAAAGTATCAATGACAAAATAGTGTGGTTCAGGTATGTCATAGCGTGCCAAGCTCTGTCGCATGACATTAGTATCAAAGCGGGCATTATGAGCCGTGACTAACATCCCCGGTTGATATAAATCCTTAATTTTAGGCCAAACTTCAGCCATCGTTGGGGCATCTTTGACATCTGCCGCAGTAATATCGTGAATTTGAATGTTGCGAGCATCAAAAGGCATTTGCGGATTAATTACCGTATAAAAACGATCTATAATTTGATTGTCCCGAACCATCACTAGTGCCAAAGAGCAAGCACTCTCTGGATGCCGGTTGGCTGTTTCAAAGTCCATCGCGATGAAATTCATATTATCTCCTTTAAATTTTAATTTTAGTATAACATATGATGAAGCAATTAACTGAATGCGGTAAAATAGTAAAAGATTAGTAAAAAAGGGGATTTTTGTTTTGAAATTAGCGGATTTAGCCCAAAATGGTATTGAAATGGAAAAGCAGGTTCCGCTTAGTAAATACACATTTACTAAAACTGGAGGACCAGCTGAATTTCTCGCCTTTCCTCGTAATGACAGTGAATTAAGGAAATTAGTAATTACTGCTAACGAAAATAATGTTCCCTTAACGGTAATAGGTAATGCTTCCAATTTAATTATCCGAGATGGTGGAATTGATGGTTTAGTCATAATTTTAACCAAGATGGAAAAAATAAAAGTTAAAGGTAATTGCGTTATTGCCCAAGCCGGAGCCACAATTGTTGATACGGCTTTTACTGCTGCTCATCATGGTTTAAGCGGTATGGAATTTGCAGCTGGAATTCCAGGCAGTGTTGGTGGGGCAGTCTTCATGAATGCTGGTGCTTATGGAGGAGAAACTTGCAATGTAATCCAAAGTGTAAAGGTGCTAACACGAGCAGGCGAATATAAAAATTATTCTCAAGCAGAAATGAAATTTTCCTACCGTCACTCCTTGGTGCAGGAAAATGGTGATATTGTAACAGAAGCAGCTTTTACCTTAAAAAAAGGAAAGAAAAGCAAAATCTTGGCAAATATGAATTATCTCAACGCTTTGCGTAAGTATAAGCAGCCTCTGGAATATCCATCTTGTGGAAGTGTTTTCAAGCGCCCAGCTGGTCATTATGTTGGACCTATGATTATTCAAGCAGGACTTCAGGGAAAACAAATTGGTGGTGCTCAAGATTCAACTAAACATGCTGGTTTTATCGTGAATAAAGGTGGTGCTACGGCTACGGATTACTTAAATTTAATTCATTTAATTCAAAAGAAAATCAGGTCAAGTTTTGGACTTGACCTACAAACAGAAGTTAGAATTATTGGTAAGCCAAATGATTAAAGTATTATGTTTACACATAATGGGAAGGAGAATTTATGCAAAGTGTTGGTACCCATATTTTTACTTGGAGCACCTTTTCAACAATTCTTGATATTCTAATTATCTGGTTTGTTGTTTACCACCTGGTGGTTTTGATTCGGGGAACTAAAGCCGTTCAACTGGCCAAGGGCATTGTGCTGATATTTCTTGTACGCATTATTGCTGGCATCTTGCAATTGCATGCTACCACCTGGTTAATTGATCAAATCGTTTCCTGGTCCGTAGTAGGTATTATTGTGATTTTTCAGCCAGAAATCAGACGTGGACTTGAGCATTTAGGCCGTTTGCCTATTTTTGGTGGCCGTGAGGACAGTGCTCGGGATGAATCAATTAAATTTATTAATGAGCTTGATAAAGCTATTCAGTACATGTCAAAAAGAAGAATTGGAGCATTGATTACAATTCAGCAGGAAACCGGTCTTGAAGATTATATTGAAACTGGAATTAAGTTAAATGCAGATGTTACGGGGGAACTGCTTATTAACATTTTCATTCCCAATACTCCGTTACATGATGGTGCGGTTATCATCAACAATGATCATCAAATTGCAGTTGCTGCGGCCTATTTGCCACTTTCAGATAACAGCATGATCCCTAAAAGACTGGGAACACGCCATCGCGCTGCTGTAGGTATTTCTGAAGTGACGGATGCAATTACTGTAGTTGTTTCAGAGGAAACTGGAGGGGTTACAATTACGCGTAATGGCCGTTTTATGGTTGATTTAACCCGTGATGAATATCTAAAATATCTCAATGCAGAACTAGTTCCAAAGAAAAATGATAACGATAAATGGTATCAAAAAATTATCCGCAAGCTCTGGAAATGGGGTGCTGATCGATGAGAGAATTTTGGAAAAAATCTTGGTTTATTAAACTGGTATCTTTGTTAATAGCTGTTTTACTGGTTATTTATATTAACTCTACTCAGGGCGGATTTTTATCTCAAGGACAAGCAGAGAAAACAAAGCAAACTGCAAATAAAACCCAAACCATTAAGGTTCCCCTGCAAGTTTCGGTTGATACTGATAAGTATTATGTTGTTGGCTATCCTGAAAAAGTAAGCGTGACACTCGAGGGTTCAACTGCATTGGTTACTTCAACCGTTAATACCCAAAACTTCAGAGCGTACATCGATTTGACTAATAAAAGTATTGGCAAACATAACGTTAAAATTCATGTTAACGGCATTAACAGGCAAATCTCCTATTCGCTTAATCCTCGCAGTGTTGAAGTTGATATTCAAAGACGAAAATCTACTACAATGCCTATACAAATAGAGTATAATAAGAGTGCTGTTGCTCGTGGCTATCAACTGGGTCACTCCAGTGTTTATCCGCAGCAGGTTGAAGTGACCGGAGCTCGTTCTGAAGTAGATCAAATTGACCAAATAGTAGCCAAAGTAGTTTTACCAAATGGGATTGACCACACATATGAGCGGCAGGTCAATTTAATAGCAGAAGATCATAAGGGCAGGCAACTAAACGTAGTTATTGATCCCGCAACGGCTAAAGTATCAATTCCCGTTACAACAGCCAAAAAAGCAGTTAAAATAAAGCTTGAGCCTGAGCATGAGAAAATGAATAAAATATATTCTCTAACTGCTAAAACTAAGTATGTTACTTTATATGGTAGTGAAGAAGATTTGGCTAAAGTGAAGCATTTAAAGGTCCCAGTCGACTTGGGAACTATTACGGCTTCTACTACCAAAACAATTACTTTTAATTTACCTGATGGGGTTGTGAGATCAAATCCCAGGCAGATTACTGTTGATGTAAAAGTGGAAAATGCAAACGATTCAAAAAATAAAAATAATTAAGATAGGAAGGTTGTTTAATAATGTTGAAATATTTTGGCACTGATGGTGTACGTGGAGTGGCTAATCAAGACTTATCTCCAGAATTGGCATTTAAACTGGGTCGTGATGGTGGCTACGTTTTAACTAAAAATAAAGCTAAGGAAGAGCAAGCAAAAGTTCTAGTTTCTCGTGATACCAGGATTTCGGGGCAAATGTTGGAATACGCTTTGATATCCGGACTTCTTTCCGTTGGGATTGAGGTTTTAGAAGTTGGTGTAATTACTACCCCTGGTTTGTCCTACTTAGTCCGTGCTCAAGGGGCTGATGCCGGTGTTCAAATTTCCGCTTCCCATAATCCTGTAGAAGATAACGGTATTAAGTTCTTTGGCAGCGATGGTTTGAAATTGTCGGACGAAATGGAGGGCGAAATTGAAAAACTAATTGATGCTTCAGAAGATAATTTGCCTAGACCTTCTGCTAAAGGATTGGGTTCAGTCACTGACTTTCATGAAGGCGGTGCCAAATATTTACAATTTATTGAAAATACTATTCCCGAAGACCTTGGTGGTATCAAAGTGGTTATTGACGGTGCCAACGGTGCTGCCAGCAGTTTGATTTCTCGGCTATTTGCTGATTGCGGAGTTGATTTCACTACTATTGCTACTCATCCTGATGGCTTGAACATTAATGATCACGTTGGCGCTACGCATACCAAAAAACTGCAGGAAGAAGTCGTTAAACAAGGTGCGCAACTTGGTCTCGCTTTTGATGGCGATGCTGATCGTTGTATTGCTGTTGATGAAAATGGTCACGAAGTTGATGGCGACCACATAATGTATATTCTCGGCAGCTATATGGAAGATGGCGGTCGACTGAAAAAAGATACCATTGTCACTACTGTAATGAGTAATCTCGGCTTTACTAAGGCATTACAAAGGCGTGGCATTAAAAATGTTCGTACACAGGTGGGCGACAGGTATGTTTCAGAGGAAATGCGAGCAAACGGTTATAATTTAGGTGGAGAACAATCAGGTCACGTGATTATGAGTGACTATCATAATACCGGTGACGGAATGTTGACTGGCTTGCATCTAATGTTAGTAATGAAAAGAACTGGCAAAAGTTTGACAGAATTATTAACTGATTTTAAGGAATATCCGCAATGCTTGGTTAATGTTCCGGTTAAGGATAAAAAATCCTGGAAAGAGCACCAACCTATTTTAGACGTCATTAAAGAAGTTGAAAATGAAATGGGTGATGAGGGACGAGTATTAGTGCGGCCTTCCGGAACACAGTCGCTTCTGCGGGTAATGGCTGAAGGACCTACTCAAGAGGAAACTGACGCTTACGTTAAGAGAATAACCGATGTAGTGGAAGCGGAAATGGGAGTATAAATAAATTAGCCCCACTGTTTTTGACCAAAAAGCAGGTAAACAAGAATAAGTCCCCCAAATCTAAGGCGCATTTGGGGGCTTATTCTATTTTTTATATCCTTTTCTATACCCAGCCGGCGTTACATCTGCTGCTGTATTACTTGGTTTTAGATGCTTGCCAAAGAGATATTTAGCAGTTGATACTTTCACAAAATTACACTCCTCAGATCTTGCTGGTGAATTTAGGACTTCATAAAATAATTCAGCTTTTTTATCTGCTGGTATCCATATATATCTCAGACCTGTAACAGAAGTATTATCACCTAACCTAAACTTTATTCTATCCGCAAATTCTCCTTTTGTATTATAAAGATATGCGTCACTTACAAATTTTATATGCATGATATTAGTGTATGGCAGCAAACTTTGACGAGGCTGCGTTTTAATATCATCTCTTAAAACAAACAAGTTCTTACTGTTTTTTATTCGATATACTTCTAAAACTCTATTATCAAGCATATCAATTTTGTTCGTTCCAGCTAGTTCTTCTCTGTCACTACGACGATCAACCACTAGTCTTGTACCTTTTTTGACAAACTTATTGGTAAATTCACCTTTATTATTAACAGGATTTGCTTTCCCATTACCATTATCAGCAGATAATGGTATTGAAGCTATACGAACAGTATCGTAGTTAACACATAAAATATATCCATCAATGCTTCTAACATTTACAGCCTTGATATAACCACCATGACCAATATTGTAATACTGCTTACCTTTAATTGTTTTATATGGTAGGTAGAACCAGTTCATATCATAGTCATTAAACGAATAACGTTTGGTATCTGGATTGGATAAAGCTTTAATTTTGCCAACGTATCTTACTGAAGCACCTTTTTTAAGCAACCCATTAGTTTTAAGATAAGAATACTTTTTCTTACCCTTTTTGTTATAAACACGAGTCTTATGATTCAAGGTTAGCTTGCCTTGCTCAGAATTTACATTTGACGTAGTAGTTTGAGCTTGATCAATATTAGTTGTAGTAACTGCTAATGAAGTTGTTGTCAATATTCCAGCTAATAAGCTAATAAACAATTTTTTGTTAATTTTCATTGTAATTACTCCTTTATCCTTAAATTCTAATAGCTATCTGGTAAATTGTCTATTAAGGGCTACATTTTACCTAAAACAAAAAGGCAGCAAGAAACCCGCTTACTTTTGCATATTGAATAATACTTGAATATCATTTTTGTTTATTATCTGATGGTTTATGCTTATACGAAGGTATAACTGTCCTCAATTAAGATCTTCGTCAATTATTTTTGCCTGCTTTTTGTGTTAGCAACAGTAGTTTCACATTATAGTATAGACCAATTGCAAAATTAAGGCTTGACCAATTAGTTAAAAAAGGCTAATATGCCATACGTAAGTTGAAATAATTAATTAGCCCAAATCAAAAAGATTTTACTAGACCAAAGGAGAAATATATGTGTGGCATTGTTGGCATTGTAGGAAAATCTGCTAGAGAAATTGTTTTAAATGGATTGTCAAAGCTTGAATATCGCGGATATGATTCTGCGGGAATTTACCTCAATGATTTGGCAGGAAAAGAATATTTAACTAAAACTGCTGGTCGTATCGAGGACTTGAAGAACAAAATGACCCCAGAAGAGCAAGGCATGGTTGGAATTGGTCATACTCGTTGGGCAACACATGGTAAGCCCACTGAAGCTAACGCTCATCCCCAATTTGATGAAACCGAACGTTTTTATTTAGTTCATAATGGTGTAATTGAAAATTACCAGGACATCAAAAAGCAATATCTCAAAGATGTTTCCTTTAAATCTGACACAGACACTGAAGTAATTGTTCAATTAATTAGCAAATTTGCTCGTGAAAAAAATGAAGATGCCTTTACGGCTCTAAAGCAGGCCCTACAATTGATTAAGGGATCATATGCCCTTTTATTAATAGATAATCAAAATCCAGATCATATTTTTATTGCTAAAAATAAATCTCCTTTGATGTTGGGACTTGGTAATGGCTTTAATGTGATCGCATCTGACGCCTTATCGGTATTGGATCAAACCAAAACTTTCGTTGATTTACAAGATGGTGAAGTCGGAGACATTACTCAAAACGGGTATCAGCTTGAAACCCTTGCTGGTCAAAAAATTGAACATCAACCATATGAGTTAAATATTGACGAAAATGCCGCTTCTAAAGGCACCTATGAATTTTACATGCTTAAAGAAATATGTGAGCAGCCAAGTGTTTTAAGGCACTTAGATCAATATTATCTTGATCAAAATGGTGACCCTAAAGTAGATGCTAAAATTATTAATGCTTTATCAAAGGCAGACAGATTATATATCTTTGCTGCTGGTACAAGTTATCATGCGGGTTTAATTGGTAAACAACTTTTTGAACATTTAACTAAAATTCCAACTGAAGTAGGTTTTGCTTCAGAAGCGGGCTATCATTTTCCCATGATGTCCAAGCACCCATTCTTTATTTTCTTGTCGCAATCAGGTGAAACGGCTGATTCACGTGTTGTCTTGCAACAGGCGATCAAACGGGGCATTCCCAGTCTAACTTTGACGAATGTGCCTAATTCAACTCTGGCACGCGAAGCTAATTATGCTATGTCACTTGAAGCAGGTCCTGAAATTGCAGTAGCCTCAACTAAAGCTTATACTGCACAAGTTGCTGTTCAAGCGATAGTTGCCAAAGCATTAGGAGAAAAAATAGGTATTAAAGACGCCGCAGATTTTGAGTTAAAAAAGAATTTTGCTTTAGCTGCGGAAGGAATAGAACAAGTTATTTCCAGCCAGGAGAAAATTGAACAGCTCGCTCAAAAGAATATTATACCAAGTCGTAATGCCTTTTATATTGGCAGGGGGATTGATTATCCAGTAGCTTTAGAGGCTGCCCTTAAACTGAAAGAGGTTTCTTATATTCAAACTGAAGGTTTTGCAGCAGCCGAACTGAAACATGGGACAATTTCATTAATTGAAAAAGGCACACCTGTGATTGCTTTGATTAATGACTCTGTCACCTCTGATCTGATGCGGGGCAATATTCAGGAAGTAATCGCACGCGGAGCAACTGTAATTACTATTGCGCGTAAATCATTAGCAAAACCAGCCGATGATATTGTTTTACCTGAAGCTAATTATTATCTTTCGCCACTTGTTAGTGTGGTTGCAGCACAATTATTTGCATATTATG
The DNA here is from genome assembly GCF_014323605.1 of Lactobacillus kimbladii. GTDB lineage: Bacteria > Bacillota > Bacilli > Lactobacillales > Lactobacillaceae > Lactobacillus > Lactobacillus kimbladii_B. The sequence goes on along the minus strand of NZ_SCMB01000002.1, from coordinate 170,145 downwards.
CAGCAAAAGATAAAGGATTGGATGTGGACAAACCACGTAATTTAGCTAAAAGCGTAACGGTAGAATAATATTTTGGCTTTTTTTGGAAAAGATATTTGCAGAAAAGAAGGGTTAAAAAATAAATCATATTATTGATTAATCCTTAAAAAAAAGAGTAGGCAAACCACTAAAAATGATATGACCCTAGAATTTAGAAGTTATATCAAAATTAAGGCTTGTCTACTTTTTTAGTATGGATAATGACCTACTTTTTTCCCAGACTCTTTTGTATAATAAAGAAAATAGTGAAAATGTGTAGGAGGATATTATTTTGGCAATAAAGTTGATTGCGGTTGACCTAGATGGCACTTTGCTGACAACTACAAAGCAGATTTTACCTGAAACTGAAAGAGTTCTTAAACAAGCAGATAGTCAGGGTATAAAAGTGGTTCTGGCTACAGGTCGACCATTGTCAGGTACAATTGAATTTAATAAACAGTTAGGTTTGCAGGGTAAAAGGCAATATGACATTGTTTTCAATGGTGCTGTGATCCAAGACTTGGCAGGCAATATATTAATGAATGAAGAAATGAACTATCGCGATTTTACTAACATGAGAAAATTACAAAGATTAGCTCAGGTTAACCTTCATTTTGAAACCCCAGAATGCTATTGGACATGTGATCGTGATATAGGAGTTAACCTGGCAAGGAATGCAACTTTTACAAATAATGTGCTTAAAGTGCGTAAAGCTGAAGAAATAACACAAGACTTTGCTTTTAATAAAGTAGGTTTAAGCGTTCTTGATGATGAGCGAGAAGTTGATAAATTATGGAATAATATTCCCCAATGGGCTTTTGCAAAATATGATATTGTTCGCAGTTTTTCCTCAATTGTTGAAATCAACATTAAAGATGCTTCCAAGGGAAATGCTGTTTTACAATTAGCTGAAAGATTGAAAATTAAGCCAAGTCAAGTTATGGTGTTTGGCGATCAGGGCAATGATGTTTCCATGTTTACGAATCCTGACTTTATGAAAATTGCCATGGGTAACGCAATCGAAGAGATAAAAGATTATGCCGATTATGTGACAGAAGATAATGATCATGATGGAATTGCCAAAGCAATAAAAAAGTTTGTTCTGTAGTAAAATAAAGTTGAGTTGATTATTATGGTAGAAAAAAATAGAGAACATAATATTTCCGAAGCTGAGTGGGAAGTTATGAGAATAGTGTGGACTTTAGGAGAAATTCACACTGGTGAAGTGATTCAGCAGCTGCAGGCAAAAAAGAACTGGTCTGAATCTACTATCAAAACTTTGATGGGACGTTTGGTCAAAAAGGATTTGTTAAAAACCCGTAAAGATGGTCGCCGTTTCGTTTATTCTGCTACTGTTACTCAGATCGAAATGATGATTCAGGTCACAAAAGAAATGATGAGTCATATGTGTGATATGCATAAAGGTCAGGTAATGATAGCTATTTTGAAAGATATGCCTCTTGCTCAGGGTGACATCGCTAAGATAGAAAAAGAACTTGCTTATAAAAAAGAAAGTGCTCCTGAAATGGTTAATTGTAACTGTTTAGCTTCGGGTCAACATGACTGTTAGATTAAATAGTTAATATTAATGTGGGAGGTTAATTTAATGAAAAAATTTGCTAGTATTTTATTCCGAGTGATTTTTACTGCAGCGGTTTGTATTTCTGGCTTTCTGCTACTTGAGTCACCAATAACTATTAATGTGCAAAATGTTCGTGGCATGGCACAGAAAGTAATTAAAAAAAGCGTAAATGATACTGGTGATTCAAGGCTAAAAGGTACCTTGAAACTGGCTAAAGATTTCGGTGTTGAGGATAAAATTTTAGAGCAATTACCTAAAAAGTATCATAATGATATGTCTTATGTCAGCTTATATAATCTCGGTGTTACTTATCAAGAAAATGGAGAAGTGTCTGCTAAAAATTTGTCTTTTCCAGAAAATAATGAAGTACAGAAAGCTGTAAGCAACCTGCTGTTAAATAAAATTAACAATGGTTTAGATGAAAACAAGGATAAAGTTAACCAAACTATTAGTATTTTTCATTATTGCCTTTTTGCAACTATATTAGTTTTTATTCTAGCTGCTTTGTTGATGTTATTTGGTAAATATTGGGCTTCAATTATTTTATTGGTTGCGTCCATAGGATCATTTGGAGCACTACAGTTTTTAGCAAACCAATTAGTTCAATGGCTTGAAAGTAATGTTGTAAATGGAATTTCATTAACTACCTCCCCGATTCTATGGGGCGGTTTGGCTTTGGGCATAATTGCTGCAATTATTTGGCCTTTAATTTTAAAATTAACTAAAAAGCAGCAGTAAATAATTTAACTAAAGTATTAGCAGTATTAGCCGAATATTGATCGGTTAATACTTTTTTTGCATTTTAAATTCACTACTTATATTTAGAAATTTTATGCTAAAATTGACTATGACAGTTTGAATATAGGAATAAAGGACAATTTATGTATTACTTTTTAGATAATAGATTAGATGCGAATAGTTCAGGAATAGAGCACGCAGAAGTCAAAAGATTAATGCTCTTTAAACGTAATCACGTTGAGGCAAAAATAGTGACGACGGAATATAACCGGTTTGCTCACCGAAATTTACCTTTGTATGACATGACCGATGATGATTATGTTAATAAGTTTGACTTTTTTGCCGGTACAGTAAAGTTTGCTAGTCGTATTGTAACTATAAAAGATTTGCCGATTCCGAGTGACAATAATGTAAAACAAATTGACAATGGTTATGAAGTCTATGAGGGTCAACGTAAAACAATGACTATTATTATGTTGCCTAATGGCAGCATCGATACAATTAAATATTTTAATGCTGATGTCCACTGTATTAAACAAGAATTTTACGATACACGTGGATTTAAGAGTATGACCCAAATTTATGATACAGTTGATGGTCATTTGATTTATGAGTTGTTCTTTCGTCCAAATAATACCATTTACTATGAAATCTCATATGAAAGAAAACCAAATGTCTATCCAGCTACTAACATTCAAATGACAGACACTAATGGCAATGTCCACTCACTAATGAATAATGGTCAAGCCTTTACCATTATGCTTGATGAATTGAACGAACAAGATGGGGATGAAAGATCAACATTTATTTCGGACCGTAGCAATATTACTAATGTACCAATGATTAATATGAAAACGCCTGCCAGAAAAATTGAGCATTTTCATAGTATTCATTTTAGAGATTATTGGGATCCTACTTCACCTCTTACTTACAACTCAATTTCTAATAATGAGCTACTTAGTAAAACCGATTTAGTAATTACTCCTACAAAACAACAAGCAGATGATATGCGTAAAAGGCTACGGACACAAGTACCAATCGTTGCTATTCCTGTTGGAATAGTGTCAGATGAGCAGCTGCATGTTGAGCATATACTAATGAGTGAGCGCACTAAAGGTAAAATAATAGTAGTAGCTAGACTATTTTATGAAAAGCGTATTGATGACACCATCGAAGCATTTAATCAGGCTTATCAAAATAATGATTCGCTGACCTTAGATATCTATGGTTATGGTAATGGTGCTGATAATTTCAAGGAAGAAAAAAAGTTAAAAAAATTAGTGCAGGATCTGGGCTTGGATGATGTAGTCCATTTTATGGGTTATGCGAAAGACATGAATCATATATATGATGATGCGCAGCTAGCTGTTGCTACATCCAGGTATGAGGGTTTCAATCTTTCTGTACTTGAAGCTCAATCTCACGGCGTTCCAGTAGTTTCATATAATATTAATTATGGAGTAGAGGACTTAATCGCTGATGGTCAGAGTGGCTTTATTGTACCAAGTGGTCATATAGATGATTTAGCTGCCAAAATTACTGAGTTTTTTGCTAGTCCAAAATTACGCAGGAAAATGAACGATGGCGCATATGAAAATGCTAAACGCTTTTCAAGTGAAAATGTCTGGCGTTATTGGCAGAAATATGTGATTGATACTGATAAATAAATATTTAATTATAAGAAAAACATCTGAGTTTCAGGTGTTTTTTTTTGCTCTATTTTATTGCATTTCAAAAAAATGTGAGTTACTATGGTTAATTAGTTAGCTTGCTAACTAAATATTCAGGAGGAATTTGAATGCAAAGAAAATTAGACGCAAAATTAATTTGTTCCGTTTTCGCAGCCGGATTAATGTCTTTTTCGGGTGTGCTAATTGAAACAGCGGGAAACGTTACTTTTCCTGTTTTGATGAAGGATTTTCATGTTAATATGGCTACCGTACAGTGGATGACAACTGGTTATTTATTGGTTGCTTCTATTATTATGCCATTATCTGCATATTTAAAAAGAAATTTTAGTTCAAGAAAACTTTTTGTTACAGCCGCTACTTTATTTATTTGTGGTTTAGTGATTGATGCAGTAGCAAACCAATTTATTTTTCTAGTACTTGGTCGTGTTATTCAAGGAGCAGGAGCGGGAATAGCTATTCCATTAATGTTTAATATTATTTTGGAACGGACACCCTTAGATAAAATTGGATTGCTTATGGGAATAGGAACAATGATAACGGCAGTTGCTCCAGCTTTAGGACCAACGTTTGGCGGATTAGTCGTCAATACGTTAGGTTGGCGTTATATCTTTATTTTTATAATTCCGGTGATGATAATTTCTCTATTAATGGGTATAGCTTCAATTAATGACGAATCTAAGAAAATTGTACATACGCAACTTGATACAGCGGGCTTTCTGAGCATTGCTTTAACATTTATCGGCTTGATTTTTGCTTTTAGCAATTTGTCTACTATCTTACAAAAACCTTTTATGTTTATTTTGCCTTTAGCAGTCGGCGTTATTTGCTTAATTATTTTTATCAAGCATTCTTTAAATACTGCTACTCCGTTAATTAATATTAGAGTTTTTAGAAATACTAAATTTACCCAAGGCATCACGGCTTATTTTATTTTTCAAGTTAATACCTTAGGATTGTCTTTCATTTTGCCAAATTATGTTCAAATTGTTAATAATTCTACAGCAATGACTGCGGGTCTTCTGCTTTTAACCGGTGGACTTGTTGGAGCGGTGCTCTCACCAATTAGTGGCAGATTGCTCGACAATTATGGTCCCAGAAAACCAATAATGACAGGCGCAGTTTTGGAAATAATCGGTGGGATTCTTTATTGTATATTTGCTTCTTCACTATCATCTGGCAAAATTATTCTGTTCTATGCTATTACAATGATGGGTATAGGCCTGGTAATGGGTGATACTATGACTGCTTCCATTGGTCAGCTAGATGAAAAAGAAAATACAGATGGCAATGGTCTGTTCAATATGGCGCAGCAATTTGCTGGAGCCGTCGGCACGGCAATTATTTCAGCTATTATGCAATTTGTGGAACAGATGAGTGGTCAAAGCACTACTACTGGAAAATATATTGAAGCTGCTCAGGTAGGTTTTATTTTTATTCTGATTATTGTTCTTGTTGGTGTATACTTACTTTATCAAGCTACAAAATCGGTAAAAACAAAGGAATAGAGTAAGATTAATGAACAGATTAGGATTAGCCTTACAGCGTATACAAAATACTTTTAATCGTAATGTTGATTACTACGCTAGAAAAATTGGCTTAACCGGAACACAGATGCTAATCATTGAATATTTGGCTTCATTTGCCCAAAACAAATCAATTTATCAAAAGGATATTGAGCATGAATTTAACATTAGGAAATCTACTGCTACTAATGTATTACGCTTAATGGAAGAAAAAGGTTTAATTACCAAAAAAGTTGATCAACATGATACACGATTAAAGGCAATAATCCTAACTGAGAAAGCTATCAAGCTGGGACCAAAAATAACTTATTATTTTGTTAATTCTGAGAATAGTTATGCTGAAATTTTAGGAGCCGATACGAAGAATGAATTAGTAAAAAATTTACAGAAGCTGAATGAAGCCATATCTGATAAATAGATCAAAAAAATAGTTATTGCATGAAAGTAATAACTATTTTTTAATTTACTTTATTTATCTCTCGTAATTAGGGGCTTTTTTAGTAATTTGGACATCGTGGGGATGAGATTCTCTTAAACCGGCATTAGTAATTTTTACAAATTGAGCATTTTCACGTAAATCAGCAATAGTGGCTGCACCTACATAGCCCATGCCTGAACGCAGACCACCAATAATCTGGAAAATAATATCAGAAACATCACCTTTATATTCCACGCGTGCTTCAACACCTTCAGGAACCAATTTATTAGCTTCGTTGACGCCGCCTTGAAAGTATCTGTCAGAGGATCCATGGGCTTGAGCCATTGCTCCGACAGATCCCATACCACGATAGGTCTTATACTTTTGGCCATCGCTTTCAAACACTTCACCAGGTGCTTCTGTTGTACCTGACAACATACTTCCAAGCATGACGGCATTTCCACCAGCAGCGAGTGCCTTAACAACGTCACCTGAATACTTCATTCCACCATCTGCAATTATTGGCTTGTGGTATTCTCTGGCAGCAGTAGCTGCATCATAAATTGCAGTAATTTGCGGAACTCCGACACCAGCAACGACACGAGTGGTACAAATGGATCCAGGACCAATACCTACTTTAACAATGTCAACTCCAGAATCGAAAAGAGCTCTAGCAGCATCTCCAGTTGCAATGTTTCCGGCTATTAACGTAACATGAGGAAAATGATCCCTAATTTCTTTGATTTTACGCAAAACACCAGCTGAATGACCGTGAGCAGTATCAATGACAATTGCATCAGCACCCTTTTCGATAAGTGCTTCAGCACGTTCAAATGTATCACTTGTGACTCCAATAGCAGCAGCAACAAGCAGGTGATTGTTGTCATCGACAGCTGCTTTGGTAATGTTAGATGGAACAACAACATTTTTGACGTTTGCAACTTCGCCAGCTTGGGCAGTGATGGACATGTTTTTATGGATCACTCCTAAACCACCTTGCAAGGCGATTGCTATTGCCATTGCGCCTTCAGTCACGGTGTCCATTCCAGCACTAATAATAGGAATATTAAGTTTCAGGTTAGGCGCTAATTGAGTATGAAGATCTACTTCATTTGGCAATACATGGCTTTCCGCTGGAATCAATAACACATCGTCAAACGTTAAGCCCTCTTTAACAAATTTTGTTGTCCAATTTGACATTTAATGCACTCTCCTTTTCAAAAATATTAAAGTTAAATTGATTACACTTTACTAGTGATTTTAACCTTGGTCAAGATAAAATTATAGATCGTATTGTTAAAATTATAATATTACTACCGAAGTATTTCAATGCAAAAATCGAACAAAAGCACAATATAAATAGTTATTGTAAGTAATAAATAAAAATGTTATGATTTTTAATATTGATTTGTAGCTATATAAAAGCTTTGATGATAAAGAAGGTAATTAGAATTCGCTTAAAATGTTCGTATTTATAGTGATTTTGTTAAGGAGAAAAAGATGACCCAAAAATTATCTCGTAAGTTTGTTGACGGATTGCCCAAGGCCGAACTGCATGTTCATATAGAGGGAACACTAGAAGCAGAAATGGAATTTGCGATCGCTAAGAGAAACCAGATTGATATCGGTGCTAAGACGCCAGCGGATATTGACAGGAATTATGGCGTAGGGCTGCCCGAATTTTTAAAGGCGTACTATAAAGGGATGCAGGTCTTGCGGACTAAACAAGATTTCTATGATTTAACTGCAGCTTTTTTGCGCAAAGAAGCTGACAGCAATGTTAAGCACCTTGAATTGTTTTTTGATCCTCAAGCTCATACTAGTCGAGGAATCCCTTTTGCTACAGTAATTGAGGGCATTCATGAAGCGATTGTTGATGCAGCACCATTAGACATTGATGTACAATTAATAATGTGCTTTTTAAGAGAGTATTCACAAGAATCAGCAATGCAAACTTTAAAAGAAGCTGAGCCATATCATAAAAAAGGCTGGATATTAGGTGTTGGTCTTGATTCAGATGAGCATCATAACCCACCGTTGAAGTTTATGCTGGTTTTTGCTAAGGCTAGACACCAAGGTTACTATTTAACAATGCATTGTGATCTGCACCAAGTTGATACAGTTGATCATATTAAACAAGCTTTAGAAATTATCACGGTAGATCGTTTGGATCATGGCTTAAATATAGTTGATAATGAGGATTTAATGGCTTTTTTAATAGACCAAAAAATTGGTATTACAGCATGTCCCATGGCTTATTTTTACACCCGCAAAGTTATGGAACAGGAGGCCATTAATGAGCTTTTTAATAGCGGTGCACTGATTAGTTTTAATTCCGATGATCCGGCTTATAAGGGTAGTAATTATATTAATGATGTTTACTATAAATTTGCCCAAAAGTGTGATTGGAGTGAAAAAGAACTGATCCGAATAGCACAAAATTCATTTAAAACCTCTTGGATCAGTCAGCAGGAAAAAGAACACTATCTTGCCCAAATAGAAGAATACATCTCAAGTAAAAAGTGATATTTCTAAATAGAAAATATATTTTGTGCCAAAAATTAAAATTATATTTAAAAACTGTTAAAAATATGGTAGAATTTATCTAATTGTTGCTGATTTAAAAACTATAAGTAATAAGGTTAAACCAATGACAGTTTCTAAATGTATGATGATTATTGTTCAAAACTTAAAGCAATTTTGTAAAAAGGATTGTCCTTTTAAAAATTGCTTTTTTGTGCTGGCTAGATAACTAAATGAGGTCAAAAATGAACGAAAATGCGATTGAAGTTCATAATCTTTCTAAGGATTATTTTATTAGCAGCAGGGGTGAAAACTGGCGTGCAGTTGTTAAAAATATTTTTAAGCCTGAAAAGACGGCAGTGCAAGCAGTAAAATCGCTCAATTTTACTATCAAGAACGGTGAAAAAGTTGGCTTTATTGGCAAAAATGGGGCAGGTAAGACCACGACCATTAAGATGCTGACTGGGACCTTGTTTCCATCAGCCGGAACTTGCAGGGTAAATGGCTATGATCCTACAAAAAGGATAAATGATTTCAAAAAGTCAATCTCAGTCGTTATGGGAAATAGATCGCAGCTTTTTCCTGATTTAACCCCTAGAGATTATTTGAAATTATTGCAGTCAATGTACGATATACCGGAAGAAATTTTTCAAAAAACGGTCAATGATCTGGCTCAGATATTAAATGTAACTTCAAAATTAGATGTACAAACCCGCAAATTATCACTGGGAGAACGAATGAAAGTAGAATTTCTGGCCGGCGTAGCAACCAGACCAAAAATACTCTTTTTAGATGAACCGACTATTGGCTTAGACGTTTTGGCAAAAAGGGATATACGTAAGTTTTTGTTAAGGCTGAACAAGGAAGAAAAATTGACTGTCTTTCTTACCTCTCATGATATGGAAGATATTGCAACTATCTGTGATCACCTGATCATTGTAAATAGCGGTCAGATAATGTGGGATGGACCAAAAACAGATTTATTAGAGAGGTTTAATCAGAATAAATATATTACTTTTATTAAATCGGAGAACTTCAACGAAAGTAAATTGGGCGCCAAGATTATTGATCAGGATGATTTGACCGTGACAATTAAGGTTCCTGTAGAAAAGGTAGATGACCAAATCGCTCGGTTGGCACGGGATAATCAAGGCTCCGACTATCAAATAAATGACCTGAAGCTTGAAGATATTATCTTAGAGCTATTTGCTGAGGAGAAAGAAAAATGATAAAAACCTATTTTTCAGTAAGCAAGGTCTCATTGAAGTCTATATTAGCCAATAAGAGCAGCGTCATAATTTTGCTTCTGCAAGCACTGGTACCAAGTTTAGTGATGTTTTATTTGTGGTCATTAATATTGAATCATGGTCAAACTATTGGTGGTTTTAGCAAAAATCAAATGGTAATTTATTATATTGGGGTTAATTTTATTAATTCTTTTGTATGGTATGCAGTTGACTGGGAATTGAATGATGATATCCATTCAGGAGAATTGTCTAATATCATCCATAGACCAATTACAGTTGAAAAATATTATTTTGCTAAAATGCTGGGCGATAGACTGGCAAATTTAATTTTGCTTGCTCCGATTTTAATTATTGGATTTGTCTATATAGTTGCGCGTAATTTAATTCATATTTCTTTACTCGTGCTACTTGAATTTGCATTTAGTTTAATTATGGCAGCCATATTATGGTTTCTTTTTTCTTATATTATTGGTAGTGTAGCATACTGGTTTGACAATCTTTTCTTTGTTTTACTGGTAAAAGAAGTTGTAGTCAATCTGCTGGCAGGCTTTTACTTTCCTTTAGAAATTTTGCCGCCTTTTTTGGTAAAAATAATTAAACTACTGCCATTTCAATATTTCAGCTCTTTTCCAATTGATACGCTTGTTAAAGCATTACCATTAAATATATGGCTTAAAAAGACAATCATTGAAATTGTATGGATGATAGTTTTTTATTTAATAGTAAAAATAGTTAATAAAGAAGGGCTTCAGAGATACTCTGATGTAATGGGTTGATTATGAAAAGTAAACTTAAAGTAGTCAAATCGTTAATTAAAATTGCCTTATTGCAAACTATTAGTTTCAGGTTAGACACATTGTTTGGGATAATCTCTTCTATATTGTGGTTAGGCATTCCTATAGCTTTTTTTAAGGTAATTTATTTAAATGTTGATACTATCGGTGGTTGGACCTACAAAGAATGTCTGTTGCTAGTTGGCGTTTATACTATGCTTGACGGCTTCTTAATGGCTTTCTTGGTCAAATCAATGCCTAAAATGGAAAAAGACATTAGAGAAGGAACCTTAGATTCAATTTTATTAAAACCAATTAACGCTAAGGTATATTACTTTTTTAGTGCAATTGAATTTACACAATTAATTAATTCGGTCCTGGGACTATTTGTAATTATTTATGCATGTCAGGGTATAAGTATTAATATAGGCCAGGTGTTGTTCTTTTTGCTTTCTTGCGTTTTTGGCTGCATTTTATACTATTCTCTTTGGTATTTATGGACAATTTCGGCATTTTGGTTTCCCACAAATTTTGCCAGAAATGATTTATTTTTAAGTATGATACAAATGAGTCGCTATCCTGCAAGTATTTATCGGGGATTGGGAAATATTATTTTTAATTTCATCCTGCCTTTTGGACTAATTGCTTGTCCTGCAACAATTATTTTAATAAGACCACGGCAATGGCAAATAATGTTATTGCAACTTTTGATAGCCTTAGTATTCTTATTTTTAGACCATTGGGTATGGAATTTAGGCTTGAGGAAATATAATGGAGCAGGTAGATAAAAAGAATTATGAATTTGAATTAAATACTTGCATAGCTATAGAGGCTTTTCTAAAATAATCCTGTTAGTTTTATTTAGAATATAGGAAATGGGATAGACTTTGAAAGACGAACTTCTTACAATTAGTTTAAATGATACAGTAGTAAAAGCAGCTAAGGCTAATCTGGAAAATTATGGACTTTCTGTGGCAAAGTATCTGCAGTTAATGCTGTTTTTGGCCGCAGATAATAAGGCCGAATTTAAGCAAATAATGGTGGACAAAAATGATCTGACTCAATGGTTAAAGCGATTAGATGCAGATTAATAAGGTAAAACTTACTGAAAAAAATCAGTAAGTTTTTTTTGAGCATTTATGTTTACATTTGTAGATACATAATTTATACTAAATTTAGTTTACAAATGTAGACATTAATAATAGGCTTCAAATGGGAGGAATTATCATGAATAAAATTATTATCTTAGCTTTGGGTCTTGCACTAATAGCTTTTATTGCATGGTGGTTCTTTGGTAGCCATCAAGTAGAAGAGGAGAAAGCCACTATGAAGTCAAACAAACAGAGTGTTGATATTGAAGTTAAAGGTGGTTATTCACCAGAAAGAGTTGTTCTTAAAAGGGGAGTACCCGCTACTTTAAACTTTAAGAGAACAGACTCATCCAATTGTTTAGATCATGTTGTATTTTCAGATTTTGGCATAAATCAGAAATTACCTGAAGGCAAAGTAGAAACGGTTAAAATAGATACTTCAAAACCAGGTGAATATCAATGGGAATGCAGTATGAACATGTTTCATGGTAAGGTAATTGTCAAATAGCTAAGGAAAAACAATGAAAATTACAACACGTTTTTGGACGTCGCTAATATTATCACTGCCAATGCTTCTGGAAATGATTATTCACCCTTTTACTGGATGGATGTTGCCAGGTGGCGAATGGATCATGCTTATTTTTACAACAATAATTATGTTGATTTCAGCAGGTCCATTTATTACTAGTGCCTGGTCTGCCTTTAAAAAGCACCATTCAAATATGGATACCCTCGTTGCTTTAGGAACATCGATAACTTATATTTACAGTATTTATGCGATGTTTACTAAAAGACCTGTTTTCTTTGAAAGTGCTGCTTTTGTTATTACTTTCGTCTTATTAGGGCAGGTTTTAGAAGAAAAAATGCGGGCAACTGCTTCTGACGCTATGGGGAAATTGCTTAATTTAGGTGCAAAAAATGCCTTAGTAAAGCGCGATAAGCAATTTGTCAGTATTCCTATCACTGAAGTTGTGAAGGGCGACTACATACAAGTAATGCCTGGGCAAAAAGTACCAGTTGATGGCAAAATTGTTTCTGGCAATTCAAGCATTGATGAATCTATGGTAACTGGTGAAAGTATGCCGGTTAAAAAAGTGACAGGCGATCAGGTAATAGGAGCAACAATCAATCAAACGGGATCATTTGTGATGCAAGCCCAAAAAGTTGGTAATGAAACGATGCTGGCGCAAATTATTGAGATTGTTAAAAAGGCACAGAACAGTCATGCACCGATTCAAAAATTAACTGATAAGGTTGCAAATATTTTTGTTCCCACAGTTTTGATTATTGCAATTGTAACATTTTTAGTTTGGTATATTTTTTTAGGTAAAAGCATAGCAACTGCATTAGTTTTTGCCGTTGCGGTTATGGTTATTGCCTGTCCTTGTGCTTTAGGTCTGGCAACACCAACTGCATTAATGGTTGGAACTGGTCGTGGTGCCAAAATGGGAATCCTAATTAAAAATGGAGAAATTTTAGAGGCTGCAAACAGCATTGATACTATAGTTTTTGATAAAACGGGAACGATTACCAAAGGTCAACCACAAGTAACAGATATTGTGGGAGATAAAGAAAATGTCCTACAATATGCTGCCAGTTTAGAGAAATTATCTGAGCATCCTCTCGCTCCAGCTGTATTAGCTGCGGCTAAAAAGGCAAAGTTGCAGTTAAAAACGGTAGAAAATTTTACTGTAATTGAGGGATGGGGTATCACTGGTAAAATTTCTGGTACAAATGTTGCGGTCGGCAGTCCCAAAAAACAAAAAGAAATTAAAATTGCTCCAGAATTAGAAGAGCAAATAGTGGCATTGCAAAGTGAGGCAAAAACAGTAGTGTCTGTTGTTCAAGATAATCAAGTGCTGGGTCTAATTGCAATTCAGGATGCTCCTAAAGTGAATGCCCAAAATGCGATAAACGACTTACATCGTTTAGGCTTGAAAACTGTCATGTTAACTGGAGATAATCAACAAGTAGCCCAGGCTATTGCAAAACAGGTGGATATCGATCAGGTAATTGCTGAGGTTTTGCCGGTTGATAAAGCAGCAGTTATTAAAAAATTGCAAGAGAAGCACCATGTCGCATTTGTTGGTGATGGGATCAACGATGCGCCAGCTCTAACCCAGACAGATGTAGGAATTGCCATGGGTTCAGGTACGGATGTTGCCATCGATGCAGGTGGTATCGTGCTTATCAAAAATGACTTGGAAGATGTTGTTCGCGCTTTGAAACTTAGTCGCAAGACTTTTAATAGGATAAAGCTAAATCTGTTCTGGGCTTTCATTTATAATGTACTGGGTATTCCTGTTGCCGCTGGCGTTTTTGCAGGTGTGGGTCTCACACTTAGTCCGGAAATAGCAGGATTAGCAATGGCCTTTAGTTCATTATCGGTTGTATTCAGTTCAGTTTTGTTAGGAAAAACAAAAATATAGATATAAAAATAGCAGTCGCAAATCTTGCGACTGCTATTTTACTGTGTAAGCTTTAATAATGGTGTTTACCTTTAGCCAGAACTGGCTTGATTTGGCTAATATAAGCTAAAATTCCAATAATGAGCCAAATAAATGTAATTAATGCACTGTACATCAAATTGGCGCTACCAGTTTTGATGTAAGTAACAGGTTCTGCAAAAGGGAATAATACAGCAATTGCTTTTAACCATTCAGGATAAGCTGAAATTACAACTAGGACTCCTGATACTAATTGGGCTAAACTGCTAAAAATATTCTCCAAAAAGTAAGGATCATTCATTTGCCATGAGATGGCCCAAGATACAAAACCTAAAACGCAGCCATAAATACATAAGAGCGGTAGCATGAGTAAAGCTCGTTCAATAATGACTATGGGAGAGCCGGCTAAGTACAATAAAAATAGGTTAATTAATGCTAAAATGCAACCTATAATAATGGCAACAATGCATTTAGAAAGCCAATACTTGATACTGAAAGGTCTTTTGGCAATTAATTCAAAGTCAATTTTTAAGTCTGCATCATTAATCACGGCAGAACAAAATGTTTCAAGAGCAAGTACCGCAGCATCTATTGCAATTGAATTGATCGCAACATCCCAGTTAAATTGATTAGAATACTGCATATTGATTAATACTAACAGGGCCAGATTTATCATTGGTGTGATAAAGAAATAAGTTAGTTTTGTACGCCAATTATTGAGAAAAGAAAGGCCAGAGAATTGTGTAGCAAACATTAGATAATTTTCAGAGCTCCTTTCTTTCTGACAAGGTCATTAATTTTTCTCACAATAATCACAATTAACAAAAGCCAAAGAAGTAAACTGCAAAAATAAGCAGTCCAGTTGAGACTTTTATTATGGGACAAAGAAGCAATTGGTCCAGTTATAGGAATAAACCACTGAGAAAAGATGGTTAAGGGATTCAAAATGGTCTCATTGCCAAATAATCCTGCTAATAACAATATAGGAGTGCCAATTAAGCCTTCATAAACCATTGCATTAGGTGAAAGAGTAAGAAATGAAGAAATTAAAATTCCCATTACTGAGCATCCGATCCACAGTAGAAAAATTAGCAAAATCTGGTACAGAGAAATTTTACCAGTAGCTACTCCTAAAATTTTTGCAAGAATATAAGCAATAGGAAATGAAAATAAACCATAGCTCGAAGCAGGTAAAAGTAAAGTAATTAAAGAAGCTCGCTCGTCATATTGACTGTTTAGCAAATATGGCAGCGTTCCTTTGTAACGTTCAAAACCGATACAGCCGGCAACGGTTGTACACGAGGTCCACATGCCAAAAATACCACTTTGCAGCCACAATTGTGGATTATTCAAATCGTGAGAAGCATAGGCCATAATATATTGCATCAAAAAAATGGAGACAGTACTAGTGATTGTTAACCAGACAAAGTACTGATCGGAAAGATAATCTTTTACATGAAAGAGGAAAAGACGAATAAAACGCATATCTAATTCCTCCTTAGTTTAGGAGCTATTGCCAAATAAGCTTCTTCCAAATTTTTAGGTTTTTGGTTGATTTCTTTTTCAGCCAAACCCAAAACAGCAGAAACGGTGCCAGTGAAAAAAACTTTTCCTGCACCTAGAATAACTACATTTTTAGCTAGCTTTTCAACTTCTGACATGGTGTGACTTGTTAATAAAATACTAATGCCGGAATCTGCTAATTTTTTAATAGTCTTCTGAACGCTTTGCGCTATTTCAACATCTAAACCACTAGTAGGTTCATCTAAAAGTAATAAACTTGGATTATTTAACAAGGAACGAGCGATATGCAGCCTTTGCGTCATTCCTTTAGAAAATTTCCCTACCTTTTTGTTTGCGACATTATCCAGCTCAACAATAGACAGAACTCGCTGTATTTCAGTTTTTTGCTTACGAAAGGGTACTTTGGCCAGATCCGCAAAAAATTGTAAATTTTGCTTTGCTGTAGCGTTACGATAAAACCCTAGATCTCCACCAAAAGAAACGCCGATGCTAGGTCTTTTACGAGCAGTAGTAATATCCTGTCCGTTTAAAATTACCTGACCAGAAGTAGGGAGCAAATAGCCACCTATAATTGAGACAGTGGTAGTTTTCCCCGCGCCATTAGGTCCTAATAGAGCTAATATTTCTCCTTGATCAATTGTAAAAGAAACATCATCTAGAGCTTGAAATGCTATGTTTTTATCTTTATAAGTTTCTGTTAAATGTTTAACTTGTAAAATATTATTCAATTTTATCTCCAAAATTAATTTGTTGGAACTTTATCAATTAAAAAGGAAGGATGATTAAGTTCTTTATACACGTTAATTTGAAGATCTTGTTGTGAGCATTAAATCTAATGAGTAAAGTATAACATATTTTTATTTAGTTTTTAATTTTTGCAGAAATAAATAGAGCTGCTCAATGATGAACAGTTCTATTTATTTAATCAACTGATTTTAAAGCTTCAAGCATATCAAGGTCTTTTAATTTTTTGTTAACAATAAATCCTAGAACTATCGTAATGATACCGATAACTCCTAATGGCCACAGAAAACTTGAGACAGATAACGCCGGATTAAACATGACATTGTCTGGTGGCACCACGTAAAGAATATAGCGGTAAAGTAAATCCCCTGTGAGGTAACCGACTAAAATGCCAATACCTGTTAAAAGAATAGTTTCGCGATAAATATACATCGTTACTTCATTATCGAAGAAACCTAAAACTTTGATAGTTGAGAGTTCGCGAATTCTTTCAGCAATATTAATATTAGTAAGGTTATATTGAATTACAATTGCTAAAAGTCCAGCAACTACAATCAAAACAACCATAATCAAGTTCAGAGATTTTACCACTACGTCCAATTCTTGGCTAATTGTAGTGTTTTGCACCACACCTGCTACACCATTAAGAGCCATAAATTGCGCAGCAATTTTTCTCGTGTTTTTACGAGTGGAATTTTTTAAGTTAACCAGGTATGCATTTGATGTGAACCGTTTGTTAAAAACTTTCTGGTATTGCGTTTTGTTCATGAAGACGAAGTGTCCCATGTACATTTCAGTGATGCCAGCTACTTTCATTTTCCGAGGACGGTTATTCTTATCCGTTAGAGATATATAGTCACCTTTGTTTACCTTGAGCAATGTTGACAAGCGTTCTGAAATAATAACCCCGTTGTTTGATAAGTGCAACGTCTGCTTAGTTTTACGATCATTTAAATGAACATAGTTCTTCAGCACTTTGCTAGAAGAAGGAGCGATTAAGGTAATATCTTGTGTATCACCAGTTTTACCAGCAGTTTTAGACATTGACTCATAGTAAATTGGTGTTTCTGACTTAATGCTGTTTTCTTTTAACTTGTTATTTAAAGTTTTGTGCTGGTGGGGTGAAATATCAGGCTTTTGGGCCACAATCATGTTGTAGTGAATGAGATCATTGAATTGCCGATTATTCATATTAGTAATCGAATTTTTTACAGCAAAACCGGCAAAGAGCATGGTAGCGGCACCACAAACACCAAAAATAGTCATCAGCATGCGCTTTTTATAACGAAAAATATTACGGGCAGTAACTTTATGAGTAAAGCTGAGATGGTTCCAAATAAAAGGTATTCTTTCCAGTAAGATTTTAGAACCTGCTGCAGGAGGCTTAGGTAGTAGTAATGCGGCCGGTTTTTCCCTAAATTCATTTTTAGCGGTCAAATAAGCGGGCAAAACGGAACTGATCCAAGATAGTATTAGAGCAATCAGACTGATTTGCCAGTGAAAGTGTAATTCAATTGGCGGTATCGTGATAGATTTGTAATAGGCATGATAAACAATTTGCGGCATCAAAGTGTGTCCCAAATAAATGCCCAAAATAGTGCCGATTGTACCTGAAATAAAGCCATAAGCGATGAATTTATTAATTATGACCTGATCATTATAGCCTAGGGCTTTCATTGTACCGGAATTGATTCTTTCCTCATCAATAAAGCGGTTCATTGTAGTAAAGGTAACTAATGCCGCAACGAAGTAGAGAAAAATAGGGAATACTTTAGCTAAGTCTTCGACCACTTGTGCAACAGTTGTATAAACTAAATTTCCTTCACCGCCTGGTAGCTCGCGCCGATTGTATACGCTATAGCTTGGTAGAGCCAATTTCCGCAATTGCTTTTTAGCTTTGCTGATTTTTTCTTTGCCTCTTTTAATTTTATTATTGGCGCTGGCAGATTTACGGGCAAAAATCTTTTTTTCTTGCTGCAATTTTTGCTCACCTGCAGCAATTTCTTGTTGAGCTTGTTGTAGTTGTATTCTTGCCGCTTGTGGTAAATTAGCTCCAGCATTTTTGGCCTGCGCTATTTGCGCATCTAATTTACTTTTTTTGCGGGCTAGTTGTTTTTCTGCGGAACTAATTTGCTCACTTGCAGCCTGTAATTTCTGCTCTGCTTGTTGAATTTTCTTTTCTTGAGGTGCAATTTTTTTGTTAGCGGCAGTCATTATTCTTTTCTGCCTTTGATGCGCGGTGTTTTTCAGAGTATCTTGTAAACCTTTTTTATGGTGCTTAACTCTACTAGTGTAGACTTTGCCATAAGAGTCGAGGCCACGTAAGTCCTTGTATCTTAGGTTGGCCACTATATAAACCGTATGATTAAAAGCATTAGGACTGACTACTGCATAACCTTTAAGCTCTCCAGTACCACTGTTACTTTGCCCTAAGTTTACATTTGATAAAATCTGACTGGAGCGAACGAAACCTGTAATTTTGAAGTTTTTACGTTTTAGCAGAGTACTTCCTAAAACATTTTTCTTTTCTGTAAAACTGATATTTTGACCAATTTTATATTTATCTGAATAGTAGTCTGCTAAAGCAATTTCATTTGTTTTTACTGGTAAATGACCTTTACGCAGTTCAAATTTGCCCACCGATTTTGGTTTTGAAAAAATACGAAAACTTTCCTGACTGTTTTTAATGACGGTATCTGTCATGTAGCCAAATTCAACGGATTGCAAACCTTTAGTCTGTTTAATTTTGTGGGTATCTTTTTGGTCTAGACCGTAATTGCAGATAACAGTCAGGTCAGCCGTGTTGAGCTTTTGCGCATAGTGATTGCCGGTATCACGCATGTCAGGTCCTGTAACCATTAAACCAACTAAGGCAAATGCACCAATCATCATTAACCCCATAATAGAAACAAATTGTCCCTTGGTATGTTTAATCGAGCGCCAAAAATCTTTCAGAATAACTTTATTCATGATTAGCCTTTTCTACCATTTAACACTGGCAACACCTGCTGGATTCGTGTTCTCTTCAATTTGAGTAACTTTGCCGTCATGAAAGTGAATCACACGGTTAGCAAGGGGAGCTAAAGCACTATTATGAGTAACTATCACTACTGTAGTACCATTGTCACGACTCATGTTGATAATGGTTTGCAAAACGCTTTTTCCAGTTTGATAATCAAGTGCACCTGTTGGTTCATCACAAAGTAAAATTTTGGGGTTCTTGGCAATTGCCCGAGCAATTGCCACTCTTTGTTGTTCACCACCTGAAAGTTCTGCAGGAAAATTATTAATGCGGTTTTTAAGACCAACATCTATCAAAGTTTTGACCGGATCGAGTGCATCTGGCACTATTTCCGAAGCCAATTCTACGTTTTCTCTTGCTGTTAGGTTTTGAATTAAATTATAAAATTGGAAAACAAAACCGATGTCAGTACGACGATAACTGGTTAATTGTCTTTTATTATATTTGGCAATATTTTTACCATCGATAATAACATCACCAGAACTATTGTTATCCATTCCACCTAAAATATTTAAAATTGTAGACTTACCTGCTCCTGATGCGCCTAAAATAATAGCCAATTCACCTTTTTCCACGGTAAAACTGACATCATTATTAGCCAATATTTCAGTATCTCCAGTTTGATAGCGTTTATAATTGTGTCTTACGTCAATATAACTCATGAAAATCTGTCCTTACTGATTTTTAAAATAACTGATATAAACTTATTTTAATCTAGAAAACTTTCTAATACTTGTAAAACGCCCATGTCATTATTTGATGGTGCTTCATATTTTGCAATCTTTTTAAGTTTTTCATGACCGTTTTTCATCGCATAACTGTACCCGGCCAATTCAATCATTTCACGGTCATTCATGCCATCTCCAAACGCTATGAGTTCTTCTGGCTTAACATTAAAATACCTCAAAAAATATTTAATGCCTTGCCCTTTATTAACATTGTTGGGCATAACGTCAATATTATCGAAACCACTGGTAGTACAGTGAATATGTTCAGGGTTTGTTTGATTGAACTTTTTTTCTAGTTCGCCAGCGAGCTTGGAAGAACAGTTTAGAGTTAGCTTTGTTAAACTATCGCTTGTAGGGATATCAACTAATTTTGCAATCTCGACTACATTGGGGTAAAAGAAATGCATCATATTTTTGAATTGAGTCGGGGCTTTTTTGTTAATATAAGAATGATCTAACCCACTAGCAGCAATATGTACTTGTGGATAATTATTTTCAATAAAACTGATCAGTTTAATACCCGTTTTATAGGTAAAAACGTGACGAACAATTATTTTATTGTCTTGAGTGAGAATTGAACCATTATCAGCTACAATATCAATTCTGTCCAAGAAATCAAAGAAATCTTGGCGCAAACGTGATAATGGTCTGCCACTGGAAACTATAAAGTGAACGTGGTGCTGCCTCAACTTGGTTAAAATTTTTTCAAAGCGTTGATGATCATATTGTTTGTCATCATTTTCAAAAGTACCGTCCATGTCTACTGCTACAGCTTTAAAGGGAATATGTGTCATTTTAATCTCCTTAATAAGTGTTACTAGTTATATTATATAGTAAATAGCGTGAGGTTTACCTCCAGATATTCATTAATTTAAAAGGAAAAGCAGAAATGTTGCTGGCAACGTTTCTGCTTTTATCTATATTTATTTAGTTGTAATGGGCTTTCTTTTACCAACTAACCAGCAAATTAAAATTGCACATATTGTTTCAATAATAATCAAAAAGATATTGATACCGATTTTTACCTGACCGAAATTAATAATTGCATTATTAAATAAAGCATTTTTTTCGCCTAAATAAAGGTCAAAGATAATGGAACCAATGATCAGGATGAACATAGTGATCCATTGTCTGCGATTAAATGCGATGCCGTATTCTTCTTCACGACGCCTAATGCTTGGTAATATCACTCCCAAGCCGATTAAGACAATAATGGCAACAATGTTGATAATTAGTTCATACCACCAATAACCGCTGAATTTTTTAATATCTTGTGGGGCAATGCCTAAGATAGTAGCTGCAGCAGTAACTATCAATAAAAATAGTCCGGCCAGATATCCTAATTTATCATTTTTTATAAAGACATAGTCTGAAGTAAACTTTTTAGAGTTTTTCCTAATTTGCATGAAGGAGAAAAATATCCAGCAAGTTACTCCCGGTGAGATGATGCCATTCAGGTTTAGCAGCCAATTGAAAATGTCGTTCATGTCTGGTAAAAAGATACCTAAGAGCATGATAAATGCCGATAAAGAAACGGTTAATACGTAACCATTGATAGGCAGACCATTTTTATCTTTTTTCTGTAAAAATTTAGGCATGTACTTATCACCAGTATCAGAAATGAGCATTCTGGTCATCGCGTCAAGTAGTACTGCTAATAAAGCAGCGTTGTAGAAAACAGAAGTCCAAGCCCAGACATAAAGCAAAGTTTTGCCTAAGCCGTATTGGTGTCCGACCATGTCAAATACGTAATAAGCTCCGTTCATTTTTAAATCGTTAGGAATATGATAACTGTTAAAATATATTCCCAGTGCAAATGAACCAAAAACTGTTAAAAAAATAGTCATTAAAGCAAGTGCAATCATTGCTTTTGGAAAGTCAGACTTAGGCTTTTTCATTTTGGTCACATAAGGAGCAACCAATTCACAGCCATTTAAGGCATAAATGAGCATTGCGATAGTTGTCCAATAATGCATGTCAAATTTGGGAATTAATGTCCGCCAGGTAAATGGTTGGGTAGCCATATGACCTCCTGATTTTGCCAGTCCTAGAAATGCCAGGAAAACAAACATCAAGGTCATAATAAGCATGAGTCCACCGCCAATAGTAGATAAGACTTCCATTGAGTGAGAAAAATAATGTTCAACAATAATGAAAATAATAAACATGGCAAATGTCATTAAAGCAAATTTTGTGTTAGAGATTTGACTTTGAAACTTTTCCGAACCTGTCAGTGCCCAGCCAATGTCAACGATAATTTCATTAGCAGAATCAACCGCATAGGGAATGGAAGCAGCCCAGTAAGTCCAGGCTGTAAAATATCCCAGAAATTCGCCATTAGTTCCACGAACCCAAGAAGATAAACCGCCACCTTCACTGTTGAAAACAGATCCCAGTTGCCCAACCATTAAAGAATAAGGAATAACATAGAATAAACACATGATAATCCATGAAGTAACAACTGGCATTCCTTGGTTTTGGAAGTTGTACATTATATCGTCTAACCCAATAACGGTACAAAAAGCCATCAAGGTTAAAACGGGCCAAGAAATATATTTTTTGTTTGCATTTATTTCTTCCACTAAAGTTCTCTCCTTTGAAAAACAACTAATGTTTTTATTTTACTAATTAAATAAAAAGATGACCAGAGGCTAGAGAAACTTATTTTAATGAAAGCACATTCATATTTAATTAAAAAAGCAGGAGAAATAGTTGCTTGTATTGAAATTTATGGTCCTGTGCGGTAAGATAATAACGTTAATGATAAGAAAAGAAAGAAGGATTCTTAAATGTCAGGACACTCAAAATGGCACAATATTCAAGGCCGCAAGAATGCACAAGACGCAAAGAGGGGTAAGATTTTCCAAAAATTATCTCGTGAAATTTACATGGCTGCAAAGAATGGTGGTCCTGACCCTTCCGGAAATCCTAACTTGCGCATGGTAATGGACAAGGCCCATGCTAACAATATGCCTAAGTCAAATATTGACCGTGCTATTAAAAAGGCAGAAGGCAATTCAGAAGAACATTATGATGAAATTACTTATGAAGGTTATGCACCAGGTGGTGTGGCTATCTTTGTCGAAGCTTTAACTGATAATAAAAATCGGACAGCTTCTGCAGTTAGAGTAGCGTTTACTCGTAATGGTGGTTCTTTAGGAGCAACCGGTTCTGTTGCTTATATGTTCAATCGTAAAGGTTATATTGTCATTGATCGCACAACCACTGATGCTGATGAAGATCAGATGTTACTTGACGTTATGGATGCTGGTGGAGATGACTTGCAAACTAGCGATGATGCTTATGAAATTTATACAGATCCTAAACAATTTGCACAAGTTCGGGATGCACTTGAAAAAGATGGTTATAAATTAGCCAATGCAGAGTTGACAATGATACCTGAAAATACCACGCCTGTGCCAGATGACAAAAAAGAGCAATTTGACCATTTAGTTGATGCTCTAGAAGATGACGATGATGTTCAGAATGTCTATACAGCTGCAGCTGACGAAGAATAAGAAAATATTCATTTAATTTAATGGGTTCTCTAGAATCGAAAATTCGGTTTTAGAGAATTTTTTTATGTCTAAAATTATTTTTTCAACTTCTCTGCCTTGTTTTCTTTAATAAGTATGTTTTTAAATCGTATTATGAATGAGTATTTAATGAGTAAAAGCAGCACTAACGTACGGCTTTTTTGTTTGAGTAAATAAAATATAATCAAAGCCTGAATAATTTCTGATATCTATTTTATAAATTTAATTGTGAAGATCTCCAGTCTTTTTTGAATATATCTGAAAAAAATTTGCTTTTTTGCGTAATTAATTATGGTAGCAAGGAAAGGAGGTTTTTATGAAAATCAAAGAAGCTGTTAATTCTTTAATTGAAGATGCGATAAATGAGCATGCGAGCGACATTTTCTTTTTAATAGTTGGTGATAATTTAGTTGTTAAATTTCGCACAATAACTGGCTTAGAAAATCAAGCTGAATATTCCATAAATGAAGGCAAAGAAATGATCAATTTTTTGAAATTTGCTGCTCAAATGGATATTGCCGAACATCGCAGGCCACAGGTAGGAGCTTTTGAGTATCATTTTCATGATCAAATATATTATCTGCGTTTATCCAGTATTGGAGACTTTAATGACTGTGAATCACTGGTAATTAGAATTATTTATCAAATAAATACAGGTGAATATTTTTTTGATGAGCAAATAGAAATTCTGAAAACTTTGGCGCATCAAAGAGGATTAATAGTCACTAGTGGTCCAACTGGCTCTGGTAAGACTACAACTATGTATAACTTGGCCAAAATGATTGGTCAGAATCAGATGGTCATGACAATTGAAGATCCAGTGGAAATACATGAAATAAATTTTTTGCAAACGCAGGTTAATCTCACGGCAGAAATTACATATTCCAGGTTGCTTGAAGCAGCTTTGCGTCATAGACCAGATATTTTAATAATTGGTGAAATTAGAAATGCGATAACGGCAAGGCTTGCAGTAGATGCTGCTTTAAGTGGTCATCTTGTTTTAGCAACTGTCCATGCTAAAAGTACTTTGCAGACCATTTCGAGATTAGAAAGTCTGCAGATTAACACGGCGGATCTCTATAACTGTTTGACCGCAGTCAGTTATCAACGACTATTGCCAAATGATAAAGGTTTTGCCTGCTTAATGGACATTGATAGTGGAAGCCAATTACAAGCGGACATAAGCAAGCATAAGCGAGGTGATTATGTTAATTGGCACCAAAATTTGGTCAAGCTAAAGGAGAGGAATCAAATTAGTGAACAGGTCTTTGAAAAATTTCAGGCAGGATAAATTATCAAATAAAGAGCGCTTAGAATTTCTTGAATATTTACAAAATAGTTTGTCAAATGGCTTTTCATTAAATACGAGTTTGGAAATGATGCCAATAATATGGCCTCAAAAGAAAATTTTATTTAATAGTTTGAGTAAAAGAATTCAGTCTGGAAAGAAACTAAGTTCTGAAATGTTGAATTTGGGCTTTCCCAAGACTATTGCTACTCAGATTGAGCTAT
The DNA here is from genome assembly GCF_014323605.1 of Lactobacillus kimbladii. Taxonomy (GTDB): domain Bacteria; phylum Bacillota; class Bacilli; order Lactobacillales; family Lactobacillaceae; genus Lactobacillus; species Lactobacillus kimbladii_B. Next base: position 145,028 of record NZ_SCMB01000002.1, on the reverse strand, counting down.
CGATGGTACAGGGAAACCTAATTGAATGTTTAACCCAAATTGCAACTCTTACTCGTTTGAAACATGAGCAAATAAAAAAGTTGAAATCTGAAATGACATACCCTTTTATTTTAGTGTTAATGATGATTTTTCTTCTATTATTTATGCAGACTTTTGTATCTAATCAGTTTGCTGAAACAGGTGAACATACTGGAGACTATCTGCTATTGCTTTTATTAATTTTGAGTTTAAGTTTAGTTTATTTTATGAGCAGAATACTTCTGTTACTAAGAAAACAAGATTATCGCTCTTTGAAGAGACTTAGTGGCTTTCCAATTATCGGGCCGTTAATTCAAATTTATGTGAAATATATCCTGATCTATGATACCGGACTACTACTAGCTAGTGGTTTTTCCTTACAAAAAATTTGTGACTATTCAGCCATGCAAGTTAAGGGATCTTTACAACAATATGTAGGGAAAAAAGTCGGTAGACAGCTGGCTCAGGGGATGAATCCTGAAGAAATCATAGAAAAAGAGCAATTTTTACCTAATGAAATTTTATTGCTGGTAAAAGCCGGAGCAACAAGAGATGACTTGAGTAAAAAGTTTTTATTATTAGGACGTTCTTTTTTTAATGATTTAACACAAAAGATTGAGAAATTAATAGTAAATGTTCAACCCATTTGTTTTATTTTAATCGGTTTATGCATTATTGGATTATATTTGAAACTTTTATTGCCAATGTATGCAATGATGCAAGAAATATAGGAGGAAAAAGTGAAAAACATTTTGACAAAATTTACACCTAAGAAACGCAAGGTAAAAGGTTTTACTTTAATTGAAATGGTAGTAGTGGTTGCAATTATAGTTATGCTGCTTATAATCATTGCACCAAATTTAACAAAGCAAAAAAATAGTGCTAAAGAAAGGACTAATGATGCTTTTAAAACAACCTTGCAAACTCAAGCTACACTTTACGAAGATGACAAAGATCGTAATGGTAAAGAAATTAATTTTCAAAATATGTTTGATGATGGCTATTTAACTAAAAAACAATTTACAAAGTCTAAAAACTATACGGTTACTGATGGTGTAGTTGAAAGAAATGCTAAATAAGTTCAAACTACAGGGTTTTACTCTAGTTGAAATGGTTGTTACCCTCACTATTACGCTTGGTTTAGCCGGTTTAGGTGCTCTAAAAATAAATGAATATAGAGAAAAACTAATACTTGAAAATACAGTTAAAGAAATTAAGAGCTCTATTGAACATGCAGCAAGAAGATCAGCAATACAAAATCGCACAAGTATAGTTAGATATTATCCTTCTTTAAAAGAAATAATAATTACCGGAGGAAAAAAGCCGCAGATAATAAAAATAGAACCACAAATAAGTATAAGCAACTTAAGCCTATTGAAAATTTCAATTAGTGGTTCATTACCACCACACACAATCACTGTTAGAAACCATCAAGATACTCGAAGAGTGAAGCTGCAAATGACCTGGGGACGAGCAATTGATGACAAATAGGAAAAAAAGCGGTTTTTTGATGGCAGAGAGTATGGTTGGTTTAATAATTGCATTAGTAAGTGTTGCAACTTTAGCATTAACTGTGAGAGAAAGTAGAATAATCGAGCGCAGAATAGAGCAAAAAACAGATCGAGCATATGCTTGGCGCGTTTTAAAAGAGCATGAAATAAAAAGAATATTAGTTCATGATCACATTTATGAGCTTAGTGGTAAAAATAGCATTTATGATAAAACAGAAGAAAAGATATACAAAATTAAAAACTAAAGGCTTTATTTTGGCAGAAGCTGTGTTTGCGGTCTTTATAACATTGATCGTAGTACTGATTCTACAGAATTTATTAAAAAGTCTTACATTAGCAAATAAAGTTCAACATCGCACTGACGACATTGTATTTTCTTACGTGCAGCTAAACCGGTTTATTAAGGGCAAAGGTAGCCAAAGAGTATTTACTTTACCAGAGAGATCCAATTCTGAAAAAGCAGTTTTTGAAAAAATTGATGCGCAAGGAAACGATACAATATATCGTTTGACACAATATAAAAAGATGTTACGTGTGACTACTCCTGAAGGTGGACACATGCCGCTATTATTAAATGTAAAAAAGTCCAGTTTTACCACTAGAGATAAAATGTTGCAAATAAATGTTACGGAAGCAGATGGCAGAAAATCAGAGTTATATTTCAAATTTGGCACTAGACCAAAAAATAAAGAAAAGGAATTAAATGAGCAAAAACAAAAGCCTAAGACTAAAAGCTAACGCGTTTCTTAGCAGCATTCTGGTATTAATCACTTGTTTAATTTTTATTCAATTTTATCTGGATATTTATCAAGAAAGTATGGAAAATGATTTTTTATTAATTGAATATTTAATTAATGATTGATTCTCTTGCTCTAATTACCTTTTTTCTATTAAAATGTTTAAGAGATAAGGGGAATAAGCAATGGATAAAATTGAAAAACTGTTTAATGATTTCTTAGACTGTGTTAAGTGTTTACAAGAGGCATTGAATGTCTCTTTTGGGGATGCTCTGACAGAAACTTTTGATAACCTTGAAAATAAACAAATTAAAGTTGAGCTGGGTGCTCCCGATAAAAAAACTATTCAAGAATTGAGTCACAAATATGCAAGATTAAAATATAATAAACTTTCCAATAAATTAAAGTTGCAGATTTTTACTTATTTAACTTTAAAAGCGGTTAATGAAGATGGACTAGATGTCAATCAAATGCCAACACCGCCAGCGATTTCAACAGTGATTGCAATGTTTATGTTAAAACTTTTACCAAAAGAAAAATTGATAATCACTGATCCAGCAATTGGAACTGGGAATTTATTATTTTCTGTGATTAATCAGTTGAAAAGTGCAAATCATTCGAAGTCTGATTTTGAACTTTATGGTATTGATAATGATGAAGAAATGTTGAGCTTTGCTGATATTGAAGCTCATTTGAGTAATGTTGATATTGAATTGTTTTGCCAGGATGCTTTAACTCCCTGGATGTTTAACAGCCCTGATGTTGTCGTAAGTGACTTGCCAGTTGGTTATTATCCACTTGATAAAAATGCAAAAAATTTTGCTACCAAATCTGAAATTGGTCACTCGCTTGCTCATCTTTTATTTATTGAACAGATTATTAAAAATCTTAAAGCCGGCGGTTATGCTTTCCTGATTGTGCCACAAAATATTTTGTCTGGCAAAGGTGGTAGTGACTTTATGCCATGGCTAAGTGATAAGGTTTTTCTGCGTGCAATAATTGAGTTACCCGACAGTGCCTTTCAGAATAAATTTAATCAAAAATCAATTGTAGTCTTTCAAAATCATGGAAAAGATATCAGAAATAGTGAAGTTTTTCTCACAAAGTTAGACTCATTTAAAAGTGAACAGGACCTAATAAAGCTTAATGTTAAACTAAATGAGTGGTATACTAAAAACATTGATTGATTTGTGAAATTTATAAAGTCATGTTTATGGAGGAATTAGATTTATGAAAAAAGTTTTAGCAATCAACTCAGGCAGTTCTTCATTTAAATATAAGTTGTTTGCTTTACCTGAAGAAAAAGTTTTAGCAAGTGGACTTGCTGACAGAGTTGGTATTGATGGCTCTTCCTTTGAAATTGAATTGGCTAATGGTGAAAAACACGCTGAGGATGTAGCAATTCCAGATCAGGAAACTGCAGTTAATTTGCTGCTTAAGGCTTTAAAAGAATATCATGTGATTAGCGATTTGAGTGAAATTGTAGGTGTTGGTCATAGAATAGTTGCGGGGGGAGAAGACTTTAAAGATTCTGCTCTGATTGATAAGAAAAATCTACAAAAAGTTTATGATTTAAAGGAATATGCACCACTTCATAATCCAGCTGAAGGTAAAGGAATTGAAGCCTTTATGAAGTTGCTACCTGGTGTTCCGGAAGTAGGCGTTTTCGATACCTCATTCCATCAGACTTTGGATCCTGTACATTATATGTACTCAATTCCTTATCAATATTATGAAAAATATGGTGTGCGCAAGTATGGTGCTCATGGCACTTCTGTTCGTTATATTGTTGCTCGTGCTGCTCAAATGCTTGGTAAAGATGCCAAAGATTTGAGGCTGATTGTTTGTCACCTTGGCTCAGGAGCTTCAATTACTGCAGTTAAAGATGGCAAGTCTTTTGATACATCTATGGGCTTCACTCCATTAGCAGGTATCACTATGGGTACTCGCTCAGGTGATGTTGACCCGTCTGTTTTGCAGTATATCATGAATAAAGACCATATTGATATCAACGAAATGATTGACGTTTTAAATGATAAGTCTGGCCTGCTGGGAATTTCTGAAATTTCTTCTGATATGCGTGACTTAGAGAATAATTCTGATAAAAAAGCTGATCTTGCAAGAGCAATTTTTGTTAATCATGTTATCCAATATATTGGTTCTTATATGGTGGAAATGAAGGGTGCAGATGCAATTATTTTCACCGCTGGTGTAGGGGAGCATGATTCTGGTATTCGTGAAAATGTTATGAAATCTTTTGAATTCATTGGCTTAAAGCCAGATTTAGAAGCTAATAAATCTAATGGCGAGAAATTTATTACTAAACCAGATTCAAAGATCAAAGCTCTAATTATTCCAACTGATGAGGAATTAATGATTGAACGTGATGTTGTTCGATTAGCACATTTAAATTAATAATGTAGAAAAATAGATGAACCGTTAAGAAACTTTCTTAGCGGTTTTCTTTTACTTTGAATTGGCATTTTATGGCAGGCTAGGTTTCATAGTATTGTTCTGGCCAATATTTAATAGTAATTTAGTGCACAGTTAAGACAAAATACTATATATTTTATAACAGTTTTTATCAAGTATAATTTGTTGTGTAAATAAAAGTTTAAAAAATAGTTTTAATCAAATTTAAATTTATAGTTCTGCGTTTGATTTATTATTAGGCAAGATTGCTATATTATGCTATAATTGTTTTTACCCAAAGCGGGGGTGTTTTGGGATTCGACAGGTGTAGATTCGCATTGACTGCGGTTCGTAGGTCACGTCTACGTAAAAACGTCACAGTTTTATAACTGCAAATAAAGAAAATTCTTACGCATTAGCTGCCTAATTTAGGCGCATGTGTTGCTTGTTTTCGGATTACTCACGTCTGAATTCAAGTATCAACTTAGTGAGTTACGTTTAACTACCTCATCTGAATAGTTAAAAAGAGTCATTCCAGGTTAGCTAGTCCATCTAGCCCTGTTATATGGCGTTTTGGACTAGTGAAGTTCAAATAATATAACTATGATCGTAGATGTCAGTGACGGAATGCGTTTGGACAGGGGTTCAATTCCCCTCACCTCCATAAATAAAAGTCTCTAACCGTTGTGGTTAGAGGCTTTTTGATTATTGATGTTCGCTAAATGTTCGCTGACTTGTTATATTTCATCAAGCACTTTGACAATTTGACTATCAGATTTCTGTTTAAGTTCATCCAGCATGTAAGCATATGTATTAGCTGTAATACTCATGTTTGAATGACCTAATCTCTTTGAAATAGAGTATAGATCTACTCCCTTAAATAAAAGTAATGCTACATGGGTATGTCTTAGGCTGTGGAAATGGAAACCTTTCTTCTTAATTCCTAATTTATCTAATTGTTTTCGTAAAACTTTATTAACTGCATTTGAAGTAGGAATGGTACCTGCACCATTAATAAACAATCTTTGATGATTATTCACTTTTAATTGTTTTAATATGTCTAATAATTTCTGATCAACTTTGATTACTCTAGTTGAAGTTTTATTTTTGGTTTCTTTATTGATCTCATTAGAATCATAATTAATAATTTTATTATTATCATAATCCCAGGATTTGGTAATATGTATTTCAAGATGATTAAAATCTATATCGTCCCAAGTTAAAACTCTTATTTCTCCTGGCCTCATGCCAGTGTAAATAATTGTTAATAGCATATACCGACTGACATATGATGACCTAATATCTTTAAGTAACAGAGTCTTTAATTGCTGAACTTGCTTAAAACTGAGATATTCTATTTTTCTTGTTTTGTCTTCGTTCCAAGTTAAATTAATTCTAACTAAGCCATCACTAACAGCATCCTTTACGCAACTTCTAATTGTACCGTTAGTTTTCTGAACTGTATCTTTTGCATGATTTTTACCATAATCATTAAGAAAGTCCTGATATTTATTACGGGACATTTTTGATAACTTAGTTTTGCCAAAGTTTTCTTTTAAAAGTAGGTAAATATGGGCATATCTATTTTTGGTGTTATTCGATTTTCCTGGAGCTTTGTAACGTTTATACCATTCCTCAAAATAATCTGCAAAAATTGGATCTTGATCTGATATTAAGTTTTTATCTTTAGGGACTTCAAATTCATTAGCCCATTTTTTAGCCTGCATTTTGGTAGCAAAGCCGCTTTTAGTCTTATATTTACGATTATTTTGCTCATCATACCAAGATACCTGAGCTTGCCAAGATTTACCACGCTTTTTTATATAAGCCACTTTAAATTTTATCTCCTATGCTATAATAGGGTATGCAAAAGGGCATAACCCTGTTGTGATATTAAGCTATTAAGAATTAGTTTTCTAGACGGGTTCTTAGTAGCTTTTTTAGATTACAATAAAAAATTATTTTATATTAACTTTAAATTTAGCTGATTTAGAATCAAAATCAGTTAACGGTTTAAAATGCAACTCAAAAGAACCAAGCTTTTTTGTTCCAAAATCAGTTATAACGTCTGCTTCTTTGCCTGGAGCAATTGAATCAAGTGTAGTATCGTTTACTGGATAATCTTTAAGTTTCGAATTATCAGGGCCATATGCATCTACATCGCCACCAATAGGTAGATCTTTTTTGCTATCATTCTTCACATGGTAGACTATTTTAATTACATTTTTAGGCTTGCTATCCTCAAATTCATTGCGTTCACTAGTTTTAGCTGCTGATTTGAGTGTGTATTCCACCTTACCAACTTTTACAGTATCACCTTTTTTGTAGAACTTAATTTTAGGCTGTGCCTTTTTCTTTGAAGATTTAGTTACTTTTGTTCCGCCTTGAGTGTCGTTATTAGAACTACTGCAAGCCGTTAATGATACTGCTGCTAAAATTGTAGTAGTCATTACTAGTAATTTCTTATTCATCATTTCCTCCTAAAAACATTTACCTTAGGTTTTTTGTCGCTGGCTTTATGGACAAATCTTAAGAAAATTTGCTATTCTATTTATATATATTTATTATACTAAAAATAAATCAAAAAACGATCTGATTTAAAAACTATCTTACTAACAATAAAACTACTTAAATTAATTTAAACTTAAAAACGGCAAATTATGTGCGTTGTAATAGTTAAGTACATAGTCTGTCGTAAAATTAAAAAGAAGTCACAATGAAAAATTTAACACAAAAAAACAAACTACTTTTAGGCTATGCCATTTCAGGACTGGGTGATCAATTTTACACTTTTGCAATTCCATTGCTGATGCTGTCTAGAACTCATTCATCAGTCATAATGGGACTGTTAACGGCAGTTGAATATCTGCCGACAGCTCTATTTGGACTAGCAATTGGACCCATTTTTGATATATATTCTCGTAAGAAAATCATGCTCTTTTCTTTAATAATGCAAATGGTGCTAATTATAATTGCACCACTTTTGGTTATCAAAAATATTTCATTATATTGGCTTTTATTAGTAGTCTTTATACTTGGTTCATTTGATTTAATTACTTGGACCGGATATCAAATTTTCATAGCCGAATCGGTTAAAAAAGAAGAACTATCATCCGTTTCAGGACAAATGGGGTTAATTTTGTCGATTCAAAAAACTTTTGGTCCAGGTATTGCAGCTGTCATTATTAATTTAATTGATTACATAGGTGGTTTTTTACTGGATGCCTTAAGCTTTGGTTACTTAACTTATGTTATTAAAGATTATGAACCCTTACATACAGAAAAAAAGTCAGTGAAAGAAGAAAAGTCATTTAATAAAAGTGCAAAAGAGGGAATCACTTTTTTATTTAGAACTCATGATATTAAATGGCTGATCGCAAGTTTTTTCGTGGCAAACGTTGGCTTTCAAGCAGTTGTTCCCATGCTTACTTTTTTGTTAAAACAAGAAATGAAAGTTTCTGTTAATTTGGTCAGCATCTTTTTCACGGTAGCAGCGATTGCAAGTATTCTAGGCAATTTTATTTATTTACGTATTAATAAAAACATGAGACTAGGTACGCAAATGATTCTGATAGCATTGTTGATAATGGTAGGCTTCCTAGTTATGCTTGATGTCCAGTCATTTATTTGGGTTACTTTTGGTTACGCATTGGTTTCGTTTGGTAGCGTATGGTCGCAAGCCAACTTCTTTACTATAATTCAAGCAGAAACTCCATCTCAATTTAAAGGCACAATAACTTCAATTTCAACTTCGTTAACCAGGATTATAGGACCAATTATGTCTTTAATTAGTGGGTTTTTAATCAAAGCAGAAGTACATTCAATATTCGTTGTTGCCGCTGTCTGTATGTCAGGTTCCATATTAATCACTTTGTTTAGCGGCTTAAGCAAATTAGGCAAGTTGCAATAAAAATAACAGGTTAATTATTATTTAAATGGTAGTAGCTATGATTGTCGGTTACTGTAAAAGTCCATTAATCAAGTGTGTGACCTAAAATATTGGTAATAGCCGGATTTTTATATATAGCGACAACATCGTATTTTAGTTTAGGCAAGTTGGGCAAAAAAGTAACATGATTATCATATATTTTCGGCAGTGGCAGTTCTTCCGGATAAATTGCCATACCATGATCTAACACAACGTTGGCTAGAGCGGCATCGAAACTGTCTAAGTAAATTATTTGGTCATAATTGATATTCACTTTTTTCAGAATATTTTTAATTTTCGTTTGTACGTCATTATTATCAGTAGCAGTCCATTTTTGTAAAAAAAGGGGCTGCTTTTTTAGTAGGTCTTTTTTAAGATTTCCATTAGAATCAAAAGAATTCTTATTCAATAAAATACCAAAATTGGCAGTGCCAATTTTTCTGATATGGATGTTTTTAATTTTACTAACGGCAGTAGAAAACCCGATCAATACGTCATAATCTCCTGCATCTAGTTTAGGTATGCTAGCTGCAAAATTTTCAGTATCAAGTTGTAATTGTAAATCAGGATTGTTTTTAGCAAGAGAATGTGCCAGTTCAATAGCCCAATAATCAAAAGCGTGCAAATAATGTATCCTTAAAGTTTGAAAAGAATTGTTCAACTGACTGATTTTTTCACTAAATTCGTAATATTTTTTTAGCACGGGCACTGCACAATGGTACAAATTAATTCCGGCCAAAGTAACCTTAAAATGAGAAGTTGACCGATCAATAAGTTGAACACCCAGGTCTTTTTCTAAATTTTTTATCGCATTGCTAATTGCTGTTTGAGAGACAAAATTTCGTTTTGCAGCAGGGGTAAATCCTTGAGTTTCAACGACGTCAATAAAGTACTTATATGTTAATAAACTGTATTTCATCACACTTTGTCCTTTTGCTTATAACTTTAACTAATAAGTTATTATCATTATATGTTAGCGCTTCCCAAAAAGCGAGGGTAAAATTGAATTGTAACGACAGTTACCTTTACTAAATTAGTTTTAAGACTAAAAAGGAGAAAGTATAATGGCTGAAAAATATATTTTAGCGATTGATGAAGGCACTACTAGTACAAGAGCAATTATTTTGGACCATTCTGGTAAAAAAGTAATTGACTCACGGAAAGAGTTTAATCAATATTTTCCTAAACCTGGCTGGGTAGAACATGATGCCAACGAAATTTGGAACTCAGTTTTATCTACAATTGCCAATTCTTTTATTAATTCAGGGATTAAACCTAACCAAATTGCAGCTATCGGTATCACCAATCAGCGTGAAACGACTGTTATTTGGGATAAGAAGACCGGCTTGCCAATTTATCATGCTATTGTCTGGCAATCCCGTCAGACTTCGGATATTGCCGATAAAATTATTGCCGATGGCTATACGGATATGATCCATGAAAAAACGGGACTAATTCCTGATGCCTACTTTTCAGCAACCAAAATTCGCTGGATTCTTGATCATGTTCATGGTGCTCAGGAACGCGCAGAAAACGGTGAATTGTTATTTGGTACTATTGATTCATGGTTAGTTTGGAAGTTAACTGGCGGCAAGGTTCATGTGACAGATTATACAAATGCCAGCCGGACAATGCTGTTTAATATTACCAAACTTGACTGGGATGATGAGATTCTTAAGTTATTAAACATTCCAAGAAAAATGTTGCCTGAAATTCGTTCTAACTCCGAAATTTATGGCACTACAGCTGAATATCACTTTTATGGTAGTCAAGTACCAATTGCCGGCATGGCAGGTGACCAGCAATCAGCCTTGTTTGGGCAGTTGGCATTTGAGCCGGGAATGGTTAAAAACACATATGGAACTGGTGCGTTCACCGTTATGAATACGGGTGAAAAACCTAAGTTTTCAGCTAATAATTTGTTAACTACTGTGGCTTATGGCATAAACGGCAAAGTAAATTATGCTTTGGAAGGTAGTATTTACGTAGCTGGTTCTGCTATTCAGTGGCTGCGTGATCAACTAGGAATTATTGATGACGCTCCTCAATCAGAAGAAGCTGCCAAGCGCTCAAAAGATAATAATGAAGTTTTCGTTGTCCCTGCATTTACCGGTTTAGGTGCTCCGTACTGGGATTCTAATGTCCGGGGAGCTGTTTTCGGTCTGACTCGGGGAACAACCAGTGATGACTTTACCAAAGCCACGTTACAGTCTTTGGCTTATGAGAGTCGTGATGTTATTGATACGATGCACGAAGATACTAAAATTCAAATTCCAAAATTAAAGGTTGATGGTGGTGCCGCCAATAATGACTATTTAATGCAGTTCCAAGCTGATATTTTAGGCATCGAAATTGAACGTGCTGCTAACCTCGAGACAACCGCACTAGGTGCAGCTTTTCTTGCTGGTTTAGCTATTGGTTTTTGGAAGGACTTTGATGAAATCAAGAAAATTCAAAAAGTAGGCAAAACCTTTAAACCACAAATGAGCAATGCAGAAAGAGATCACCTGTACGAAGGCTGGAAATCAGCTGTTAAAGCTGCTCAAAGCTTTTCATATAAGCCATACCAGAAAAATAATTAGAAATTTTTATAAAAAAGAAAGAGGCTAAATCATGGCGTTTTCAATTGAAACCAGAAAAGAAGAAATTGAACGTTTAAAAAATGAAAAATTAGATCTGCTGGTTATCGGAGGCGGCATTACCGGAGCAGGTGTTGCTCTTCAGGCCAGTGCAGCTAAAATGAAGACAGGCTTGATTGATATGCAAGACTTTGGTGGAGGTACGTCATCACGGTCTACCAGACTTGTACACGGTGGTATTCGCTATCTGAAGACATTTGATGTTCAAGTTGTTTCTGATACAGTCAAGGAACGTGCGGTTATCCAGCATATTGCCCCACATATGACCCAACCTGATCCTATGATTTTGCCAATTTATGACGAACCAGGGACAACGTTTACTATGTTCTCGGTAAAAGTAGCAATGGATCTTTATGATCATTTGGCTGGTATCGAAGGAGACTCACCTTTAATTAAATATGCCAACTACATGATGGATAAGGAAGAAACTTTAAAACGAGAGCCACAATTAAATAGCGAGAACTTACAGGGCGCAGGTGTTTACTTAGATTATCAAAATAATGACTCCCGCTTGGTAGTAGAAAACGTTAAAAAGGCCCATGAATTAGGGTGTCTTGCTGTTAGCCGCCTGAAGTGTATAGCAATTTTACATAATGATCAAAAACAAGTTAATGGTGTTCGTGTTCATGACAATTTAACTGGTGAAGAATTTGAAATTCATGCTGATATTGTAATTAACACTTCTGGGCCTTGGTCAGATTTAATAAGACAAGAAGATAAAGAAGTTTACAAAAAACCGCGTTTGCGTCCTACAAAAGGTGTCCACTTGGTAGTTGATCAATCTCGCTTGACCGTGCCACAACCAACATATTTTGGTTCGGGTACGGCTGATGGCCGAATGATTTTCACTATCCCTCGGGAGGGTAAAACTTATTTTGGTACAACGGATACTGATTTTACCGGTGATTATGCTCATCCAACAGTTGAACAAAGCGATGTAGATTACTTGTTAAATATCATTAATAAAAAGTATCCTGCGGCTCATTTAACAATTAACGATATTGAAGCCAGCTGGGCTGGTGTACGTCCTCTAATCGAAGTTGAAGTGGAGGGTAATGAAGCTGCAGATGCGGCAACAGGTGCCAGCGTTTCTGATAGTACTTCAGCGCCATCTGCAGTATCACGTGGTAGTTCCTTAACTGAAGCAGAAGATGGATTGATCACCTTAGCCGGCGGTAAGCTGACAGATTACCGCATCATGGCCAATGGTGCAATGAAGAAAATCCAGCAAAAATTTCATGATGAGTTTTCTAAAAACTTTACTTTGCAAGATTCAGCAGAAATTAAAGTTGCTGGTGGCGATTTCGATTCTGACAATGCAGAAGCAGAACTTGCTCGCATTGCTAAAGATGGTGTGGCTGCCGGTCTTGCAGCTGATGATGCAAAAGAGATTGCAAACTTATTTGGTTCTCAGGCGGAGCAAATTTATGATTATGCCCAAACAATCAAGCCAGAAAAAGGATTGAGTATAGGTGAAACTGCAGCTCTTGATTACTCGCTTGCAGAGGAAATGACCTTAACACCAGTTGATTATCTATTAAGACGTACTTATCATATTTTATTCAAGAGTGACACCTTAGACCAGGTAAAGAATGGCGTGATTAAACACATGTCTGATTATTATGGCTGGGATAAAGCTCAAAGAGGACAATATGAAAACGAGTTAGAAGACGAAATTGCAGAATCAAGACTGGAGGGATTAAAGAGCAAAAGAAAGTAGAAGAAAACAATAAAAATAGTAGTAAATTATTCCCCATTTAAAAACCTGTCAAATCAATCTGACAGGTTTTTTCTTTGGCCTTTTTAAACCGATATATTAAAATAAGCGATATTATTCATTATAAGTATTTTATACGGAAATTAGCTCTTAAAATAATAACAATTGTTTTCATATTTGAAAAAATAGTTTTAAATTTATAGTTTAAAAGATTAAACTAATAGTGAGGTGATCATAATGGAACCATTTTTTCTTACCCCATATTTTAGACCCAAAATTTGGGGCGGACGCAAATTAAAAACTATTTTTAATTATGATATACCAGATGGTAAAGTAGGTGAAGCTTGGGTTATTTCCGGTTATAAAGATGATGCTTCAACTATTACAAATGGTGACTTTGAAGGACAAAGCTTACGTAAAGTGTATCACGAAAATCCGGAACTATTTGGTAACCCCGATAGTGAAGAGTTCCCACTTCTTGTAAAATTTTTGGATGCCAATGATAATCTATCTGTACAGGTTCATCCCAACGATGATTATGCCCGCAAAGTAGAAAATGACAGTGGAAAGACAGAAAGCTGGTATGTTTTACAGGCAGATCCAGGGTCATATCTAATATATGGTCATACTGCTAAAACACGTTCAGAACTTGCAGATATGATTCACAAAGGCGAGTGGGACAAATTATTACGCAAGGTTCCTGTCAAAGCCGGAGACTTTTTCTATGTCCCCTCGGGAACGATTCACGCACTGACTAAAGGTATTTTAGTTATTGAAACGCAGCAGTCAAGTGATGTTACCTACCGTTTATATGATTATGATCGTGTAGATCAAAAGACTGGCAAAAAAAGGGAGCTGCACACCCAGAAGTCTATTGATGTCACTCAAGTACCTCACGTTGATCCTAAACTTAAAATAACAACTAGCAAAAAGCAAGATGCCATTATTAAGACCTTGGTGCAGCCACCACTGTCTCCTCATTTTTACTTGTGGCAAATAGATTTAAATGGTCAGTGGAATACTGGCTTAAATGGGCATCCTTTCTTATTAGTAACAATTATTAATGGTTCAGGTACAATTGAGTGTGAAAACAAGACTTTTAATTTATCTATTGGTACAAATATGATAATTCCGAATAATATTAAGGAATTTAAATTTTTAGGTAATATGAAAATGGTTATTTCTACTCCTGGCAATCAGGATTAATTCTTAAGTCTTAAGATGGAAAGGAAAAGAGAATGATTTATATTGCGTGCGGTTCGATTATTATGGTAGTTGGACTGTTATGGCTGATATCGCCTCCCAAAAGACCACGTCCATTTTATAGTTATTATTCCTACTTGGCCCAAGTTAATAAAGCTAGTTTCAAATTTGCCCAGCACAAGGCAAGTTACTATTTTATTATATTTGGTTTAATCCAATTAGTATTGGGGATTGGAATCCATTTACTTAAATGGGATCGATATTTTTTACTTTGGCTGCTGACATTTTATCTTTTCATTATCTTTCCAATCATGGCTACGGAGAAAAGTTTAAAAAGCTTTTTGCAAAAACGCCATGAATTACCAGCAGATTACATAGACCCTGACAAAGTAAAAAAGGAGAGAACAAAAGGATTTAGGGACCGAAAATGAAACTGAAAATTTTAATGGTCGAGGATGATCAGTCGGTTGCAGAAATGATGGAGATATTCTTTGAAAAAGAAGGATGGACAACGGATATTGCAACTGATGGAGAACAAGCCGTTAAAATGTTTGCTAAAAATCCTGATCAGTATGATTTAATAACATTAGACCTTAATTTGCCAAAAAAAGATGGCATAGAAGTTGCTAAAGAAGTTTGTGCAATTTCACCTACCATACCAATTATCATGTTGACTGCTCGTAGTAGTGAAGAAGAGCAGATTCAAGGATTTAATGCTGGTGCTGATGACTATGTGTCTAAACCATTTAGTCCACTAGCTTTAATAGCCCGCATCAAAGCTTTACAACGTAGGATTAGAATTGATGATAAGCAGGAACAAACAAAATCAGCAGAGAATACTGAAAAATTTGATGTCGAAACTGATCACATAAAAATTTCTAAAAGTCGGCGTGAGGTGCTTTATGATGGTCAATATGTTGAAAATATTACACCTAAAGAGTTTGATTTACTCTATACCATGGCACAGAAGCCCAAACAAGTATTTTCTCGTGAACAATTGTTAGAGTCTGTCTGGGGTTATGATTATTATGGCGAAGATCGCACCGTGGATGCACATATTAAAAAATTGCGCCAAAAATTGGAAAAAGTAGGTGCAAATGTCATCCAAACCGTTTGGGGCGTTGGCTATAAATTTGATGATTCGTAGGTTTTCACATGAAGTTAATTTATCAGCATATGCTTAGCTTTTTACTAATCATTCTTACTACGGTATCAATAATCGGTTTTTCTGAAATAAATAACGCAACTAAACAATCATATGAATATAATTATCAGAGAATGGAGGATTTTGCCTCAGCTTTAGGTACTTTAGCCGTAAGCGATGAAAAAAATGGCTCGGCCATGTTGAACCCCAAATTTTTGCATAAATTAGAATTCGTTCTCCATAGTGATAGGGTTTATCTTAGTGTTTTTGATAAGCATGGAACCCAAATCTATCCTGAGAAAAGTGAAAACATAAGCTTAACTTCAAAACGCGTTATGCAATTAAGACAGGGAAAGAAGCTTCACATCAAAAATAATAATGAGGCTCTTTCCAGCTTAGGGCATAAAAAAGCTGCTTGTACTGGCGTTCTTTTACCATGGAAAGACAAAGGTAAATTTATTGGAGCGATTTGGTTAGGCGTCCGAGTTGCCAAAGTGGAAAGACCGGTGACAATAGCTAAGCAAAATTTGTTTAGTGCTCTTGTTTCAGCAATTATTGTGGGCTTGATGCTTAGTTTGATTCTTTCTTTTTATGCAACGGACAGAATAAAAAAGCTGTCAAGTGCTACTAAAAAAGTTGCTGCTGGTGATTTTGACGTCCAAACAAATTATAGTGGAAATGATGAGATAACTCAGCTGGCTGACAACTTCAATCAGATGGTTCGCGTTTTAAAAAAATCAAACCAAGAAGTTAAGGAGCAGGAAAAAAGGCGTGATCAATTTATGGCTGATGCGGCTCATGAAATGCGTACGCCTTTGACTACTATTAATGGTATTCTAGAAGGTTTACAATATGATGCTATTCCCGATAAAGCTAAGCCCAAATCTATTGCCTTGATGAATAGGGAAACTAAGCGTCTGATTCGATTAGTTAACGAAAATTTGGATTATGAAAAAATTCGTAATAATCAAATAAACTTAGTTAAGACCACCTTTAATGCTAGAAAAACGCTAGATGATGTAACAATGCAGCTTAAACAAAATGCTGCCAAGGTCAATGATACACTTACTATCAATGCACCCAGGGATCTGCCAATTTATGCTGATAAAGATCGTTTTACTCAGATAATGGTTAATTTGGTTCAAAATGCAATTCAGTTTACTTCCGATGGCGAAATTCAAATAAGTGGCTATCGCGTTGCTCATGCAACAACTATTATTGTTGAAGATAATGGTATTGGGATGAATCAACAACAAATTAAATATGTATTTGAAAGATATTTTAAAGCTGATACTTCTCGTAGCAGCTCTGGTAAAGGAGAGTATGGCTTAGGATTGGCAATCGTTTCTTCTTTGATCAAACAACATGGAGGCAAAATAAGCGTGCAGTCAGAAATAAATCATGGGGCTGAATTTACAATTATTTTATTTGATCGCGGCTATGAGCAATACCTCGAAAACTAAAAAAATCATTTCCAAATGCGGAAATGATTTTTTGGTTTTCAAAATTTATTCTTTATCTTTAATTGTCTCATGCCAAATCTTTGCAGTTGCTGGAATGCTTCCCAGATTTGTGAGGTCGTCTTTATTAACTACAATTAGGTTGTCAGGTCCCTTGGCTAAATTATTGAAACTGTCCAGACTCTGATTTTTAAAGTAGCCATCACTAGCCTTAGCCAGACTCGCTTGCAATTGATCTATACGATATGCTTCAGCATCTGCTCCTGTTTTAACAGCTTCTGCCTTAGCCTTAGCTGTTGCAATTAAAGCATCATTTTTAGCCTTTGTAGTCAATTCAATATTTTTAGCTTCACCTTCAGCCTTTTCAATAGCAGCTATTTTCTCTCGGTCAGCAGTTAGCTGTTTGTCCATGGCTTTTTGAATTTCAGTGCTAGGCAAAAGTTCGTCAATGTTGACTCTGACTACACGAATTCCATAAACGTCCGTTAAATCTCCAATAGCCTCCGAAAGCTGACTATTTATACTACTTGTTGAGCCTAAAGCATCGTTCAGATCCATCCGTCCAATAATGTCCCTTAAATGGCCACGGATAAGTTCAACCATTGATTTAACTGAATCGGTATTATTGTAAAAATACTTATATGAATCAGTTACTAAGTAATTTAAGGTTAAGCTGGTAGTAATTTCTGCGTTGTCTTTGGTAATAATCGAATATTTCGAAATTTCTGCCGGAAACATTGCCAGGGAAACTTTGCGCAACCTCTGTATTACCGGAATGATTAGCACTAAACCTGCTTTTACTGTTCTGGAATATTTTCCTAATGTTTCTATTAAACCTTCATTGTTTTGCGGGACGACCCGGCAGCACGAGAGTAATAAAAACAAAAACAGCACAACAATTATGAAAAATTTCATTTAAACCTCCAGAATTAAAAAACTATGGTTATTCCTTGATTATATGACTTTTTACGATTTTTTTCTAGGTTTATTCTGCTTTTCAGTTAAATGATTGCCAGAAACAGATTCTGGAATTGTTGTGATTTCATCTTCACGACCCTTAAGCTCTGTAGCGTCCGTTTTGTATAACCTGGTAGTAGATTTGCGTTGTTTGCTTATAAGGGCTGTGGATTTATTTTTCAATTTCTGTCGGAGGTCTTCCATCTGTCTGTAATTGGTTAAATAGTCGAACTGAGTGGGGTCAACAGGTTTAAAACCGCCAGGAGTGTAAAAACGCAATAAATTATGATTATTTAATAAATCAGAGTATTTCAGCGACTTTTTGCCTTCTTTTGCCAACTTTGTAATTTCATATTTTTCTTGTTCTGTAAAATTAATGATCTGCTTACCGCTTTTGCGGTCGTAAACAATGCCCTTTAAGCCCTTACTTCCAGTAATAACATATTTCTGACTAACAATAGTTCCGTTCCTAAAAGTAAGCCACGGGCGATATTTTGGAGCTAGCAGATCACTGCCAAACTGTATATAATTACGATTTGAAATTCCCAGAAGGTGGAGCAAAGTCGGCAATACATCTATTTCACCTGCAACTTCCTGTTTGATTTTTCCCTTTAAATTCGTAGCATGTATCATAAAAGGTACACGTTGCATTTGAACATTATTATAAGTATTCCAAGTGTCAGAACTTTCACCTACGATTGGTGCCAAAGTTTCATTTTCAGAATTTGTTAATCCATAATGATCTCCATAAATTACAACCATAGTATTTTTAAT
This sequence comes from Lactobacillus kimbladii, assembly GCF_014323605.1. Taxonomy (GTDB): domain Bacteria; phylum Bacillota; class Bacilli; order Lactobacillales; family Lactobacillaceae; genus Lactobacillus; species Lactobacillus kimbladii_B. Next base: position 126,528 of record NZ_SCMB01000002.1, on the reverse strand, counting down.
CAAACCTGATTTCTTCAGGTAATTGAAAAATTCGCGGATAGATTGATCCAAATAATGGGCTGTTTCAAAGTAGTTATTAATTGAATTGTCTGAAGTATCACTGGTTTTAAAACTCGTATCCAGATCCTCTTCGTCCATGTCAAAGGGAGTATGATTTGTAACGGTAATAAATTTAGTATAAAAAGGCTGCTGCATCCTTTCTAAATATTTGATGCTTTCAGCAAACATAATTTTATCTTTGATGCCATAGCCAATATGGTCATTTTTATCATGACTAAAGTAATTTTGGTCAAAGAAATAGTTATAACCCATATTTTTATAAACATCATCACGGTTCCAAAAAGTGCCAACATTTCCATGAAATACAGCAGAAGTATAGTTGTCATGTTGACGCAAAATTTGAGGAGCAGCCTGAAAAGTATTTGAGCTGCCCATGGCAGTGAATAATGATCCGTCAGAAATACCATAGGTGCTGGTTTCCAGCATGTTTTCGGCGTCACTGGTTCGGCCAATTCCAACTTGATGGTAAAAATTGGCAAAACTTAATGTATGTTTGTTGTGATAAAGTGAATTGAGATAGGGAGTAACTTCCTTACCATTAATTTTTAAATCAATTAAAAACTGTTGAAAGCTTTCCAAATGAATTACTATTACATTTTTGCCTTTTTCTTTACCAAAATATTCTGTATTTACTGGTAATTTATTTTTTTTGGTATAAGCTAAAATTTTATTTAAATCAGCAGTATTGGCATTTTTATTTACCTGTTCGGTTTGTTCATTTTTAACAGCATCATAAACCGTGTAGGTATCAATACCAAGATATTTAACAATGTATGAACGATCGAATGTAGTACCTAACAAGCGTGGTCTGGAAGATTCAGCCAAAAAAACATTTAGCACTAAAATTAAAGCACCAACTGAAGTAACAGCAAAAGGTGTAAGGAGGCCAAAAGATTTTTGATCAATTCTGATTTTGTGCGAAATTAGTAATATGATAATTATGATAAGGTCAAGCCACAACAACAAGTCAGAAGGTTGAAGCAGTGCGACTGCACTTTTTCCTAAGCCAGGTGCAACTTTACCAGCATTAGTAATGGTCTTCACCGTAATAAAATCAGAAAATTGACGGTAGTAAAGAACATTAGCAAATAACAGTCCCGAATTTGCTACATCAAGCAGGACCATTGCACAATATGAAACAAGAGGCTTGGAAAAATATAATCCAATGCTCATTAGTAAAATTGCACTACCGACAGGACTTAACCACATGATAATATGTTGATAAGGATCTGAAATACCCAAATTGAAATCATGGTAGGCTGCAAAAATGTACTTGAGCGCAAATAAAACAACCAGAAGGCAGAAAAAGCCTATACGAGTCTGAATGAAGTTAGTCAGATTTTTTTTATTCAAAATGAACTCTCCCTTATCAGACTATTTTAAAAGTTTCTGTCCTTTTAGACAATCTTTTCTGTTTTGTTAGACCTTTTTTAATAATTAATTGCAGAAACTTGAGTATAATTTAAATGAACTATATTTTAGGAATTGAATCAGAATGATATTTTTAGGACCATTATATAACCTGCTTTCGCAACTTTACGCTACTAAAATAAATCATTTTGCATTGATTAAGTTGATTGTACTGGCACTTGATAAAACTATCTTTTATTTCCTGTTTTTTATGGTAATACGCTTAATCTGGCTAATGACTATTAGGAGTCGGCGTACAATTAAATCTGAAGCGTCAGTATGGTTATTTGCTTTTTATTTAATTTTAGTGCTGATGTTAACTACTTTTCGTAACACTTATTTTCCATGGAACCTGACCCTTAATCTGCACAGACCTTTAAACGAAATAAATTTTGTCTTTTTGAGGGAAACCTGGAAAATGTATCATGCCCCCAGCAGGCTAGACTTTGTATACAATTCTTTGGGTAACATTCTGTGCTTTATTCCATTTGGATTTTTATCACCATTTGTTTTTTCCAAAAAGCAAACCTTCTGGCGTGTTGTCCTCGCTGGTATCATTTTTTCAGTTTTTATTGAGGGGATGCAGTTTTTACTGGAAACTGGAGTTACAGATATTGATGATGTGTTCTTTAACAGTTGTGGAACGGTAATTGGATATTTCTGCTATTGGCTTGTAATGATAATCAGGAGAAAGACGCGTAAAACTAACTAAAAGCACTGGTATTTGTAAAATAAGATTGCTAAAATGTTCTTGTGAAATACATATTTAATTCAGTAAGGAGAGCGTGTTTATGAGTTTAATTAAATTTGATGGCACAAAACTAACACCATTTGTTCACGATAATGAACTAAGCGAGATGCAAGCTTTAGTTAGCGTTGCCGACAAGGAACTTAGAGATGGTTCAGGTGCAGGCAATGATTTTCTGGGTTGGGTCGATTTGCCCGTTAATTATGATAAAGAGGAATTTGCCAGAATCAAAAAAGCAGCCCAAAAGATTCAAAGTGACTCTGAAGTTTTAGTTTGTATCGGTATTGGTGGTTCATATTTAGGCGCTCAAGCAGCTATTGAGTTTTTAAATGGTGCATTTTATGGCAAGGGTAAAGAAAAATATCCTACTGTTGTATTCTGCGGCAACTCCTTATCAGGCTCGTATTTGCATGATTTGATTGAATGGCTCGGTGACAAGGACTTTAGTGTTAATGTCATTTCTAAATCTGGTACTACTACTGAACCAGCCGTTGCTTTTCGCATTTTTAAAGATAAATTAATTGAAAAGTATGGTGCAGATGAGGCTAAAAATAGAATTTTTGCTACAACCGATCGTGCTAAAGGTGCCTTAAAAACTGAAGCAGATGCTGAAGGTTATGAAGAATTTGTTGTGCCAGATGATATTGGTGGTCGCTACAGCGTTTTGTCAGCTGTTGGTCTGTTGCCGATTGCAGTTTCTGGTGCTGATATTGACCAATTAATGAAAGGCGCTGCTGATGCCAGAGCAGAGTATACCGATATTGATTTAAGTAACGCGACTCCTTATCAATATGCTGCTCTGCGTAATATTCTTTATCGCAAAGGCTATACTACTGAAATTGTTGAAAACTATGAACCAACTTTAAGAATGTTCAGTGAATGGTGCAAACAATTAATGGGAGAATCAGAAGGAAAGGATAATAAAGGTATTTGGCCGGCCAGCGCCAACTTTACGACTGATTTACACTCATTGGGTCAATATATTCAAGAAGGCCGAAGAAATCTTTTTGAAACAGTTATTAGAGTTGAAAATCCGGCAAATGATGTCAAAATTCCTTCTGATGATCATAATTTAGACCAGTTGAATTTCTTATCTGGTAAAAGCTTAAACTTTGTAAATGAACGTGCCTATGAAGGAGTTGTTCTGGCCCATACTGATGGTGGTGTCCCTGTTATGACAGTTAATATTCCTGATCAAACAGAACACACTTTGGGCTACCTAATTTACTTCTTTGAACTGGCAATTGCTGTTTCTGGTTATGTTAATGGCATTAATCCGTTCAATCAACCTGGTGTTGAAGAATATAAACGGAACATGTTTGGTTTGCTTAATAAACCAGGTTATGAAGATTTACACGATGACTTAGCAAATAGATTTAAGCAGGAAAAATAATTTTTATTATTGAAATTATTTTAAAATAAGATTAAGATAAATATATGCTTACTTTACATGAGTTATGTTTATATAAGAAAAAGACATATCATCCTGTACATTGTATTTATTCATATTAACCATTATGGAAAGGGTAAAAGTTTTTGGCTTTTAGCCTTTTTTTATTAAGGAGATTTAATTTTATGGCAGAAAAGAAAGAAACACCAAAGCGGGTTTGGGCAATTATCAGTTGTGCTTTAATGGCTTTTGTTTCCATTTTGACAGAAACAAGTTTAAACGTTACCTTTCCCACATTGATGAAACAATTTCATATTGGTTTAGGATTAGTTCAGTGGACGACAACAGGGTATTTACTAACAATTTCTGTGATTATGGTTGCAAGCTCATATTTAAATGAGCGCTTTTCAGCAAGACAACTGTTTTTAACTGCTGCAATTGCATTTATTGCCGGTTCAATTGTGGCTGCTTTTGCCTCTAATTTCTGGGTCTTACTCGCAGGTCGGTTGATTTCTTCAGTTGGGGCAGGATTGTCAATACCATTAATGTTTAATATGGTTGTAGAACTAATGCCGCAAGAAAAATGGGGCTTTTATATGGGTTTGACTGGTTTAGTCATTATTCTTGCACCATCTCTAGGCCCTACATTTGGCGGCACAGTTGTTTACTATTTTGGCTGGCCATTAATTTTTGAAATTGTAGCGGTAATTGCTGTGGTTATTATGATTTTGGGTTTATTCGTAATAGAACAATATCATGAGAAAAAGCATCCTAGTTTTGACTGGTTAAGTTATATTGTTATAGCCAGTGCGATGGTAATTTTTAACCTGGGTTTTAATAGAATTAGTAATGGTTTTACTGATATTGGTTTTTGGCTCAGCATGATTATCGTGGCAATCTTGGTATACACGTTTATTAAACTGTCACGCACGAGCAAAAAGAAACTAATAAACTTGAATATTTTTAAAAATAAGCCCTTCATTTTTGCCATGATATCTTATTTATTATTGCAGTTTATCAATATCGGCACCAGTTTTGCGGTACCAAATTATGTGCAAATAGTTAATCATGCCAGTTCTTTAATCGGGGGCTTGGTTTTGCTTCCCGGTTGTATTATCAGTGGCATTTTAAACCCTTGGTTTGGCCATATTTATGATAAAAAGGGTGCACCATTGCCACTACTTACTGGAACAATATTCTGCTTAACGGCCTGTTTGCTTTTTTCTTTGTTTAGTTTGAAAATCAGTACGCTGATGGTCGGCGTTTTTTATGGCATTATGATTATTGGTCGCCAGATGGCGTTTAATAACACTATGGCGGAAGCATCGAAATTGCAACCTGAAGAATTGCATACCGATGCGACTGCAGTCTTTCAAACTGGCCAGCAATATGCTGGATCAATGGGAACAACCGTAATGGCCGCTATTATTTCATCTTGGCAAAAAAGAACTGGTAATTATGCAGCACTTACGGCACAAGGCAGTCAGGAAGCATTCTTATTTTTGACTTTTGTCAGTATGATAATTTTGCTCAGTTATTTAAACTTATTCAGACTTGAGAAGAAATTGAAATAAAATAAAAAAATAAATATCAAGAATGAAAATGAACTATTAAGGGAATATTTACAAAAATATTCCCTTTTTCTATTTTTGGTAATCTTGCACCTAATGTAAAGCTTTGCTAAAATACAGGAGATATAGATATCTATATATTGTCGTAATACGGACGACAGTTTCTACTCGGAACCGTAAATTCCGAACTATGGATAAATCAGCATTTAAAACATTAATTTCTGTTTTTAAAACGGCTTTTTTACCATGGCTTTGGTAGAAAAGTCGTTTTATGTTTTGAGGAGAAAAAGTGAAAATACCATATAAATAAAGCATAGTAAAAGTATGTTTAAAAAATAGTCAAGAAGTATTATTAAAAAATAATTGAAAGGAAGAAATAATGACTAAAAATGTTCTATTAATTTGTGGTTCCGGAGCATCTTCTGGCTTTATGGCCGCAAATATGCGTAAAGCTGCAAAAAAAGCAGGTTTGGATTTTAAGATTCAGGCAAGAAGCGAAGCAGAGCTCTCGGATTATGCTAATGATATTGATGCACTAATGGTTGGACCTCACTTGAAAGCTGAATTTAATGCAATAAAAGAAAGAGTGCCCTCACAGGTAAAAGTAATATTAATGAAGCCAGAATATTATGCAATTCTTGATGGTAAGGGTGCAATAGATCATTTGGAAAAAGAATTAGAACAATAAGGAAAGAAGGAAAATTTGAGAATGAATGGCTTCATGACTTTTTTAAATACAAAATTTGCTCCTAAAGCACAAAAAGTTGCTAATAATCAGTGGATTATCACTATCAAAAATTCTATTTTGGAAGTTTTACCATTTATTTTTGTTGGTTCACTAATTACATTATTAAATATACCGACAAACTTTTGGAAATGGTGGCCAAACCTTTCGCCAATTAATAGTTTCACTTTTGGCTTGACCTCAATTTTTGTTGCCTTTTTAGTTCCGTTTAATTTTATGGAATTTAAAAAAATAAATAAGCAAAGAATAATTGCAGGCTTATCTTCAGTTGCACTTTTTCTGATGTTGGCCAATCCGTCTTGGGATAAGACAGGTAATATAATCTCATATCAATTTTCAGAGCTCGGTGCAGGAGGGATGTTTGTTGCCTTAGTTGTTGGTGTTTTTGTTGCTTTGATTATGGAACTATTTGCTAAATTTAGTTTTTTCAGTGATGATACTTCAATGCCAGATTTTGTGACAGCATGGTTTGATTCAATGTTGCCTATTGTTGTTGTAATAGGAACAGGTTGGTTGCTTACAGATGTTTTGCACTTCAATCTTTATCAGTTAATTGTAGCTATTTTTTCACCTATAGCGACATCTTTAGATACTTGGTGGGGTTTTACTTTTTATTTATTTTTACAGTGCTTTATTTATTCAATGGGAATTTCTAGCTGGGTATTATCTGGAATTGATAAGCCAGTAATGCTGGCTGGTATAGCTGCCAATGCAAGTGCATACTCCTTAGGACATGCAGCTAAACATATATTCACTAGTGAACTTATTTATAGTTTTCCTTGGATTGGTGGGATTGGTTGTACTATGCCACTAGTATTAATGATGCTATTTTTAGCGAAATCGAATCGACTTAAAGCTCTTGGCAAAGCCAGTGTTTTACCGACTATTTTTAATATTAATGAACCAGTTGTATTTGGCACAATCGTCTGGAACCCTTATTTGATGATTCCATTATGGATCAATGGCATTGTTTTGCCTTTAATTACTGCGTTTTGGTTTAAAGCCGGTCTTTCTCCTGTACCACATTCATTAATGCAAATGTGGTATATTCCATTTCCTTTTGTTACTTGGATTGTTAGTCCAGCAGTCAGCTCTATGATTTTATTAGTAATCCTTTTTATAGTTGGCGGTTTAATTTATTATCCATTTTTCAAAGTTTATGACAGAAATTTGGTTAAACAAGAAACTGAAAGTGAGGCATAGACGTGGAAGATGGTAAACAGTTCAGTGAAGAAAATGTCAAAAATACAATGAACATTATTTTAAACGCTGGCGATGCGCGGGATTTTATTAGTAAAGCCCTGGATGATGTCGCAAACTTTAATTACGATAACGCAAAAGAGAACATAAAGAAAGCAAACGAAAAATTAGTAAAAGCTCATCGTTTGCAAACCAAGAAAATTCAGGAAGAAGCTGAAGGTAAACCTATAGAATATTCTGTATTATTTACCCATGCTCAAGATACATTGATGACAATTAACACCGAGTATAATTTGGCAAATCATTTAATAAAGATATTTGAAAAACGTGATTGTCAATGTAAAGGTGATCAGAATGAGAAAAAATAAATTTCCATATTTTCCCCCAAATTTTTTATGGGGTGGTGCTCAAGCAGCAAGTCAAGCAGATGGTGCTTTTCAAGCAGATGGAAAAGGATTAAATTCCTCAGACGTACAACCCTATCTTCAAGGATTGTCAAATGAAGAATTGCAAGCCGTAGAATCAAAAGGAATGACGCTAAACGAAGTTAAGAAAAACAGTCAAGATACTGAAAATTATTATCCCAAACGTTTTGGCATTGACTTTTACCATACTTATAAAGAAGATTTGCAACTTTTGGCTAATGCCGGGTTTACAACTTTTAGAACTTCACTAGATTGGTCAAGAATTTTTCCTAATGGAGACGATGAAAAACCTAATGAAAAGGCACTAAGGCATTACTCAAACATGATTGATTGTATGGTGCAATTAGGAATCGAACCAATTATCACAATGAATCATTATGAAACTCCGATTAGTATTACACTTAAATATGGAGGTTGGCCTAATAAAAAAGTAATTCCTCTTTTTGTGAAATTTGGCAAAGTTTTATTAGATTGGTTTGGTGATCGTGTAAAATATTGGATTGTAGTTAATCAAATTAATATGATTCAAATAGAGCCTTGGCTTTCTGTTGGTGTAACTAGTGACCAATATGCGAATCAAGAGCAAGCCCTTTATCAAGCTATGCATAATCAGATTGTGGCAGCAGCCGAAATAAAAAATTATGCACGTTCTTTGAACAATCCTAATATACACATAGGAACTATGGTTGCTGATGGTACTGTTTATCCTGCAAGTAGTAAGCCGGACGATGTTATCCTTGCGATGCAGCAAAATCGTATGCAATATTTTGTGACAGATGTTCAATTTAGAGGAAAATATCCCCAATTCGCCCTAAATTATTTTAATGATAAGAATATTGAACTTGATATTACTCAAAATGAATTGAAGTTAATTAACGAAAATCATATGGATTTTTTGGCTATTTCTTATTACTATTCTCGTATGGTTAACTCAACAAAAAATAAAATGCAACCAGCAGATAATTTACAAAATCCGAATCTGAAACAGAGTAGTTGGGGATGGGCTATTGATCCTCAAGGGCTATATAACACTTTATCTCAATATTATGATCGCTATCAAAAACCTATTATTATAGCTGAAAATGGCTTAGGTGCATATGACAAATTAGAAGATGACAAAAAAATACATGATCCTTATCGTTCGGACTATCTGAGTATGCATATTGAACAAGTAGGAAGGGCAATACATGATGGAGCAGAGGTAATAGCTTATTGCGCTTGGGGACCGATTGATATCGTTTCGTGTTCTTCTCAACAAATGTCAAAACGTTATGGGTTTGTTTATGTAGATATTGATGACAACGGACACGGAAGTAGAAAACGCTATTTAAAGGATAGCTACTTTTGGTACAAACAAGTAATTAGCTCGAATGGCAAATATATATAAATGAGTCAGATGTTGGAGAATAGTGAAGGCAAATTTCTTAAGTTTTTTAGCAAATACCAATCTTGTTAGCTATGTTTCTGGCTAAAATGGTGAAATTTTAAAATCTTAATGATATTATTATTGAGATTATAAAAGTAAAAAATACATTTGTGCAGTATAACTAGACGCAAAAGCATCTAGTTATACTTTTTTATTGTTACTTAGTATAAAATTAAATTATTTTTAACTTTTTTGTGTACTTTTTTAAATAAGATGATAAAATACTTAATAATTAATTTTAAGGAGGAAAAAGCAATGAGACGAATTAGCAATCAGCATATTTCGATTTTGTCACAAATCATTTTGCCGACAATGTATACCTAAGCACTATTATATTAAAGGAGTACAAATATGGCTGATACAACCAATACTAACAAACTAACAGTAAAAACTTTTCTTAACAACATTTTAGCTGGGACTGCAACTGGAATTATCGTAGGCTTGATTCCAAATGCAGTTGTCAGTGCGATTTTAAAGTTATTTGGTCAAAATCCGGTGACGGCATCTATTAATCAAGCATTATTGATTTTTCAGTGTGCTACACCTTTGCTAATTGGGGCATTAATTGCCATTCAATTTAAAATGGTTCCACTGGACGTTGCAATTGTGGGTGCCGCCGCTTATGTTGGCTCTGGTGTTACAAAATTTGTACCACAAATTGTGAACCCTGCTACTAAAGCTCAAGGTGTCTTTGTTTCGGCAGGAACAGGCGATCTTATTAATACCATGATTACGGCAGGCTTAGCCGTAGGTCTTTTATTAATGGTTGGTCAACATTTTGGCTCTGTCAAAATCGTTGCCGCACCGATTGTTGTTGGTGGAGGAGCAGGTTGGATCGGCATGATGATTTTGCCCTATGTAAGCAAGATCACCACATGGCTGGGGTCAGTAATTAATTCCTTTACTAATTTACAGCCAATATTAATGTGTATTTTAATTTCCTGTATGTTTGCAATTCTAATCATTTCACCAATATCAACTGTGGCAATTGGAATGGCTATCCAATTAAATGGTATTTCTGCAGGTGCAGCAGCAATGGGAGTCGCGGCAACGACACTCGTATTGGTCGTTCATTCTTGGCGAACTAATAAATCGGGAGTTACTATTGCAATTGCATTAGGAGCAATGAAAATGATGATGCCCAATCTTTTCAGACATCCAATTATTGTTTTACCAACATTAATTACAGCAGCACTTTCCGCTATCCCAGTGGCTCTATTTCACGTTAGTGGCACGCCAGCTTCTGCAGGCTTCGGTCTCGTTGGCCTGGTAGGGCCTCTGGCATCCTTAGATGCTGGCAAAGCAAGCATTAATTTTGTAATGGCGCTAATTGTCTGGATAGTATTCCCAGTTCTAGTAGCAATGGTTTGCCGTTTCCTCTTTGAAAAGGTCTTTCATGTTTATGATGAAAAGGTAGCTTTTGCTTATCTAGGTGAATAATTGTAATTATTTAATTCTGTCATAAAAAAACCAATCCTTGTTTACACCAATTTATTTTAAGCATCAAAAAACTCGTGAAAACAAATTTTGTTTTATTCACGAGTTTTTATTTTTAAACCAGTTCCTAATTTAAATTAAATTTTTCCCATGCAGTTTCGATTTGATCATAATTTAATGCTGCTGTCTTAGGAAAAAGTAATTTGGCATCTTTTAGATCCGTCTTAGAGCCCACGCCAACCGACAAAGCGCCTGACTTGTTGATAGCAGTGATACCTGCAATTGAATCTTCAATACCTACGCAATCCTGTGGTTTGAGATTAATTGCTTCAGCAGCGGCAATAAAAATGTCTGGTGCTGGTTTACCAGCGGCAACTATACTGGGATCTGCAATAGCATCAAATGCATCTGTCAACTGTAATTTTTCTAGTATGAATGGACCATTTAAACTAGCAGAAGCCAAAGATAGTTTAACGTTATTTTTCTTAAGGGCTGAAATTAATTCACTAATTCCAGGTAAGATATTAGCAGGGGTTAAACTAGCTAGTAAATTCCGAAAAATATTGTTTTTTTCAGTGGTCATTTCATTAAATTTTTCTTGTGACACGGAGATATTTAAAAATTTTAAGATTGCCTTTAAAGAATCTGTTCGGCTGACACCTTTTGTTTGTTTTTCAAGTTCATCTGGCAATTCAAGGTTAAAATGAATGTTGATTAATTTTCTCCAAGCTTGGAAATGGTATACGGATGTATCTGCAATGACTCCATCTAGATCAAAGAGAACGCCTTTCATTTAAAAACTTCCTTTCACTTGTTACTGGCGTAGTATCAAGTATTTTCTTAATTTGGTTAAAATCTTCGTCTGAAATGTTAATAAATGGCAACAGACTATTCAATTCTACCATAGAATTTTCACCAAATTTTTTAAGATTATCGGGATCTTGCAAAAAGACAAAAACAGTATTGATTGGTCTTAGCTGTTTAACCAGTTCCGGATCACCCATTATTAGTTTGGCTGGCATGTTGATATTGTAGTATTCAATATAACTGTTTTCAGGCACATAAGAAATTGTAAAATCACCGTTAGTCAATTCCAAAGGTAAATATGCTTGCTTGCCATTAATTTCTACTTTATCCTTCATTCTAGGTAATTTTACGGTTACTCTTTGACCAAAAGGAATACTGAGGTTGACCTTGAGCCTTCAGGTAAGACTGAATTCCAGCGTTTCCAAATAGTAGTGGCATCCAAATTAACGTCATAGAGCCAGCTTGGAAAATTTTGTGTTACTTCACTTCTAAAAGTGGAAAGCATAAAAATACAAGATGACAAGATTAACTTTGAACTAATGCCATAATCATGCGCATTGATTACCGTTTCTAATTATTTTGCATAACAGTAAAAGGACTTTAAAATGATGAAATTAAAGTCTTTTTTTATAGTTTGAAAAGCAAATAAATTACATAACGAATAAAAAGCATTAAAATGCTTTCATCAAAAAAATTATTTTCAAAAAAGTTTATTAACGCTTACGAATGTAAACATTTTTATATAATAACAATAATTGTAAATAATTTTAGCAATTCGACTTTTCAGGGATTAAATAACTAAAAAAAGCCCCAATTTTTGTCTAAAACAAGGTATAATTTGAAATGAATTGAAGGGAGTTTTTTTTACAAATGATGTGTGATAATTTGTTTTTTAAAATTTTGTGGGTAGTCGTTTACGCTATTACCGCTTATTATACCTTTACCGGCAACATGATGATGGGGATGTACTGGATGGCAGGCGGTATGCTGGCACAAGCAGTAGTTGACCTTGTCTATCATTTTTGGCCAAATCGTAAAAAGTGCTAGAAAAGCAGCTTCTTTTATATGAAGCTGCTTTTTACTCGTCATTTTCTTTTAAAAAGCTCTGAATAATTCTTTCCCTCATAGTTAGAAAGACCTGATTATGACCAGTAGGGTGAATACGATTGGTTAAAAGAATTAGACCCGACTTTTTTACACGGTCAAGAAGCATAAGAACACCAGTGAAGCCAGTATGCAGAATTATGGGATAATGCAACTGAGGGTCAAAGCGCAAGTCCCAGCCCCATGAGCGTGGCTTGACACCCACCGGATTTTTATTATCGAATAACATTGCGACAAGTTCTTGACTGAAGGGCAGGATGTGCTTATCTAGACCCAAGTATCCTTTACTTAATTTAACCAAGTCATTCATTGTGGAGAAGAGTCCTGCTGAACCGCAATCACTGCCAAGCTGGCGTGCTTTCGGATCGTGCGGTTCTCCTTGCAAAACTTTTCCTTGGTAAACAGCAGTTGGGACACATAAGTTCTTAGGGGGATGGAAAGTCGTGTTTTCTAAACCAGAAGGCTCAATTATTAATTTTTGACCAACTTCTTGAACTGGCTGACCAAATATTTTTTTAACAACCAACCCCAACAAGATAAAATTCGTATCGGCATAGCGCATTTTGTGTTCAAATTCGTCTGTGACAGGTAAATGAACGATGGCATGGATTAATTCGTCGCGAGATAACTGATCGCGCTTTTCAATCCAGCCACGGATTCCACTGGTGTGGGTAAGCAGATGAAAAAGGCGGACACGTTCATCTTTAAATTCAGGAATAAAGTCGTGCAGTGGTTCAGTAAAATTGAGCTGTCCCTCTTGATATAATTTAAGCAAAATATTTTCAGTAATAAGTACTTTGGTCAGACTGGCTAAATCATAAATGGCAAAAGGGCTAAGCTGCGTAACCGTCGGATAAGTACTTGCAAAGCCGACAGTTGAAGTGAAAACTTGGTCATTTTTAAAAAAAGCATAGTTAACGCCCGGTACAATGCGTTCCGTAACCATTGATTCAATTAAATTTTGGGTGTTTGAGTAGTCAATCATATAAACTATCCTTTGTTAAAAGTTTCTTACTCTATTATATACAATTCATTGATTTATTTTTGCAAATAAGTGTGAATGAAATTTTAAATGTTAAAAAACAGATTTAATGGTAAATCTTATGTAATCGCTTGCATAAATGGAATTCTAATGTTAGATTTAAGTTTGTAAAATAAAAGAACTTTTATTCGACGTGTTACTGGTAATGCAGGCAAGATCAAATGTATGTAATTAATAACCGAGATTAACGGTTTTATTTACGTATGTTTGGTCTTTTTTATTGAAATAAAAGAGGAAAATTATGGATAATCATAAAATCGCGCTGCAAATCATAGATGGAGTGGGCGGAAAAGAAAATGTCTCTGGTTTAACGCATTGTTTTACCAGATTGAGATTTGTTTTAAAGGACGAAAGTAAAGCAAGCAAAGACAAAGTTTCCAGTATAGAGGGAGTGATTCAGGTTGTAGAGGCCAGTGGTCAGTTTCAAGTAGTTTTAGGTAATAAAGTAGAAGCAATTTATGATGAAATCATGCCGCTGCTTGAAAATACCGCTACGGAAGATGATGAGCAAGACAAAAAAGTTGGTATTGGGACAAAGATTTTAAATGTTGTAACTGCTATTTTTACGCCAACTATTCCGGCCATTGCCGCTTCGGGAATGTTAAAGGGTATTTTGGCTGTTGCAGCATTAATTGGCTTAAATGTCTACCATGTTGATATAAAGACATTTAATACTTATATTATTTTGAATGCTGCGTCAGATGCTCTATTTTATTTTATGCCAGTGATTTTGGCTCGATCGGCTGCTAAAGTTTTTAAAACAAATGAATACATAGCTATGACTCTGGGAGCAACGCTATGTTATCCCACTTTGGTAGAATTGATGACGGGAAACAAAGCAGTAACGCTGTTTGGGGTCGGAATTACCAAGGCAAATTATGTTTCCTCAGTTGTTCCCATCATCATAGCGGTTTTTGTACTGGCATACGTTGAAAAATTTGTTAAAAAAATAATGCCGGATGTGCTCAAAATTATTATGGTACCAACTTTGTCTTTACTTATTATGGTACCTGCAACCTTAATGATTTTCGGTCCAATTGGTATTTATATTGGTAACGCAGTTAACTGGGCATATCACTATATCATGAACTTGAGTCCGATTTTATTAGGTGCCTTTGTTGGTGGTATCTGGTGTGTACTTGTTATTTTTGGTGCTCACAGAGCAATTATTCCGATAGGTATAAACGATGTTGCTAAAACGGGGCGGCAAAACCTGCTTGCCTTTGCTGGTGCAGCAAACTTTTCACAAGCTGGTGCGGCTTTGGGAGTTTTCTTCAAAACTAAAAACAAAAATCTGAAAACTGTGGCAGCTTCAGCTACAGTGACTGCATTGTTTGGTATTACCGAGCCGGCTATTTATGGTGCTAACTTGCGTCTGAAAAAGCCTATGGTTTATGCAGAAATTAGTGGTGCTTTAGGCGGTGCCTTAATGGGTTGGGGAGGCTCTTATGGGAATGCTTTTGCAAATCAAGGTGTCTTGACCATTCCCGTATATGCTTCTGCAGGAACTAAAGCTTTCATTTGCTACATTTTGGGTTGCTTAATTGCCTTTGGTGGAGCTTGCATTTTAACAGTTATATTAGGATTTAATGATTTACCTAGTGATGAAACTCTTGTAGAAAAAAGTAGTTCAAAGATGGATCAAATTGAGGATGATCAGGAAGAAAATCCTGCTAAAACGATTGATGAAGATTTAGTTGCAGATGATTGCGACTTATCTGTAAATTCTCCTGTCGAAGGTAAAACGATACCTCTAAATCAGGTTTCAGATGAAGTTTTTGCATCCGGAGTTTTGGGTAAAGGTATTGCAGTTCAACCTGCTTCAAGAAAAATTTTAGCTCCTGCAGATGCCACAGTCAGCATGATATATCCGACTTTACATGCAATTGGTTTAATATTAGACATTGGAATTGAAATGATGATCCATATTGGTATCGACACTGTTAAACTAAATGGAAAGTATTTTGAAAAGCACGTTCAAGATGGAGATCATGTCAAGAAGGGGCAACTGCTAGTTTCATTTGACATTCAAAAGATTGAGCAGGCAGGTTATGACTTAACCACGACCGTTGTAGTGACTAATTCGAAAAACTATGCAGCCATTGGTTCGACGAACAAGGATAACGTCACTAATAACGACCAGTTGTTATACCTGTTATCGAAATCTAAGATATGATTATTAGAGGAGTAAATATGGAAAAATTTAACCCAGACTTTTTATGGGGTGCATCTTCATCAGCCTTTCAAATTGAAGGCGGGTGGAACGAAGATGGTAAGGGAGAATCAGTAGCAGATTATAATTCTTTTGTTCATGCTGGTCCTCAGCAAGCTGATACCAAAGTGGCCAGTGATTTTTATCATCATTATCGAGAAGATATTTCTTTAATGAAAGAATTAGGTCTTAAAGTATATCGTTTCTCCATTGCCTGGTCGAGAATTATTCCTGACGGTGATGATCAGGTTAACCAAAAGGGGATAGACTTTTACAATAAAGTGATTGATTGCCTGATTGAAAATGGGATTGAGCCGTTTGTAACTCTATATCATTTTGATTTGCCCCTAGCCCTGGTAGAAAAATACAACGGTTGGGAAAACAGATCTTGCATTTCAGCTTTTAGAAGATACGCCCAAATATGTTTTAAGGAATTTGGTGACAGAGTCAAGAACTGGCAGGTGATCAATGAACAAAACCTAATGGTTCGTGTAGACGAGCGCTTAAACATGTATCATGTTCAAGCTAAGAATAAAGAACGTGTCAGAGCTCAAATGGATTACAATATGTTTGTAGCAAGTGCCTGTGTTATGCAAGATTGTCATAAGATGGTGCCCAACGGTAAAATAGGACCAGCAATATCATCCACCATGACTTATCCAGCATCTACCAAGCCACTTGATGTTTGGGCTGCTAAAATGAATGACAATTTCAAAACAAATTATGCTCTGGAAATGTATTGTCACGGTCAATATCCAGGGTACTATAGCAATTACCTTAAAAGAGTGGGCATTTTGCCATCAATGCAAGATCAAGATGAGCAAGTATTGCGCGATGCTCGGCCTGACTTCATAGCAGTCAATTATTACCGTACGCTCGTTGCTAGTTACTTGCCGAGCGATGCCAAGCACCCATTTGGTACAAGGAAAAATGATGTGGATTTTGATCTGTATGGCTATTTTAAGATCGAAAAAAATACTAACTTGTCCGCAACGGAATATGGTGCTCAAATCGATCCAATGGGCTTGAGAATTGTCCTAAATGAATATTATCGTCAGTTTCGTTTACCAATGATTATTACTGAAAATGGTTTAGGTACTCCAGACACTATGGCAAAGGATGGCAATATTCATGATCAATACCGCATAAACTATCTTGCTGATCATATCAAGGCTTGTTATGATGCAATTCAGGATGGGGTAAAACTAATTGGTTATTGTCCTTGGTCGGTTATGGATCTGTTAAGTTCACATCAAGGATTTAAAAAGCGTTATGGCTTTATTTACGTTAATAGAACTGATAATGATTTAAAAGATCTACGTCGAATTCCCAAGGATAGTTTTTACTGGTACCAAAAGGTTATTACAAACAATGGTTTGGTCAACTAAACAATAGTATGCAACTAGGTGGTGAGCTGATGAAAGTGCTAAAAGTTTTGAATAATTCGCTTGTTTTAGCATTAGATGAATCAGGAGCAGAGTGTATCCTAATGGGCAAGGGTCTAAGCTATCATAAAGCAATTGGTTATCCTGTTAAAAAAGAGGAAATTCAAAAGATTTTTGTCTTAACCGATAATAAAATGCTGAAAAACTTTATTCAGCTAGCCAGTACAATAGACGAAACTTATCTAAATATGGTTAGGGAAATAATAGATTTTGCCGCCAAAAAATATCAAATCAAAGTTAAAGATTACCTTTATTTATCGTTAGCTGATCATATTTCTTTTGTGGTAAAGCGATTTAAAGAGGGAAATATTGGTGAAAATTTCAACTATCCTGATGTCTTACTTCACCATAGAAATGAATATCAGATAGGTTTATTTGCAGTTAATTTGATTAATAAAAAAATGCATGTTTTATTACCGGATAGCGAAGCAACAGGCATTGGTTTACATTTTGTGGATGCGGAAGTTGACGTTGGTGACCAACAGAAAAATAGGAAAATAGCTGAGCTGGTGAATAGTCTCGAGAAAATAGCTCAAAGGATTATTGGTGGCAATATCGACCAAAACACTTTCACTTATTCACGATTTTTGACTCATCTAAATTATTTTTGTGAAAGGGTGTATGAAAATAAACTGTTTTCTGATGAAGATCAGGAAGGACTTTACCAGGACTTGGCTGCCAAAATGACTAAGGAGGCTGAAATTATTAATGCTTTTGATGAGTTTATTAGGAAAAAAAACAGATTGAGGATTACTAAACAGGAGAAAATATACTTAATTGTTCATTTGCACAAAGTAGTTGAAGAAAACTGCAAAAAAGTGTAGTTGGCAAAAAATATGAGCAATAATAAAAAACTTCCGGATTGAAAAGCTTTTCGGGAGTTTTTCTTTGTGCTAAAAATACTCATTAGTTAAATTTAGTTTTTGAACTGAAAGTACTTGACAATAAGCGTCTCTTCAAGCATAATAATTACTGTTGATTTTGCCCGCTGGTCAAATGGTTAAGACGCCACCCTCTCAAGGTGGAGTTACGAGTTCAATTCTCGTGCGGGTGATTTAACACTGGGATATAGCCAAATGGTAAGGCACAGGTTTCTGGTTCCTGCATGTTTCGGTTCGAGCCCGGATATCCCAATAAAAATAGCTCAACAGCAAGGTTTATGAGAGTTAAAAAACAAATTTGCCCATCATTTGCCCATCAGAGTTACCAAAAAAATAAAAAGCTAGATGAATAAATCGTCTAGCTTTTTTTCTATTTCTTTATCACTTTTTCGTTTATCTTCATCAATGTAATAAGCATAAACACTTAATGTCATAGATAAATTTTTGTGGCCAAGTCTTTTTGATATAGCCATCCAATCCACATTTTTATGATGGAGAATAGCAACGTGCACATGTCTAAGGCTGTGGATGGTAAAATCCTTTTTATCTAACTTAGCATGTCGCATAATTACTTGCAGTTTACTGTTAATAGTTCGATTGGCAGGGGGCAATTTGGTTGTTACTTCTTGGAAAATATATCCGTCTTTATCGTCTGTTTTAATTTCTTTCAATAAATCGATCAGTTTTTTATTTATTCTAATTGTGCGATATGAAGAAGTGTTTTTTGTTGGTCCTAATTCTTTTATATCACTATTATACGAATGATGGATAGAAATTGTATGCTTTCTAATATTTAAATTATGCCATTTAAGAGCACTTATTTCTCCAACCCTTGCTCCAGTAAGAATTATTGTGATAATTATATATGTAGATGGAACTTTTGAATCTCTTTCTTCAATAGCCGTTTTTAATAATTTCTGTGCATCTGAGTATGAAAGAAAAATTGGTTTGCGTGTATTAGAATCATTTCCATTGATATTTACGTTTTGAGTAAAGTCTAGTGTAATTATGCCATCCGCTATTGCATTCTTAACACAGGCCCTAAATTGACGATTTAAAAGCCTAACAGTAGTAGTAGAACGAGTTTTACAAACCTCATTTATGAATTCCTGCCATTGAAGTCGCTTAATTTTTTTAATTTTCATATTTCCAAAGTATTCATGGACAATATGATCATTAGTTTCATATCTTTTTTGAGTTTCATGTCTAATATGCGGCTTTTTAAATGTAGTCCACCACTTATGAAAATAATCAGCAAAAATTGGATTATTATCTATATCTACACCTTTATTATGTAAATACTGCTGCTCCGTAACAAACCGTTCAGCTTCTACTTTAGTTTTAAAACCACCTTTTTCAATTTGTCGAAGCTTACCATCTTTATCACGCCAATTAATTCTAGCGGACCATAATTTACCACGTTTCCTAACCGGCATTCTTATTTTTCCTCTCATGTGCTATAATAGGCATTGCAAAAGGGCGTTGCTCTCTTGCTTATTCAAAGCTTTTAAGAATTAGTTTTCCAGGCAATTTCTTAAAAGCTTTTTTTGTTTATTATTTTTTATCTACTAACATATCACCAATAACCAAACTTAATTCATCGATATATTCAATACAAAATTGCAAAACTTCCATAGACATATCTATAGAAAATTCAGTGGGGTTATTTTTATCTTTTTTTAAATATTCTGAAATGTCTTTTCTAAATTTTTCACTATTCATTTGAATAAAAGTATTTGCTGCCTCTTTTATGTTTTTTTTATATTTTTCTTCAAATTCTTTTTCATTCATATTTAATTGCCATTCTTTATATAATCTCCAAATTTCTGTTGCTCGTCTTTCATATGTTGGTCAAGGCTAGGTCCGCCCTGTTCAATCCATGATTTAGCTTCATCCATTGAATCTATATACTTATTTAAACTTTGCTCAAATGATTTTTGATTTGACGAGGTAACTGAATCAGCTGACATGCCTAATTTAACTGCGACTTCTTTATCAGCTTCTAATCGATCGTCACCAGACAAGGTCAGAGCCTTTTTGATTTGGTCAGTTAAACTAGGTAACGTGTCTACTAAGTGATTAGATTCCCAAACTGGAGCTTGAGGCTTTTTAGAATTTTCTGCATTGGGAATAACTACAGTTTTATAATTAGTCTTTTTTTTCTTAAAGTTTTTAACTAAGACATATTTATTTTTGCCAATGCGGTAATATTTCTTACCCTTAATTTTTTTAGTACCTAAAACTTTGATTTTTCTTCCTTTACGATATAAAGTTTTAGTTTTCTTGCCTTTAACATTGTAAACGTAAGATTTTCTAATTAGTTGAAGTTTAGCAGCACTTACCGTAGTTACACTTGTACTTAATAGAGCTAGTGAAGCTAAACCTGTAGCAATTATTTTATTTAATTTCATGATTATTCCTCCTTAAATAAACATATAACTACATATAGTTTAGAATTATTTAATATCATAATCAACATGTATAACCTTACCAATAATTTTACCGGGATTTTCAGGTGTTAATATTATTGGTTGATAATCTCGATTTTCAGGAATTAAGAAAACATCCTTGTCAACAAATTTCACACGCTTAATGGTTGCTTCATCTTCAATTAAAACTGCTGCTATCTCACCATTTTCTACAGTTGATTGTTTTCTAATTGTTACGAATGCACCATCAGGAATAATGGGAAGCATTGATTTTCCTTTACATTTTAAAATAAATAAAGTTCCATCGGGCTTATGATCAAAAGTCAAATCACGATAACCAACAATATTCTGTTCAGCAAAAATTGGCTCACCACAAGCTATTGTTCCTAATATAGGTACTCGAACTTGATAATTGTGAGGCTCTAATTTAGTTATTTTTTCAATGTCATTAATATTAATTGGATCTGTAGGATTACCGCCTAAAGGATACATGTGCATTAGTTGAGTAGATTTATCTCTCTTCTTTAAATTAAGAAAAGAACTACTAGATATATCAGTTTTTTTATTACTTAAATTATCACTCAAAAGATCAGTAATATTCAAATTATAATGATTAGCTAATTTTTGGAGTCCTCCTGATCGAGGCATTTTTTTGCCTAATTTCCAATCAGATACAGTCGAATATGCAGTATCTATACTTTCTGCTAATTCCTTAACTCCTTCATTGTGTTCTGACATGAGTTTGATTAAATTATTTGAAAAAACACTTTTTAAATCTTCCATTTTTGCTCTCCTTATTATTGCTATTATACCGCTTTTTGCGATTACTTGGAAACAAAAATTTTGCTTTTTGCGGTACTTTTTGTTGCATTCCGCTAAAAGCGTGTTATAGTATATTTGATAAGAGAAAGGAGGAAACAAATGGAAAGCTATATGATTCCTATGGATGTTAAGCATACAATCAAAGATTTGCGAATTAGGGCAGGTTTATCACAGATGGAAGCGGCTAAAGGAATGCGTGTTAGTCGTCAAACATTACAAAGGTGGGAAAACGATCCAACAAAATTGTCTGTAAGTGATATTAATCGTATTTCAGATTTTTATAAGATTCCAACGGACTATATTTTTTTTGGTCCAAATACCGCTTTTAGCGTAATAAGTTAATTTTATTAAAAAAGAGGTGATTAGATGAATATTAGGGATGCAATACTTGAAGCTACCAGAGTTGGTGCTAAATATATTTATCGTAAACAAGGTCCAATAATTAAGCCAACAAATACTATTGATTGCTGTATTATTTGCACACCATGGAAAAAAGTACCACGTTGGGAACCTAGATATGATGATTTAGTTTCAGTTGATTGGTATGTGGTTCCAGAGAAAGGCAGTGACAAGAATGTATGAATATGAACGAAATAAGAAACTTACTAAAATTTACGAAAAGTTAATCCAACGAATATTAATTAACTTTAAATTAATGACAATCGCACTTGTTGCTTATGTTATATGGCACAATGATTTATCGAGATTTTTATCGCTTTCATTTCTGTGTTGTTTTGGAATTGATCTTATAGAATTGCAATTCATATATTACAAATTAACAGAAAGGCGGAAAGAAAAAGAGCGAATAGAAGCGAACATATTAAAAGCTAAGAAAAAATAAATTCTGTTTAACAGGTTAATTATGGAAGTGAGAAATTTGCTTGAATTAGAAAAAATCAGCTCTGATGAATTACTAAAAGAGCTGATTAAAAGAAAGATTTTGGAAAAAATTGAAACAGGCATATATAAGCCTTTTGAATTAAAACCTAAATATGGAACTATTGCTAATTATGATGCTGTTTATCTTTTTCATAAGAAACAATGAAGATTCAAGTTACTAGAAAGAAGAAATTATGGATAAGGATTGGTTAGAAACTCATATCAAAGAACAGGCAAAAAGTTGTTTTGAAGAAAGTTTTGAAAACTTCAAAGGAAGTGAAAATTGCAGACAATCTTTTCAAAAAGTAGAAAATACGGATGAATGGAAATCATTTAAAAAAATCAGGATTGAAGATTATCAAACAGAAATTGAGCAAAGCATATTAGCAAAACTAGAAGGCTTAGAGGAGTTTTTTAACAAAGAAAAATAAAAACCATCATTTAGTGATGGTTAGTGAATTGAATTACCTTTCGGCGTTGAGAAGTTAGATTTCAGGTTTAAATCACTTAAAGTATCTATACCATTCACCCCATTAATACTGTCAAGACTATCAAAACTATCAAAATTATTGAAATTATCACTTATTTCTTTTTGCAAATTTTGCATATCTTCTATCGGGCCTACCTCATTCTTTTTAGTTACCAATTTTGTTATCGTTAAGGCTTTTTATCCTTAGCTTCTACTAGTTTTCTAGCAGTTCAGCA
Organism: Lactobacillus kimbladii; assembly: GCF_014323605.1. Lineage (GTDB taxonomy): Bacteria > Bacillota > Bacilli > Lactobacillales > Lactobacillaceae > Lactobacillus > Lactobacillus kimbladii_B. The sequence goes on along the minus strand of NZ_SCMB01000002.1, from coordinate 103,790 downwards.
TATATCTTCAACTCAAACGAGTTGCCGAGCGCTCGTGGGATATCCTCCTATGCGTTGCACCTTCAATTAAGCTTGGCTCAGGGTTGCCTTATCAAAATGACTTAGGTTTTCCCTGAATTCACTCGGTTCACTTGATATATCACTATATCAAGGGGCAATTCACTATAAGTATAGCACTGTATATAGTACTTGCAAGAAACAAGGCACACAAAATGTGGAATAAAATTCAAAAAATCATGAAAGCAAAAAAGATTAGCATTTACAAATTATCTAAGCTTACAGGTTTACCATGGAGCACCATTGCGAATTATAAAAATGGCTCTGAAATGTCATTTAAAAATGCGTGCAAAATAGCAGATGCCTTAGATATTAGCTTAGATCAACTGAGAAAGGAGGCGAATATTAATTGACTAATGAAATGAAACTATCAATACCAATAGATAGTTTAACAGAAACAGTTGACAAAATTATGCAAAGCCGTGGCTATGTTCCTGAAGATAGTATTATCGGAAAAACTATTGGTATTAAAGAATTTGCCAAAAAATATTGTTATCCACATGGACCAGCTTGGGTTAAAGAAAATATTCTTTATAAATTTAAACCAGATTGGTGTCAGAACATTCATCCTGGAACAGGTCGGGGTTTCACAATTTTTGAAAAGCCAGCTGCTGAATGGATGGACAAACATCGAGGTGAGATAGATTGGAACGCAGTTTAAATTTAATAGAAAGGATATTAAAAAAATGGCAACACTTTTTAAATACCTACACAGACATAGAACTGAAAAGCAAAAGCTCATTATTAATCTCATTAATAGTAGCTATTGTTGGGCTGGTGTCAGCGATTTACGTTCTCAGCTTACGAGAATACATCCCAGGAACATAAAAAGGTCCGACAGCAATCGGACCATTAAATAATAAAGAATACTAAGGAGATTATAGCACATTATGGAGTGTATTGGAACAGAAGCTAATGGTGGCTTAGCTACCTATGGCGAATATGGCTGCGACTACGACACAGCTAGGGACTTTGTAGTTGCTCAGGCATTTTTAATGAATGATCTAAAAAAATATACTGAAGCAGTTGGCTACTCGCCAAAAAATCCCCGAGGAATGCAAACATACGAGGATATGTTGGAAGATTTTGCATCCTGGTGGGACGATCCTGACGGAGAATGGTGGTACGAAGTAGCAATGTTCTATTTCGATGGCCATGAAATAACTGACAAAGAAATAGAGGCATTGTGATGGTTGATAACCCAAAATTAAAAAAGGAACAAGAGATAATTGCATTAGGTAGTAAACAGTATGGCATTGCTTTTACCCCTGCTAAAATAGATTTTCCTGAATACGAGCAAATGAAAAGCAGTGTTGACGCAATTAATGCTGAATTTACTAAGTATGACGTAGACACTAATAATTTCAAGTCAGCTAAAGAAGCAAGAGCAAGGCTTAATAAACTAGCCAAAGCGCTAAATGACAAGAAGATAACGATTGTTAAAGAAGCTGACAAGCCAGTATTGGTCTTTAAAAACCAAATTAAAGACCTACTGGATGAAATAGGTCAGGCTTCCGACCACATTGGAAATCAGATTAAAGTGTTTGAAGACAATGCTAAGAAGCAACGTGAGGCAAATATTAATGCAGATATTAATAAACGTTGCAAAGAGGTTGGAGTTGATCCATCAAAAATTGAGATCAATCAGAAATGGTACAACAAGTCAGAACCTTATGCAACATACGAAAAAGAAGTCAACCAGCAGATTGACTTTTTACTAAAAGAAAAAGAGCAACTAACCGAAAATATCAAAGTTGTCACAGCCAAAGCTAACGAGCTAGGGCTGCCATATCAGCACTGGGTAGAACAACTAAATAATGCGCCACTGAGCGATGTTTTAGGTGAAATGGATAAATACTCTCAGGAAGTAAAAGAAGCTGCTGAACGTGATAAAAAAGCTAAATTGGAAGCTCAAAAAAACATTGTTGAAAAAAATGGCAAAGCTATTAACAAGGAAACTGGAGAGGTCCAAGCAGACTATCACATAGCCTATCTAATCACCAAAAAGGCACGTATTAAGCTAGGCGGTACTCAGTATCAATTTAATCAATTGCTTCAATATCTGAAAGATATGGGGTTCAAAATTGAGAAGGTGAAGTGATGGAATTTATCGGAGATGAGAAAAGCAGAGCTATCTGGAACCAGCACTTTATCCAAGTTAAAAGCAAGATAAAGCAACCGAAGCGCACACATGTCGTTGATACAGTTACAAAGCGTGGGAAAAGATACGGCTACAAATATGCTGATTTGGCAGATGTGGACAAGGCAGTAATGGACGCATGTCGGGCTGTTAAGGACAAAGATGGCAATGTTGTTTTTGCCTATTATTTCGACATCGACAACAGTAATGAAGGAGTATGTGTACAGACCGTAATGGTAGATACTTCAGGTGCTCAAATGATAACAGATAAAGTTTGGTTCCGCAATACGAATAGTGGAGATGCACAACAGACAGCAGGCTTAATCAGTTACGCAAAGAGGTACAGCCTAAGTGCTGCCTTCGGCATTGCTAGTGAGGAAGACGATGATGCACAAAACCTTAAGTCACAAGATAATCATAGGCGAGTAATGGTATTAGATGTTGATGAACTAAACAGCTTTAAGGTCAATGTCATGGGCAAAAGCTATTTGCTAAAAGATATTTGGAATGATTATTTAGAATACAAAGATCCTGAGACATTACATTGGTTAATGGATCAAAAAGACCCTCAAACATTGCAGGCAATCAAGCAATTCAATGATCAGTACAAAATGAAACAGCTTTTAGATAAAGCAAAAGACAAAAAGGCAAAAAAAGCTCAGGAAGTAGAGCCAGTTGATGAAAAAGAGACTGGTACAAAAAAGGAAACTGAGACAGAAAAAAACAACGAAATTAAGAAATTAGTTGATGGTGATAATACTGATGACGAAACACAAACACTTAATCTCTTTTAGGAGGATTTTAACATGGTGCGTTTAATTAAGAAAGACAATGGCAATTACACCAATACTAATAATCAGCTAGTAAGAGATGACGATTTAACCTGGAAGGCTAGAGGTATTTTTAATTACCTTTGGAGCCAAGCTAATGAATGGCAGTTTTATGTGAAAGAAATAGCCAGTCATTCAAAGGATGGAGAAAAGGCTCTGCAGTCAGGCTTACAAGAGTTAGAAGAACATGGTTATTTGAAAAGGGTTAACCGTCATTCAAAAAACGGCAGCTTTGATGGACTAGATTGGATTTTAGATGATACGGGTAGGCTTAACCGTCAAGCACAAAACAGCGTTAACGGTAAAAAGGAGGCAAAACCGCCAAAAAACCGACAAAACACGCCTGACGTAAAAAGCGCTCAGCGTGAAAAGCGTCCAGCGCAAAACCTCCCACTAAGAAATAACAATAATAAGAATTATCAATATAAAGAAATATCAAATACAAGAAATAATGGTTCAGCTAAAGCAGAACCTAGTTCCATTCATCAAGATGTAATTGATTACCTTAACGAAAAGATAGGTGCTAGATACAAAGCAAGTTCTTCTATCAACAAAAGATTAATTGATGCACGAGTCAAAGAGGGGTACAAGCTAGACGACTTCAAGCGAGTGATAGACAACAAAGTGGCAAGTTGGGCACATGATCAAAAGATGAGCAAATATTTGCGACCGCAGACCTTATTTGGCACCAAGTTCGAGAGCTATCTGAACGAGCGAGCGCCCACTGTGCCACCACACGCTGACTTCGGGGAAGAAGCCTACGCAAACGGGACAATGGATGGTGTGGATGAAGATGACCTACCCTTTTAGGCGATTGGAGGAGCTATGAAAATAAATGGCAAAGCAGTAAATATAATTGCACATCGCACAAGAACAACTGATCAGATTTGTCCTAAACATCACGAGCACCTAGTATACTTGGATGGATTTAAAAAAATGAAGCCGTTCTGTGAGCAATGTCAATACGAGAAAAATCAGGCTCAATTAAAAAAGATGGCACAGAACTTAAGGACAAGCCAAACTAGAGGCTATCTTAAACGGCAATCATTAGTCGATCGTGATGAAGTATTTGATTACAGGTTTAATAGCTTCAAAGCTAAAGCAGGCTCTGTTGAGAGCCAAGCCAAGCAAAGCGCAAGAATTATTGCTGGCGAATATCTCAAATACCCAGATAAGAAGGGCAACAGCCTGCTGTATGGCAATGCAGGTGCAGGAAAAACACATCTTGCTATGGCAATACTTAACGCAGTTAACGACAATGCAGACCCAATGGTGAGATGTCTGTTCATCAGCGTTAATAAGTTGATCCGAGAGATGAAGAACTGGTTTCAGGACAAGACAGGTATCTGGTCGCCAAAGCACGTAACCGATGTAGTCAGCAAAGCTAACCTAGTTGTGCTAGATGACCTAGGAGCAGAGAGTGCCAACAATATGGCTACTAGCTTTGTGCAGGACACAATTTTCGACATATACGAAAGCAATCAACGGATCATTACCACAACTAACTTGAGCTTGGACGAGCTATATAGGACTTATCACTCAAGGCTAGTTAGTCGGATGCAAGAAAGCGACAGACGCAAGGTCATCGACTTTTCGAAAATAGTTGATAAAAGGCCAAAGATATGACTAAGAGAATAGAAAAATTTAGTGACTGGGACAAGATATACAACAAAATGTTCCAGAAACGAGCACTAGAGAGATTTAACTATGACGTTGCCAATGGCATAGGAGCCTTTGATAGACGAGAAAAAGAAAAACTAGAAGAATTACATCAATTTTTCGTGAAAATTGAGAAAGAAAGTGACAGTAATGCAGGACGTTCAGTTATTTACATTTAATGGTGAAGAAGTAATAGATAGCCGTGATGTAGCAAGCATGATAGGCAAGTCCCACGCACATCTGAGCAGAGACATCGACAGATACATCAGAGATATTGATGATAATGAGCCCGATCCAAAATTGGATTCGGCTCGCAAGGTCAATAATAGCAATGGTTCGGCTGACTTTTTTATTAAGTCAACTTACACTGACAAAAACAACCAAATTAGACCTTGCTATTTGCTAACTAGACAAGGCTGCGAATTTGTCGCTAATAAACTTACAGGTAAGAAGGGCAATCAGTTCACTGCCGAATATGTGACGCTATTTAATCGAATGAAGCAGAGAGAGAATAGTCGTATTCAAATGGCTTACAAGGAATGGAATATCCCGACTACCTTTGCAGGTGCTCTAAAGTTAGCTACCGAACAAGCAGAGCAACTAGAAAAGCAGAAGCCCAAGGTCGATTATTTCAATTCACAAATGAGGAACCCAGGTTTGATGACTACAACAGAAATCGCTAAAGATTACGGCTGGAGTGCTGCCAAACTTAATCAGGAATTGCATAAGCGTGGCATTATCTACCAACAAGGCAGTGGCCACCGTAAAGTTTGGGTAGTTTATCGCGACTATGCCAATAGAGGCTATACCCAGTATGAGCCGTTTACTTATCAAAATGGCGGTAAACAGGGAATGCACAACAATTTAAAGTGGACTCAAAAAGGCAAGAAATTTATTTACGATCTATTAGCGAAAGATGGTATCAGACCAACGCTAGAACAGATGGAATTTATGGAGGATTAGAAATGTATGCAACATTTACCAAATCAATAAAAATAAAGGACGAACTTTTAAATTACAGTCCAAAATTAGCCGATATCGGCGAGATGAATGTGAAACTCAATCAAATGGGAATTCCTTCAATATATTTAGAGCTAGTGTTACTTGAAGACTCTAAAGAAGGCGTTTTAGAGCTTGCTTATTTATACAACAAGCTAGAAAAAATGATTAAGCCTGATATTGCTGAGGTAGTAATTAAGTATTCTTTATCTGACGAGATTGCGGACAGAATATACGGTATGTACCCAGCGCCAGATAATATTAAGGTTTTAGGCACAGACTTATCTTGGGACGATGAAAAACAAGCTTTTTATGTTCAATATTCCCAAAACAAAGTTACTAAAAAAGAAGACATTAATAAGTATGGCAAATGGCCTACTCCTACTTTGATGAAAATATATTATCGGCTAATTCAATATTACATTTTGAGAGATTTTAAGAAATATTGAGGTAGAGGCATAAAAATGAGCAGAATTAAAGAATTGAGCAAAGAAGAACTTGAATACCGTAAGAAGCTAAAACAGATGGCCCAATCTGGAATTGACATGACTGAACGTGATTATGTTCCTAGTAATAACTTTGCAGAATGGTACGCTCAGTCATTATCTGCAATGGCACAGCTTTGCATTGCAGCAAACTTGGTGACTTTGACTGAAAGTGTTGAAAGGCTAACGAATAAGATCGATGAGCAAAATGAACAGAATTAAAGAATTGCGACAGTTAAATAAAGTAAGTCAAGGTGACTTGGCAAAAATAACTGGGCTTACGAGGCAAGCTATTAGCTATTACGAAAATGACAAAAGAGAGCCAAAGAATGAAACATTGCAGAAATTAGCTGAATACTTTGGTGTATCTGTCACATATATAAAGGGCGAGACAAAGACTGAAATGCTGACCAAAATAATTAATACTATGTATTTAATTATTTGCAACAGAATTCCAATGAGTTCTGACAGAGAGACGATAGACAATACAGAAAATAGCAGAACTATAGCTGCTACGGAACTAATGCTTTTAATGTATCAGGTATTGAATTTGGATCATAACAAACAATTTGAAGAAATTGTAGGCAAAAACGCTAATTTATTAGGGATAAAAGGAAAAGCTAAACTCAATTATATTAGAGAATCTTCAGAATCAGCTACTGATGATAATTATAAAAGCGATATAGAAAACGCAAAGGCGTGGATTAAGTTTTATGAAAATTTGTAAGGAGAAATAGAAATGAACGGCAAGAAAATAACATTTAGCGGAGATTTGGACAATTTCAAAACTAAAGATAAGGGCGTAACAATCCAAATTAAGACAACGACAGACAATCTATCGCTAGACAAGCTGAATGACATTGCGGACGGCAAGATCACTGTATATCTCGAGTCGAGCCAACTGGAGCTTATTGAAGAACTAGATGGTGAATTTGAAGTTACCGATATAGCAATGCTAGACAAGCTACACAGGATAGATGCTAATGGCCAAAGAGAAATCAAATATACGGCCACAACTAAAGATGGCAGTGTTTACGGGCTAGCTGAGGACTTATACGAGAATCTTAAACTGCAAATGCCTGAAGAGCCAGAAGAACCAGTAGATATTGGTGATGTTCCAGAAGGCAGCAATGATGAACCTGAAGACAATAACAACGATGAAGGAGAAAAGATGGATCTGTTTGAAGTTAATCCAGAAACTAAAAAGATAGAGCAGGTTACACAGTAAGGCGGCAAATACCATGTGTGAATATTGCCAATATGGCTCAAACCTATTATGGTCTGCTGATTCGACCGTTAAGATTGATGCGGCAAAATGTCAATTGATACTGGTTGAAGAGACTTATTACAATCATTTAATAATTAGAGATAGTCAAAAGATTAACTATTGCCCAGTTTGTGGCAGAAAGTTGGAGGTTCAAAATGGCTGAAAACGTATATTGTCAAACATGTAAACGTGACCTATCCGGTGAAGAGGGTGTTATTGTTTTTGACTCTGACATTTTCTGCAGTCCCGAATGTTTAATTCAGAATTTGAAAAATTATGAAGACTTAGAAGAAATGACAGTCGATGAATATTTGAAAAAATTTGGATAAGGAGTTAGCTAATGGCAAGAGCAGTATATCGGAAGAATAAGGATGGCAAGGTTACTTACGTGGGGCATGTGCCTCCTGAGTATCAATTAAAGGACAACGAGTTTTTTCAAAAGTTGCCTAATAAAAAGCATGATTGATGAAAATACTAGACGCATGCTGTGGCTCTAAGATGTTCTGGTACGACAAGCACGAGCCACATACGACATATATAGACAATAGAAGCGAAAAGGATCAGGTCAAAGATCGTCAATATATCAGAGATATAGTTGTCAGTCCTGACATTATCGCAGATTTTAGAAAGTTACCTTTCAAAAATGATGAATTTGACCTAGTAGTCTTTGATCCACCACATTTAATTCATGCAGGTGATAATAGCTGGCTCAAGCTTAAATACGGATGTTTGCCTAAAGATTGGTCAACATACATTAAGTCAGGATTTGACGAATGCATGCGAGTGCTTAAGCCGACAGGTACTTTGCTTTTTAAATGGTCAAACAATCAGATTCCGTTTAACAAAGTTTTTAACGTGATTGATCAAAAACCAATTTTAGGAGACCGCAGAGGTAGTACACGCTGGTCAGTGTTTATCAAAGGAGCAGAAAATGACCAAAGCAATGACAAAAAACAAAATTAAAAAGAATGTAATCACTTTTGATAATACAAAGGGCGAAGGATGTGCTATTAATCTGGATGATTTTGATTATGCAGAAATAGCTCAAATCAAAACAAGCGATATATATACAGTTGATATCTGGAATGATGATGGTGCATTAATTGGCGACTACATAGTAACAATTGATGTTGCAGAAAAACTTGGTAAAGCATTTGAAAAAGTTGCAAAGAAGAGAAAAGGAGAAAAAATGGTTAAAGAACTTTTTAAAAAAAATTTGGAACAAGACAGCTGATATAGCTACAGATATTTTTGGGGTTGCAATGGGGTTAATTTTTTTAGGAATATTTTTATTCGTAATAGGTTTGCTAATTACTGGGAACAACAAATTTGTATTTAGCATTTTACTATTAATCTTAATATCCGTATTTCTTATAGTCATAGATTGGCTGATAGAAAATTAACCGACAATATTGTAAATAGGTGTATCCATGACTAGAGTATTGCACAGATTAGACGACGATTTCTTTTTATGGAATTGGAACTAGTTTGATTTACAAAAAGAAGGGGAGACTATGCATGATAAATAGAGCAGTATTAACTGGTAGGGTGACTAAAGACCCTGAATTAAGAACAACACAGAGTGGGCTATCTGTTGCAGCATTTAACTTAGCAGTAGATCGGCAATACAGCAATTCACAAGGCAAAAGAGATGCAGACTTTGTCAGCTGTGTGATTTGGCGCAAAGCTGCAGAAAATTTCTGTAATTTTACGTCTAAAGGTTCACTTGTTGGCATAGATGGACGAATTCAAACTAGAAATTACGACGATAAAGACGGCAAGAGAGTATATGTAACAGAAGTAGTTGTTGATAACTTTGCTTTGCTAGAGTCAAAGAAAGACCGCCAGAATAACAATAATGGCAGTTATGCAAGTAACAGTAACAACGGCAATTACAGTAAGAGCGATAATAGTGCCAACTACGATAACAGCAGCCAAGACCCATTTAACGGTTCAGGAGACACCATTGATATTTCGGATGATGATTTGCCGTTTTAGAAAGGAACGCTACATATGAATAAAAATAAATTAATTGACTTTTCTGGACCATCTAAAGATCCAAAAGTTAATCATGAAATCAACTCAATTAAGTCAGAGCAATGTTTTATGTGTAAAAATATTCAGGACCAATTAGGAAAGGATTATTGGTCTTTTGATGGCTATTTAGAGTAAGTAATAGGACAAATATGACAGCAAAATGAAAGGAGGCTAATTAATGCAGCAAGATAAAGCAAACTATCACAGCTTGGTATTTGGTGTTCTCGGCGATCCGCAGGGCAAACAAAGACCCAGGTTTGCTCGCAGGGGCAAGCTTGTCAGTACCTACACGCCATCTGCTACGCAAAAATATGAGGAACAGGTAAGATACAGTGCCTTAGCAGTACGGCAGAAAAACGGCATTACTAAGCCTATCTCAACTGACATTAGCTTGGCTATCAGAGCCTACTTTAAAATTCCGAAAACCTATTCTAAAAAGCGCAAAGAAAGGTGCCTTAATGGTGAAGAAAGACCGAGCAAAAAGCCTGACAGCGACAACATAGCGAAAATTGTTCTTGACGGACTGAATCCAAAAATGAAAGTGGATCATGTGCAGCATAAAGCAGTTTGCGTCCATGAGGGACTATATCGGGATGACAAGCAGGTGGTGTCGCTCAAGGTGGATAAATATTATTCAGACAAACCAAGAGTGGAGATAACAGCGATGTGGAGTGACCAAGGTGGCTAATATACCTTATAACATTATCCATGAAATAGAGGACAAGTATGGCACACTGGCAATACCTGATGATAATCCACTGATGATAAAACTGCACAAAGCAACAGGGGCAGAGCCTCGGTTAAAGATGAAAAGAAATGCGACTGGTCAGATGTTTACTCCACATTATTATGATGATGAAGTCATAAGAATGGTAAAAATGGGTTTTTCTGTAGGTGAAATTGCAACAAAGTTAAATCATACCAGGTCAACAATAAACAGGATATTGCTTTACTATAGAATTAAGCCTAGGGATATATTTAAGGGAAAATACGATGATGTTTATATCGTTAATTTAAGCAATTTAAAATATTGGGGCATTGTAGCTAAGAATACTGAAGTAGCTAAGAGGAAAACTCACCATGAGTTTATAGTTAAGAAATATCATTGGTGCGATATAAAGCCCGGTGAAAAGTACATGGTAGCTGGCAATGACACTGAAGTCTTTGTAAAAAAGTAAGGTTGATGGTAATGATTGGAGTTGTTCAATTGAGTTTTTTAAAAAGCACCAAAATTGATACAGTCAGAACAGCGCAAAATGTTAAATACTTTTTTGAGCATGACTTTGACCATTATTTGAACCTTTCGGGCAAGCATCGCTCGGATTTGTCTAGTCCAAAAATGGATATAACTGGAATTACAGCACACAACGGAGTTAACCATCAAGATGAAAGCATGGCAGTTAATATTGATGCAGATAATTGCGTTTTAGCAGTTGATCACACCATTAGCAGTTGCAGCAATTCAGGTGATAAGCCGTATGGAACTATCCTTTATCTTTCCTACATCAAAAATATTAGTAATTATGCTATAGCTCAACGATTGGGTTATCAGACTACACGATATTATGAACTAAAAAACAGAGCTTTAGTTGAGTTTGCGGAAAGAATGGAGTTATATCGCAAGCGAGATCATACTTCAATTGAAGATTTGAGAATCTTTGAAGATGAACAACAGGGAAAATTTCAAAAGCGGACAATGAGCGAAGAATGAGCGAAGTCCGAGCGGAGTGTTTTCGTTATATTATGATAGTGTCGAGAGTTGGGGATAATTCTTGATAGCTATTAAAACCGTCCGAAATGACGTTAAACTATTGTTCACAATTCTTAAGTTTTTTTTACTATATCCTTCTCAAAAAGTAGTTGCGGTAATGGTTGTAGCTGGGTTCGATTCCCAACACCGCAATAGCAATGAGTGGCTTTCCCAACGCGCACAATGATCAGCAGGGAATGTATGAGAAGATGGCATGTGCATTATTTGGCACGATGAGTCTTGCACTCATTGATTATAGGAAAGTGGAAGTAATTGATAACTTCATGTGGAAAATGTTAACACAGGTTTCAGGTTTGAATCCTGACTTTCCTATAGACATGCGATGACCTTGATTTGATATTTAATAAGTTTCAAGAGTTTATTATTATTCAAGTGAGCTGATCAAGCGAGCGTGTTAGGAGCGTGTGTTTTAGTAATTAATAAGCACAAAACATTGTCTATGGTAACTTCCATTAATGCCGAAAAATTGGGGTGCAAATCCCCACACGCTCTTATAGCCAAGAGGCTAAAAATATTTAATTAAGCTGGAACTTATTCCAGCTTTTTATTTTATAGAAACAAAAATGTGAAGGGATGCGTTTTATATCAAATTTTTTAAAGTGTAGGAAAAAGTTGCCCTTTAAATGCTCGTCTAAGCAATTTAAAAATCAATTGAATGTAGTTATAGCTGGGGCATGACAATGTTCAGCACAGGCTAATAATATTAGTTTTATTACCATAATAAAATATTAACAGCTTATTTAATAAGATTAATTATTATATTAAAAATATAATGTGGATTACTAATCAGTGATCCATATTTTTATGTCCTTAGTGTAACGGTAGCATAGTGGTCTCCAAAACCACAGATGAAGGTTCGAGTCCTTCAGGAAATGTTTAACAATAAAAAATGTTATTTAAAGAAAGAGGTTTGTACAAATGAATTCAAAAATACCACCAGAAAAGCTTTTAAAATCTAGTTGGAAAAAAGACTTTCAGCAAACAGTATTAGTAGGGTTATCAAATGTAAAAGCTACTCAAAACATATGTGATACAAAATTAATTCATAACTATTGTGACAAGAAGCTTTGGGATAACAAGCCATTGATGAAAGTTATTAAAAAGCTAAGTGAGACATAGAGGTGAGATATGCAATGCTTGATAAAGAAATGCTAAAAGCTGCAGCTGATAAACTTGGGATGATAGTTACATTTGGTTCAGATAATCCTGGCTTTTATTCAGAAAGTGATAATAAATTTTATAGCTTTTCTGATTTAGAAAAGATAATTAATAAGACATTTCATGTAGATGATTTAACTGGTAAAACGGTAACGAGCAATGCCAAGAATTAGAAAGTGCAGAGTGCGTGGTTGCAGAGCACCAGCGTTCGTGCCAAATCATTATTGTCAACAGCACATTGCGCATGAGGCAGAGTATAGAGCAGAGCGAGCCAAGTTTGAACATAGATATCAAACCAGGCAGTCCAAGCAATCACGTTGGAAATACAATCATATCTCACGCTATCGCAACGAGACTAAGGCTAAACAGAATAAGTTCTATCACTCTAAGGAGTGGCAATCGTTTCGTAAGGTAGTTTTTAATCGTGACTACCATTTGTGTCAATATTGCAAGGCTCGTGGTGTAATCAAAGAAGGAAACGTTGTTGATCATGTGCTACCAGTTGAACGCTTTCCAAATAAGATACGTGACATCGACAACATGGTAACGTGCTGCAAGAACTGTCACTACTGGAAAACTAGGTTCGAAGAGCAATACTATGGCACTGGACTACATGGCACACCAACAGACAATCCACCACTCACTGACATTAAATCAATATCAGAGTTGAGTGATAGAATTAAAAGCAAAAAATAATAACCCCCCGGGCTATATGTCCGTAGGGAAGAGCCGCAACATGTGGTGTTCGCTTGTGTGACAGACCAAATTTTGAAATTTTTTTGATAGGGGGGGTAAAACTGACAAACGTTGATTTAACAAGGCCGAAAGTGCCTACGCAAGCTCCAAAATGGCTCGATAATTACGGAAAACGTCTATGGCCAAAGCTTGCGAATTATTTGAACAAAAATTCAAAAGTTTTAAGAGCTGATGAATATTTGTTGCAAGAATATTGTTCAGCTTATGACGTTTATCGCAAGGCTTACGATTCAATCAGAAAAGATGGTATTCAGCAAAAAGTATTTAAAACTATGCTAAGTCCAGTTACTGGTAAACCAGCTGCTAAAGATTTTCAAGGATTCAGAAAAAATCCTGCCTATCAGATGATGTCCGACTCACTTTCAAAGATGAATCAAATAGGCAGAGAATTAGGATTGAGTCCAAGAGCAAGGTCACAAATGATGGAGTTGAATTCTCCTAGTGACAAGAAGAAGGAATCAGTTACGGATCAATTAAAGGAGTTTTTTAAACAATGAAAGTTGATTTAACACAAACTCATGATGTTGATGGCTCATATGAAGCTATTGACTGGTCAAAAATTAGAGAAAAATATAAAGATCCAGGCACCAATTATTGTTTTGATGTATTAAATAAAAAAATACAAGCAGGCTACTTAATAAAGTTAGCCTGCTTTCGTCATCTTAGAGACCTTCAACGACAAGGAAATAAGGATTTTCCATATCATTATGATATAGAAGCAGCTAACATACTTTTAAAATTTGCTGCAATTGCACCAAATGTTGATACTGGTGAGCCTACAAAATTAATGGATTGGCAAAAATTCATTTTCTGCCAAATGATAGGTTGGCGTGATGCAGATAATTTAAAGAGGTTTACGAGAGTCATTGTCAGTGTTGCCCGTGGTCAAGGAAAGACCTACTTAATGGCGATCTTGGTAGCATTTAGCTTTTTAGTTGAATCTATAGATCTTCAGAACCAAGATTATTTAGTTGCTTCTATAAATTACAAGCAAACGATGAAGATCTTTGGCTACATTAAGTCAATGCTACGCAAAATAATAGAGATTAAACCTTTTAAAGATTTGGCTAAAGATGCACAGCTAGAATTACAATCAGAGCAAATTATAGAAAAGAAAACTAATAATATTCTTCGAGCTATATCACATGAAGCTGGACAATTTGACTCATATCACTTTAGAACTGCTGTGTTTGATGAAATTGGTGAAGTAACTACACGAGAAAGAATTTCAAAAATAATTTCTGGTCAGGTTAAAGTTAAAAATCACCAGTTTGTTCAAATTTCAACAGCCTATCCTGATCCTACAGTTCCCTTTCATGAAGATGAAAAAATGGTAATTCAGGCCATGGAGCAAGATTTTAAACGAGAAGCAGATTCTTATTTAGGATTGATTTGGACACAAGATGATTTAGAAGAAACCTACGAACCAGAGACATGGTCCAAATCTAATCCATTACTTAATTTAGAAGATCAAAAAGAAAATTTGCTATCTGGTTTAAAAGATAAAAGAGATAATGATTTACTAACAGCAAATATTTATGATTTTCAAAACAAAAATTTAAACATTTGGCTAAAGCAATCTACCTCTAGCTACTTAAATTTAAAAGATGTTGAAGCAGCAATTGATGATGGTTTTAAAATCAAGGGTCGAGAAGTTTACATTGGTTTAGATTATTCCATGTATTCAGATAACACGGCTATAGCTTTCATTTTTCCATATCGTGATCAGCAAGGCAAACCACATTGGCATATTACACAGCATAGCTTTATTCCTTTTAAACAAGCAGGTTCTATTGAAGCAAAAGAAAAATTAGATGGAATAGCATATCGTGAATTTCCTGAATTTTGTACTATCACTTCAATTCCTGAAGGGATAATTAATCCGGAACAAATTTACAAATGGCTTGTGCAATATGTTGAAGACAATGAGCTTCAAGTTGTTTTTTTGGGATACGATCATTATGGTAGTTTTCAGGTTAAAAACATAACCGAAAGTTTGAGTAGTAGTGAAGGCTGGTTAATTCAAGATATTGCACAAAGAACTAGTGAATTGGGTAATCCCACTAAATTTTTGCAAGAGAGCTTTGCTACAGGGAAAATAACACGATTTAATGATCCAATTATGGAAAAAGCGTTACTAAATGCAACTATTAAAGAAGATAAAATCGGGATACAGATTGAAAAAGACAAGGCAACTTTTAAGATTGATGTTGTTGATGCAATTATTGATGCAATGTATCGAGCGATGGATCACTTTGAAGAATATGGATTGACTAATGATAAATCAACTGTTGTTGATCGAATGACAGCAGAACAAGTACGAGATTGGTTTAGAAATCCAAAATCTGGATTAACGTAAAGGAGAAAAAATGGTTAAAGAACTTTTGAAAATTATATGGCAATTTATTGATGTAATTCTTTATATCGTTGGTGTAGTAGCTATTGCCTATGGCTGCTTTTTAATTAATAAAAGCATGGGATTTATAAGCATAGGAATTATAACTCTTGTTACAGCATTTTTAACTGAAGTTCTCGCCACTAAGAAGGGAAGTGATAATTAATGCCTATATTCAACTGGAAAGCAACAAATTCTAGGGCAGCACCCAAGCCTGCATATTCATTAAATGATAACGAGGATGACATTAACTTTTTAATAGCCAAGTCTGAAAAATATGTGTCAGCCGATAAGGCTCTTCACAACTCTGATATTTTTTCACTTCTTATGCAATTGTCGGGAGATTTAGCCTTAGTTTCATTGCAAGCTAGTAGCGAAAGAGTTCAGTCACTTATTAATAATCCAAGTACAACAACTAATGGAACTTCTTTTTGGCAAAGCATGTATGCCCAACTTTTACTAGATGGTAATGCTTATGCATACCGCTGGCGCAATATTAATGGTGTTGATTTGCATTGGGAATATTTACGACCTTCACAGGTGCAGCCTATGCTTTTAGAAGATGGTTCAGGACTAGTCTATAACATTAATTTTGATGAACCTGTTTACGGAACCTTTGAAAATGTACCACAGGTAGACGTGATCCATATTCGCTTAATGTCTAAAAATGGTGGTATGACTGGAATATCTCCGTTAACTGCTCTTACTAATGAACTAGACATTAAAGATGCTTCTAACGATCTGACAATGTCAGCTTTGAAACAATCTGTAACTACACCTGGTATTTTAAAAGTTACTAAAAGTGCCTTATTAGACGAAAAAGATAAAGCTGCACGTTCTCGTAAATTTATTTGGCAATTACACCATAGTGATGGCGGACCAGCTGTTATTGATGATCTAGAAGATTATCAGCCGTTAGAAATAAAATCTAATATAGCTCAGTTGCTAAACCAGGTAGACTGGACTAGTAAGCAAATTGCCAAAGTATATGGTATTCCTGACAGTTATTTAAATGGTCAGGGTGATCAACAATCGAGTTTGAAAATGATGGGCAGTCAATATGCGCAAGCTCTAAATAGGTTTGTTAATCCTATTGTTAGTGAACTAAACAAAAAAATGAATGCAAAAATTACAGCTGATATTAGGCCAGCTATTGATGCCACTGGGGATGCATATGCTGATACTTTGGCGGGCTTGACCAAGAATTACGCTTTAGCAGGTAATCAGGCCACATACATTTTGCAACAAATTGGTTATTTGCCCAAAAAGCTTCCTAAAGCAGCAAGTATAGGCGGTAAAGGAGGTGAGATAATTGACAACAATACAAATCAAAGGACCGATAATTGACGATATGAACGGTGAGTTCATGTCGTTTTTTGGTGAAAATAGTTATGCCTATCCTGCCAAGGTTAAGCATGATTTGGAAAATAGTAACCAAAAAGATGTGGTTGTTGAAATTAATAGTCCAGGTGGCTATACAGCTCCAGCTGCTGAAATTTATACAGATTTAAAAAACTATCAAGGAAATATAGAAGTTCATATAGTTGGTGAGGCAGATTCAGCTGCTTCTATTGTTGCAATGGCTGGTGACAAAGTATTAATGTCGCCAATGGCCATGATGATGATCCATAGAGCCATTAGTTCTGCTGATGGCAATACTGATGATTTTGCCAGTGGGAAACAAGCCTTAGATGAACTTGACCAAAATATTGTCGATGCCTATGCAGCCAAGACAGGTAAGGATAAACAAGATATTTATAATCTTATGTCTAAAACTACCTGGATGAATGCAAAAACTGCTGTTCAGGAAGGCTTTGCAGACGGCATTATGCAGTTTGATAATGCTAAACAAAATCAAATTGCAGAGCCAATGATGAACGCAGCTGTTGCTATACCACACTTTAATGCAGAGAAAATCTTAGAATTCAAAAACTTAATTGCTGAGAAGCAAAAAATAAAAGTAAAAGACGAAAATACAAAAACGAAAAGTAAAACTGAAAACTTAGATAAGACCAAGCTTGTTAATCACAAACTTGGCCTTTTGTTTGGAGGAAATTAAATGGAATCTATTAATGAACTTGCTACTGCACGTGATGCGGCAGGGAGCAGGGTAGAAGAATTAGAAAACAAGCAAAATCAAATTGCTATTCAGTTAGTAGCTGATCCTGAAGCATATTCAGATGAAGACATTACAAAAATTAAAAATGATCTAAGCAAAGCTATTAAAGTGAGAGATTTTGCACAAACTGCTTTAGACAACGCACGCAAAAATCTAAAAACGCCAAAGCCAGTGGTCGGCAGTGATCACCCTGGTGAATCTGAAAAAGTAATAGCAGCCAAGAAATCAAAAGAAATTTGCGATAAATTCGTATCCGATTTTAAAAATATGGTTACTTCACAAGTTTTGCCCGAAGGGTCTGACAAAGAAGGACCTAATGCTGGCTTGACTATTCCAGTTGATGTACAAACTGCTATTAATAAGCTCAAGCGTTCATTTACTTCACTTGAAAACTTGGTAAAGATAGAAAATGTATCTATGATATCTGGCTCACGTGTTTATGAAAAATTAAGCGATGTAACACCATTTACCAATCTGGATGATGAAACTGCTGAAATTGGCGAAAATGACAGCCCACAATTAACTATTGTTAGATTTGCCATTCACCGTTACGCTGGTATTTCTACAATTACCAATACTCTGCTTAAAGATTCAGCTGAAAATATTTTAGCTTGGATTGAAGACTGGATTGCCAGAAAAGATGTTATTACTCGCAATACTGAAATTTTAAAAGTATTGAATAATGGTAAGGATGGAAAAACACCGACTAAGGTATCAATTGCTGACTTCGATAGCATTAAGGATCTAGAAAATAATACACTTGATCCTTTAATCCAAGCTACTTCAAGTTTTATCACCAATCAGTCAGGCTATAATGTTTTATCAAAAGTTAAAGATGCTGAGGGTAGATACTTAATTCAACCAAGTCCAACTCTTCCAGATGTTAAGCAAATTTTGGGTCATAATGTAACTGTCATTACAGATAAGTTTTTACCAGATATAGACGGTGCTCACCCGTTATACTTTGGTGACTACCACATGGCTATTACTTTGTATGACTATCAACGAATGACATTAGTGTCAACTAATATTGGTGGTGGAGCTTTCGAAAAAGATTTAACCAAAATTAGAGCTATTGATCGATTTGATGTTGAACTACTTGATGAAGGAGCATACGTAATATCCACGTTTACTAAAATTAAAGACCAAGAATCAAGAGTAATTACTGGTGGATCAGGAGCAGCAAACAGTACAAACGATAGTGATGCAAGTGCTGATGGCAAAGCTGATACTAAATCTACTACTAGCTCAAAATCGACTGATACAAAGACTGGTAAGTAATTATGGCAACCTTTTTGGAAGTCGATGCCGAGCTTAAACGTACATTAGGCTTCTTGCCAGATGATGAAGCTTTCGATGCTCAATCAGAGGAACGACTTAAAAGCCTGCTAGTTGGTGCTGAACTTTATGTTCAGAATGCAATTGGCGAAGATGATAAATTTTACCAAATAGAAGAGATTAAAGCGTTATACAAATTAGCATGCTATGCAACAGCTGCTAATTGGTTTAATCATCCTGTATCTGCAACGGCTAGTACAACTGCAATGGCTATTATTGGTCAGTTGCGAGGTAAATTTGCTTCGTACGAAGAGGAGGAGCAGCAAAATGGTTCAACTTCAGAATCCGGATCGACTGAACCAGGTAATTAAGTTTGGCACGATTGAAGATGGGGAAGATATTAACGGCTCTCCCGTTGAAAAGTTCGTCCAAATAGGCAAACCAACTCTATGTGGTAACTGGCAATTAACAACCAATCAGATCATTCAAATGGATGGTTTGGATAAAAAGCAAAGTTTTATTGTTATCGTTCACCATCGAAAAAGCTGGTCTGGCATTACTCATGCAGAACTGAGTGGCGAACAATACAATGTTGCAAATATCTACCAAGATCCATACAACAATCCAACAGCCTATGATCAGATTGTCCTAAAGAAGGTTGGTGATGCCAATGACCAATGATTTAGATAGAAAGCTTGAAGATTGGTATCAACAGGTGGCTAAAGCCTACACCTTAACACCTGCTCAAAAAAGCAAGGTAACTGGAGCAGGAGCAGCAGTTTTTGCTGAAGTGTTAAAAGGAAACACGCCAGTTAGTTCAGAGCATTATCGGACAGGTCGATCGGTTGGCCATATTAATACCAAACATGGCCTTAGGCCTAGGAAAACTAAGCACTTGCGAGATTCAATCACGTTTAAACCTGGCTTTACTAGCGAAAAAGTAATGGCTGGGGACACCACAGTGGGCTTTGAAAATAAATACCAGGCAATGATAGCTAGATATGTTAATAACGGTACTGCTGGGATGTCACCTAAAGAAGTCAGAAACATGCATTTCATTGAAAAATCACAGTTGCAAGCAAGGGATCCAGTTTTGAAAGCTGAAGCTAAAGCACTGAAGGAAGTGATGGGATTATGACCGTTGCAAAACGGGTAGTTGATGCGCTGAACTCAGCTGGCATAGATGGTTTAGGGAGAGCCTATTCCTACTTAATACCAGCAAGTTCTCTTAATTCAGAAACCAAAGCTTTAATTGCCGTTTCTGAGGTCACACAACTCCCCACAGAATACGGAAGTAATACTTATACCGAGATTGAAAAAGAAATACAAATTAAAATTTGTTATCCAGCAAATTGTCAAATTGACGCAGATGATTTTGAAAAATCAATTGCGTCTTTTTTAATGCAAAAAAATTGGCGCAGACAGCCAGATAACGGTCACTATCTCGATGAACAGAGCAGATTAGAGACCGATTTATTTTTTAAAGGAGAAAATTAAATGGAAATTAAAGGAATTGACGACATTGTTGTATGGCCTTATGGTAAAGATGGCGTAATTAATACTGATCCTGAAAAAGGAGGCTTTAGTTATAACGGAAATCAAGGCAAAGTTTTTGATCCAGTTACTGGAGAAGAGCTTAAAGGCTTTTTTAAAATTGATTTGGCCTCTTCAAAAGGTGCTACTCAAGCAAATATTACTGGTCTAGCTCCTTCTGTTTCGAGAGTATATGGCTCAAACCAAGTGGCTGAGGTTGAAGTCGGCAATGAGCAGCCTTCTATCGCTCTAGGTGCAAACGATATTCCACATGTTGTTTATGATATTTTGAGTGGTTTAACCAAAGATAAGTACGGTGGCTATGCTCGTAAAGGGAGACCTAATCCAACTCAAGGTGGACTTATCGCACACTCTCACAACACTAACTATGATATTGATCTCTATTTTGCGTTTCCACTCGGAGTATTTATTACGGGAGAAGTTAATATGGGGACCAATGCTGATAATCCAGTAGTGGTCCATGACACATTAACCTTAAATTCACAGGCTAGACCTCAAGATTTGTTGCTTTATGAAAAATTCTATTCAAACGAAAAAGAATTCGATTATGCAAATATGCTCAAATACATTAGTGGCCAAACCACGACAGATAATACAGCTGGTAGCAAGAATCCAACAGATGCTGATGGTAATCCTGTTACACCTGGTTCAGGAAACAGTTCAACAGCTGGTGAATAATTAAATAAGCAGGGTGGGTAGTGGTAGGCAAATTATATAAACATTAAAGAACGGTATGACAGCCGTTCTTTTTCTTTCGAAAGGATTAATAACAATGTCAGTAAAGATTAACGGTAAGAAATTACATTTAACAACCTTTGAGGTACCAACTAGTGGCAAGAATATGCGTATGTGTCTTGTGGCACAGCGTGATTTAGCAAAAGAAAACGAAAGTTTCGATGCTTTTAATAAAAAAGTTGATGCTCTCAAAAAAGACGAAGAACTGGATAGCCAAACCTTGATCGACCTTTATGATGCTCAGATTAAGTTAATTGATACATATTCAAAATTTTTACAGCCAATTTTAAATTTATCAGATGAACAAACACAAAAATTGGAAGATTCCGATTTTAAGGACGTGGTAGATCTTGCCAATGAAGTAATAGCAAAAGTTTTGGGACTAGATTCTAGCAAAAGCACAGACACTAAGTGATCAGAATCCAGTCAGTGAATATGATCAAATGATCGAAGATTATGATTACACAATCCAACAATTATTAGTCTTTGGCCATATGTCTCCTGAGGATGCGGAAAACACTGATTTCTCAAGATTAATAGAAATAATGAATGCTCGTCCACGTGATGACAGACCTAAGTCATTGTGGGATTTTGCAGCAGATTTAGACAAACAAGGAAGGAGGTAACCAGATGTCAGGTAAAATTCCTGTTGGAGGTATGGAAACCGATATTACTCTAGACGGTAGCCAGCCAGTTAGAACGTTGAAAGAACTTCGCCAAGCGGTAACTAATTCAACTACGGCTTTAAAAGCTCAAGTGGCTCAATTAAAAGCCTCAGGTCAGTCAGCGGAAATTGCTAAAGCTAAATATGATGGCTTGAAAAAATCTATTGATAAGCAAAAAGACTATATTGCAGGTCTTACCAGAGAGCAAAAGCACTTAGTAGAAGCCCAAAAAAATGTCGACCGTTCGACCAAAGACGGGAAAATAGAATTTGGCAAATATGGCGAACAAATTGCTAAGAATGAAGGTCAGATCCAACGTGCTGAAACACGTTTAGCGTCCTTAACTAGTCAGCAAACCAAAGCTAAAAGCTCTTTAGAATACTACAAATCTGGGCTTGCCTCCTTACAAAAAGAGTACAAAAGCACAACTGAAGTCACTAAAAACTATGTTGCTAGGCTAAAAGCTGAACACAATGAGTTCCAGGCAAGCAAGGTTCAGATGCGCAGCTATAAGTCTTCTTTAACTAACCTAAATGAGCAATTAACCAAGCAAAGAATTGAGCTAAAGCGTGTTGCTGAGGAGTCAGGTAAGAATAGCGAGGCTTACAGAAAGCAAGAGAACCGAGTTAATAAGACTGGAAAGTCGCTTGCTGATTTAAAAAATAATCAGAAAGCGGTCCGTGCTGAGTTTAACAGGTTTCACCCAACAGGTATTAGTGTTGCAGATAAAGGTATTACTAGACTTAGACAGAGTACTTCCAAGTTAAGCACTGCTTTAAAGTCTTCTTTAGCAAAGGTAAAAACGGCTGCTGTGGGAGCCACAGCTGTTGTAGCTTCACTTGGTGTATTTGCAGTTAATGGTGCAAAAGAAGCAGGTTCACTGCAGAAAGTATACACAGAAAACACTAACCTACTAGTTACTTCTGGCGAAAAACTGAGAGACGTTACTAAAGAAGTAACGGGTATGCAGAAAGATGGTCGTAAATACTCCATCCAATATGCAGAGTCGCAACAAAACATTGCGAACGGCTATCAGGAATTAATTAAGCGTGGTTATACCGGCCGTCAATCATTAGGCGCCATGAAGGCTATACTGCAAGCGTCTAAAGCTTCAGGTGATAGCTTTGCCGATACTATGCAAGTTACAACTTCCACTTTGGAAGCTTTCGGCATGCGTACCAAATCAACAGCTGGTATGCTGCAAAATACCAGAATTGTGGCTAACAAGTTAGCCATGGCTGCCGATGCGACTGCCACTGACTTTAAGTCACTCGGTATTGGTATGAACTATGTTGGTACTTCTGCCAAGACAGCGGGTATCACATTAACACAGACGGCCAGTGCAATGGGTGTGCTTTCTAACTCAGGTCTGGAAGCACAACAAGCTGGTACTGGTCTGCGTAAGATCTTAATTAGTTTGCAAACGCCTTCTAAAAGTGGTGCTGAAGCATTCAAAAAGTTTGGCTTATCCGTTAACGATTTTAAAGATAAAAGTGGCAAGCTAAAGCCTATTGCCACTATTTTTAAGCAAATAGCAGACGCTGTGCCAAAGGCTGATCGTTCTAATTTCTTTCATAATGTTTTTGGAACGACCGGACAGAATGCTGCTGCTATTTTAGCGACAAATACTAAAGAGCTTCGAGAAGTTAACAAACAAGTCGCTGGTGCTTACAAAAACGACTATGTCGGTAAACTTGCTCAAAAGAACATGAAGGCGACTAAGAACCAGGAGAAGCAGTTCCACGAAGCAGTCGATGCAATACGAATAGACATTGGTAGTGCAATGATGCCAGCTTTATCTAAAGCTTCTACAGCATTGGTTAAAGCCTTTAATAAACCTGAAACGGTCAAGGGATTAAAGGAAATTTCAGCTGGAATTGGAAAAGTTGCCAATAAAGTGGCTGATTTCATTACCTGGCTTGGAAAAGGCAATAACGTTTCCAAAGTTACCAATCTTGGCAAACACTTACTAGAAGCCTTTGCAGGTTGGAAACTACTTAAAGGTATTGTTTCTGTTAAACGTACATTATCCGATTTGTTCACTGGAATCTTAGTTGGAAAGAAGAATCAGGATCAGTATAACGCCGCTTTAATTGCTACCAAGAAGTTAATTAAGGACAATATTGCTGCTCAAGAAGTTTTAAACAAAACAGAAAATGGTGGTTCCTCATCACTTGGGCTTGGAAAATCTGTTCTAGAAAACGCTGGTAAAAAAGATGCAGAGAAGTATGTTTCTGGCGTTTCTAAGAATATTCTAAATTCTAAAGGCAAAGTTAAGTTTAGTGCCTTATTTAAATATGGAACTAAAGCAGCTGAGGATGCAGGTGCAGTTTCAGGGCTTGGCTGGGCTCGCAAGTTGGTCGGTAAAATAGGTAATGCTCGAGTTCTTGGCAAATCAAAATGGATGAGTATATTTCATCCAGCAACAACAGCTGCAGAAGATGTTGGTGCAGCCAGTGGTAAAGGCTTAATTGGCAAGCTTTTACCGATAACGGTTAAAGGTTTTGGCAAAGTAGCATTAGGAGCCACAGCAGCATTTGATGCGATTGATATTTTTCGAGGTTTAAGCTCTCACAAAGCTAAACAACAACAGCATGCTAAAGGACAAGCAGCAGGTATGTCTATTGGAGCAGGAATAGGTGCAGCTGTTAGTTCTGTGGTCCCAGGCATAGGTACTGTAGCAGGTGGAACATTAGGAGCCTCTCTTGGCAAAGCATTTGCAGATTATACTCCAAAAATTTGGGCTGGCTTAAGACACCAGGCAGACGGTTTTGTTCATTACTGGAAAAAAAGCTTTGTTCCTGGATTACAAAGTGGTTTGAATGGTTTCGTTAAAAATGCCCAGAACTTGTTCAGTGGCTTTACAAATGGTCACAAAGGCGCCAATTCTAGCAGTTGGTGGGCTCAACTAGGCGCTTATTGGAATAATGTAGGCACAAGTAAAAAAGACCAGGAAAAAGCTGCTAAAGGTCTTCAAAAAGGCTGGAATAACTTTTGGGGAGGCATCGGTAATTGGCTTAATAGCGATTACAATGCCTCCAAAAAGAAAAAACCTAAGAAGTCTAAATTAAGTGCTACTGACCAGAAGGTTATGGCTTCTGCTATGGACGTATCAAAGAAGTCCATTAGCAACGTCAAATCTATGTCTAAGGCTTTAAAAGAATATGCTAAAAGCTTAGGCACTGTCAAAAAGACGATTAAAAAGAACGATCCATCAAAAGAATTAAACAGTGTCAGCAAGGCCCTTTCTAAACATGAGGGAACTTGGAAAAAGCTAAGCAAAGACATTAAGCCTATTGGGGATGCGTTTAAATATTTAGCCACCTTTGCCAAGTCAATGGCTAAGGTCGATGCGTTTAAAGCTCTCACTAAAGACCTGCCTAAATTAGAAAAGTCTTTAAATAAAAGCAAAAAAGGCATTGTTAGTGGTTTAAAAGATCTGAATAAAGCCTTTGGCGGTAAAAAAGATGGTATTTACAGCAAAGTTAAAGACGTTGCTAAACAATTTGATAACCTTGATACCAAAATCTATCACTTAAACAAAAAACTAGATGACACCACCAAAGATTTTAAAGAGATTGGCAAAGTCACCAAGCAGTTTACAAATAAGAAAAATAATCCATTTGCCAACATGGCCAAAGGTCTGGATAAGTTTAATAAAACTTTGAAGGCTGATACTAAAGCAATTACCAAAAATGTAAACAAGATTACTAAGGCATTAAATGGCAAAAAGGGCAGTGGTTTGATCGATAAGATTAAGTCGGTCAGGAAGCCCCTTAATGACGTTAATAAGGACATTAGTAATATTGCCAAGCATATCAAACCTATTTCCAGTTTCGTAAAAGCATTAAGCAAGCTATCAGGTAAAAAAGGTTCAATCAGTCAGCTTGATTCAAGCATTAAAAAATTAAGCAAAACGATCAAGAAAAACAAGTTTGGTGAACAAATTGCTAGTCAGATTAAAAAAGCTGATAAAGCCTTCTCCAATCGTGATAAGAATGACTTTGTTGTACAGCTTGAAAAAGAATTTAAACGTGCTGAGAGTGCTCTGCGTAAGTTTAAAAAACAGTACCAGAAAAACTGGACTAATCTTTGGAATGGCCTGCCGAAAAAGGTTGCTAATTCACTCAAAAAGTCACGTAGCAAACAAAATAGCGGTTTTAAGGATCTAGTTAATAATTTTGAAAGCAATGCTAAAACCTTTAATTCACACTTCAATGTTTGGCTATCATACCTAGAAAAAGTATTTAAAAACACTTTTGAAGTTGACATACCTAACTATGCAGACAAGGGCATTGCTAAAATTACCTCTGCTGTTGAAAATGCTACCGATAATTTAGATATTGCCGATGCATTCCACTTTGCCAATGGGACTGATTGGCATAAACGTTATGGCGTACCAGCTGTCCTTAACGATGGTAACGATAGCCCAGAAACTGGCAATCGTGAAGGTGTATTGAATCCTGACGGTACTATTGAAGTAGTTAGTGGTCGTAATGTTAAACGCAGGCTTATGCCATGGCAGGATGTAATTAATGCTCACGATATGGCCACTATGTTTGGCAAAGCCTACCACTTTGCTAATGGTACTAAGCGTGTCATTAAGGCTGGTTCTGATAATAGCAAATTAATCAAATTAATTGATTCTGAAATCAAAAAACGGGATCACAGATACCAGGAATCCAAAGATCATCGGGATAAATTAGACAGGAGACGTGATAAAAAAGATTCAGCAGCTGAGAAAAAGCGTGCTGAAGCCAAAGCTAGAGCTAAATCGCAGAAAAAAGAGCTGGATAAGCTTGGCGATCGTATTTCTAAAGCTCTTAAAAAAGGGCAAGCAGATCGTGCTAAAAATTTAACTGCTGAATTCAATAAATTAAGCAAGAAGTATTCTGCCTCCAAAAAGGCTGCTAAAAAGCCAAAGAAACATGCTGGTCAAACATTAGTTGATCAAGGATTGTTAACTGGCGCAAGCCATAGAATTGGTCACTCACAATGGATCAGTAATTCATTGTTTAAAAAGCTGACAACAGCTCCGAAAGCCAAAAAGAAAAAGACTACTTCTACCAGACGCAAAACAACGACTACCAGACGTAGAAGTAGTAGTTCTAGCTATAGTTTAGGCACGGGGACTAGCAGTGCTGTCACAAGAGTAAAAACTAATTCAAAAGCAACTAGTTCATTAGCCAAATCTTTGAGCAAGCTTAAATCTAAGACTATAAAGGTTACCGCAAAAGTTAGTGGTCAGGCTTCAGTTAAAAAATTAACTAAAGCTATTAAAAAGGTCAAAGGCAAAAAGCCTAAGATCAAAGTCAAAGTAACTGGTACGTCTAATCTTAAGAAACTGCAAAAGAGTATCACGACCACACATAAGCGTGTTACTTCGCTAGAAAAAGCAGTTAAGAAGAATAAGTTTGGCAAAGAGATTGCGAAACAGGCCGAAAAAGCTACCAAATCATTAAAAGGCAAAGGCGACTTTTCTAAGACATTCAATAAAATGGTCAAAGATGTCGAAAAGGACATTAAGTCCATGAAGAAGAGCGCCACTAGTGAATTTGAATCAATGGAAAAGAAAATTCAAGCTTCCATGAAGAAAATTCACAATGGCGTAGTCAAGCTTGCCACCAGCACAGCTACTGGTTTTAAAAACGCTTTGCACAAGATGATTGGCTATGCCGGCACTGATATGAAAGGCACTATTTCCCAGTTGAATCGTGGTATTAAGGGCATTAATAAAGTCTTATCACAATTTGGCGGAAATACAGCGGTCATTAAGCCAGTTAAATTTGCACGAGGTACTGTCAATGGTGCTTTAACCCACGATACCTTAGCAATGGTCAATGATGCCGAATATGGCCCAAAACAAGAAGCTGTTATCCGTGGCAATGATGTATTGTTACCACAATACGACAACCAGATTGTTAAATTGCAAGCTGGCGATAAAGTCCTTAACGGTGATCAAACACTAGAATTGGCACATAGCTTAGGTTTGCCACACTTTGCCAAAGGTTCAGGCGTCAGCCACAGTGCATTGCGTAAGCTTGCTGAAAAGAGTTTAAAAAACTTCGCTCAGGCCTTTAAATCAATGTTTACAAAGAACGTTGATACTAAAGGCCATGGCATCGAAAAAGACTTTACTAATTTGAGCAAGCGCTCAAGCACTCATTATGGTGAACCCTGGTCACAGGCTATCTGGACAGTTATTGAAAATGCTATTGGAGATGGTATCGGAAAAGGCGGCACTCGAGAAGCCTTCTTACGCTACGCTGAAGAAACTTTTAAAGGTGTTAAGTATGTTATGGGTGCTGCTTCTAAAACAGCCAGTGACTGCTCAGGTATGGTTTCACAGGCACTTAAACACTTCGGTCTTGACATTGGCCGTACAACTGTTGCAATGCAAAACTCGGCAGGTGTCCAATATTTGGGCAAGGATATTGCTAAAACGATACCAGGTGACTTAGTAATTTTTGGACATGGTGCCGGCGCAGCAGGTCACGTTGGTATTGTTAAAGATCCTGAACGGGACACAATGTTCAACGAGACAACACCTAGTGCACGTGTATCTCGTATCTCAGACAATAAGTCAATGGGTTATGGTTTCTACCGGGTAAAAGGACTTCATAACGCCAATAGCAAAAAGCATAAAGGTCCAACCAAACAACTTTTAGCACTGGCGAAAAAAGAGCTTGGTTCAAAGGCTATTGCCTGGATTAAAAAGCATCTTAGTGAAACTATCAGCTCATTCAAAATCACTGGTGATATTGGCACGCGTGCTAATGTGTTGGCCAAAGCTTTAAAGCAACTCGATTCACACGCCACCAAGAATGGTATTACAGCTATTTTAGGTAATTGGTCGCTTGAATCAACTCTAGATCCAAGTTCTGTTAATCCAGATGGTGGCGCAAGTGGCTTGGGTCAATGGTTAGACAGTCGTCAAACTGCCTTAAAAGCTTACGCTAAAAAGCACCATAAAAGTTGGCAAGATGCAGCAACACAATTAGAGTTTGCCCTGCATGGTGATGATCCAGCTGATAGAGCCACTTTTAAGTCAGTTTTGGAGGGCAAAGGCAGTGTTGCTTCCCTTGCTGGTAAATTCTCAGCTGAATGGGAACGTGGAGGCTATAACGCTGGCCATATTGCTCGCGCTGAACAATTAGCTCCTTCTATCAAGTTTGCCAATGGTGGAATTACTGATAAGCCTGCAATCTTTGGCGAAAAAGGTCCAGAAATGGCAATACCTTTAGTTCCAACCAAAGCTACCCGTGCTTGGGAATTAATTGGCAAAGCAGTTGGCATATTATCCAACCAAACTGGCTTTAATACACAGCAGCCTGTAGTTGATCAGAAAGAAAAGAAAGAAGAACACGAATTCAGACAGGCAGTATTATTACTACTGCAACAATTAGTAAACAAAGATGGTTCAGCAAATATCACCTTAACGACACCAGATGGACGTACGTTATGGCAAGTTGTTGAACCATTTTTCAAAGAAAACCAACGTTCTAATCAAGTCAGACAAAGGAGGGGATTAAGTGGCAACTACTAGTAATTTTTCAGGTTTGATTTATCAGGGAAAAAACTCGGCAGATCTAGGCATAATGGTGCAATATCCTGCAGATCCTGTCTTTGCAGTACCAGATCTTAATCCCACACATATACCTGGTCGCTCGGGTGATTTTATTGAAGACGACAATTCTTATCAAAATGTTACTAAGACATTCAATATCATTATTAACCGTCCGCTAGATGTTACGCAGTTCGACTGGGAGCGTGAGTTTATTGACTGGTTAGCAAGCCCTATAGTGCAGGGTCAAAGGCAGTATAGATATTTACAGTTTGATATCGATCCGCAATATGCCTATAACGCTATTGTAACGACACCACCTACAATTAGTTGGGATCAACAAACACCTAATTTAGGCACTGGGCAAATAACATTCTACTGCGAGCCATTTGAATATCGTGTTGATGGTATTAATTATATTGATTTGCCAAAAAATGGTGATGTTTATAATGCCGAATCTAGAATTGCCATACCGAATTGGCATTTTGTAACAAAGGGCTCATTTATGTTAACTGTTAATGATCTAAGCTATCAATTTGACAATTTAAATGGCGAATTTTGGCTCAATGGCGATACAGGTGATACTACTGATGCCAGTGGCACTTTGTTTAACAATCAAACTCACTTTCCTAATTTACTACCACCAGAATTGCCACCAGGTCATAATAATGTTTCAGCTACTGCAGAAGCAGGGACAATTACCCAAATCGAATATATGCCAAGATGGAGGCGGTTAATTTAATGGCAAAAATTACAATTGGTAAAATACCAGAGATAAATTTTGAACAATATGATTACCTGCTAGATTATCCACATTGGTATCCTAGCGTTAACAGTGATTTTACAACTCCTGGTCTAACCTTAAGGGATGCAACTAGTTGTAAAGTATCTTGGAACTATAATCAGTTTCCAACTCTGCAGATGATGTATCCTAAAAATGGATTACATGTTAACAGTTTAAAAGAAAATACTTATATATTAACGGATACTAACTTCAAGTTTGTTCATCAGCTATTCAAAATCGTCCATACACAAGAAGAAGGTACTCAGGTAGTTATAGATGCTAACCATATAGCGTCGACCTTAAATGATGCTACTGTTTCTGATACCATTCAAATTGTTTCAGGTTCTGCTCAGGATCTTATGAATCAAGTGCTGAATACAATGCAACCTGCTAAAAGCTTCACTTTTGATAGTGATGTCTTAAGTGTCAGTAACATTAATATTGATAAAGGCCAGCAAGCCGGTACTATCCTAATCAGTCCTGACCAGGAAGGTGATGCTGCTGTTCAGTCATTATTAGGGTTGTTTGGTGGAGAATTGGAATTTGATAATTTTGATATTCACCATTCAACGCAGTCTGGCTCAGACACTGGCATAATTGTTGATTACGGGAAAAATATTAAAACGTTTTCTCAAGAACGCAACATTGAAAATATGTGGACTGGTGCAGTATTTGTAGTTACTTATGAACCTGGGCAAGCCATTGCGACTGAAGATAATACGGATTGGAACAATTGGGACACAGAATATTCCAATGTAGCCACAGTCTATATGGCTGGTGGTTCTGTTAACATTTATGATTCGCCAGTTGAAGGCCAAAAATTAATTGACACTTTGACAAATGGCAACAAAATTAACTTAGGTAACCCAGTTCATGACGGCGATTTTACTCCAGACGGCAAGTTTCAAATTAATACTGTCAATGGTGATGACTGGTATCCCATTAAAGGTGGAGGCTGGATTGACGCTAACTGGCTTAACTTTGATCAAAGCGGAGATTACCTTGTTAATAAGGTTACTGGCGATGGTGTTGTTCAAGCTGGCAATGTTTATGACGAAGACGGTGCAGGTTCACGAGTTAGCGTATCAGGCACAGCAGTTGTAGCCTATAAGCCTGGTGGCTCAATTCGCGTATTTTATTCCCCTGAAATTGGTCCTGATCATTATCCAACTGGAAAAACCTATAAAAACGGTGCAATTGTCCACTATGACATGGTCGAACGCAATCAAAATGGAGATTTATGGTATCGCATAGGCGACCACCAATGGCTTTACGGACCACATTTATCGTTAACAGAAGATGGAGCATATAAGTCCTACACAAACAACGGTTACGGTTACATCAAAGATGGTGCCATCAAATACCAATGGGATGCTAAAAACCATAAGATGATCCCGACTACCACTACAGTTGATACCCACGGCAGCAGCAAACAGCCTTATCGCTGGGTAGGTACTGGTAAAAATAGACATAAGGTTCCCAATAAGGCATATTGGGAAGAAAAGAAAAAGAAGGTCAAAGTTAAAGCACATTCAGGTATGGCTGAAATTGATAAAACAATCGTTCAAGGTGGTAAGACTTATTACCACACCAAATATGGCTGGATAGCTTCTGGCTCAATCGACTACCACAAAGACGGTAGTGTTAAACCTAAATCTTGGGATCAAATCCTAGAGCAAAAGCTGAAAGACCACTCTAAAGTTGAGATTTATGATACTCCTGACAGTAGAAATGCATCTAATTGGTCGATACCTTCAGGCGCTAGTTCAGCTAATGGCGATTTTACTATTGGTGGCCATGAAGCCAAAGGTGGCGATGGCAAAACTTATGTCGAAGTTACCTATAAGGGCCACACAGGTTGGATACCAGAGGATAATTTAACTAATTCAACTCTACACGCCCCTGATGATACTGAAGATAGTGATGGCGAAGATGATGGCAGTAGTTATGATGCCAGCGTTGATGAATCGCAAAAACAAGTAACTGTTAAAGTTGGACCATTGTACGCAGAAGGTTTTGGCATTGATCCTAATATTGACAAGGTTAACACAGTTGACTTAAGCAGCAATTTTAAACATGACGATCAAGACCTATCAGGACAACAGCCTGATGGGTCTTTTGTTGCAACACAAGCGGATATCGACCAATTAACACAACTTGGCAATAACTATTTAAAAGAACATCGTTATGGGCATGTTGATGTATCCACTACTGTTGATTATGCCGAGATGTCTGGCATTAATGCTGACTGGACACAATTAAGTTTGTACGATCGTGTTTATGTTAGGTTCCAACCTTACGATATACAGGAAACAGCTGAGGTTTGCGGAACAGTTTATGATTGCTTAGCTCACCATTATGAACAGATACAACTGGGACAGCCACCGGAAAGTTATCTGCACCTAATGGAACAAGCAATTGAAGATAAATCAAACGAAAAATTTAAACGAACCAATCAAAAAATCAAAAAAGCCTACGGCCTTACAGATTCTGTAGCCAAAGCGTTAAAGCTTGAAGGTAAGCAGCGTGAAGAAGCAGAATTGGAGATTGGTAAGCAAATCGGTATAGTTAGTGATCGAACTGGAAAACTTGAAGTACAGGCTGATCAGTTTGATCAAGCTTTACAGCAGTATAATGCTGAAATGCAAGAGGCACAAGCTTGGATAGCTTCTGGTGGTTCTGCAGTTTTACAGTTTGTAGATGCTTCTGGAAATCAAACTTATAAAAATCCTGTTGAAATTAGAGCAGTTAATTCCGAAGGATCACTTAGATTCAACAATCATGGTTTGGGCTTTTTTAGTCCAAACGGTAACACTAGAACAGCTATTAGATCAGATGGAAAAATCAATGCTGAAGAAATTGATGCTGGAATTGTTAGATCACTAAATGCTGAAAACTTAGTAGTTAACGGTTCTCTAGTGACACATGTTGGTGGAACTACCTTAACTGTTGGTGCAATAAATGATGGCTTACCATCGTCAATTAGTTCATCAATTACCGGAGCCTATGGAGTAGTTGTTACAAATGGTAGTGATGCGGTCGTTATCAATAGTAAAGGACTTTGGCTAGCAAGAGATGGTACAGTTAATGGTCGTGTTTCTAGTGAGGGAACGAGTTTAATTAGTGGATTATCTTTTGACGGTAATGGTCATATTTTTGATGCTAATGGTGGATTTTTAAAAACAAAGGATTTGGGAATTTACTCAATTCAAGCTTGGGTGCGGAGACATTGGAATGGCAAATCTTCTCAATGGGACTTTATGTAAGGAGTCATAATGGACAATCAATTAAGTAAGCTGGCAAGTAATATGTCAGTACAAATCGGCAATTTAAATATTCAATTAGCACAAGCACAAGCTGAGAATATAGAATTAAAAAAACGCAATTCTCAATTGCAAGAAGATAATACGGCTCTAAGAAAGGAGGTACATAAGCATGAGTCTAGCGGTAATCAACTTACCAACCAATAAGACAGAAAGTACAGTTAGCGACCATGTCCGTAAAATAGGTCAAGGCGAAAAAGGCTTAACGTTAGAAGTTATCGTCACGGACTCAGATAGTTCTGGCTACGATTTGACAGACAAAGTAATCACTTTTTCTGAAAATAAAGTAGGTGGAAAAATTGTTGTTGACAGTGCGAAGGAAAATTTCGAGCGACTCAACGATACGGCTGGGCGGTTCAGATATAAGTTAGCGGATTCCGTCTATGCGGCCAGTGGCGAAGCATGGTTTAGCATTAGCACACCGTCAGGGGATGTTATTGATACAACCAAGAGCTTTAACATTGACGTCATTGAAGACGCCACTATCCATATTAATAACGATAACTATGTGTCCACACTTACAGCTCTGGAAACTCACTATAAGTCAATTATCCAGCGCACAGAAGACGATAATGCGGCGTTATTAGCTAAATTTAATCAGCAAATCAAGGATGCTGTTGATAATGGTAATAATAATATTCAAAAAGTCATTGATTCAGCTAATGAATTAATTGCTAAATGGAAAACTGAATTAAGCAATGAACAGCAAGACTTAACTGATTTGCAAAATGATTGGCAAAAACAAACTGATCAAATTAATTCGGATTATCAAAAACAAAAGAAAGCAATTCAAACAGACGCTAATACCCAATTAGCTGATAATAAGAAGGCTATTGATACTGCCCTTGCTAAACTTGAAAGCGATAAACAGACTGCAATTTTAGATTTAACTTTAGATTTACAAAACAAATTTAATAAAATACAGGCTGATTATGTTAACTGGAAAAATTCAACTGTTACTGATTTTCAAGACGAATTGGATAAGCTTCAGAAAGAGCTAAAAAATGATAAAGAAACACAGAATTCTATTCAACAAGCAATAGATGCAGCCAACAATGCAATTAGTAAAATTAAAGACGTTGATTTTACACAATATGTTAAAAAAGAAGATTTTAACAAAGTCATTGCTAATATTAATACTATTAATAGCCCTGTGGATATTGACAATACGGTCGATCCTGACAAAATAGCAAAGGCCGGTTTTTATATTGCTAAAAACGGTTTAGCATTTGGGCCCTATAAGGCACCCCAGGGATATGTCGCTGGTAAACTAACATATCTTTTACAGATCGCTGGAGAATTGTCATATCTTGGGAAACCGTATTGGCATCAATTTGCTTTTCAACCTAATGTTGGTAATTACGAAATTTGGCATAGAATTACCTACGAGACAGGTAGTAGCCTGACATATACTTATACTTTTATAAATCTAAAAGATATATATTCTCGTGTTAAGCAAATTAGCGTTAACGGTGCAACTTCAGTTAAGCCAGATGATGATGGCCTGGTTAAACTAACTGTTCCTGATCCTGATTTGTCAAAGTATGAGACTAAAGCTGATGCAGAAACTTTAGAAAGTACGCTAACCGCTAAAATTAATAATCTTCCAATAACAACAATGCAAAATAGCATTAATTTAGCCCTTAACAAAATAACAGCACTTGAAGCTCGCGAAACATTTCACTATTCAAGCTCAATTAGCGAAGCCAAAACCTATTCAGAAAGCAATCCACAAGTATTGGTTGGCTCAAAATAAGGAAGTGATGCAATGATAATCAATGACAATGAAGTTAACCATTTATTTTTAAAAGGTCAGCAATTTGATCAAAGCTGGTTTGGGGTCCACGCAAAAATTATTTCGGAAAACATTTTTACAAATCGACATTTAGATAGTGAAGGTAATATTTATGTAGTTTCAGAATCAGCAACTGAAATTAAAGTTGGCGAAGAATGTATTTGTTTAGCTAAATGTAAAGATAATCTATTCATAGTACCGTTGGCTTATTCACCAACAGATCCCCATCGTGATACTTGGGTAAAAGATAGTGATGTAAGTATTTTATAAAAGGAGAAAATTATGGCAGACGAAACAACTAATACTACAGAAAATAAAAATTGGCAAGATGTAGCAAATAACTTAAAAAAACGTATTGATAACGATAGCATGTGGGTGCAGGTTGGTTACAAGTCGTGCGATGGCATAGATGGCGCCGATTGTGAACCTATGTTGTTAACAAAAAAATATGACCATGATGTATGGCCAATTGTTGTTAGTGAACCAACAGGATTTACTAACCCAAAATATGATTGGCGGACTCACCAATGGTTTGAACAGGATGCTACTAATAATAGCTATCGTTTAAATGAAGTTGAAAAAGCTGTCAAAACTTTGAAGCAAACTGACGAACAAGTAACTAAGGATAATGATGATATTAAGGATAAACTTAACACTATTGTTCAAGGACAAGCGGACATGTTAAAACTAATTGGCAGTGCCACTAGTCCTAAGGCTCCAACCACTACCGATAACAAACAGGATGGAGGTACTACTAATGCTTAATGATATTTATAGAGCGCTAGTCACACAGTTTTATGAGGCTAAAATGTATGGTAAAGCTGATGTGGCTTATTTTGTGCAGTTAGGTTGGTTAACAGATAAAGATTACCAAAAAATAACGGGTGATAACTATGTTGCGCCGACTTTGTCATAATATTGATAATAATTTTGAACAGTTTACAGCTGCTATTGGTGTCGTTGCGATCGGAATTTCACTTTGGATTGATCGCAAGTATTTTTTCTGGCCACCTGAATTAACTCAGGCCATGAATGATCAACGATTAGATATTATTATCACTGTCCTAGGCTTGGGATTATTAATTATGGCAATTACTGGTAATAAAAATAAGTCTTGGGTACAGATATTTTTAATCTTATGTGGATCAGTAATATGTATGTTATGGTTTATCCAGCTCTGGCATGCTAAATTAGCCGGTCAAACGCAAATGGCACATACGGTTATTAGCGAGGGAACAATTTTTATCCTCATACTTAGAGCAGCTTGGAAAATTTAAAGGGGTGGTTTGGTGAACATATTTGTCAGCGCAATAACTGTATTAACTGCCCTGATTGGAGCTGTAACTACACTACTTGCTTCACTTCATACCAGTCACCACGAAAACTATGGAGATAAATTTAAAGCGCTCCAGCAAGAGCGAGATAATCTTTTAGAAGATTATGAAAACGAGCGAAAAAGACGCATAGAGATTGAAGAAAAATACGAAAAACTAAAGAAAAAGTTAGAGAACACCAAATAGTGTTCTTTTTTTATTGGAGGATTTTTAAGATGACTCAAATTATTAATCTATTTAATTCATTATTACCATACGTTGTTCTATTAGCAGTCGGCATTGTAGCTGTCTATCAATACGCAAAAGTGCATAATCCTGATTTTGCAAAGAAAATGGAATGGTTGTATGACGTGGCCCAATATATTGTCACGCAACAGGCAACACATACCGATGCTACTGGAGCAGAAAAAAAGCAGGCAGCTACCGATGCATTGCTTGAGCAAGCCAAGGCTTCAAAAGCAAATATAACGAAAGAAACAGCTGAAGGCATGATCGAAAAAGCTTACCAGGAAGGAGCAGCAAAAAATGAAACTAAATAAGAAGTATGCATTGGCGGCTAATGAGGGTGCCTCTGCTCTTGCTAAAAGAGATATTATTGTGGCTCACTCAACCGCCACGACAAACGGTGAAGCCTGGGCAATTGCCCACAACATGAAGGCTGGCATTAACACGGCACAAACCTATGTCCATTTGGTAGTGGATGATAAAGATTGCTACCTGGTAGGTGGCCTAGGCTATGTCGCTTGGGGCTGTGGCTATTATGGTAATCAATTATCACCTATGCAAATCGAACTCTGTGAGTTCAGTAATAAGACACGTGCATTAAAAGCCTATCGTAACTATATCGGTCTGATCCGTGAGTATGCTAAAAAGTACGGTATTCCGTTGACGCTTGATACTGGATCTAAACGTGGCGTTAAGACGCATAACTGGGTAACGCATAATTTGGGCAATACAGACCACAGCGATCCCTATGGCTATCTTTCAAGCATCGGTATTAGCAAAGCGCAGTTCGCACACGACATTGCTCATGGTATAGGCGGTAAAGCTTCTGCAGCAAAAGCACCAGCTAAGAGTTCTGGCAAAAAATCTAATTGGGTTAAGAAACCAGGAACTTTTGTTTTAGGCAAAGCACTCAAGCTGCATACCTCACCACATATCAGCGCTCCTGCAATTGCTAAATTGCCAAAGGGCAGCGCAATTAAATATGATGCTGTTCTGCAAGGTCCTAAGCGTTTGTGGCTAAGGCAGCCACGAGCTAATGGCTACGGCTATATTGTCGGCAAAGATAAGTACGGTAAAGCAATGGGACAATTTAAATAATATATCAAATAAGCCACTCTGGAGCATTGCTCTGGGGTGGCTTATTTTTGTGCAATAAAAAAACTCCCTTTTGGGAGCTATAAGGTAAAAGAAGTTTGATCGAAACTTCTAAATTAATATTAACTTTTTTTAGAAAAAATTGCAAAAAGTAGTTGACATTATACGTTAAAACGTATATTATAATATATGTAAGGTGAATGAAGAAAGAAAGGAACTTCTAAAATGTCTACTACAAGTTTTAACGAATACAGATTTAAAGGATTCAAATATCAAGATCAATCTCATAAGTACTGGGACTTTGAGCAACAAGTTAATGATGACGAAAGCAAGGCTCTTATCAGAGTCAACCGTGACAATGTATTCAGTTACGTTAACTATAACAATGGCTGGAGGAACTACGTTCTTAAGCTTGATCGTGACCACTGCATGTTCTTAAAGAACTGGCAATACTTTGAAGGCTATTATGGCACCTATATTCTTTTAGATAAAAATTACTTCAAAGTTGCTGATGCAAGAGAGCCATTTGAAGACATGGTAAGCCAGGGCGATATGTTAACCTGGGATGATGCACTTGAAATTGCTAAAGATCAGCAAAAAATGATCAGTGAAGATAATCTGGTCTTAGTTGCAAAGGATTAGGAGATGACTTAATGAGCAAAGTTAGTGAGGCTCAATTAAAGGCTAGTAAAAAATGGGATGAAGCACATAAGGAGCGAAAAAAATACATCGTTGCCAGATCTCAAGCTAAAAGATTTGTAAACAAACTTGCAACCGAAGAAGATCTAGAAAAATTACAAAAATTAATTGAAGAAAAGCAGAAAAATGCTTGACTTTATACGTTTTAACGTATATTATAATATATGTAAGGTAAATGAATAAAGAAAGGAACTTTTAAAATGAAAAATTCAGAATTAAGAACAATTAGCAAGAAATATGCAGACGAGATTAATGAGTATGTTGCTGATTACGGCTTAAACGATGCTGATCAGCGTGACGTAATTACCATTTTTGATGATGATTCTAAGGATTATCCTTCAGGTCAGCGTGTTGACGTTACCTTTAAGATGAACACTGAAGGTGATGGTTTGCCACAAGAATTCGATATGAGCGAGTTCTGGACTCGTGACCTAAATCTAAAAGATAGTAATCTATCAGCACTAATTGACGAATACACAGATGCTATCAGGTAATTTCCATGTACTACTCATTTGATTCAACAAGTTTAATTAATGAATTAGAAAAAGATATTGCCGAGTTTGGCAATACAGAAGTTTGGGCATACTGGAAGGTAATGGAGAATGGTCAAGAAATTTATTTTGACTATTTCCCGGTTAACGATCCAGATGAAATAGGAAATCCTGAGTACATGGATATTGAGAACTTTGACAAAGAAGTCGCAAAAACTTATCCTAATTTTTTAAGAAAGAAGATTAAGTCTAGAGATCTTCTCGAGATTTTTAAAAAAGAGAATAAAACTATATAAAACCGCTCTAGTTAACCGCTAGGGTGGTTATTTGTTTGTCCAAAAAATATTTAAGAAACCTTGATAAAAATACAAAAAATTGTTGACAATATACAACCGTAGGTGTATTATATAATTATAAGGAGGTGAGGAGATGAAGAAAAAAAGGAAAAGGAAAAGAAAAAAGCTACTATCGAGATACATTTCAAACTGAGTCTCGGAATAATAGCTTTCGAAATCATCTATAAAAGATGAACAACAGGGAAGGGACTTCCCTTCTTTGTTGTTTATAAAAACATTATATTATAGAAAGGTAACTATTACAATGAGTAAAATTTATAACTTTGAAACTAAAAAAGGAAATTTGACAATTAAAACACAGATCGACTTAAGACCTAAAACAATATGTAAAACATTATTAGTTTTAGCTATGGCAATTATTTTAATTTCAGGAGTGATCAAATGGCTAAACTAACTGAGGCTCAAAAGCGAGCAAATAAAAAGTGGAACGATGCGCATAAAAAAAGAATGAATTATATTAGGAGAAGATCAGATTCTAAAAATTTCATTCTTAAATATGCAGATGAAGAAGATCTAGATAAAACTTTAGAATACATAAAGATGAGACGAAAAGAGTTAAAGCAAAATAATTAATCATTTTTTAAAAGTTTAAAGCCTTCAAAATTGCACTCTCAGCACCATCATTTTATAATAATTGCAAACAAATGTTTGGTGGAAAAGATGGAAAATAATTTTAACGATACAGTAAACAACTTTTTTAAAAATTATCAAGACAGAGGTATGAAAAAATGGCAAGGTTTCATGCTTAGTGACCATATTGCTGCTCTTAATAAAGACGAAGAAAACAATGCTAAAGAATATTCCGAGAAAGACTCTATGTCTGAAGTTGAGATCAGCCAGGTTTTGCTACAAGCATTCGCAAATAATAAAATAGTTTCTGTACAGCTCAAAGAGAAAACTATAGACAAGAAAATACAGCCTGACATTGTTGGTCTGGTAAAAGGATACAATGGTGATAAGATAATAATAAATAATATTGACGTGGAACTTAGTAATATCAATAATATTCAGATAAAAGCATAACCAAAATTTGCCCATCAATTTGCCCATCAGTGATATAGTTTTTATAAATTTATAAAATGCTATTTCCTATTAAATCAGCGTTTTATATTTTTAAAATTCTATAAAATACTATAGTTTTCTTCGGTTCGAGCCCGGATATCCCAATTTTTGTAATTTGTCTTAGTTTCAACTCGCTTGAAGTGTTGGTACTAAGGCATTTTTATTTTTTGCCATTTTTTGAAATTAACTGAAATTAGCCCAATAGGTGCAAAATTCGGTGCAAATTTTTTGGCAATGGTGGATTAGTCAAAATATCTTAAAATTGGTATAGTTAAGTACTGAAAAGTGCTATAATATCAAGTGTTCAGAGATTTAATAATTTATAGTTTATTTACCTTAGAAAGTCCATTTTGGACTTTCTTTTTTTGTTTGAAACGGCTAAAATCGGTACAAAATTTTTCATTATTTATAGAGTAAGAAAATAATAGTGTACTTACAATTAGCGGAAATAAATTGGCTCTCTTAATATAGAGCGGGGCACGTATGGAGGAAAGCATCCCATGGAAGTAACAGAAAATCTAAAAGTATTTCTCAAACAAGACTTAAATATGCTTGTGGCGCACTCAGCCAGATTTAAAACTGATTTAACAGCTGATAAGGTAGATAACCTTACTACAATGGATAAGACAATAGTTACTGAAGAAATAGCATTTGCCGAGAACGTGACTTGGTGTGTGGGCAAAGCTATTCAAGCATGTTCTATTAAATCAAAGAAAATTCTTACAGGCGTTTATTTATTTGGTCATACGAATAAAGAGGTCATGGAAGAAATGGGTTATAGTAAATCCAGGTATTGGGAATTAAAACAGATAGCTATGAATGAGTTTATGGAGAACTTTGCTATATATCAAAAGAAGATAGATATAGAACCTTTTATCAAGCTAGTAAAATAGAGATTGGTTTTAACAATAACTTTAAGAAAAGTGTTCAGGTTTTTTCAAGTTTTAACCTAATATTAGGTGATTATTTTTAAGGAATGAATCCTAGCAAATACTAGCATTTACTAAGGTGGTTATTTGATAAAAATCGGTAAGAAAGCTGATATATAAGCTATCATGTCAATGCACACTATTTTGAAAACTGCACACTTTTTATCAGTAGGAAAAACCAAAATTGGATTATCCTAGTGTTTTAACATTTTATAATTACAACTAAAATATAGGTTGTTTAACTTGTTTTATACCCCAAACCAAATGTGGATTGGGCATATGCATACTTTAGAGTATGATGATTGTTACATCATGCAGCTCTAGTGAATTTTGTAATTCGATGATTCAATTCTATTTAGTCTTAAGGGAGGTCCAAAATGGACCCCCTCTTTGGCCAAGTTTTGATTGATCGTGATTATTTGACCTGATGCATTGAAACGATTTTGAAATGGGTCACAGTCATAACGGATTTTCTAAGTGGGCCTGAGCCACTTAGAGCATTTCTTTTAATGAGTGTAGTTGTAACTACGTCGTTAAGGGGGCCCTAAATTGGGGCGTCATTTTTGTGACAAGGGGTCGGTAATTCAAAGACCCCTTTAGTTTAATAGACTGGGGGGTGCGTGTGCGTACTTCCTATAAAATTAAAGCACTGAAATCTCTTAATGCAATTATCCACAGTCCCCCTCCCTTAAAGTATTTCGAATTCAGTTTTTGAAAGAGAAGACACCATTATGTGGTTTCTCTCTTCAGATCAACGGGGCGGGGGATGCTTAACGCATTAATTCTGATATATTAGGCTTGTCGCGAAACACGACCGGCTAGGTTATAATCATTTATCTAATATTATTAAATAATTTAATTCTTATTATTGATTTGGTGCAAAAAGTTATATAATAATTCTTAGATACTTTTTAATATAGGGGGTAATAATGAAATTGAATATTAAAAAAATTGGGCTTGTGATAATTTCTGCTAGTTTAATAGGCGCAGCAGTAACGCCAACAACAACACCTGTTTATGCGACTGGTAAGAGTAAAATAGTTAAGATTAATGGCATTAAGATGACCATGAAAGAGTTTGAACGTAGACTGAATAAAGCCAAGGTAGTATATTTTGCCAATAGGGAAGAAATAGATAAGGCCTTAAAACAAGGTGGAAAAGTAAAGCCGTCCAAGAAAATTAAACATAGCAAGAAAACTGGAGTCAGAAGAGTGGGAATTGCTCCAGCAGTAGCAGCTATGGCAATTCCGGGCGTAGGTGAAGCTGTTCTTACTGCAGGTGGTGTTATCCTTATAGGCGGAGTGGCCCTAGCAGCTGGCTCCGCTTTGTACAAAAAGGTTGTCCAATTATTTGCTAAAAACAGTGGTAGATATAAAGCAAATAAAAGGAATAAAGATCACAGAACCCACCGGTCTAAGTCGAATAAAAATAGACATCAACGTGGACAAGCTAGGAAATATAAGCCTGAAAAGAAAACATTAAGAAAAAGTTGGAAACATTATAAATAGAGAGGGACTATTATGATAATTAAAAGAAAAGATTGGAATAGCTATCTTAATAAGAAAGAGTTAGTCAAGATTTATGGGAAATCGCAAGACAGTTATATATTTGCACTAGGTTATATGATCGCTGATTTGGGACAATACTATATTTTTGAAGTTGTAGACGATGTTGGTAGTTTAGATAGTTATGTTTTATATAAGAAGACAGAAATTGAAAAATTGGTATGTGACGATAGTCATACAAGAATGTTTGATTTCTACATTGACTACTTAAAAAAGCAAGATGAATTTGATAGATTAAATTTACAAAAAGCATATAACGACATTCCCCAAAAGGATATCATTACTATATTAAAATATTGTTGCGATCACGGTTTTTATGTGACTATAGCTGAATCTGAAGATGACTATGAGGAAACTGTAAAAATAATTTCTGTTGACACGCAAAAGGTACTAATTGATCAAAAAGAATATTGTAAAGACTATGGCTTGCTGGACGAGGTTAGATCCACTCCAATCAAAATTGCTAACATCATGACATTAGATATTATTAGCAAAGAGAATTATTTGTACGAACAATACCGTAAGCAAAAAAATAGCTAGTTAAACTTATTCATACAATAATAAATTAGAAAGCCACCGCCTGGGAGGCTTTTTTAATTACTTGTTTAAATAGCTATATCTTTCCGTAATCCTTAAGGTATTTCAATGGTTAAACAAAAGCTTTTAAGCTTGATATATTAATGTTTAGTGTTCTTAGACTCCCCTATTAAAAAAGTTTGAAAAATTGTTGTATCATGCAAGGAAATGACACTGTAGCGGCTCTTCTGTGGCGAAAATAGGAGGGGCTATAAAATTATAGCTGCAGCACTGAATCGGTGCCTCTGCATCCCTGGTAGTGGTAATGCTGCACGCTTAGCCACGAGTGTTGAAAATAAAAGATTCCAACATTTTCCAACAATTAGGGTGTAAAGATAATAGCTACAAAGACCGTTTTATAGGGATTAATGCAATTAAAAAAAGGGTGCGCAAAGTGCACACGAAAATTTTGCAGCTAATACACTCATGACTTGTATTATTCATTGTATGAAAAAGTCTGTCATTCTTTGCAATGCTATAAGCTGCATACCTGTTTTGGGTACACAGGTAAGTAAATCACAAATATGGTTAGCTTTTGTTAGCATAATCACTTATCTATAAAAGTGTTAAGGACTTAGTTATTTTCTCTAAATAAGGTTTTGCTTTTTCCCATAATTATTAAGCCCCTTTGATGCACTTTCAGGCACCTCAGATGCCGTTAAATTAACCTTTGTCATAGTAGACCCCCCCTTTCAAAAAAATTAAAAAAAGGTCTGTCACGCAAGCGAACACCACTTGTTGCGGCTCCTGGACTAACGATATTGGGGGCGGGGGTCAATTATTATCAGGGTAGAGAACGGTGGTATACGGATCACCACTAATCCAAGGGATGCATGTCGTGATAACTATCAGCAAGAACTCGGATAGTTATAGAAATAAAGAAACCACCGACCTTGCCAATTGCCCAGAGATTAAATACTGCAACCGTGAATGGCCACACGCTATTTGATAGTGCATTCCAAATATTATTAAACGTTTATCTAACTCCCTTTCGAATACAAATATAAATCCTAGACAATAAGCCAATCAGTATCTTATTAATAAGAGCAAACAAAAAGACACATTTATGTCCTTTATATCGACATTTATGTGTCTTTGTTTAGTCTTCAATCTTACCTGGTATTCATAATTGGTTTTAGCAACATGGCACTAAACTCTATAATCTTTTTAGCAGGCCGTCATGGTATTTAAGTCTCTGTTAAACAATAATATGAACCT
The DNA here is from genome assembly GCF_014323605.1 of Lactobacillus kimbladii. Taxonomy (GTDB): domain Bacteria; phylum Bacillota; class Bacilli; order Lactobacillales; family Lactobacillaceae; genus Lactobacillus; species Lactobacillus kimbladii_B. Next base: position 58,869 of record NZ_SCMB01000002.1, on the reverse strand, counting down.
TTATGAAAATTATTTTCTTTTTCTGCATCATTAATTTCAGAATCAGAAAGATCCAGCATATTATTCATTCCTTTTTTATCCCAGCGCTGAACGAAGTGTTCGTTACGAATAGAATCAAAATGAATTTCTATACTATTTATTAGTTGTGGGATATGTGACGAAGGCTTATCTATTAATTTGTTAGGTATAATAGTTTTTTTATCACCTGGTTGCAAATTTTCAAAATCAAAAGTATCAGATGAATTATCATTGTATTCAACTTTTAAAAGGCAATTTATAGCATTAGCACTACTATAATTTTTAACTATAATTAAACTATTTCCCGTCATTGTCTCATTTACAAAAAAGATTTTTCTATCAGAATTATAATCAAAAAAATTTTCTGAAATACAATAATTCCAATTATAGACAATTTCTTCTCCTTCAATAACATAATTACCGTATGTTATTCCGAAATATGCTCTATTGCTGAATTTTTCTTTTTCTTTTTCATAATTTCTATCTTCCTCATATTCTTTTCTTTGCTCATCAATTTGCCAATATGCAAATACAATAGCTACCACAGATCCGATGCCACTTACCAATCTGCAAGTGTACCTATGTTATTTTGGTGCCATATAGTTAAACTAAGTGCAGTACCTATAATTCCTCCAAATATAGCTATGGCAACATACACCCAATATTCTTTAAACCAGTTCTTCATTACATTCACCTCATAAAAAATAATACAAAAAACTAGCCATTAAAGCTAGTTTAGTTTAAGTGAGTATATTGAAATGAGGATAACTAAAAACGATATGTATTAGCGTTACCATTTATTAACATAAACGGCTGTAATTAGTCATTTACTAGTAGCTTGAGCTCACGTTTAACTTGATTATCTTTGATGGTATAGATATAAAATGTCTTAGTTGAAAAGGAACCACAGAATAGTGTAGGGGTACCATCATGTTCAACGGCTATTCTTGACCAACTTAGCTTATCGTTCATTTCATCAAAGTAATTGTTATGCTTTGCCTTATTTAAAATTAATGTCATACAATCACAGAAATGAATTGCGGCTTGCTTACCAGACTTTCTTTCAATCTGCATAACAAAATTTAATTTATCGAAGTTGTTTAAGTCTTCAAGTGAGTAATACATAAATTTAATTCCTTTGCTTAATACGTGTGATATGGTACAAAGGCATGGCACAAATAACTGATTCAACAAATCCTTTGTATACTAACTTTTTGGCGGACGTGGTACATTTGGTACAAATCGGGAAATACCCCTCTAACCTACAGCCTGTATGCTTGGCACAAAATGTACACTTTTTTTGAGCTTGATAGAGATTGTATATAGGGGTATGTAGTCCAATATATATATATATATATTATTTTATTTATTTTAAAAAAGAGTGTACCACTAGTACCTTACTTACTCTCTCAACGAGTTAGGCATGTTTTTTATCTGAACCTTGAAAGTTCCATTTGCACCGTGGCTACTCTCATAAGGGTTTATTGAAAGTCTGTGGTTTGTACCTGTCTTTAATTTAAGCTGATACCTTTATAAAAATACCGCCTTTTTCGTTTTTCTCCATCAATACGCTTGTTTTCAACACTTCTAAAAATTCCTTTGTTCTCAAGCTCTTTCTTGAATTTTGTTTTGCTAACTGGTTTGAAATTATATTTAATACACCAAACTTTATAGGCACTGTATAAATCATGTTCATCAACTTCTTCCGTTGGAGCTGAGGTACAATCTTCATTAATAAATTGCTTTATGGGGTCGTTATCTTCTATCCAATTGTTTCTCTGTGCAATAATTGACTCAGTTTGTTTGATTTCTTTTCTTTTCATTGCATCCCTGGCTAAGACCATACATTTGTAAACAAACTCACCACGTTCTTTGTTAACTTTTTTCATATCTATAGTCTGTTTAAAGTTGTTTATTTTAAAGAACTTAATTACATTAATTCGGCGTAAGAATGCATTGGTTGTATTACTAAAACTAGGCAAGTCATTAGATGCAAATAGTAATTTAGCATAATTAAATAATGTAATACCTGGCCTATTTTTAACTGGTGCAGTTATTGAACTGCCACCGGTTAACTTCTGTAAAACAGTAGTATCAGGGATGTACGCGTTTGATATATCGTCATATTCATTTAGATACTTATTGTATAATTCTGAATGACTAAAATTATTAGGACGCTTGTCTGCTAAATCAATTAAAGAAACAAAAGAAGTATTTTCATTGCCTACAAGGGTGGTTAGGTGGTTCATAAAGGTGGTTTTACCGTCACCACCTGGACTTAACAGGATAACGAATAATTGAATTGGTTCATAACTTGGATAAAATATGTAACCTATGAATTCCATCAATGATTGCATGTTTTCACCTACTGAAAGTGCTAACCATTTCTCTGTTTCTAACCAACTATTTTTATTTTTCCAACTATTTATAACGGCTTGTGCGTTCGGATATTTATCAGCAACCACCAGGTCATAATCAACACATGATTTGAAATAGTACTTAGGCGAATGCTCTTGCAATTTGAAATCATCCCAATTCCAAATACCATTTTTAAAGTTAAAGTAGTTACCTTGTTTTTTACCAAATGTATCTATCCATTTAACTCGTTTAATGCTGTCACTAACAAAGTGAAAAGCATCCCTGGCCACTCGATCAGTCCACATGTTATGACTGTTTAAAAGCTTTGTAATGGCGCTCTTAATGCTTTTAATGTTCCTAAGCTCCCAGTACCCTTTAGCTTTGTTATACTCGTAAAAATCGTCTTTATTGCCATTCTCAACGATAATGCAATCGTGTGCTTTGAGAATAGTATTACCTAATTCAGAAATATTGACTTTAGGTTTGCCATCCTTATCAATTATTATCCAACAAACGGTTTTGTTGATTAATTGTTCATATTTTTCCTTTAACTTAGGGTCTATGGTAATTGCTCGTGGTTTATTATCAGACAAATTTGAAACCTCTCTTTCTAGAATACTGTATTAATAATCGACACAAGCTGTTATAATTTTCAGACTTTTAAGTGAGCTATTTATATCTTTCAGACTTTGGTTTATTTCATTTAAACATTTGATTAATTCTTCGTTGTCTTGACTCATAATTTATTTCCTTTTCAGTTAAACACCTAAGATTAATTCACTTGCACGTTTCTAGATGTTATAATTACTTAAATACCGTTTTCTTTTTCGTGGTTGTCTAAGAAACGGTTTTTTCTTTGCTCTGAATCCATTTAGTGATGGATTGCTTACCATATAGTTTGCGACCATCAATGATAGCCACTGGCATGCCCAGAGAGGCCCAATAAGTTATAGTAGATGGAGCTACACCAAAGTACTTTGCAATCTCTACACGGTTTAAATATGGCTGCTGAGGGGATGCTGCTTTTTTAATACTGTCTTTAATCAGACCACAAACATAGTTTTGCAGGTCTGTTTTTTGTTCTTGGTCTAATTTAAATTCCATGATTTATTCCTCTCCACGATAAATTAGCGTGTATGAATTATTTACTAAGTCGCTGTAACGCTTAGTAAAACTCTTAATTACATTTGTTAAAGCAGATATTTCGTTTAACTGATTTAGTGTTAAGTCGCTAGGACTTTCTATTTCAGTTATTTTGTCTGAAAGGATAGTCAGACAATAAAAAATATCCAAGCTTTCTGTTGCTATTTGAATAAACTTATTGTCGAATTCACTAGTTACTTTGATTTTTCTTTCCATAGATTTTCTCCTTAATCATTAACTGTTTGTTGATGCTCATTCATAAATTCATCAATTGCAGATTTGCTAATCTTTTTAGTTTTTCCAACTTGAATAATTGGTAATCCAGCATTAGTCAATTCTTTTAGAGATTTGTAAGAATTAAATCCTAAGTAGTGCATTGCTTGTTTTAATGAAAAGTACTCGGTCATAAACTTATTCTCCTTTTTATACAAAATGTATTTTTTGATTTACAGAAATAATTATACAAAATGTATTTTACAAAATCAAGACATTTTGTATAATTATTTGGAATAAAGTGTTATTATTTGTAACTATAAGGAGACATAATCATGAATAGACTAAGAGAATTAAGAAAAAGCCAAGGATTAACTCTAAAAGATACAGTCAAAAAAATGAAAGTACAGGAATCCTTATTTGTTACCGCTGATGCATTGGCGAAATATGAAAGAGGAGATAGGGAACCTAAAATAGAAACTTGGCAAAAGTTTGCAGACTTCTTCAAAGTTTCAGTTCCATATTTACAGGGTTTCACTTATACCACTGATGAAATAATTAAAATCGTCCATGAATATTATTTTGAAAAGGATGTAATAGAGCAAATAGGTACTTTCAATTATGAGTTTGTAAAGAATATAAATTTATATATTAGACTTACAAGTTATGATCCCGTACCAAGAGCTTTATACGAGAAAGAAACTAAAGATTTTCCTTTAACCAAAAAGGTAAAGAAATATTGGCTAGATCATTTTAAAGATATTTTGGATAGTCAACGGCTACAAGATATTAATAAGGGTAATAAAGATGATGTGATTGTTTATTTTGATAGTGAAGTTGAAAAATATATAGCTAAGTTTCAATCTCCATATAAGCTAACTTTATTAGGGAAGCTCTATCAAGATAAATTTAAAAATGAAAATGAACTGCATGATAAAACCATACAAAAAATAAAATATTTAGATTTGTCGTCTGCTAAAGAGGCCATTAATGAATACGCAAAGCTGGTAAATGAATTAAGAGATGAGGTTAACGGCTTTAAAAAAGACAGCTTTAATCAAAATGATTATGATAAAGATCTTATTCAAGATATTAAAAATCAAGTTTACATGATGAATTTATCTTCTGATGAACTTGTTGAAAAGATTGTAAATGAGTTAATAAGTAGAATTAAAGCAGGTGATATAGATTGCCGTAATTATATGGCTGAACATAGTAATTCGGATTTTATTGAAGTTTATGGAAACTATAAGAAAGAACGAGGAGAAGATACGACTGATACTGATGAATATATAAGAGAAAGAGATGAAATTATAGGTAATAAATAGCATCCCTAGATAGGCCGTCACGAAACGTTACCCGCATAAATATAATAACCACATGCTAAATATTTAAGATTAGTTCACTTGCACGCCTTCTAATGTTTAGAAGGGAATTAATTAAACATGAATAATGAAATTAAAGAGTACACCACACCTAGTGGTCAATGTAGATACGGATTTAATATTTATGTAGGTAAAAATGATACGACCGGTCATACGATTCAAATAAAAAAACAAGGCTTTAAGACCAGGGATGCAGCAGAAAAGTCATACTATGAATACAAAATAAAAGTCCTTAATGGTGAATATGAACCACTTACCAAAAGGCACTACACCATGAAGGACTTGTTTAAATTATGGTCTAAGACCTATGAAACTACGGTTAAGGAAAGTACGTATGCTACCGCACTTAGAATTTTCGATAATCATATTCTTAAGGACTTAGGTAATATTTATATAGATAAGCTTACCATTTTCCAGTGTCAAAGTGCTGTAAATAAATGGTTTGAAGTGTCTCATAAAACTTATAAGCGGTATATACGTTATGCATCCCGCATGCTAGACTATGCTGTTGATCTTGAATTAATTGATAAGAACCCAATGAAAAAAGTTGTAAGACCAAAGTATATTGAGCAACCAAAGGAATTTGATAATTTTTATTCTAAGGAAGAATTAAAACAATTTCTATGCTGTGCTAAGAAAAGAAATTTTATGTATTATGTATTCTTTAGATTATTAGCCTATTCAGGGATGCGTAAAGGCGAGGCATTGGCTTTAAAATGGGATAGGATAGATTTTATGCATAATAAAATAAAAGTTGATAAATCGGTAAGCAAGGGCATTAATAATAGACTTTATATCTCTACACCAAAAACACGTGGTAGTGTGAGAACCATTCAAATGGACAAGCAGACTATGGGTATGTTAAAAGAGTGGAGAACACGTCAACAAAAAGAAATGCTGAAACTGGGGTATAATTTTATTAGTACAAATAACTTGATTTTCCCGACTTGGCAAAATAAGCTTAATCAACCAACACAGCCTACACAATGGAATAATAGCATCTGTGAGCATGGCCATCTTAGACATATTACAGTTCATGGATTTAGGCATACTCATGCATCCCTGCTATTTGATTCTGGTGCATCAATGAAGGATGTACAAAAAAGGCTTGGGCATTCATCCATAAAAACCACAATGGATATTTACACTCATGTAACAAAACAAAGCGAACAGGAAACCGTGACAGAATTTGAAAGGTATATGGAAGGCTAAAATCGACTTCATATCAGACTTCATATTCCGAGCAACCTGTTTAAAATACTGATATAAAAGGCATAACGGGTCTAATAGTTCGAGCCCGGATATCCCAATAATTACATTTTTGCCTTTATATCAGGTTGCTTAAACGCTGGTATAAAGGCATTTTTGTTTTATCGAATTTTTTCCAAATTACCTGAAAGACATATTTTAGACGCCATATTTTTTGTAAAGTAAAGACGGAGTAATCTTTGATATATCTGTCAAAATTAGAAGAGTTTGGAATTAAAATTACTATTATAAATTACCTCTGGGAGTGGTAACTATTTATTTTCTTTCTACATTTTTTCTATGAAAAATTAAATTGTAATGATTACTGGCTATAAAATGACTATTGGTAAGTTCAGATTAACATATAATCCTAAAACAAACTGGTGGAGATTATAAAGCTTATCAATGACAACTATAATGAAAGAGAAAAAATAAAACAAACAAGAAAATTTAAATTTTCAGTGATAGTATAATTCTTGCATTGTCTCTTCCTTCAACTCTAAGATGAGTAAATTATTATTCTTCTCATTACTAGTGATAGATTTTAATTAAGTTTTTGTATAAAGGGATTAAAAATAATTCCATTAGACAATTTTACAAGTTCATATTGATTTAAAAGTAACATATGTTATTATAATTGTGTTGTGTATAGAAATAAATAGTGTGAAAGTAAAGAATGAAAATGAAACCTGAAAAGCCTATGAATTGATTGCAGAATTGCAAAGTCAAAAGTCGCGTGATAATTACTATATAGATTTTGTACCAATAACTTTCCCAATGAGGATTATTCAGAATTAGCAGATTATTTAGAAAAAAATTATGAGTTTGCAAATAAAATTGTGCTTATTGCTTTTACTATTCTATATTATTATGATTCGCAAGTTTTTATAGATAAATGGGATAAAGATGATGTTCCTCAGTCATTTGCATATTTAAAAAAGAATAAACATACTAAACCTATTTACCCAGATTTAGTATTTAAAGATATAAGACATGTTGGTTTAAATGCTATAGCTACTCTAATTAAAATAATGATTATGGAAAATAGTTAACGTACTTTTTAAAAACAATGGTAAGACTTCGTTAATGTGCATTGAATATTCTAATATTTCTTTTTGCAGCCTTACAGGAAAGGCCTTAAAAATGATTGACAATTTAGTAGAGTATCAAGGACTATTTTAGAAGTGAGTTACTTATTCTGATTGAGTTTTTTAAGTTAAGTAAAAGCAAAACTGAAGTAAGGCAATATTATTGGTAATTTTAAGTAAAAATCCCTTTTAAGTAATTAAAATTGGGATCAAATATAAAAAAGAAATGAGGTCATCAAAATGAAACCCGAAAAAGCCTATGAGTTAATTGTAAAATTGGGAAGTCCAAAGCCAAGCCATAAAGATGATTATTATATAGATTTTGTACCAATAACTTTTCCCAATGAAGATTATTCAGAACTGGCAGATTATTTAGAAAAAAATTATAAGTCTGATTTTGCAAATAAAATAGTCTTTATTGCTTTTACTATTCTATATTATTATGATTCGCAAGTTTTTATAGATAAATGGGATAAAGATACTGATCCTCGATCATTAACTTATTTAAAAAAGAATAAATATACTAAACCTATTTATCCAGATTTAGTGTTTAAAGATATAAGACATGTCGGTTTAAATGCTATAGCTACTTTGATTAAAATGATGGTTATGGAAAATAGCAAAGGAATTAATATACTTTTTAAGAATGATGGTAAGACTTCATTAATGAGTATTGAAGATGAGTATAGTACATATTTTTACAATCTTACTGGAAAAGGTTTAGAAATAATTGACAAATTAGTAGAACATCAAGGACTGTTTTTGAAGAAAAACACTTATTCTGATTCAGACTTTGTTTTCTAAATTAAATAAAAGCGAAACTGAAGTAAGGCAATATTAGTGGTATTTTTAAGTAGGAATCAGTTTATAAATAATTAAAATTGGAATCAAATCTAAAAAAATTGGGAGGAAGAAAATGAACTCTGAATTAGCCCATGTTATCATAGATAATCTGTTAGGTCCTGAGGGTTATGGTTATAAAGAAGACAAGGGCTGGAGAATAATTATAGACAAAAATGGTCATGGTCATGGTAAATGGAAACTCAAAAATAGAAAAGGAATCAGACAAGCTATATTGTCTGCTAATGGAAAAATCCTGAGAAATTAGAGAAATAAAAATATGAATCGAAAAAAGGCTAATGCCAATAAAATAAAAGACAAATTATTAAATACAGAAATAAATCCAAAAAACTATTATTATATAGATTTTGTACCAATAACTTTTCCCAATGAAGATTATTCTGAACTATCAGAATATTTAAACAAAGATTTTAAACCTCATTTTGCTAAAAAAATTATTTTTATTGCTTTCACAATTCTTTACTACTATGATTCACACGTTTTTTTAGATGATACTGACGAGAAGCCACTTTATCCAAAACTGATAAATAAAGATTTACGACGAATTGGTTTAGATAAATTAGCTAAACTGATAAAAAAAATAATTATTGAAAATTGGTCTGCTTTGTATATAATTTTCGATGATGGTAATCAGTTTTCAATAATGGTAATCGAAGATGGATATGATACATATTTTAAAAATCTTTCCAAGAGTTCTTTTAAGATGATTGATCAACTAGTATCACATCAAGGGTTGTTCTTGAAAAAATATATAAATAATTAAAGAGTTAAAGAGTAAGAATTGCGTAAGTAATTGATATTTTGCTTTTAAAAATAATGCTCTATGCTGAGGTAATAAGGGTATTGGAGGTTTATTTCCAATACCCTTATTAGTTTATTAGATAAATAACACTTAAATATCAGTAAAATTAATCATGTTAGCAAGCAGAATAAAAAGTAAAATTAAACTCCTCTGTTATTATCTTATATTATATAGTAAATGTTAATAACTTTGTATAATGTTTAATATAAGGAAAATAATACATATGAATATAGCATTAAAAAATTCTCTTAAAAAAAGCAGTTTAACTGTTGCAACCTTTACACTTTTTATTATCGTCAATGTTAACGTTGTTAGCGCTAATAGATTAAAAAATTATGAAAATCATATACAATTAGGAAGCAGCAAGAGCATTGATGGATCTACTAAAATTGGTTATCAAGAACTGGATACAAGAGTAGATGATGATTCTCAGATACAAAAAAATTCTGTACAAACTCAAGATGAATCAACTGTTGTCAAGTCTGGCAAATGGGGAGCTGACGGTCCTGAATGGAGTTATGATCCTTCAAATAACACATTAAAAGTGGGTGCCGGTACAATTAAGGATGCAGACAATGGTGCGGGCGCATTTGCAGACCCAGATATATTAAAAAACGTAAAGAGGATCCAATTTGACCAGCATTTAAAACTAGTAGGCGACTTTGGCTATTGGTTTCGATATGTAAAGGATGAGCGTTTAATAAATCTCACAGAGATTAGTGGTCTGAGTAACATTGATACTTCAGAAGTAACTAGCATGAGAGGGATGTTTTATGCCAGTAAAATTAAGTCTCTTGATTTATCAAGCTGGGACACTTCTGCAGTTACTGATATGAGTTACATGTTTACGGATATGTTCATAGATAGTGATGACGGATCATTAAATATTGGCGGTAATTTTGCTTCCAATGCAAAAAATGTCAAAGATATGACTTTTATGTTTAATGGTTGTGCAAATCTTACTAAAATTGATGGAGTCAAAGATCTTAATACCAGTTCTGTTACTTCAATGAAAAATATGTTTCATGGTGATTATAATTTAACTGAACTTGATTTAAGTCTTTTCAATACTGAAAAAGTGACTAACATGGCAGATATGCTTAGTTATTTGATCAGCCTCAACTACTTGGATTTGAGTTCGTTAGATACTACCCAAAGTCCCAATATGAAAAATATGCTGGCATATGATTTGACTCTACCAGTGGGGACTATTGTGAACGGCAAGGTTGTATACCAATACGCACCAGGTATAACTACTTTAGTTTTAGGCACAAAAACAAAATTAAGTACCGATGTGGCTTTGGGGCAACCAAATCCTGAAAAAACACCGAATAAAGAAAATTTTATCAACAAATGGCGATTGACCAATAATAATAGCGAACCTCAACTAACTACTGCTGAATTAATTCAAAAAAGTCAAGATGGATCTCTTAAGCCGGGCGCTTATACTTGGAAAAAACTAGTAACACCACCAGATGATACCGACAATAATTATCCTGCTCCTAATCCCGTTCCGGTTGAGCCAACAAATCCAGTGGAGAATAATGATGAAAATAAGGACAAAGACGAAAGCAATAATAACGGTTCAAGTAGCGAAAAGACTGTAGTGTTGATGCACAATGCTTATCTTTATGACAATACTGGTACTCGTGCAAACCAAATTATTTTAAAAATTGGTTCGAAACTAATGGCATATGGTAAAACGACTATCAACGGACGCAATTTTTACGTTCTAAATGGTAAAGGCAATAGCAAAATAAATTATTACATTGCTGCCGGTAATGTTGATTCTATAGTCCGTAAAATAAAACATAATGCATACATTTATAATCAATATGGTGATCGCCAAAATAAGAAAGTTTTGAAAAAAGGTTCAACAGCAAAAACATATGGTGATCCCATCAAAATTAAAAATAAAAAATATTACATTGTAGATAAAAATAGATTTGTTAAGAAAGCAAACTTTTAAGATAATCAAAAAGCATAATTCACTTCTAAGAATTATGCTTTTTTTGTGTTCGTTACATTACATTTTAATTGATTTTGAAAATTTCATTGTCAATTGTGACATTATCTTTAGAAAAGAAGGTTAATTGATCATTCTTTTTGTCTAAAGCAATGACCATTACTGTTGGATCATAGCCCTCTTTTTTGATAGCTTCAAAATCAACTTGAACTAAAGGATCACCTTTTTTGACTTCTTGTCCCTCTTTAGTAAGAACTTTGAAGTGCTTTCCTTTAAGGTTAACAGTATTTATGCCAATGTGAATTAGATATTCATTACCAAGAGGGGTGGTAATTCCAATGGCATGACCTGTTTTATATGCCACTGTGATCTTTCCGTTTACTGGTGAGACTATCAAATCACTGATTGGAATAATTCCAACTCCTGAACCCAAAGATTCAGAAGAAAAGACTTCATCATTCACTTGATCTAGAGCAACGACTTTACCATCAACTGGTGCACTGACAACTTCTTCAGAATTATCAATATTGTTACTAGTTATTATATTTCCTGTGCTATTTTCTAAATTGCTTTTGGTCACAGGCTGATCGATTTTGACAAATAGGTAAGTAAAAACAAAAGCTAATACAAAGCCTAAAACCCCAGTTATAATTGCATTAACGAAATTCCCCGGCTTACCAATAAAGTTTACGATAGTGAAAATACCAGGCGAGCCAAAAGAATAGCGAACAACTTTGGTAATCCCAGCATAAAAACCGGCAATTCCACCAGCCGCCATAACAGCATATAGAGCACGCTTGTATTTTAAGGTGACACCATAAAGTGCGGGTTCGGTAATACCAGAAAGGGCAGTAATTCCTGCAGACGTTGCAATTTGTCTGTTTCTAGGAGTTTTGTCTTTTACCGCAATTGCAAAAGAACAGCCAGCTTGAGCTATATTTGATGCAAGCATACCAGGTCCTTGCACGTTTTCACTTCTTGCTGCACTGGCAAATCCCAAAGAGGCTAAAGGTGTTAAGGCTACATGCATACCTACCATAACCAGAAGTGGAGTAAAGGTACCCATAAGAGTTGGCACTAGCCAAGGTACATATTTATTAAGTGAGTTAACTAAAAGTGCTAATAAATCACCTAACCAAGATCCAATTGGTCCAATTAGAATTAAAGCAAGAGGTGCCATAATTAAGAATATTAGTAATGGCCTTAGCATAGTTTTGATAACATTTGGTGAAACTTTTTCTGCAAATTTTTCAACATATGACTGAATCCAAATGCAGAGAATTATTGGAATTACAGTGCTGCTATATGAAGCCAAAGTAACAGGAATGCCGAAAAGTGCAACAGGCTTGCCTGCAGCTACCATAGCCGCCCAGTTGGGATGCAATAGCACACCAGCAATTGCAATGGACAAGAACTTATTGGTTTTAAAATATTCAGCAGCACTTACTGCCAGCATTACGGGTAAAAAGTAAAATACTGCATCGGCCATAAAACTCAAAATGGCGTAGCTTTGAGATTTTAGTGAGATTAAATTAAAAGTAGTTAAAATAGAAATAATAACTTTAAACATACCACCAGCTATTAAAGCAGTGATGATTGGAGCCATTATTCCCACTAGAACATTAATTAATCGTCTAAACCAGCCGACTTTATTTTTTTCGGTTTTATTAGTCTTGTCATCTTCACTTGAAATATGGTAATCTTTTTGAATTTGCCTAAAATATTCATCAACTTTTGCACCGATTATAACTTGCGACTCTTCCCCGGACTGAACCGCCCCTAAAACTTCTGGTTGTTTTCTTAAAAACTGATAGTTAAATTTTGTTTTATCTCTTAGGTAAAAACGAATGCGGGTAGCACAATGATACATACTTGTAATATTATTTGCCCCTCCAATATTTTCAACTATTAAATCAGTCACTTCTTTATTGCTTCTCATATACATTCTCCTTTAATACATCATTACTCTGTGAATATGAATAATAAGATAAGCTAATTCTTCCTTTGAAATTCTTTTGGTATATATCACTTCTAAAGTTTGCTTCAGTTTAAAAGCAATTTTACTTGCTTCAGGATATAAATCAGACACCTTTTCGAGTAAAGTAGGGTCATCCGCAAACATTTGATCATTTATATATCTTTCTGCAAAAAACTTTATATGTGTCACAAAGCGATCGTAATTTATTCCCTCATACTTTAACTTTCCGTGACTAATAACTCGTAAAGTTTGTAAAATGTTATCAATCATTCTGGAAATTTCTAAGACATTACTGCTTTCATCTTTGCTTGATGCATTTATAATGTGAAAAGCTATATTTGCTGCTTCTTCTTGTGGCATTTTGATGCCTAAATTTTTTTCAATAATATTTAGCGAGAATATACCTATTTTAAATTCATCTTTAAAATAGGTTTTCATTTCTAAGTATATTCTATTTCCCAGAGTTAAATTTTGCTCTAATCTTTGAGTGGCAAAATATAAGTGATCTGAAAGTGAATAGAAAATACTTGCATCCAGCTTCTCATTTAAAAACTTCTCCGCAAATTCAACAATTTCTTCTGTTGTTTTAATAATATTTGCAGGTATTTTTTTCAAAGATTGAATTAGCTCATTTTGCTTACTATTGTCTACTGAAGTATAAATACGGCTTATTTTTTCATCGGGTATAACTTGATTGATTTTTGCATGATATCCTATTCCTTTCCCAAAAGCAATATACTCTGTACCATCTTGTTCAATAACCACAACATTAACGTTAAGTATTTTCTTTATTTTATTCATTTTTGTTTGCCACTAAAAAAGCAGACAAAAACAACAATAATAACTAAGATTTAAAACTAAATTTTAGTCATCAATGTAGTCTTGCCTGCATTACCAGTTACATACGCTATCATTAACAAGGTTAATATAGCAGAAGTTTTTCAATTATGCAAGCGCTTTTATAAATTGTAAATTTTAAAAACTAAGTTGCAAAAATTAGGTCAATAAGCTCTTTTTTCGCCACTTGCTTTTGACTAGTTGCTTGATTTGCCAATAGCAAAATCTTGCTTGACGAGTACTTTGTTTAAAAACATCTGCATTTAGCACTTATGTTCATACTACTTCCATTTATTGTTTAAGCCTCTTAGCTGAAAAAATCGGCCTCTTACTCACATCTGATAGTCATTTGTTTTTAATCTTGCTATAATTACAAACTAAATAACTTAAGCTAAGATGAGGTAAAAGCATGAACAAAAAAGAGGTAAATGTCACACTAAAATGGGTTTTGAGCAATCTTAATCCATGGATGATACTTTGTTTATTTATCTTTGGCGTTACCAGTTCTTTTGAAGGAGTACTAAATGGTTATATATTAGGTTATATTCCCAGACTTAACGTCAAAGACGGAAACAGTTTGATCGCATTTGGCATAGCCGCAGTTTTATCATATTTAACCGTTTATGTTTCTCTTTTCTTATTTAGCCTGTTAATGCAAAAAGCAATTCAGACTTTAAATGAAAAGATAAAAGGCATTTATTTTAGGGCAAATTTTGCCAGTTCATTTAACAATCCTAACTTGGATTCATCTGAAGTTTTGAACAACATGACTAGTATTTCCAAACAGATAGAAGAAAAGTATTTTGAACCGCTTTTATTGCTTTTTCAAAGTTTGATGACGGTCATATCTTCTACAGTTGTAGTATTAATGACTAATCCAGTTTTAGGTCTGATTTATTTGGCTCTTTCCTTCATGTCGCTTCTTCCCAGTTATATGGGTAAAGAAAAGATGAAAATTAAGACAGACATGTGGAGCCATTCTAATTCCATTTTTTTAGCGATTACGCGTGACTTATTTGCAGGGCGTTTTGAAATTACGAATTTTGGAGTTAAAAAACTATTTATGCAGAAATTTGATCATTCTTTGCACGATGAGGAACAAAGATATTACCAATTGAATGCTTTCCAATATGTTCTGCAATTTATTTCCTGGTTATTTGCCATATTAATAACTTTAACTCCGATTTTCATAGGGCTTTGGATGGCCAAAAACAGCATCTTAGGGGTCACAGTAAGTACGATTCTTACCTTGACTCTTACTGCGGATCACGTGGTTGGTGGCTTTCGGCAGCTAACTAATTTTGAAACTCAAATTCAAAGTACAGAAGGAATTAGAAAGATTTCTTGGACTGAAACAAAAACAGATCAAAAAATTGCTCAGCCAGTCGCTGACAATAAACTGGTTGTTGAAAACCTGTCGGTTAAACATGGTGACCGAGAAATTTTTAAAAACCTGTCTTTAAGTCTAAATGAAAACGACAAAATGATTATTACAGGACCTTCGGGAGTTGGCAAATCAACTTTGCTAAATGCCATAGCAGGATACATTCCAATTGAAATGGGTGATGTGAAATTTGGCGGACACAAATTGAAATATTCAGATTTTGTATTTATTTCACAGAATATTTGGTTATTTGCAGGAACGATTCGGGAAAATCTTTCTCTTTTGCAAAATTTCACAGACGAAGAATTAGTTGCTTCTTTGAAAAAGGTAGGTTTATACAAAGAGCTAGGCAGCAAAGCACTGGATTTTGAAATTAAGGAACAAGGCAAAAACCTTTCCGGTGGACAAGCGCAGAGACTGGCTGTTGCCAGAGGACTTCTGCGTCATAAGAAGATCTTTTTACTAGATGAAATTACCTCTAGCCTGGATCATCAAAATGCTGATGAAGTACACCGCTTAGTTTACCAACTGCCTTCAATTGTTATTGAAGTGGCTCACAACTTTAACAAAAAAATAGCACAAGAAAACAACGTCAAGATCTTTAACTTAGCACAAAATACAAAATAAAAATAACCCGCAAAATGTTTCATTGCACACTTTGCGGGTTTTTAATTTATATTATTGCTACTTTTTACATCCCAGCCTTAATCATCTTTTTCTCAGCCATAGTCTTGCGTAAAGAGAGCATAGCAGTATAGGTAGACAAAATGTAAACCTTTTTCGTTGGTAAGTTAGCAATATTGGCAATTACTTCCTCATTGTCGTTGCAGGTAACCATTTTACCCGGGTCAAAACCGGCAACTTCCAGACGAAAGCCCATGTCGTGCCAGCGCTCGCCGCCAACCAGAATCTTTTTAATTTGCTTATGGTTGAGATCTTCAAACTGACCATCCCAAATCCAGGAAGTGTCAATTCCGTCGGCGTGATTGGCATTAAGCAAGGCTACTAATGAATAATCATCTTTTTCAGTGTTAAGCATGTGCAGCACTTCATCTAGACCAACCGGATTTTTAACTAAGATCAGGTCAATTTCTTTTCCTTCATATTTAATTAATTCTTGTCTGCCAAAAATCCGCTTGTTTTTTGCAAAAGCCTGAGCAATTTCTTCTTCACTCAGGTCAAAATAACGTGCCACAGAATAGGCAGCTAGAGCATTATAAATATTGTAAGTTCCGCCAATGTTGATGCTGTAGTCTTTTTTGCCCATTTGAAATTTGAGTTTATTTGGTGACTGCTCAATAATTTTGTTAACAGAATAGGTTAATTCGGGTCTGTGATAGTTGCAATTAGGACAGAAAAAATCTCCCAGGTTGGCATAAATACGTTCATGATAATGTAAGATATGATCACACTTAGGGCATAAGATGCCATCCGTGTTGACAGGAGCCTTGCTGTCATTTTGCGGCTTATCTCTAGGCAGTTTAAAGCCATAAAAAATTTTAGGATTAGGTAAGTCAACTGAAGAAAAGATACTGGCATCACCATTGGCAATAATAATAGCCTCGGGTGCCAGTTTGATTCCTTCAACAATTTTATCGTAGGTAGTGTAGATTTCACCGTAGCGATCCATTTGGTCGCGAAAAATATTGGTTAAAACAAAAACGCTGGGATGAAGCAGTTCCGTCACCATTTTGACATTTGCTTCGTCAACTTCTAACACTGCAATTGGTCTTGAAGATTTTTTCTTTTTGTGTGCTAAAAAGGCCGTCACAATTCCTTGTTGCATGTTGGAACCCGATGGATTGGTCAAAACGTCTCCATTTTTTTCTCTTAGTGCAGCCACGATCAAAGCTGTAGTCATGGTCTTGCCATTTGTACCGGTAACAACTACAGTTTCATATCCTTCAGCCAGCGTTTTTAAAATTTCAGGATCCAGGTCCATTGCCAACTTGCCGGGAAAACTGGTACCGCCTTTTAAAATATTATGTAAAAACCAGTAACTTGATTTACCCGCGCTTTTTGCTATTACAGACTTAAAACTCATATTCTTCCCTCGCTTTAAAATCACTATCAACTATAGCATAGCCACAAATTGAAAACGAGTTTTTAACCATTTAACTACACATATTTTATTTTTACATTATACTAGATTAGTTAGGTGAATTTAAATGAAACAAAGGAGCAAAAATGGCACAATTATTTTTTGAGTATGGCACGATGAGCAGTGGCAAAACTTTAGAGATACTAAAGGATGCTCATAACTATGAAGCTCAAGGTCGTAAAATCGCTTTGTTAACCAGTGGGATTGATGATCGCAGCGGAGTTGGAACTGTGGCCTCAAGAATTGGACTTCACAGAAATGCAGTTCCGATTGACCATGATTTTGATATTTTTGCTTATATAAAAAAGTTGAATGAGCAGGAAAAAGCACGTGGAGATGGCGCGATTGCCTGCGTGTTTGTTGATGAAGCTCAGTTTTTGGAGCGTCATCATGTGGTGGAATGCGCACAAATAGTGGACGATTTAGGTATTCCGGTAATGACATTTGGCTTAAAAAACGACTTCCAAAATAATTTATTTGAAGGAACCAAGAATTTATTAATTTTTGCTGATAAAATAAAAGAGATCAAAACGATTTGCCACTACTGCGGTAGAAAGGCTACAATGAATCAGCGGATACACAATGGTAAACCGGTTTATGAAGGCGAACAGGTTCAAATTGGCGGGGATGAAAGTTATTACCCGGTTTGTCGGTTTCATTATTTTCACCCGGAGCAAGAAAGATAGGAAGGGATTAGAACAACATGGATAAGATTATGGCACAGCTTGAAAGTCTTGTTGCTCATTATGACGAATTACAAGAGATGATGGCTGACCCAGAAGTTATCAATGATACTAAAAGGTACATGGAGGTTTCTAAAGAAGAAGCAGATTTGCGGGATGTAGTTGAAAAATACCGCAAATATAAGGCTGATAAAAAAGAAATCTCTGATAATAAGGATATTATTGCTAATGAAAATGATTCTGATTTGGTGGAAATGGCCAAAGAAGAAAATAATGATTTAGAGCAGGATATTGCTAAACTTGAAGATGAAATCAAGATTTTAATGCTGCCCAAAGATCCTAATGATGATAAGGATATTATCATGGAAATCAGGGGAGCAGCTGGTGGGGATGAAGCCTCCTTATTTGCTGGCGATTTGCTCAGAATGTATGAAAAATATGCAGAAAGACAAAACTGGCAGGTTTCTATTGTCGACAGTGAGCCAACCGAAGTTGGCGGTTACAAACGGGTTGCCATTATGATTACTGGCAATAAGGTTTATTCAAAACTTAAATATGAAAACGGAGCGCACCGCGTGCAACGCGTTCCTGTAACTGAATCTCAAGGTCGTGTTCATACTTCAACGGCAACTGTTGCCGTAATGCCTGAATACGAGCAGGTTGACCTTGATTTAGATCCCAAAGATATTAGAGTTGATGTCTACCGTTCTAGTGGTGCCGGCGGTCAGCATATTAACAAAACATCGAGTGCTGTGCGTATGACTCACTTGCCGACAGGAATCGTTGTCGCAATGCAGGATCAACGTAGTCAGCAACAAAACCGGGAAAAAGCGATGCAGATTTTAAAATCTCGTGTCTATGATTATTATGAAAGTCAAAATCGGGATCAATATGATGCCAAACGTAAAAATGCTGTCGGCACCGGTGACAGGTCAGAGCGTATCAGAACTTATAACTACCCGCAAAACCGTGTGACTGATCATCGTATCGGCTTGACGCTTAATAAACTTGACCGGGTAATGAACGGTGAACTTGACGAAATAATTGATGCTTTGATTTTGTATAACCAAACTAAGCAATTAGAGGAGCTGGCTGAACAAAATGTCTAAGATTGACACTTTAAAGAGTCTGAGAATTTGGGCTGCGGAAACGGCACCAGAAGAAAGGCCGGAAGACATCGCTTTTTTGCTGGCTGAAAGATTGCAACTCAGTCCAAGTGAGTTTCAATTAAAACAAGATATGGAACTAACTCCTCAGCAGGTTAAACAGGCACAAAATGATGTCCGCCAGCTGGCTAAAGGAATATCACCTCAGTATATTTTGGGTTATTCCTGGTTTTTTGGCTACAAGATTTTAGTAAAACGCGGTGTTTTAATACCCCGCTTTGAAACAGAAGAATTGGTTGAATGGACTCTGCAGGATCTAGCTAATGGTGACAAAGTGCTTGATTTAGGTACAGGTTCTGGGTGCATTACTGTAGCCCTAGCTAAAGAAGCTGCGAAAAAGCAAATTACGAATCTTGATTTATACGCTTCCGATGTTACCGATGCCGCCTTAAGAACAAGCGAAGAAAACTTCTTGATTCATAAAGTGGATGTAACAGTCCGTAAAGCCAATATCTTAATTGGACTGGAAAAATTCGATAAAATAATTTCTAATCCACCCTATATTAAGGAAACAGAAAAAGACGTGATGGATCAAAATGTTCTGCAAAATGAACCGAAAGAAGCGCTTTTTGGTGGTAAAAACGGCATTGAATTTTATCAAAAATTTGTTAAACAGGTGCGCGACCACTTAAATAGTGGCGGAGAATTTTTCCTGGAGTTTGGCTTTAGCGAAAAAGAACAGCTGGCTGAATTATTTGCTCAAGAATTGCCTGATTTTACTATTGAATTTAAGAAAGATTTAGCCGGGAAACCGCGTATGGTTAAGGGAAAGTGGAATAAATGATGGAAACAAAAATTTTTTCACAAGATCAAATAGATGATGCAGTAAAATTGCTTGCTGAAGGGGAGTTAGTTGCTTTTCCCACTGAAACCGTTTATGGCTTAGGTGCGATTGCTACAAATGAGCAAGCCGTTAAAAATGTATACGCAGCTAAAGGTCGTCCTAGTGACAATCCCTTAATTGTGACAGTCACTGATGCTCAAATGATGTCTAAATATGCCAAAGAAGTTCCAGAACGTGCTCAAAAATTAATCAAAAAATTTTGGCCCGGTCCGCTAACTCTCTTACTATATGTTAAACCTGACAGTTTGCCTAAAGCTGTCACCGGTGGTCTTGACACCGTGGCTTTTCGTTGCCCTCATGATGCTCTGACTCATGAACTGATCAGTAAATTGGGTTATCCAATTGTCGGGCCTTCTGCAAACACATCAACTAAGCCCAGTCCAACTACTGCCCAGCATGTTTATCATGACTTAAAAGGTAAAATTGCAGGGATTATTGATGGCGGACCTACAGAAGTGGGGTTGGAATCAACAATTATTGACCTCTCCGTTGCAACTCCAGTCGTTTTACGTCCTGGTGCAATCACACCTGAAGAGTTGAGCAATGCCTTGGGGGAAAAAGTTTTAATTAACAGCGGCAAGGTTTCTGATAAGGATGTTCCAAAAGCTCCGGGGATGAAATACCGCCATTATGCTCCCAGTGCTCCTGTAGTCGTTGTAGATGATCCGCAGGATTTTGCCAATATAGAATTGACGAGTGCGACAGGAGTGATGGCTTTAGTCACTGTGCTTAAAAAAATCAAGTTGCCAGGAGCTAACAAATTTAATCTAGGTCAAAATTTGGCGGATGCCGATCATAATTTATTCGGAGGCTTGCGTTATTTTGACGATAAGCCCGAAATCAAACAAATTTTTGTGCAGGGATTTAACGGCAGCGAGGACACTTTAGCCTACATGAATCGGCTTAATAAGGCAGCTGCAGGCCACCATTATCAGACAAAATAAAAATTTACTAGCAAAGGACTTTAAACCCTTTGTTTTTTTTATTAAAATACTCGTAAACGTAATTATGTTTATAGGAGGAAAAAGATGGGCAAATTTACGGTTTTGAATCATCCGTTAATTCAACACAAGTTAACAATTATTAGGCGTAAGGAGACAAGTTCCAACGAGTTTCGGCGTATTGTCGGTGAAATCGGGGGACTGATGACTTATGAAATTACCAGAGATTTGCCGCTAAAAGATGTTGAAATTGAAACACCGATTGGCAAGACCACACAAAAAGAAATTGCCGGTAAAAAATTGACTATTGTGCCAATTTTACGTGCCGGTATTGGTATGCTTAATGGTGTTATGGAAATGATTCCTTCGGCTAAAGTTGGAGTAATTGGCATGTACCGGGATGAAGAAACCCTTACGCCACATGAATATTTCTGTAAAATGCCAAAAGATGTTGCCGAACGCGAATGTTTGGTAGTTGATCCAATGCTTGCTACTGGTGGTTCAGCTAATATGGCGATTGGTGCGCTTAAAAAGCGTGGCGTCAAAGTTATCAAACTGGCTGTACTGGTAGCTGCTCCTGAAGGTGTTAAGGCTATTCAAAAAGAAAATCCGGACGTTGATATCTATACTGCCGCAGAAGACGAAAAATTGCTGCCAAATGGCTATATTACGCCAGGTTTGGGAGATGCAGGCGACAGACTATTTGGTACTAAATAACTATTTTTAGGTAAATTAATCGCAAAATACGCTTACATTTTTCACAAAATTATTGAATGGTGTTAATATTGTATGAGTGTTCGATAATTTGGGCACGAGAAGGGAGGTCACGAAGAATTGGAGCAATCATTTGTTTTTAAATTTCTGGGTTTGACATTTGATCTTTCTGGGATCATCGGCTCAACTTTAATGGCAGCTGTAGTATTGTTTGTCTGCATATGGTTATCACGAAAAGTTGAGATGAAACCGAATAAAAAGCAAAATATCATGGAATATTTGATAGACTTCACTGATGGTATTGTTAAAGACAATGTCAGTGATGTTGATGCGCGAAAGCACCTTTCGCTTTATGCTTTTGTTCTGTTCATCTACATTTGGTTCATGAACCAGTTGGGTCTCTTCCTAGAGGTTAAAGCGGGGGACAATATTTTTGTTAAATCTCCCACAGCAGATCCGGTGACGACAATGTCATTTGCAATGATGACCTTGCTTCTTTCATTCACTTTCGGAATGCAAAAATTCGGTACTGGTGGCTATTGGCGCAATTATGCCGAACCTGTTAGTTTCCTGTTTCCAATCAATATGATTGAGGAGATCACTAACTTCTTGACATTATCTTTGCGTTTATATGGTAATATCTACGCAGGTGAAGTGTTATTAACTTTAATAGGTAATAGCTTTGCTCCTAGCTTTGGTGTTATCACTTTGGTTTTAGCAGCACCGTTAGCTATGATCTGGCAAGGATTCTCTGTCTTCATTGGCTCTATCCAGGCATATGTTTTCGTAACTTTATCCATGGTCTATGTCGGAAAAAAGGTTACAAAAGAATAATTTTTTGGAGGTTTAAACATGTCACAAGCTTTTAAATATATCTCAGCAGCTATCGTAGCTGGTATCGCTGCTTTAGCAGCTTCTTGGGGTAACGGTAAAGTTATTACTAAAACAGTTGAGAGCATGGCTCGTCAACCAGAAAGCGCTGGTAACTTAAAATCAACAATGTTCATTGGTGTTGGTATGATTGAAGCCGTTCCTATTTTGGCGATTGTTGTTGCTTTCCTGATTCTCTTCCTTTAATTTTATTTAAAATAATTTAGGTAAAAGAGAGAAGGGCAGTAAATGACATTTCAAATTTTATTTGCAGCCTCAGCAGGTCACATTTACCTTGGAAATACTCTTTGGTATTTAATTGTTTTCGCAATTTTGCTTATTTTGGTTAAACATTATGCTTGGGGACCTGTTTCCGACATGATGGAAAAAAGACGCCAAAAGGTAATCAGTGATCTTGATTCAGCTGCAGGCAATCGCAAAAAGGCCGAGGTTTTGGCTAATGAGCGTGAAGCTGCCTTGAAGAACTCAAGACAAGAAGCAACGCAAATTTTGACTGACGCAAAGGCAAGTGCTGAGAAAACCAGTACGCAAATTGTGGCAGAAGCAAATGATAATGCGGCTTCTATTCATGAAAAAGCAAAAGCTGATGCTGCTCAGGCAAAAGCTGATGCCTTAGATGAAGCTCGTGCACAAGTTGCAGATATTTCTGTAACGATTGCGGAAAAAGTGATTTCTAAGAATTTATCTGCTGATGACCAAAAAGATTTGGTTGATCAATTTATTAAGGGGCTGAATAAATAATGGCCTTAAGTAAAGCAGAAATTGCTGCACGCTATGGTACTGCACTATTTGATTATGCAGAAGATATGGATGCCTTGGCTTCAGTTCACGCAGATTTGCAGGAACTGGCACAAGCCATCTCAGAATATCCGCAAATTTTGAAAGTTTTTAGCGATCCAATTTTTAACAGTGCTGAAAAAGCAAAGTCGCTTTCTGCGATTGAGCAGGGTCTGACTAAAGAGGTTCAGAATTTTTTGAATTTATTGTTAGACTATGATCATTTTTTGGAACTGCCGGAAATAATAAAATGTTTTAATGACTTATATAATCAAAGTCAAAAGATCGAAACTGGTGTTGCTGTTTCAGCAGTGCCGCTAGATCAAGAGCAATTGCAAAAATTAGGTGCTGGTTACGCCCAAAAATATAATTTGCAAAAAGTCATTCTCACTAATGTGGTTGACCAAAGTATTATTGGCGGTGTAATTTTAAAAGTTGGCGATTGCGTAATCGATGGGTCAGTCAAAAACAAACTGAAAAAAATTCGTGCGCAGTTAATTAATAAAAATTAAAAGAGGTGAAACCATTGAGCATAAAAGCAGAAGAGATTAGCTCTTTAATCAAGCAGCAGCTTGAACACTATGATGATAAGCTCGACATTAATGAAGTTGGAGTTGTTACATACATAGGTGATGGTATCGCCCGGGCTCACGGATTGAACAATGTTTTGGCCAACGAACTATTGGAATTTGACAATGGTTCTTATGGTATTGCACAAAACCTTGAATCAAATGATGTTGGTATCATTATTTTGGGCAATTTTGATGATATTCGTGAAGGTGACCAAGTCAAAAGAACCGGTGAAATTATGCGTGTGCCGGTTGGAGATGCACTAATTGGTCGCGTTGTTAACCCACTAGGTCAGCCAGTTGATGGACTTGGCGAAATAAAAACGTCAAAGACTCGTCCAATCGAGGCTTCGGCACCGGGTGTTATGGAACGCCAGTCAGTTAATCAGCCGCTGCAAACAGGTATCAAAGCCATTGATGCTTTGGTGCCAATCGGTCGAGGTCAACGTGAGTTAATTATTGGTGACCGTAAGACTGGTAAAACAAGTTTGGCAATTGATACAATTTTGAGTCAAAAAGGACAAGATGTTATTTGTATTTATGTCTTTATTGGTCAAAAGGAATCAACTGTCAGATCACAAGTAGAAACTTTAAAGCGCTTTGGCGCAATGGATTATACAATTGTAGTTGAAGCCGGCCCAAGTGAACCGGCACCGATGCTGTATATAGCACCATATGCCGGAACGGCTATGGGTGAGGAATTCATGTACAATGGCAAGGATGTCTTGGTGGTCTTCGATGACCTGTCAAAGCAAGCTGTTGCTTACCGTGAACTTTCTTTGCTTCTGCGTCGTCCGCCTGGTCGTGAAGCTTATCCTGGTGATGTCTTCTATCTGCACTCTCGTTTACTAGAACGTAGTGCAAAATTGAGTGATAAACTTGGTGGTGGCTCAATGACTGCCATTCCGTTTATTCAAACTGAAGCAGGAGACATTTCAGCATATATTCCAACTAACGTAATTTCAATTACTGACGGTCAAATTTTCTTGCAAAGTGATTTATTCTTTGCAGGTACCCGTCCTGCTATTGATGCTGGTAACTCAGTTTCTCGTGTTGGTGGTAGTGCTCAAATTAAGGCTATGAAGAAAGTTGCTGGTACACTTCGTACTGACCTGGCAGCTTACCATGAACTGGAAAGCTTTGCTCAATTTGGCAGCGATTTGGATCAGGCAACTCAAGCCAAACTGAATCGTGGCCGAAGAGTTGTTGAAGTTTTGAAACAGCCTTTGCATACGCCAATTCCAGTTGAAAAGCAAGTTGTCATTCTTTATGCTTTAACTCACGGCTATCTTGATTCTGTTCCAGTTGATGATATTGCCAAGTTTGAAAAAGAGTTATACGACAACTTCGATACTAATCACGCAGATTTACTAGAACATATTCGCAAGACTGGTGACCTGCCAGATGAAAAGAAATTACAGGCAGCAATTTCTAAATTTGCGGATAGTTTTTCACCAAGTAATAAATAGGAGGTAGTTATATGCCTGCATCTTTACTTGCGTTGAAGAAAAAAATAGCTTCAGTTAAGCAAACTGGTAAAATTACCGAGGCCATGAGAATGGTTTCGGCATCAAAATTAAACCAAACTGAAAAGCGAGATAAAGGTTACACAATTTATAATGATCATGTGCGACAAACTTTATCACGTTTGATGAGTGCTGAGGTAGTCAATCACTTGCATAAAGAGCATGTGGCAATTGACGAAGAAAGTATTGGCAAAATTGACTATGAAAATGTCTTTGGCCTGGGAATTGTTTCCGATATGGTCCAGGCACGCAAAAAGATCAACTCTACCGGATATTTGGTTATTACCGGTGACCGTGGTCTAGTCGGATCTTATAACAGTGCTGTTATTAAAAACATGATGGGTCTGTTTGAGGATTCAAAAGCGGAACATAAAGATGTTAAAGTCTTAGCCGTTGGGTCAGTAGGTGCTGATTTCTTCAAGAAAAACAATCTTAATGTTGTGTATGAAAATGACAGTATTACTGATGTACCTACTTTTGATGAAGTTTTACCAATTGTTTCAACTGCGATCAAAATGTATTTGAACGGAGTTTATGATGAGCTGTATGTTTGTTATACTCACCATATTAATTCGTTATCATCTGCATTTCGGGTTGAAAAAATGTTGCCGATCGTTGACATTGATATTGGTGTCAAAGAAGCTGAAGCTCATAAAGACTTAGAATACGATATCGAACCTGATGTTAATGCCGTTTTAACAACACTAATTCCTCAATATGCCCGCTCTACAATTTACGGTGCTATTTTGGATGCCAAAACTGCAGAGCATGCCAGTTCAATGACTGCAATGCAGAGTGCTACGGACAACGTTGATGATTTGGTTTCGAGTTTAACTACTAAATTAAACCGTGCAAGACAAGCAGAAATCACTACTGAAATTACTGAAATTGTCAGTGGTGCTAATGCTTTGAAATAATTAAGAAAAGGAGGTAGATGTTTTGAGTGAAGGTGAAGTTGTTCAAGTAATCGGCCCAGTTGTCGATGTCAAATTCCCGCTTGACAAAAATCTGCCTGATATTGACAATGCTTTGCGCGTCGTTAAGTCGGACGATGAATCTGTTGTTCTGGAAGTTACATTGGAGCTTGGCGACGGTATTTTAAGAACAATTGCCATGGAATCTACCAATGGCCTTAGACGGGGCATGAAAGTTGAAGACACAGGTGGCCCTATTTCAGTACCTGTTGGTAATGATACTTTGGGTCGTGTCTTTAACGTTTTAGGGGAACCTATCGATAATGGCCCTAAATTTGACAAAGATCATGCTCGTGACAGTATTCATAAGAATGCTCCTAAATATGATGAACTAACTACTAGTCAGGAAATTCTTGAAACTGGTATTAAAGTTATTGATTTGCTTGAACCTTATGTTCGAGGCGGAAAAGTTGGATTGTTCGGAGGTGCCGGGGTCGGCAAGACCACGATTATTCAGGAACTGATTCACAACATTGCCCAAGAACATGGTGGTATCTCAGTCTTTACCGGTGTTGGTGAAAGAACACGTGAAGGTAATGACCTTTACTTTGAAATGAAAGCATCTGGCGTTTTAAGCAAAACAGCCATGGTCTTTGGTCAAATGAATGAGCCGCCTGGTGCCAGAATGCGTGTAGCTCTGACTGGTTTAACTTTGGCTGAATACTTCAGAGATGTTGAAGGCCAAGACGTGTTGCTCTTTATTGATAACATTTTCCGGTTTACTCAGGCTGGTTCCGAAGTTTCCGCTCTGTTAGGACGTATGCCTAGTGCCGTTGGTTATCAGCCAACTTTAGCTACTGAAATGGGTCAGCTTCAAGAAAGAATTACTTCAACTAAGAAGGGTTCTATTACTTCGATTCAGGCGGTTTATGTGCCGGCCGATGACTATACTGACCCAGCTCCAGCTACTACTTTTGCCCACCTTGACGCTACTACCAACTTGGAACGTAGCCTAGTTGAGCAAGGTATTTACCCAGCCGTTGACCCGTTGCAGTCAACTTCCAGTGCTTTAGACCCAGAAATTGTTGGTCAAGAACATTATGAAGTGGCAACAGGGGTGCAACACATTTTGCAACGTTACCATGAATTGCAAGATATCATTTCAGTTTTGGGAATGGATGAGTTGTCCGACGAGGAAAAGGTGATTGTTAGCCGTGCTCGTAAAGTACAGTTTTTCTTATCACAAAACTTCTTTGTGGCAGAGCAATTTACTGGTGTGCCTGGTTCTTATGTTCCAATTAAGGAAACAATTAAAGGCTTTAAGATGATTTTGGATGGTCACTTAGATGATCTTCCTGAAGATGCATTCCGTAGTGTAGGCCGAATTGAAGATGTTTTAAAGAAGGCTGAGCAAATGGGTGTAACTCCTAGTGATCCAGAAGCTAAAGCATTATTAGAAAAGTAAGGTGATGTCAAATGGCAGATCCAGAAAAACTTTTTATGGTAAATGTTGTAACTCCAGATGGACTGATTTTTTCTCATCACTCCAGTATTGTGGAAATGCGGGCAATTGATGGTCAACGTTCAGTGATGTATAATCACTTGCCGATTTTAACTCCACTGGCGATAGGTGAGATTAAGGTTAAAAGAAGCCGCGAAATGAATAATGTTGTCAATCACATTGCTGTTAGTGGTGGCTACTTTGAATTTTCCAATAACGTAGCTACAATAATTGCTGACAGTGCTGAACGAGCTAGCAATATTGATGTATCTCGGGCTAAGGCAGCTAGAGAACGTGCGCAAAATGCACTGAAAAAGGCTCAAGCTGCTCATGACCAGCGATCACTTGAGAGGGCACAGGTTGCACTCAGAAGAGCCATCAATCGAATAAGTGTTTACAATTCAGACAATTAGAATTAAAGTTTTAAGCGGATGCACTGCTTTGTGCGTCCGCTTTTATTGTGACTTAAGAAAAGTGAGAAAGAATATGTTTCAACTTGGCGTCCATGCCTTAATTAGTATAGTAATTTATTTAATTACGATCGGCTTGTCCTTTCAGATTATGAAAAGTGTCCGCATTGAAAAAATAATTCGTAAAAACAGGGTCTTTGAAGCACAGTTGCTGCTGATTTTTGCTGCGATTGCTTTAGGTTTTCTTGTTGGTAATTTTTTAATCACATTAATTGATACATCCATGCAGTTAAGCAATTTCTTTTAAGACTTGTTAAAACTAATAAGTTGCCTACAAATTTAAAGTATTTGTGGTAAAATATGAATTGAATATTATGGAGGATTATTGTGGCACGAGATATAGGAATAGATTTAGGAACAGCGAATGTGCTCATAAACGTTTCAGGCAAGGGAATTGTTTTAAATGAGCCTTCAGTTGTTGCTGTCAATACAAGTACAAATAAAGTGGTAGCTGTTGGAACAGAAGCCTACAAAATGGTGGGAAGAACTCCCGGTAATATCCGCGTGATTCGTCCCTTAAAGAATGGAGTTATTGCGGATTTTGATATTACTGAAGCAATGCTATCCTATTTTATTGAAAAATTAAATGTAAAAGGCTTTATGTCCAAACCAAATATTTTAATATGTGCTCCTACAGGGGTAACTCAGATCGAGCAAAAAGCAATTATTCAGGCTGCTGAAAAATCTGGTGGGGGAAAGGTCTATCTTGATTTTGAACCTAAGGTTGCTGCCGTTGGGGCTGGTCTTGATATTTTTAAACCCCAAGGCAACATCGTGATTGATATTGGTGGTGGCACTACTGATATTGCAATTTTATCAATGGGTGAAATAGTGACAAGTCAATCTCTTCGTTTTGCCGGTGACCACTTAAATCAGGCTATAGTTACATACATAAAAAATAAGTATAACTTGCTGATCGGTTCCCGAACGGCTGAACAAATAAAGATTGAAATTGGTAGTGCTTATGAACCAGAAAAAGAAAAAAGCATTTCGGTTCGTGGACGTGATGTGGTTGATGGTTTGCCGAAGCAGGCTACTGTGACAGCGCCTGAAATTCAAGAAGCACTTCATGACGGTCTAATGAACATTATTGCGGCTACTAAAGAAGTTTTAGAAAAAACACCGCCTGAGCTTTCCGCGGATATTATTGACCGCGGCATCATGCTGACTGGTGGCGGGGCACTTTTGAGAAATATTGACAAGCTGATTTCATATTACCTCAAAGTGCCGGTACTTACAGCTGATCATCCACTTGAAGCGGTAGCACTTGGTACTGGAATTTTACTCAAGAACATCGAGAAGCATCAGCGCCACTAATTTTTGGAGGCTCGATTTGCGTAAAATACTGATTTATTTAGTTAAAATTTATCAGAGATTCATTTCTCCGGCTTTTCCAAAATCTTGCCGTTATTATCCGACTTGCTCAACCTATATGGTTGATGCATTAACCAAATTTGGACCATTTTTAGGACTAATAATGGGGATTTGCCGGATATTGCGTTGCAATCCTTTTGTGCGCGGCGGAGTTGATCCCGTACCAGATAAATTTACTATTTTTCGCAATCATCATCCAGAACGATATGAAGATGAAATTATAGCGAAAAAATTTCATCCAAATATAAAGTAGGAGAATTTATGTCAAAAAAATCAGAAAATATTAACGTTGAAATCAATGAAATCAAGGGTAAAGAAAACTCTACCTGGGAAGTTGTAATTCCTCAGAAAAAATCTATTGGTGTAATTGAAAAAATTGCAGGTCGTTATCGGGCTACAACTGGCAAAACCAATAGCATCTTGTATGCAAAAAGCTTAGAAAGCAGCATTAATGGTTTGCTTTCATACTTTGCTTTACATGAAAAGTAATAGGTTGTGATAATTAATGGTCAAAGTACAAAATAAAACCAATCTTTTTGATCGGATTGCCTGGAATATTGTTGTCCCTGTGCTATTGCTGGCAGCAGTGGGCCTTTATTCCATTTATTTTGCGGCAGTTGATGATCCCAGTCACATGGGTAGCCCGGTAAAAGCTGTGGCAATGCAGGGACTTTGGTATATTATTTCAGTGGCCATCGTTGTTTTTGTAATTCAGTTTGACGCTGAACAACTATACAGAATTGCGCCATATGTTTATGGACTTGGTATCTTGCTCCTGATTGCGGTTTTGTTCTTTTACAATCGCAGCATTGCTGCAGATGCTGGAGCCAAAAGCTGGTTTAAGCTAGGGCCAATTTCTTTTCAGCCATCTGAGGTCATGAAACCCGCTTTTATACTGATGCTGGCGCGGGTTGTGCGCGAGCATAATGACAAGTTTGCTCATACTATCAAAAATGATTGGATTTTAATCGGCAAAATGTTAGTTTGGCTCTTACCGATTGCCATATTGCTAAAGTTGCAAAATGACTTCGGTACGATGCTGGTCTTTATTGCAATCGTAGGGGGTGTTATATTAGTTTCCGGTATTTCCTGGAAAATAATTGCACCGATGTTTGCGGCAGTCTTTGTTCTGGGAGTCGTGGTCATTTACATGGTTACCACACCCGGGGGACAATCAATTTTAAGTCACTTTTTCCAGCCATACCAGTTCAGACGTATTATGTCATGGCTGAACCCATCTACTGATACTTCTAAAGCCGCATATCAATTGTGGCAAAGTATGCAGTCAATCGGTTCTGGACAAATTTTTGGCAATGGCTTTGGCAAACTGAGTGTTTACGTACCAGTACGAGGGTCTGACATGGTTTATTCAGTAATTGGTGAATCATTCGGATTTGTTGGTAGTGTAGCCGTCATTCTGCTTTACTTGTACTTGATCGTGCAGATGGTACGCATCACATTTGATACTAAAAACGCATTTTATTCTTATGTCTCAACCGGTGTAATTATGATGATACTTTTCCATGTGTTTGAAAACATAGGCATGAGTATTGATCTTTTGCCACTTACAGGTATTCCATTGCCGTTCATTTCCCAGGGTGGTTCAGCCCTGATTGGAAATATGATTGGTATTGGGATGATCTTGTCCATGAAGTTTCATAATAAAGACTACATGTTCAGCCAAGCAGGCGATTTCTAAAAATTTAATAACACACAAAAAGAGCATTTCACGTCAAAAATGAAATGCTCTTTTTTACTTGGCTAAGTTTTCGTTTGAACGACAGACTAAGACGTCACAATCAGCAGTTCTGGTAACGTATTCTGTTACACTGCCGATTAGTATGCGCTCAACAGCGTTCAGACCAGTAGCTCCTAATACAATTAAATCAACTTGGTGCTTTTTAGGAAACTGGTGGGCAATGATTGCTTTGGGAGCTCCAAATTCAATTGAGTAGTGAACTTCCTTGACGCCAGCTTCCGTAGCTTGCTTGTAGTAATTCTGCAATTTTTCCTTAGCATCGTTTGATACTTGCTCAACCATCTCTGAATCAAAGCTGGAAACATTTTGGAAAGATCTGGTATCAATGACATGCAGAATTTCCAATGCAGCATCATTCCGTTTAGCTGCAGAGATAGCTTTTTTAAAAGCTAGGTCGGCTTCCTTAGAGCCATCAACTGCGACTTGAATACGGTGATATTGTTTCATCATTTAAAACACCTCTCTTACCATTATTTTACCAAATTTTAGTGCAATTAATCACCCTTTTGATTAAGTAAAAGACTAAAAATTAAAATCGTGATGCTGCTGAGAGCTAGGGTAATTAAATTAAGGTACTTATTTGCCTGAAATACTAAAACCAGACCCAATAAAGTTTCTAAACCCAAGATAATCGCAGTCCAGGACATTATAGAACTGAAGTTAGAAATGTTTTTACTATCATAGATTAAAAAATGACTGTGACGATTATGCCATAAATAAAAGGCAGTCAAAAGTAATATTGCAAGATATATAGTGATAACAACTTTTATAGCCATAAAATCTCCAAACAAAAAAACGGTCCGCAGACCGTTTCCTAATATTCTCAAGAAATCCGAGTCATCGAAACATAGCAAAACAATGCTTGTTGAACCCGCAGTGTTCAAAAAATGAGATGTATCGCAACGAATGTGGATCCTATCGCAAAAGATAGTCTTCCGATTCGAAAGTTATTTACTATCTCGCATGTCTTATGTTTGACCGGTCAACCTTATACAATTAAGCTATTCGATCGACTCAGATCAATTATTATACTACTAAGCTTTTTGATATTTGTCAAGAAAGAGCAAATATTGTCGGGTTTAGTGAAAAGTTTTTTATTTTTTAATCAAAAATGATAATTATTTATTGTTGAATGTTATCTAATTATTTATTATTATCTTTTAAAATAATACGAATAAGTTATAATAAACTGTTTTTTATTGCTAAGGATGGGAAGATAAAAATTATATTACGTTATTAAATCTATAGATGCATGAGAGAGAATTATTTTTACTTGTTTTTTTTGAGCTTAGTTCAGTTAGCTAAAATTTTCAATCTTTGTAACCTTTAATAATATAACCTATTAATCAAAAAAAGGTTTGTTTTGCAAGTGCTCTAAACATAAAAAAAACAAATAGTTTAATAATTTTCTTAATGAATTTGATTTTCTTTGTGATTTAATATTAATTGAAAAATATAAGTTTTTATTGTATTTAATAATGTTATTTTTTTAAATATTATTTTAGATTTATGAAATAATTAGCATTAATTGTATTTTTAAGATTTTTAAATTTATCAATTTTTTATTAATCGTTATTTATAAATACAATATTTTTTTAAGATATTATATTGACAATCAAAATTTTCAATCCTAGAATAGTATTCGGAAATAATAATCATACATACTTTTAGGAAGGATATATATATGCTAGGTAAAAATAATTATCATGAAAGATTAAGAAAAATGGAGTTGCTAGATAAGCAAGACCATTTTTCAATTCGTAAACTGAGTATTGGTGCAGCTTCTGTCTTGCTAGGTTTTACATTTTTTGGCTTAAATAGTCAAAGCGTAAAAGCTGATACGGTTAAATCTGTGCAGCAAATAAGTGAGAAATCAAACGAGGATCATTCAAATACTGAGACTAATTTGTCAACTTTTTCAGGTTTGAGTTCTTTTTTAAGAGACACTAAGGATAGCAAGCCCAAGAATGCCAATGATAAAAACAAGTCTAATAGTCAGATTGCTGAAGATAAGATTGACAGCGACAATAAAGATACAACAGTAGATAACAATAATAATAATGAAAATATTTCTTCAACTATCTCCGGAGAAGAAAGTCAAGACGATACTGCTGACAAGAATCCAATTGACAAAGATAATTCGGATAATAACAATTCTGATAATGCAACTTCAAAAGATAATACTAATGGAGTAACAGACAAAAACAAGATTGATAAAAAGGAAAGTAATGATTTAAAGGTTGAAAACGGTGTCGCCCAAATCTACAGTTGGGATCAATTTGAGAAGGCATTTCAAGATACAAATATCTCTAAAATAAGTATTATGAAAAATATTGTTTCTTCTAGCACCGGAACGGAACAAAGCTTTAAAGTTACGGGACATAAGCTTGTCATTGAATCAGGAGATGATCAAAAACATATTATTGATTTTAAGGGTCGACATCCTGATCTAGTAGGTAATTCTAAGTTAGACATAACTTTTAAAAATTTGAAAATATGGAGCTCAGACTGGTATGGAGTAGTTAGAACAGATCACTATAGTTATAATGCAAGTAAAGATAATACTGCTTTAATCACATTTGATAACGTTGAATTCTATGGTAATCAATTACTATATGTAGGTAGTCATAACGAAATACATATAAAAAATAAGGTAATTGCTGATCAAAAAAAGAGTCCATACAATAGTCCTGTTGATGGTTCTCAAGCTAATGGTGCAGTCAATAATTCACAAATCTTTGAATTTACCAATTCTGATAATTCACTTTATTTTGATGAAGGCTCTGAATTTATAGGTAATACTTTAAATGGTACTGCTATTGAAATGAGAGGTAAAAATTGCAATGTTTATATAGCTAAAGGTGCAAAAGTAACATTGAACCCCCTTAGGAATAGTGATGGTAGTTTTAGTCCTGATTCTGGGCAAAATGGGACGATTTATGGAATTATGATTGGCGGTGGTTCAGTAAATGTTAAAGGACATCTAGCCATTAACATAGGTAGTTCAGATTATAAGGGAACACGTGACAACAAAGTTGCTAAAGCTATTTATTTAGGTGATTCAAACAGTAGTTTGGTAATAGATAGTAACGTCGATCGGACCGGCGGCATAGTAGATGTTAAGACTAACGGAAATATATCAAGAAAAGATTCAAATGATTTAATTACCGATTTGGGCAATTTAATAGTTAAACCAAATGCCGCTTTAAATGTTACTGGTGAAAATATGGGCGACTACTCGGGAACATTAATTTCCATTAAAGGTAAAGGAGACTTTGAGAACAGTGCTCTTAATGTAAAGCTGCAAGGTGATGCTGGAAATGAAGCCATTACTTTAATTGATGCACCAGGAGATTTAACTATAAACAATCCCACCTCTTTAATATTAGATGCACATTTGAACCAAAATCCAGGAACAACTATTTTTGGTAATAATCAGGTTAACATTACAAATGTTCGGCAGGTTTTAACTTATGATAAAGAAGATTTAAATAAAAAACTTACTATACCTCCTTTTCATGTTTTGCAGGTTAAACATACATCTAATGGTATGGAGATTGGTAAAGTTGAAATGCTCAATGGAAAAAGAACTTTGAGTAAGGAGTTGGCGTCCCAACTTAAAGCTGACCAAGGGGTTCAAGCTATATTAAAGGAATATCCTGATATTGCAGTTAAGTTGGACCCAGACTCAGGCTCTTATATAGGACAAACCTTTGACAATATTTTTGCAGATGCGATGAAAATCGCTCTCAGCAATTCAAAATATCCAGGTTATAATAATATAGCTTTTAAGCCTGCTAATCCAACTGGATTTTTAGATATTGATACAGACAAAAATGATGTTACAATTGATTATATTGATGATGAATCAAATCCTGATAATAGTTTGGCTGTAATAACCGGCTATATTAAAAATTATGACAACAGTTTAGATGGACCAGATACAAGTGGCATATTTAACTCGATTCTTAATCTACCAGGAGGAACTGACCCATATATTAAAATTGTTATTAAGGACTCATCTGGAAAAGAAACTACTTTGATTCCTAAAGGATTTAATGAAGATCCATATGTGGATACAGATGACGAAATACTCCCTTTAGAACATCATTTTGCAGGTAAAGCTGTTTACGATGAAATTACTGAAGAATATAAGTTTACCATAACTATTCCTACGAGTGAACTATTAAAAGGATCTTCAATTGCACTATATCCAGATGCTAATTTCGTTGAATACAATCCTCTGTCCCTCTCATTAGCACCTACAGATACTAATCTTCGACCTATCGTTAAAAACATATTAGCTCTAGCTCAAAATACTGCAGCTAAAGCAATTCAAGATAAAATTAATGAAGTTGAAGGTGCAGAGCTTGATTTAACAGCAGATGAAAAACAAAAATTAACTGACGCCCTTAATGACGCTAAAGCTGCCATTGCTAATCCAGGTAGTGACGGGGTCTCAGTTTATGCTAGTGATGTTAAAGACGTTCCAACAGTTAACGACCGTAAAAAGGCTGCTCTAGATAAGCTTGAGCAGGCATTCGAGACAGCACAAGAAGCTTCAAGCAAGGCTAGTGCTGTTAAAAAGGCACAAGCTGCAGCCAATAAAGCAATCAGTACTGCTGCACAAGAAGCAATTACTCGTGTAAAGACATCCGGATTGTCAGAGGATAAGCAAAAGCAGTATATTGACGCTATTAACAATGCTAAAGATACTGCTTTACAAAATCCTTCAACTGACAAGAATTCAATTTATAATCCTGACAATGCCTCCGCTGATATTACAAACATAGAGAAATCAGTTAGCGATAAGATTAATAAGGAAGCTGCTAAGGCTGAAGTTGCTGGCTATACTGAAAAAGGTGAGACTACTTTAGGTATAGTTTCACCTAATACAGAAATTGACGAAGCTTTGGCAAACCAACTAGCTAATATTGATAAAGCAACTGACATAGGTGCAGCTGAGGATTCAGCCAAGAAAGATATTTTTGATAAGTTGAAGGCAGCTGCCAAAACCAAGATAGAAGAAAGCGCAAATAAAGCCAAAGAAAGTCTTGGAGTAGATGCAGATGAAGGCATAGATAAAGCGGTTAAAGAAGCTGAAACTGCAATTGATGGTCATACTAGTTTAGATGATATTAAAGGTGACATCACTGCCGGACAAGACAGCGTTTTAGCTGCTTATAAAGATTCGGCCAAGAAGCAACTTACAGAAATAGCCCAAGCCGATAAGGAAGCACTTGGAGTAGATTCAGATCCAAATATTGATCAAGCAGTAGAAAATGCAAATAGCCTAATTGAGCAAGCAGGAACAATAGATTTAGTTAATACTAACTTAGGTGAAGGCAAGAAGAAGGTTCAGGACAAGTTCAAAGCAGCCGCTAAAGCCAAGATAGAAGAAAGTGCAAATAAAGCCAAAGAAAGTCTTGGAGTAGACGCAGATGAAGGCATAGATAAAGCGGTTGAAGAAGCTGAAACTGCAATTGATGGTCATACTAGTTTAGATGATATTAAAGGTGACATCACTGCCGGACAAGATAACGTTTTAGCTGCTTATAAAGATTCAGCTAAGAAACAAATCCAAGAATATGGTAAAGCTGCTAAGCAAAATCTTGGAGTAGACACAGATGAAGGCATAGATAAAGCGGTTAAAAAAGCTGAAACTGCAATTGCCGGTCATACTAGTTTAGATGATATTAAAGGTGATCTTACTACAGGTCGAGGGGAAGTTTTAACTGCTTATAAAGATTCAGCTAAGAAACAAATCCAAGAATATGGTAAAGCTGCTAAAGAAAGTCTTGGAGTAGACGCAGATGAAGGCATAGATAAAGCGGTTGAAGAAGCTGAAACTGCAATTGCCGGTCATACTAGTTTAGATGATATTAAAAATGATGTTGCCACTGGTAAAGAAAACATATTAGCTCAAGCTCAAAATACTGCAGCTAAAGCAATTCAAGATAAAATTAATGAAGTTGAAGGTGCAGAGCTTGATTTAACAGCAGATGAAAAACAAAAATTAACTGACGCCCTTAATGACGCTAAAGCTGCCATTGCTAATCCAGGTAGTGACGGGGTCTCAGTTTATGCTAGTGATGTTAAAGACGTTCCAACAGTTAACGACCGTAAAAAGGCTGCTCTAGATAAGCTTGAGCAGGCATTCGAGACAGCACAAGAAGCTTCAAGCAAGGCTAGTGCTGTTAAAAAGGCACAAGCTGCAGCCAATAAAGCAATCAGTACTGCTGCACAAGAAGCAATTACTCGTGTAAAGACATCCGGATTGTCAGAGGATAAGCAAAAGCAGTATATTGACGCTATTAACAATGCTAAAGATACTGCTTTACAAAATCCTTCAACTGACAAGAATTCAATTTATAATCCTGACAATGCCTCCGCTGATATTACAAACATAGAGAAATCAGTTAGCGATAAGATTAATAAGGAAGCTGCTAAGGCTGAAGTTGCTGGCTATACTGAAAAAGGTGAGACTACTTTAGGTATAGTTTCACCTAATACAGAAATTGACGAAGCTTTGGCAAACCAACTAGCTAATATTGATAAAGCAACTGACATAGGTGCAGCTGAGGATTCAGCCAAGAAAGATATTTTTGATAAGTTGAAGGCAGCTGCCAAAACCAAGATAGAAGAAAGCGCAAATAAAGCCAAAGAAAGTCTTGGAGTAGATGCAGATGAAGGCATAGATAAAGCGGTTAAAGAAGCTGAAACTGCAATTGATGGTCATACTAGTTTAGATGATATTAAAGGTGACATCACTGCCGGACAAGACAGCGTTTTAGCTGCCTATAAAGATTCGGCCAAGAAGCAACTTACAGAAATAGCCCAAGCCGATAAGGAAGCACTTGGAGTAGATTCAGATCCAAATATTGATCAAGCAGTAGAAAATGCAAATAGCCTAATTGAGCAAGCAGGAACAATAGATTTAGTTAATACTAACTTAGGTGAAGGCAAGAAGAAGGTTCAGGACAAGTTCAAAGCAGCCGCTAAAGCCAAGATAGAAGAAAGTGCAAATAAAGCCAAAGAAAGTCTTGGAGTAGACGCAGATGAAGGCATAGATAAAGCGGTTGAAGAAGCTGAAACTGCAATTGATGGTCATACTAGTTTAGATGATATTAAAGGTGACATCACTGCCGGACAAGATAACGTTTTAGCTGCTTATAAAGATTCAGCTAAGAAACAAATAAATCAAGCACGGGATAATGCTATTAATGAAATTAATGATAAAACTAAGTATCCTAACTTAACTGATGAAGACAGAACTTTACTAATTAACACTATTAAGGACGATGCCACTGAAGGTGTTGATAAGGTCAATAAGGAAACTGATCCTGATCTAATCAAAACTGATAAACAGACTGCAATTGATAAGATTAACAGTGTTAAGAGTACTGCTTCAAGTAAAGATTTGGCAGATCTTCAGAATGAAAAGAGTTCACAACTTAAAGCCTTACAAGATGCTGCTACGAAAGCTAAGAATGTTATTGATAGTATAAATGACAATTATCTTAGCCCAAGTAACAAGCAATATTACAAAAATTTGATTGATCAGCATGCTGCTTCAGCAACTAATGCCATCAATTCAGCAGGTAATAAAGACGCTATCGATACTGCTGAAAAAGACGGTGAAAACAACATAAACGGAGATCTTGTTTCAGCCCAAGTTGCTGCTGCTAAATCACAAGCAATTGCAGAATTGAATCAGGCAAAGAACGATAACAAATCAATTGTTAATGAAGCCCACACGAACGGCACACTTTCTGATGATGATTGGCAGAAAGACCTCGATGCTATTGACAATGCCTATACTACGGCAATAACTGCTGTATCTAATGACTATACTCCATCCGATATTGTTACTGACAAGAACACGGGTATCAGTGCTATGAAAGCTGTTGCTGACAGTATTTCTCAGGATAAAGACAAGGCCGACTTAGCAAAAGCTAAGAATAAAGCGAACGCAGATTTAAGAGATCAAGCTCAAAAACTGCGTGGTCATATTCAAGAAGACCCTAATTTATCTAACAGTGAAAAAAGCGATTACCTTGAGCAAATTGCTTCTGCTCTGAATAATGCAGAGCAAGCAGTTAATGCTGCTGATAAAGATAACGTTAAATCAGCACACAATGCAGGTATTGAAGAATTAAACAACATTAGAAATAATGCTGATTTGCAATCTGCTAGAGACAAAGCTCTAACTAATTTACAAAATGAATTCAATGCTGATAGTGCAGCTATTGACAAATTAGGTAATATTAGTACAGCTGGTAAAGATGGTATCAAGACTGATCTTCAAAACGCCTATGACAATGCTGTCAATAAGGTTAAAGATCCGACTTCTAATACTGTTGCATTGATTAATTCGGCAAGTAATGACGGCATTACCACTATGGAGAATATTCTGGGCAAAGCAAAGGGTATCGACCAGACAATCGCTGATGATAAGCAAAAACTGGAAGATTTTGCTCAAAAAGCAACTGACCGTATTAACGGTTCAACTATGACAGACACTGACAAGAGTGTAGCCATTACCAATATTCAAAAAGCCCGTGATACTGCTAAAGCAGAAGTTGGCAAGCAAACAACAGTTGAAGATGCTAATCAAGCTGAAAAAGATGGTGAAATCAATATTCAAAAAGCAGAAGCCATGGCTAATAATGCAGATTTAGAAAAGGCTAAAACTGCAGCAAAAGCTAAAATTGATAACGCTAGAGAGACAGCTTTAAACAACTTAAAAGATGTGTACGATGCTTTAACTGATGTTGAAAAGAAGCAAGTTCAAAATGCATATGACAAGGCTGTTAAAGCTATTCCGGAAATTGCTGACCAAGCTGAGGCAGCAATTGATACTGCATTAGACAAGGATACAATTACTGGTTTAACTAATGATGCCATCAATTCTATAAACTCAACTGGTGATACAGCTAATGTTGCAATGACTAAGATTTCAGCTGTTCAAGCTATTAAGGATGCCGCTAATGCCGCTAAGGCTAAATTGTCGAAGGATAGAGATAAACAATCAGTTGAAGAGATTGAAAACTTAGGAATTGCTGATATTAATTCCGCCACTAATAGTTCAACAATACTTGCCATCAAGAATAATGCTCTTAACAGTATCAACAATATTAAAGATTCTGATACAGGTGATAAAGATAAAGATGACGCTCTTTGGGCTAAAAAGAACAAGGCCAATGAGGATCTTGCTAAGGAACTTGCTAATACTACCGCTGCTATTGACAAACTAAATGATTTAACTGCCGACCAAAAGAAGCAATTTAAAGCTCAAGCTCAGGCTGCTCACGATAGAGCACATATCAGAATTGAAGGTGCTACTGAGGATCAAATCGATTCTGAAAAAGGCCTTGGCAAGACTAATATTGATAAAGCACTAACAGATGCTAAACTGCAAGCTGTTAAAAATGTTGCTAAAGCAGATGTTGACAAGACCGCTGATGATGCCATTGATCAAGTTAATAAGGACGATACTATTAATAAAGATGATAAACAAAATATCATCGATAATATCAACAAAGACCGTGACAAGACTAAAGAAGACATTGATAATGCCGACACACCTGATAAAGTTAATAATGCTAAACAAGATGGTGAAGGAGAAATCAAGGGTCACGTTGATAATGGTACCTCATCAGCTAAAGAGAAACAGACTGCTAAAGATAAGCTTGCTGCTGCCGCTGATAAGATTTATGACCGTCTGAAGAATGACAGGGATAGTGGAAAGCTAGATTATAATCAATATCAAGACCTGAAAGACAAGGTAGATAATGCTGTTGCTGCAGCAAACGGAGCCATTTCAAATGCTGACGGTACATCAAACATTAATGGTGCTGAAAGTGATGGTGAAAGTGCCTTAAGCGGAATTAATACTGATATTGATAAAGTAGAAGCAGTTAACACCGCTTTAGGTAAGTTGTCTGATGCGGTTAACAAAGCTAATGATGCTGCTGATGCGGTTGCTAAAGAAGTAGGTAAGACTGAGAAAGAGCAGCAAAAACTTGCTAAACAAATGAAGGATGCTATCGAAAAACAGCGTGCTGATGCGGCAAAGAACATTAAAGATGCTCAAAACGCAGCAGATGATCCATTAAATGCCATTAAGACTGCTGGTCAAAAAGGT
The DNA here is from genome assembly GCF_014323605.1 of Lactobacillus kimbladii. Taxonomy (GTDB): domain Bacteria; phylum Bacillota; class Bacilli; order Lactobacillales; family Lactobacillaceae; genus Lactobacillus; species Lactobacillus kimbladii_B. The sequence goes on along the minus strand of NZ_SCMB01000002.1, from coordinate 17,211 downwards.
GTTGATACCATTACCGGTCTGACTAATGATTACACCGATAAGGTTGATCAGATTAAGACTCTGAAACAAAAAGCTGATGCAGCTAAGGACGATCTTAACAAACTTAAGACAGATGAAAATGGCAACCCTGTACTTACTGCAAGTGATGTTGCACAAGGTGAAGCTGAGATTGACGACGCTGTGAAAACTGGAATCAGCGATATTTACCAAGCATCTTCTGTAGATGATGCAAAAACAGCGGAACAAAAAGCTGAAGTCGCGGTTGAGTTAGCGAAGTTACCAACTAAACTTCTCGCAGAAAAGAACAAACAGATTGCTGCTATCAACCAGTATGCTACTGCTGCTGAAAGTGATATTGAAAAATTTGCTCAAACCGATCAGAATAAGAATGGTCTGCCAGCAGACACTATCGCAGAACTTAAGGCGCAAGTTGAAGCGGCCAAGAATAAGGCTATTTCTAAGATTAATGATGTTACTTTAGCAGAAGGTGCGAGTCAAACTGACTTTAACGAAGCTAAGGCCAAGGTTGATAATGCTGAAAAAGGTGTTGCTGAAAGTAACGAAACAGTTGACTTTGGTGAAGCTGGAATTGATAAAGTTAAAACACTTGCCCAACAAAAAGCCGATGTTGTTAAGGCCAAAAATGACGCAATTGCTGAACTTGAGCAGAAACAAGAAGAAGCAAATAATAAAATCAAAGATTCAGGTTTGTCTCCTTCTGATCAAGGACCTTTGAAGGATCAAGTACAAAAGCTCGTTGATAAAGCTAAGGATCAGATTATTAATATTTCTGACACAGATGATAACGGTCATGTTAAGACTCCTGAGCAGGTAAAAGACGAAGCTGATACAATTATTAACAACACTGTTAATGGGTTTGATGATCAAGACAATGGTGTTAACAACGTACCTGGAATTAGCGATATTATTAACAATGCTCAACTTGATGGTGCTAAGACAACAGCTGAAAAAACTCTTAATAATAAACGTGCTCAAGCGCATGACGTTATTAACGGCTCACAATTAACTGCAGATCAAAAGCAAAAAGCTAATAAAGCTATCGATGATGCCTTTAATACCGAAAAGTCTGATATTGATAGTAAGACCGACATAAATGATGTTCCAAAAGATGAAGATCAGATTGGTAAAGCTATCGACGCTATCTTGACTAAACCTAGTGAATGGTTCGATAACGAACACGATAATGCTTTGTCAGGTACAGATGGTATAGCTGGTTTACAAGCTGGTCTTGATAAATTAACTGATATGCAAAAGGCCGATCCTGATTACAAAGATTACCTCAATGACATTAATAATGCTATTACAGCAATTAATAATGCTCAGAACATTAAGGATGCAAGTTCAGCTTACGACAAGGGTATGACGTTACTTAACAAGTTGAATGCCCTTGATCAGGTTAAGACTGATGCTAATAAGGCTAAAACTAATATTGATAATAGTGATTTAACTGATAAAGCTAAAGATCGTCTAAAAGGTGACGTTGATAAAGTTGTTGAAGACACCAAGGACAAGCTTAACCAGATCGATTCTTCTGTTGATAACGCTTCAACTAACAAGGACAAGATTGATCAGATTACCCATGATGCTCAAAGCGATATTACCACCATTGAAAACGACTTTGGTATTGAAGACCAATCTCAAGATGCTGTTGATGCCAACAATGAAATTTCCCAGAACCATAGTGATGCGGTAGATACAATTCACAATGAATTTGGTGATGACAGCAAGACACCTAAGACTGATGATGCTTACGAAAAGAATAAGCATGTTCATAGTTCATCGCAAGATGGTATCAACTCTGATAAGACCAACGCTGATAAGGAAATTTCTAAAGGCGCAATTGACGATGCAGTTGATATTGCTAAAGATAAAGTCAACCATCTGAAGCATGAAGACGGCACTGATTATACTGATGCTGATAAGAATAAGATTAATGAGCAGATTGATAAGGATGCTACAGATGCCAAGGATAATATCGATAAAGCTGACAAAGTAACTGATATTGATAATATTCGTGATAACGGTATCCACCAAATCCACCAAGATTGCTCTGACACTTCTACAATCGATAAGATTCTTCATGGTGATAACAACAATAATAATAACGGTGGTGGAATAGTTGCTCCAGTTCAACCAGTAACGCCGGCTAAGAACCCAACTACTAACACCTCTGACAAAGATAAAACTGACGGAACCAATGATAATATCAACTCTGTAGAGGTAACTTTGATGCACAATGCCTACCTATACGATGAAACTGGCAAGCGTGCTAACAAGATTACTCTTGGAGCTGGGTCAGTCCTAACTACTTATGGCACTAAGACCATCAATGGTAGAGACTACTACGTCCTTGTTGATAAAGGTGCTAAGAACAAGAAATATTATGTTGCTGTTGGTAACGTTGTTGCGGTTACTCGTAAACTGAAGCATAACGCATATATTTACAATCAATTTGGCAAACGGGTAAAGAAGACTGGTGTTTACAAGAAGGGCAAACTTATTAAGACCTATGGTGCAGCTGTCAAGATTCGTGGCAAGAAGTACTACATTATTGGCAAGAATCGCTTTGTTAAAGCTGCCAACTTTGCTAAAGGTGTCGTAGCTGCAGGTACTGCAAAGGCTGAAGTAGTTCCAACCAGTGCAGTTACTGAAAAGCCTCAAGTTACTGTAGAAAAGACTTTAATGCACAATGCTTACCTCTATGATAAGAACGGTACCCGTGCTAACAAGTTAATCTTCCAAGCAGGTTCTCAAGTTGAAACTGTTGGTAAGAAGACTGTCAACGGAAAGGTTTGCTACGAACTTCCAGATGGTATGTTTATTGCAGCCGGCAATATTGATGCCAAGAAGTTGAAGTTAAAGCACAATGCCTACGTTTATAACAAGTATGGTCATCGTGCAAACAAGAAAGTACTGAAGAAACGTAAGTCAGTTAAGACTTATGGTAATTCAGTCAAGATAAACGGCAAGAGATATTTCATTACTGCAAAAGGACGTTTTGTTAAAAAAGCTAACTTTTAAATTGAAATAGCTTAAATGAAATGCCACAAATTGTTGAAATAACAGTTTGTGGTTTTTTTATTTATATTAAAAATATTATTCTTATAGGTAATTACTGCAGATTTTCACCCTAGATAATAAATCTTTTAAGTATATCTCAAAAATGACTAAATATATATTTGTAATTTTAATTTAGTATTCGTATAGCATAAATAATTATTTCAAAAAACTATTAAATTAAAAATATTTATATAATATTAAGATATAAAATATTTTTTGTAATAATATAGCTATTGTTATTTTTAACTTTAAGAATACTGTATTAAAAGTGGTTTGTTAAAAATATGTTATTTCAAAAAAGTTATTTATACTGTGAATAATAGTGTTACTAAATTGACAGTAAAAATAACAGGATTTACAATTAATATGTAATCATAATTTTGAGGAAGGATTATTATGCTAGGTAAAAATAACAATAAGGAAAGAATACGTAAAATGGAAATGCAGGCAAAGCAAGACCACTTTTCAATTCGTAAATTGACAATTGGTGCTGCTTCTGTCTTGCTCGGTTTTACATTTTTTGGCTTAAACAATCAAACAGTGAAAGCAAATACAGTTGATCCGGTAAATGAAGAAGTAAATTCTCAAAAAAATGAGAATGAAACAACTAAAACAGAACAAACTGGGGATACTGCAAAAACTGCAACTACAGAAAAGCAGTCAAGTCAAGATAATACAAAGCACGATTTAAGCACTTTTTCTGGCTTAAGTTCGTTTTTAAGAGATAGTGGCAGTGACTCAAAAGCTAGTCACAGTTTATCAACTGGTCAGAAAAAATCAGAAAAGACAACCTCTGAGTCAACAAATAGCTCGGAACAACAGTCTAGTCAGGATCAACCAGCCAATGATGTTTCATCTCCTAAAAAAGATACAACAAAGCCTGTTGATTCAACTGCTGTAGTAGATGAAGATTCAAATGCTGCTGAAAACACAGAAATAAATACTAGGGATGCTGGTGTAGCACAGGTCCATAACTATACTGAACTTATAGCTGCATTTCAAAATGATAGTATTTCTGAAATTGACGTTATGAACGATATTACTGACGGACCAGAGAATGGCTCACAAGCATACTACTTCTATGGCAGGAAAATGCTGATCAAATCCGCTGGCAATGGTAATACCAGATTTAAGGTGGATTTGAAAGGTAACCACCTCCAATTAAATAGTGGCAGTACGCAGGATTTAGATATAACGTACGACAACCTTGACTTATGGAGTGCCGATATCTGGGGCGTCATTATGACTGATGATTACAACCAAGATGGTCATTTTTCAAAAATCACTTTCAATAATGTTAATTTCCATGGTTCGCAAATGGTTCACTGTGGTAACAATACTAAAATTTACTTTACAGGAACTAACTATGGTGAAGTGACTCATACACCATACCCTGGCATTACAATATCAAGTGGTGATGTTCAACAACTATTTGAATTTACAGGTTCAAACAACTCAATTGATTTTAGCGGTACTTTTACCGGTAAAACTGTCGGTGGTAACGTATTAGAAATGGCTGGGAGCAACAATGTTGTTAATATTGCCAAGGATGCCAAGGTAACACTTGTTCCTCGAATCTATGTTCCTAATAATAACTTAGGCTCTAACGCTGCTGAACATACTGGGCTTCCTTTAGCTATCGCCATGTTAGGTAATAATGAAGCCGTGAATGTTAATGGTGAATTAAACATCATAGTTGGTAGTGATCACTATAATGGTACAAATGACAACGATCAATCCAGTGCAATCCTGATTAATGATGGCAACTCTGTTTTTAATATTAATAGTGATGCGAAAGTCAATATTACCACTAATGGTGATATAGCTAATAACTGGGGCAACAGAAACCTGATTTATGATGGTGGTAATTTTAACATTCTGCCGCGAGGATCGTTAAACATTAATGGCTCAAATATGGGCGACTATTCTGGCACTTTAGTCCTAATTAGGGGTACGGCCAATATTGAAAACGGTGGTTTTAACATCATTCTTGGAACGCCAGGTCCAAATGGTAGATACGTAGATGGCGGTAATGGCCAAATACTTTTGGTAGATGTGCAAGGCGGAAAGTTATTTGTTAATAATCCTACCTCATTAATTTTGAATGTCCAGGGCAATACCAATCCTGCTACGAGTATTATCGGCACCATGCCGATTACCTTAACAAATGTGCGGCAGCAGTTTGATTTGAGCTCAACGCAAACTGGGGTTGGTAAAGTAACATTGCCACCATTTCACCTTTTAACTGTTAGGAAAACTGACAATACAATTGCAGTCGATAATATTGAGTTGCTTAATGGTCAAAAAAAGCTAACAGCAGATAAATTGGCAGAAATCAAAGCACAGGCAGCAAAAGCTCATATTTCACTTGATAAATTGCCAGCAGATGTTCAAAATTCGTTAGCTGATGGTATTAAAAACGGTTGGACTTACGATCAAATCTTTTCGGATATTATTCAAAAAGCATTCAATAATAGCAATAATTTTGGGTATAACAACATTAGTTTCATTCCAGCCAATCCAAGCGGCTTTTTGGATATTGATCCTGGTAAGGTCAAAATCACTAGAAATGATGATGGCTCGCAAACAATTTCCGGTGAGGCAGGTAGCGTAATTAATTATAATTCTGCTACTGATGGACCAGATTCAGATCCAGAAAATTTGAAAAATCCGTTTAGTTTGATTTTACCAGTTGCCACTAAAGCATATATTATAGCCAACTTAATTGATAGTATGGGTGTAAAAACTGCATGGACACCAAAGGATCAAAATGGCAAGAATTTAATTGACAACCCATATTTGCAAACAAAAGACACCATAAGAGATTCAAGCAACAGTTCTTTGAGCCCTTTACCAACACAATTTGCAGCAATTGTAAATGATGATGGTTCATTTAGTTTTACTATTCCAGCCGATCAAACGATCAGATTTGATAAAGGCTACTCTATAGAATTAACTCCAAATGCTAATTTTGTTAGTTATGATCCGTCTAGTGTAGCTATCGGACGTCGCCCAATAATTAAAAACTTAGATATTTTAACTTTGTCTGATGCACAAGATCAAGCTGCTAAGGCAATTACTGACGCAATTAGTGATGCGAAAATTCATAGACCTAATAACCTATCTGAAGCTCAAGTTAAAGACTTTAATGAACAGTTAGATAAAGTTGCGTCTGCTGCATCCAAAACAATTAATGCCGATAATGAAAAAACTTCGGTTTATGCTTCAAGTGCAAATACTTTAACCGAGGTTAACAATCGTAAGAATGCTGCCCTTGATGCAATTAAGAATATCGTAAGTCAGGCGCAAAATTCTTCAACTATCGAGTCGTCTCGCGATAGCGCAATAACGAATTTAAATAATGAAGCCACATTGCAGTCAAAGAGATTCCCTACAATGGTAGATGCAATTAATGCTGCACGTGATAAAGCTATAAATACTGTGAAAGCTTTTCAAACTGATAAAGGTATTTCAGAAGCAGAGAAGAATGGTATTAATGCGATTGATCAAGCAGCTTATGGCTATAAGGAGAGCATTGAAACTGATCTTAAACAAAAAATTGATCAAGTCTATGTCGATGCTTACAAGCTTTCAAGCGATCCTAACTTGAGTAAAGAAGAAAAGGACGAAGTAGTTAATTTACCTAAACGTCTGGCGCGCGCTCAGGCTATCGCTCAACCGGAAGGTGATATTGAAAGAGACCTTGACCAAGTATCAGTAGATGGGCACCAAAAAGAAGCTCAAGATATAATTGATAAAGTTAACAAAACAATTCAGGCATTGAAAGACTTACAGGCAGTCGCTCAAGATGAAATTAACAACCATGCCGATAAGACTGCAGAAATAAGGGATTCTTATAATAAAGCAGTTCACAATATTATCACTGGTGATGATCCCGATGGTTCCAAGGGTAAGGAGTCTATTAAGGATATAAATGCTGACCAAGAAGCAAGTAAAATTATTGCTGCAGCTGCGGCTGCCAAAGAGCGAGTGCAGAACTCAGGCATTAGTTCAGATCAGCAGGTTCCTCTATTAGACGCAATTGATCAGGCTGCCCAAGTTGCAACTGCTAAACCAGGAAGTGCTAAGTATGATGAGCAAAAATCGATTTACGGCACTTCTGATAACACTGCCATCAAGCAAAGAGAAGCAGCTACGCAAACTATTTTTGATCAAAATGCGGCAAAAGCGGAAATTATGGGCTATGCAACCACTACTGAAAATTCGCTAGGCATCCCTTCAAACTCTGAAATTGAGAAAACAGTAGCTGATGGTTTGACTAATATTGATCAAGCCAGTGACTCTGCTGCTGTTTCGACAACCGAGGAGTCAACCAAGCGGTCAATTTTAAGACAACTTTCCAAGATCAAGCTTGCTAAAGCTGAAAACGATCTTGAAAGCCAACTGCGTAGCTTGCCTGGCTTGTCTGCAAATGATATTGATGATAGCGTGGCGGCTGCACAGAAACTGCTCAATAATTCAACAACTCCTCTTGGTTATAACCAGCGCATTGACCAAGCAGATAGTTTAACTGCAATTGATTCAGCGCGTAATGATGGTATTGCTGCCTTGAACAACTTACTGGCTTCAGCTAAAGCTAAAGGTGAGCGTAACAATTCCTTGGCTGATTCTATCAAGCAGATTAGACAAGAGCAAACTAATGCTGATAAACAAATTGACCAGACAAGCAATCTGACTGCTGAACAAAAGAAAGCATATCATGATCAAATCAGCAAGGTAGTTACTGACAGTATAGATACTTTAAACAAGGTCGATAGTTCTAAAATCGCTGAAACTGTAACTAACGCTAAAAACAGTATAGACAATATTGTTAGCGATGCCCAAGGTACTGCAAATAAGGAGGTAGAAGAAGCTAGAACAAATGCAACTCAAGATGTAGATACAGCTGTTAATGATGCAAAGGCTAAAATTGAAAGCATTGCTGATAGTCAACTCAGTCCTTCAAATAAAAAGTATTATGAAGACCAAATTGATCAAGATGCCCAGGCTGCAAAGGCAAAAATTGCTTCGGCTCAAAATGTTTCTGATATTACTTCGGCCAAACAAGAGGGTCAAAACAATATTCTTAAAGATTTAGGCGCTGCCCAAATTACAGCTACTAAAGCGCAAGCAATTAGTAAATTGCAACAGGCCAAAGCTAATGCTAAAGATGTTCTTGCAAATGCGCAAAAAAATGAACAACTTGATCCGGCAACAGTACAAGCTAAACGAGATCAAATCGATGACGGTTATGATCAAGCAATCCAAGCTATTAATAATGACCATACAGTAACCGATATTAATGCTGATGCGCAGAAGGGAATTGATGCTATTAATTCTGTTATTAATTCTCTTTCGCCTGATCTCGAGGCTCAGGCTTTAACGAAACAGCGTCAAGCTGCAATCGAAAAATTAAGAGGTGCGCGCGATTCTGTAAATAGTCAGATTACTAATGACCCTAATTTGGGCGTAACGGAAAAGAATGACTACTATAATCAGATTGCAAGTGCTTTCAATCAAGCTCAAGCTGCTATTCAAGGCGCAAGTAAAAATGATGTAGACGCAGCGTTAACTAAAGGTCAAAACGATTTAGCCAGCATTCAAACTGCAGCAAACTTGCAATCTGCAAAAGACCAAGCTTTAGCAGCCCTAATGGATGAGCGCAATAAAGTAAAAGAACAAATTGGCAATATGGACCAGATTACAAGTGCCAACAAAGCTGACTTGCGTGCCAAAGTAGATGCTACTTATGATATTGGCGTTACTGGTATCAATAATAAAAACACAACTACTAATGAGCAACTTAATGCTATCGTCCAGAATGGTAAGTCATTAATTGACAATGTGATTAGTGACATAAATGTTAATAAGATCCTTAATAAACAAAAGCTTGATGATTATGCTCAAAAAGCGATTGACCGAATCAATAATTCGTCAGATATCACTAACGATGCCAAGACAACAGCTATTAATAATATTACTTCTGCACGTGATAATGCAAAATCCGTAGTTGATTCTACAGCTGCAGTTTCAGATGCTAATACAGCTGAGAAAAATGGTGAATCTGCTATTGACGCTGCAGAAGCTGCAGGTAATGGTTTTAATACATCTAAAACTGATACAAAAAATAGTATTGCCAATGCTGCTATCAGTGCCAAGAATCGCTTAAATGACATTTATAGCAAATTGTCGGAAGACCAAAGAAATGAAGTAAAGAAACAATTTAATGATGCAATTAGTCAGCTTGAGTCAATCCCAACGGATGCAAATAGTAAAATTGACGCAGCCACAAATAAAGAACAACTAACTGGAATTTATCAAGATGCATTAAATAAAATTAATAACATTGAATCTGCTGCCAAGTTAGCTAGTGATAAAGTTGTTGCCACCGATTTGATTAAAAATACAGCATACGCGGCTCGAGCTAAACTACGTGATTCACGAGACCAAAATGCAGTTTTTGCAGTGGCTGATTTAGGCATTAAAGATATTGGCGCGGCTAATGATAGCGCTACAGTTGAGAAAATCAAAAATAATACCTTACAGGGAATTAGTAACGTAGTTACTAATGCAAGTAAGAGTGATGCTGATGATATCCGTAACCAAAGAGATCAAGCAATTAAAGAACTTGATAAAGCTCTTGGGAAAGGCTCAACTGATACCGGTGTTCTACCAGAAATAAATGGTTTAAGTGATTTAACCTCTGATCAGCTGGGTAAGTTTAAACAACAAGCACAAGATGCTTATAATCATGCTGTTGCAAACGTCAGTGGCGCTCTATCTGAAAATATTGATACAGAAAAGAATACCGGTCTAAGCAATATTTACCAGGCTTTGGCTGATGCTAAACTGCAGGCGGCTAAAAATAAGGCAAAATCTGCTTTAGATGATAAAGCCCAAACTTCAATTGGTGGTGATGCTAAAGATAAATCTACAATTGAGAGCGAGCGGGATAAGGCCAAAGAGAATATTGATAAAGCTCAAAATCAAGATGATGTCCAAAAAGCTCAAGATGAGGGTGATAAAGCGATTAAAGCAATTGTTGATACAGCAAATGATGAAAAAATCACGAATGCTAAGACTTCTGCTAAAAATGATTTTGATAATTCAACTAATAAATTACAACAGCAAATTGATCAAGACTTAGCTGATAAGAAATTAGGTCAAGACCAATATAATGATTTGAAGAATAAAATTGATCAAATTCGGCAGTCTGGTGAAACCAGAATTAATTCTGCTACCACTCAGGATCAATTATCTGATGTTAAAGGTCAGAATAATGCTGATTTGGATAAAGTTAATAATGAAATTGTCAAGGCAGAGTCAGTCAATAACGCGTTAACTAAATTGCAAGATGCAGTTAATAAGGCAAATGAAGCTGCAGATAAGATTGCCAAGGATAATCCTAATCTGGCGGATCAGATGAGAGAGCGTATTAAGTCAGAACGTGATAAAGCTGCCCAAAATGTTCAAGCTGCTCAAAACAATGCGACTGACGCCAATAGTGCAATGAATCAAGCAGCGCAAGCTGGTAATGATGCAATTACTGGCTTAACTCAGCGATTCGAAGAAAAGAACAAGCAAATTAATACTCTGAAAGAATATGCTGAAGCTACTAAGGCAAAATTGCCAAGTTCAGGACTTGATCCAAACGAAATAAGCCAAAATGAAGCTGCAATAAGTGATGCAATGCAAAAAGCTGTTAGCGACTTATATGGTGCCGATGATAATGCAGACTTAGGTCAAGTTGAAAAAGCTGGTGAGGCCGCTATAGATCAAGCAGGTATTCCAGCCAATTTACTAAGTGAAAAGAATAAGCAAATTGCGGCTATTGATAAGTATGTCAAAGATAAGGGCAGTATTAGCCAAGTTGCCAGCGATTTAACTGATCAGCAAAAGGCTGACTTAGAAGATCAACTCAATCAGTTGCTTCAAAAGACCAAGGATGAAATTAGTAAACTTGCTTTACCAAGTAGTCCGACAACAACAGATCTCGAAAATGCTAAACAAAAACTGCAAAACATTGAAAAGGGGCTCGATAGCGAAGGACACTCAATCAATTTAGGTGAAACTGGAATTGACCAGCTATACCAGACTGCCAAAGATAAAGAAAAAATATATCAAATTAAGCAAAATGCTATTAATAATCTTCTTGAGCAAAAAGCCGAAGCTGACAAAAAGCTTGAAGATTCTGGTTTAGTAAACTCTGATTTACAAAAGCAAAAGCAGAAGATTCAAGATATTTACGATCAAAGCAAGGCAAAGATTAACGCAGTTCCAACAACGGATAAGAATGGAAATGATCGTTCTACTGATGACATCAAAAAGGACGTTGATCAAATTGTCAACAATGCAACCCAAGGATATTCTGATAGCGATTCTGGCAGTCACGTTCCTGGATTTACTGATGTTGAAAAAGATACTGATCTTGCTGCTGTCAAAGCAAAGGCAGAGGATATTTTACAAAGAAAATATTCAACAACTCACAATATTATTGGCTCATCTCAACTAACTGCTGCTCAAAAGAAAACATTAAACAAGATAGTTGATGATTTATATGCAACTGAAAAAGCAAGCATAGAGCAACAAACTGATATCACCAAAATTCCGACTGCTGAAAATCAAATCGGTACTAAGCTAACTGATACTTATCAAAATACGTCTGACTGGTTCAAATATAATCAAGCAAATGCTTTAAATGGAGCTGGAAATGAAATAACAGGATTAGAAGCCGGATATAATGGGCTAACGGAAGAGCAAAAAGCTAATCCTGATTATCAAAGCAATATTCAAACTATACGTGAAGCAATTGCTGCCATTAAGCATTCAACTAATATCGACTCTACAACTCAATCGTATAGCAACGGAATCAATGCTTATAATGAACTGATGGGCAAAGAACGAGTTAATGATATGTTCAAAAAAGCAAAGGATACGCTTAATGATATAGATAGTCTACTTCCTCAAGATAGAGATCATTTCAAAAATAGACTTGATGGTATTCATGGAAGTGTCAATACTGTGCTTACTCAGGATGCTCATGCCGATGCATCGTATGAAAGTATTGCCAATCAGATAAACCACGATATTGATATGACGAGACAGGCAATTGATCAGTTAATGCAGCAAGCATTGTACACAGTTAAGAGTTCTGCTAATATGGATATTGAGACTGAATACAAAGGAGCCGTTGCCCAGAACCAGAAATACTTTGGTGATTCTGCATGGATTTATGCAACTAATAGTGAGCATGACAAGTATAAATATATATCTGGTAATTCTTACGATGAAGTTTCGAATAATAGAATAACTGGAATACGGGAAATTGCCAAAGCTGCTGTCTCAGATGCTGCTACTAATGCTAAGAAGAAAATTGATAATAATAGGGTAAAGCATGAAAACGGTGATAATTATACTGACGATGAAAAAGCCAAGATTAAGACTGAAATCGATCGTATTTTAGCTGATGCTCAGGAAAAGATTAATCAAAATAATACTTTAACTGATATTGACGGCAAGCGTGACGATGGTATTGAAGCAATTAATAAGGCATCTTCAGATTCAGCTGTCATTGATAAAATTATTAAAGATAGTGCCAACAACAATAACAATGGCAATAATGATAATTCGAATAGCGGTGGTGACAATTCTAATTCCGCTGATAACAGTAGCACTTCATCTAGTCCTGCTAACCCTGTTAATCCAGCTGAGCAACCAACTACTGATAAAGAAAACGGCACAAATGATGCGCCAAACGATTTAGGCGAAAGTACTAATGTAACCTTAATGCATAATGCTTATCTATATGATGATTCTGGCAAACGTGCTAACAAAGTTACACTTGGTGCCGGCTCAATTCTTTCAACTTACGGTACGGTTACTATTGCAGGACGTGAATACTATGTACTAGTTGACACACATAATAATAACAAAAAGTATTATGTTGCTGCAACAAATGGTCAGGCCACTAAGCAAAAATTGACTCACAATGCGTATGTTTATAACCAGCTTGGCAAGCGGGTTAAGAAGACAGGAGTTTACAAAAAGGGTCAACAGCTTAATACATTCGGTGGAGTCGTTAAGATTCGCGGTAAAAGATACTTCACTATCGCGAAGAACCGCTATGTCAAAGCAGGAAATGTAAAATTAGTAACTGCTATGGGATCAGCGGGTGAAGAAGTTGCTGCAGAAACTATTAATACTGCAGTTCAACCTGTTGAGACTACGACTAAGAAACTAATGCATAATGCTTATCTATATGATGAAAGTGGTAAACGTGCTAATAAGTTAATTATCAACTCGGGTTCAGAAATTAAAACAGTTGGTAAGAAAACTATTAGTGGTAAAACCTATTACGTTTTAACAGATGGATTGCTTGTAAATAGCGGCAATATTGATGCCGAGAAATTAAAGCTGAAACATAATGCCTATATATACAATAAGTATGGTCATCGTTTAGGTAAAAGAGTTTTGCGTAAACATAAAGTTGTTAAGACTTATGGTAATCCTATTAAAATTGGTCATAAGAAATTCTATGTCATAGCAAATGGTAAATATATTAAGAAGGCAAACTTTTAGGTAGTTAATCTTTAAAATTGACTAGTTGGTAAAACACGGAAGACCTCAAATTTAGAATAAATTTGAGGTCTTTTTGCTCCTAAAATTTTTAATTAAGACATTAGTTTGATTAGCTAATTTAAAAAAATCAAATTTGAGAGTTACAATCTATCAAAATTATATTGAGCTTTAGCTGAATCGGAGATCTTTTAAATATAAAAACAATGAAGGGACATAAAGTATCAAAACCTATGCAAATCAGATCTCTATTGATAATTAGAGATTTATAAAGAGAGAAACTTTTAGATAATTTAGTCTCAAAAAAAGGACTAAATAGTAAATTTCATGAATAGTGTCATTTAGGTGATACTATTTTTATATATAAAATTAATAAAATATTCGAATATAGATTTTGTTAGAAAATATCATTTTAAATAACATTAAAAATATAAGATTAATATATCAGTTTTATATTATTATTAAATTTTATGTTATTTTAATTTTAAAAGCAAGTACTATATTTTATTATAAATATAACAAATATTAATTTATAAAATAAAAAGTTAAATTTACAACTATTGAGTTGTTTTTATTTTAATCCTAAATCAAAAGCATTAGATACAAATTTACATTTTTATCTTTTAAGTTTAAAATTAAATTTTAAAATAACACTTATTTGTAGAAAATAATTTGTTTCCAAAGCTATATTGACAAAAAATAACTATAGTTATAGAATTTAGAATGTAATTAAATTTTCAAGGAAGGAAAACTCATGCTAGGTAAAAATAACTATAAAGAACAACTAAGAAAAATGAAAATGCAGGCAAAACATGACCGATTCTCAATTCGTAAATTGTCTATTGGTGCTGCTTCTGTTCTGTTAGGTTTCACTTTTTTCGGATTAGGCAGCAAGACTGTAAAGGCTGATGTTGTTGAGCCATCACAACAAGTAGAGACAAAAACAAAATCTGGATCAAATGATTTGGAATCTAATACAACTACATCAGGAAATAAAGTGCTGACTTCTGAATCTGATAAAAGTGGTAAACAGAATAAAAAGTCTGAAAAAAGCGCTAAATTGTCTACTTTCTCAGGTTTGGCATCATTTTTGAAAGATAGGGATGATGTAAAAGATTCTGAAACAGTCAAAGATCAGACAAAAAAGGCTGTGAAAGGCTCGGATCAAACTGTTTCTGTTAACCATTCAGAAACCGATTCAAATAATGAAGATGTTAATGATACTAACGTTGCCTCAGAAACTAATACTTCAAATGATAGCAAGTTGCCAGAAAGTTCTCATGATAGTGAGATTAAACCGGTTGATGGTACTGTCTCTAGCGATAATCAAACCACTGAAGCTGATAAAATTACAGATGTAAAAGATAAAAGTAGTTTTGTAAAGGATGCAAGTAACGGCTTATCTTTTAAAGCTTATAATTGGAATGATTTTCAAAATGCATTGTATAACAAAGATATCAATGAAATTCTTATAATGAATGATATTAGTGCCCCATCTAATAATGGAAACAACACATTCGATGTTCCAGGAAGAGACTTAATAATTAGATCTAATGGAAACTCTAAATGTACCCTGAATTTCACTGGCTTTTCACCGAAACAAAAATCAGGCACAAATGCAAATGTGGTTTATCAAAACTTGAATTTAATTAGTGGTGACTATTACGGTGTTTGGAGTACTGAAAACATTAGTGGATCATATCAGTCTACGATCACCTTTAAAGACTGTATATTTAATGGTTCACAAATGATATATGCTGGAAGTAATACACATATTCGTTTCACTGGAAATAATGAAGCACATACAGCTAAATGGCCAAACCGTCATGATCAACAATTATTTGAATTTGCAAGTGGGAGAACTAATGATAGTATAGAATTTTTAGATGGCAATTTTGTTGGATCTACGTACGGTGGTTCTATTATCGAAATGAAAGGTAATGGTAACTCTGTAAAGATTAATAGGAATGCTACAGTAACACTTAACCCTGTTCAAGATTATGATGGTAACAGTGATACTGGCGAATGGGGTTATCCATTTAGTGCAATTTACATGGAGGGTAATGGCAATGTATCAGTATCAGGTACACTGAATATTAATATTGGTATTGATGCTGTTCGACCGTATCAAGGTGTAAGAAATAGCGGTAAGTCTAGAGCTATATACTTAAGTGCTCCAGCGTCTACATTTAATATTTTACAAAATGGACAAGTAAATATTAATACAAATGGTAATATCACTGATAGGAAAACTGGGAATTTATTTTATAATAATGGTAGTCTTACCATTAGTCCAAAAGCTGAACTGAATATTGTTGGTAATGATATGGGTGATTATTCAGGAACATTAGTTTATATTACCGGTTCAGCTGAAGTTGAAAATGGTGGCTTTAATATTAGTTTAGGTAAAAAAGCAGGTAGTGGTGCCATAACTTTACTAGATGTTAAAGGTGGCACATTTAAAGTTGATAATCCAAGTTCATTTGTTTTAGATGCTCATAATAATCAAAATTATGATACAAGTATTATAGGTAATAATCGCATTACTGTTACTAATGTTCGTCAAGAGCTACAAACTATCACAGGAACTAAGTTTACACTACCACCATTTCATGTTTTACAAATGCAGAAATCAGGTACAGGCGTTTCGGTTAACAATATGGAAATGCTTGATGGTAGCAAAGTATTGACTAAAGAGCAATTAGCGGAAATTGAAAATGACCCTGAATTAAAGGAAATTTTCAATGATGATAGATTTAGCGCTTTTCTGGATGCTGCAAAAGCTGCTGTAGCAAGTCCAGGAAATAATTTGCTTGATAAGATTATGAAAACAGCTTTTGAAACCGCTTTGAGTACCAAGGATTCAGCTAGTTACAATTATGTTAAATTCGTTCCTGCTAATCCAAGTGGGTATTTGGATATAGACACTGATAGCTTAGTGGTTGTACAAAATGAAGATGGCTCAAAATCCATTAAAGGTAGAGTCAAAAATTATAACGGATCTGACGACGGACCAAGTAAAGAAAATGCTTTTTATAAGTACTTTTCAAAAGGTACAGATGGTTATATAATTGCTAAGTATATTTCTAGTAATCCAAAATATAATGGAATAATTCAAGAGGATAAAACTTTAAAGCCCTATGTCAATACTAATGATACTTTTCGTGGTGACGTTGGTGATAATATCAAAGAGTTACCAAGTGTATTTACATCTAAAATTAATACTGACGGATCCTTTGAAGTTAGAATCCCGTCAGATGTTTTAGCAAATCTAAGTAAGGAAGACAAAATTGAATTAACTCCTAATGCTAACTTTGTAGGGTACAGTCCAGATGCAATTGATTCTGGAGTTCGACCAGTTGAAAAAGGCTTGGAAATTACTGGAGGATCAGGTGATTTAGAAGCTAATAAGACTGCGCAAAAGGCTTATATTAGTTCGATGGCTGAAGCGGCCAAGAAGCGAATACAAAATGCATACGATAAATTATCTTCTTCAGTTCAAAATGACCTTAAAGAAGTTTTAAGTCAAGCTATAGCAGATATAGATCAGGCAGA
>NZ_SCMB01000029.1 GCF_014323605.1 Lactobacillus kimbladii | reverse complement strand
GCACAAGAAAGTTTGGTTAATAAGTTGCAAATCAAGCCATTGACTTTCATGAAAGGAATTAAGGATGCTTAAACGTTTGCTAGACTATAATGATGGCGAAGAAATGGATATCGTTGTTTTAATCAAAAATTCACAGTTGCGCCGTAATAAAAAAGATAAACTTTTTTTAGCGATGCAATTTGGTGATGGCTCAGGTGAAATTCGCGGAAATTATTGGGATGCGAGTCATCAAGATGCGGCAACTTTTAGCACTGGTACGATTGTAGAGTTAAATGGAAAAAGAGAGGAATATCAGGGTAGACCACAAATTAGAATATATAGTTTGCGTGTTGTTGGACCACAAGAGGGATATTCACTTGATGAATTTATTAAATCAGCCCCAGAAACCACTAATGA
>NZ_SCMB01000028.1 GCF_014323605.1 Lactobacillus kimbladii | reverse complement strand
CATAATGGACAGTTTGCGTACCCACTTTTTGTAAATCACTTTCACTAATTCCAAAATCAGAATTAGGTTTATCAACTGCTTCTACATCATGTTTAAATGAAATAGTATAAGTTTGAACATCTTCATTTGAAAAAGTTGGTTTATCACTCGGATCAAAACTATTATTTACAAGAACATAACCTTGCTTTTTTAAAGCATCAATCTGATCTGAACTACTGTAACCAATCTCTTCACCAACATTACCTAACAATTCACCTGATGTAGCGATATTATTTTTATCATTGTCCAAATCTATATAATTAACGATAGCTTTTTTCTTTTTACCAAATATAGACATTTTTTATTCCCCGTATTCTAACTATTACATGACACTATTATATATTGTATGAACAGTGCTATGCCAATCTTACATAC
>NZ_SCMB01000027.1 GCF_014323605.1 Lactobacillus kimbladii | reverse complement strand
TTACGGAACAGGACATGCGACAGTCCCAGCCGGTGAGTCTGCAGGTCTCCCGTGGAACGCCACCGCCAGCCCCGGTTATCAATGGTGCTGAGGTAGTCACTCCATGAGTACGTGTAATCCACCAGGGTATAGCCATACGGCAGACTGACACCGGCGGCAAAATTCCTCGCATCATGTGACACCGAAAAGTCACTGCTCCGTCCCCCGCTGACAAACCAGTTGTCAGCCAGCCCCAGCGGATTATTAAAAGAAAGGACACCATTTAACTGCCCTGTACCGGTATTCTTCTGCCCGCTGTTGTCGATGCCCACGCTCCCTGTGACAGGCCATTCCGGCAATATGCTCAGTATATGGCGCAGATACGTTTCCGGATCGATACCGTTCAAACGGCAGGTACCAATCAGCCCGTACAGC
>NZ_SCMB01000026.1 GCF_014323605.1 Lactobacillus kimbladii | reverse complement strand
GATTTTGGCAGGCGATATCGAGAAAAACATACGCTATCAATTAAAAAAAGTAAATGCGCTATTCCAAAAAAGACATGAGACTAATTTACGATATCTCAATGAATACGTAAATCCGGGGCAAGAGCTTGATGAAGATAATGCGATATTAAATCAAGCACTTTCTGATGCGTTGCTAAACTCCATGGCCTCCCTGATCGACTACTACAGTATCTGCTGCATGTTGAAGCTAGGAGTTCCAGAGGAAAAAATTAAGAAAGTACAATATCGCTCGCTCAGCAATACCTTCATAATTGAAAAAGCCTCTATACCCAAGTCTGAAAAAGACTCAACAACAATCGATACCATCCTCAAGCAATACGCAGAAGCGACTGAAAATAATAAAAACTTCAAATCGCTCATAGGAGATGACTATTGGATTGGCTTTCTAGGGAGGGCTATAAG
>NZ_SCMB01000025.1 GCF_014323605.1 Lactobacillus kimbladii | reverse complement strand
CGCCCCGAGCGCGCATCCAGCGATGCCAGGTGCTCGAGAGCCGCGGTGAGGGTGGTCATCGCCGGAGTCGGCAGTTGCAGGCGCTCGATCAGCGCCCGGTAGGTGAGCAGATGACGCTGGCGACGCGCATCTTCGATTTCCAGCAGCAGGCTATCCCAGTGTTTACGGCTGATCAGCACACTCAAGGTCAGGCCCCCGTCGCTTTGCCCAGCACACGCTCCAGGGCGAACAGGATGGCCTCGCTGGCCTCGCGTTCGCCGCGTTCGATCATCGCCATATAGGAAGGACTGATACCGACCTCCCGGGCCACCTGTTCCAGGCTCAGGCCGCGCGCCTCGCGGCGCTCCAGCAGACTCGCGGAAGGCGGCGCCGGCGCGGTCGTCTCCACCGCGACACTGGCGGCCGGGCGACCAGCGGCGGCCAGCAACGCCTGGTACTCGGC
>NZ_SCMB01000024.1 GCF_014323605.1 Lactobacillus kimbladii | reverse complement strand
CGTGCGCCCTTCTTTACTTGACCTTACTCAAGATACTCTCTCGGTCGCTCTTTGGCAATCTCTTCTCTTTTGATTGTTTCTCGGTTTTTTCTTGGATTATATTCAGTTTTCAATGTACTAACTCATTGGATCTTTCTCAGATCCAATGGAGGCTAACGGGTTCGAACCGATGACCTCCTGCTTGCAAAGCAGGTGCTCTCCCAACTGAGCTAAGCCCCCATGGTCTTTCAGATGCGCTTTCTCTTTTCCTTGCCTATGGGCCTAAATGGACTTGAACCATCGACCTCACGCTTATCAGGCGTGCGCTCTAACCAGCTGAGCTATAGGCCCGTTTCCAGCGTATCTGCTCTTTCTCTTTGAGGTACTGCCCTCAAAACTAAACAATGTCTTCCCTACTCATGTGCTTTCCTCGCTTGCCGGACTTCTCTTAGCATTCCTGCTCTCTGTCTCGGCTTGCTCTTTCCTTAGAAAGGAGGTGATCC
>NZ_SCMB01000023.1 GCF_014323605.1 Lactobacillus kimbladii | reverse complement strand
CTAAGTCTAGCAAGTCTATTGCAAATTCAACCACTGAAAATAATAGTATACATACTTCCGAATTATCTAAAGATGACAATCAAGTAGAAAAATCAAAAAAAGAAATCAAATTATCTACCTTTTCCGACTTAACTTCATTTTTTAAGAGTGACGGAAGCCATTCAGAAGTTTTAAGTGAAACTGCACCTACTAAGGACCATAAGAATGATTCTGATAATGTTTTAGAAAATAATGATAGTCTTCAAGATGAAGATAAAAGCACTAAAAAAGAAGACTCTACTGATATAGGGCAGTCGACTGACGATTCTACGGGTCAAAGTGATGATATTGATTCAGTTAGGAACATTAATATAACTAATGTAAATAGTGGTATGTCGTCAGCATTTAGTCGAGTACTGTCAGCATATAATAAATTAACTCCAGATGAGCAAGTAAATGTTACAGCATCTTTTAATAAATTTATTGATGATCTAAAGGCGACTCAGAACGATGCTGTTGAAAAAATTAAAAATTCTGGAACTAAGGAAAATATTGTGGCAATAGCTGAAAATGCCAAAAGTAAATTTGATAAATTTGCCACAACTGCTGAAGTACTTTTTGCAAAAACAGCTGCATTAGATACAGTTAATGATGTAGCAAAGAAAGTTAAGAAAGAATTAATTAAAGAATCCGATATAGAAAAAGTTGAATCTATTGCTAAAGATGCAAACGATGAACTAACGCAAGCAGATGATGTTGGAAAAATAAACAATATTAAAGAAGAAGCAGTAAATGATATTAATAATGTTAAATTTATTGCAGAAGCGACTGCAAAGGCAGAATTAGAAGCTAATAAGACTGCGCAAAAGGCTTATATTAGTTCGATGGCTGAAGCGGCCAAGAAGCGAATACAAAATGCATACGATAAATTATCTTCTTCAGTTCAAAATGACCTTAAAGAAGTTTTAA
>NZ_SCMB01000022.1 GCF_014323605.1 Lactobacillus kimbladii | reverse complement strand
TTACTTTAGCCAAATCGTTTTGCGCATTAGAGTCTGCGGTTGACTTGACTCCATCAATGTCCTTGATGGCCTGGTCTTTGATACTGTTGACTTTATCTACACTATCTGCTGTGATAAGATCATTTTCTGCTCTTAATACAATATTATCAACTTTAGTTTGATCAACTTCTTGCTTTAATTCCTTCTTGACCTTAGCTGCTTCTGCTTCAATCGCATCTTTTGCCGCTACTCTTGCAAACGCTACTTCCGCTGTAGTCGCCGCAGTATCAAAAGCACTTATCGCTGTTCCTACTGCTTTAACTACTGTATCTGTATCTGTTGCTGCGGCAATGGTATTATTAGCCGTAGTTTGTGCTTCAGTAATAGCATTCATAGCTTTAGTATATTCACTTGCCGCTGCTGCTTGTTCATCCTTGCTAAGCTTATCATAGGCATCTTGAACCCGTTTCTTAGCCGCAGCAGCCTGCTCATCAACCTTAGCCTTATTATCTTCTTTTACTTTATTTAATTGTTCTTGTTCTTCTTTATCCGCACTATCCTTAATTTCTTTGATGTCACTAATAGCTTTATCCTTAATGCTGTTGACTGAATCTACACTTGTAGCTGCTTCAATATCTTTATCTGCTTGTGCAACAATCGCATCTACTTTGTCTCGGTCTTCTTGTTTCTTTAAGCCGCTCTTGACTTCGGTTGCTACTGCTTTAACTGCATCTTTTGCCGCTACTTTCGTAAACGCTAATTTTGCTGCTGTTTCTGCTTGAGTAAAGGCTTGGTCTGCTTCACCGGCTGCCTTATTTACAGCTTCTTTGTCCGTTGCCCCATCTATAGCCTTATCTGCTGCAGCTTGAGCATCATCAACCTTTTGGATTGCTTGGTCATAATCTGCTTTAGCTGCTGCCTTTTCGGTTGTACTCAACTGATCATATGCATCTTTGATACGTTGTTTAGCAGCAGTAGCGTTGGCATCAACTGCCTTCTTAGTATCTGCCTTTACTTTAGCCAAATCGTTTTGCGCATTAGAGTCTGCGGTTGACTTGACTCCATCAATGTCCTTGATGGCCTGGTCTTTGATACTGTTGACTTTATCTACACTATCTGCTGTGATAAGATCATTTTC
>NZ_SCMB01000021.1 GCF_014323605.1 Lactobacillus kimbladii | reverse complement strand
TTCTGTGGCGCAAATGATTGGCACCGGATCACATCAACTAATTGATACCTGGGCTGCACAATACCAGCACTTTGGCGTTAAGGGCCTAGAAATTCGGCACACCTCGCAAAATTATCGTGGTCAATTCAAGTTTCAAGTCTTAAACTGGAGAAAAGAACATGACGAGACCTATCAAAATACCGCCATTCACTTCAAAATGCCACACCCAGCTTAATTTGTACTTGGCAAAAACGTTTTGACGAAGGCGGGCTTGATGCGCTCTTTACCAAACGAGGCCGACCACCAATGAACAAATCGCCTAAAAAACCAGTTAAGTATACCAGCAGTGAGTTATCTGAATTAGAGCGGCTGCGCTTAGAAAACCGTCAGCTCCACATTGAGAACGACTACCTAAAAAAAGTCGAAGCCTTAGCTCAGCGCAAAGACGCTCAACGCAAGAAGAACGGACCATCATCCAAGAGTTAAGGCATGAGCACAACTATCAACTGCAAGAACTATTGCACTATAGCTTTTTAGCCAAGAGCACCTACGAGTATCACCCGCGCAGCAGGCGGAAAAAATACAGCGATCTGGCTTTACTGTCGCTGATTAAAGTGGTTAAAAGGCATAATCCCAGCTTCGGCTACCTGCCCATGACTGACACGCTAAAAATCAAGTACGGTCTGCAGGTGAACCATAAACGCATTTACCGATTGATGAAGGAGCACAAGCTGCTGGCCCGCAAATACAACTTGCGTGCAGGCAAGTACGATTCATCAAAAGGTCCGCAAGGCAAGAAGGCGAAGAATCGCTTCCACCAGAAGTTTAAGACCGATCGGCCCTACCAAAAGGTAGTCACCGATATCAGCGAGTTTCGCTATGGCAATAAGAGCATGAGCCAACGGTTATATTTCTCGTCCTTTAAAGATCTTTACAGCGGTGAAATCATCAGCTACACCATCAGTCAGCGGCCGCAGACCAAATATGTTCTAGATGGACTCAAGCAGGTTTTGGCGATCCGGCCCAAACTGCCTTACCGCATGACGATTCACAGCGACCAGGGCATTCAATACCAGTCCAAAGCATATTGTCAGACCCTAAAGCAGCACCACGTTTTTCAAAGCATGTCGCGACGGGCGACCTGCCACGACAATGCGGCCTGCGAGAGTCTCTTTCACATCATGAAGGTTGAGCTAGACTACTACACCTATACCTATCCTACTAAGAAGGCGCTGCAGGAGGCCATGGAAAAATGGAT
>NZ_SCMB01000020.1 GCF_014323605.1 Lactobacillus kimbladii | reverse complement strand
TAATAAGTGATGCTAAGACTGAATTCAGTAAAAAGCATGATGAAGCAGTAGCAAGACTCAAGAATGAATTTGGCAAAGATGCTGTGACAACAGAAGTTGACAATGCATTTGATACACATAAAAACATCACTGGTACAACAGTAGAAGAAGTTAAAGCAAACGAACTAGCAGCCGAAAGGGAATTGGCTAAAGGCGAAGTTAAGGACACTGGAGCCAATGCAAAGAATAGAGTTAACGGCTTAAAGCATAAGAACGGAAATGACTATACTGAAGCAGAAAAGAATGCTTTAAGGAATCAGATTGAAGAAGATGTTCATGAAGCTGTTGATGCTAAAGGGACTATTGATCAAGCTCAAGATACAGCAGGTGTGGATAAAGCCCGTGAAACTGCAGTTAACAAGATTATTAATGAGTCGATTGCTGACAGTCCAGAAGGCAATAATGTAATCGAACAAGATCCAGAAGTTCTAAGAGAAAGACTTGCTCAGGCTCGAGAATCTGCAATTAAGGCCGTACAAGACAAATTTGGTAAAGATACAGATACTAGTTCTATAATTGCAGCCTTTAAAGATGCCCAGGCAAAGCTTAATGAAAAGCCAAAAGACTTAGCGACTGAACTTAATGGTGAAAAAGAGATTGCTCAGGGAGCTTTAACAGATGCCAAGGCAGCTGCAAATAAGCGTGTTGATGGCAACTCCGACTACAGTGATGCAGTAAAGGGACAGATAAAGCAACAAATCCAGAAAGATTATGATGATTTTTCTAACCGCATAAAAGAGAGTGCAGCAGTTAGTGAGCTGATAACGCAAAAACGTGATGATGGGATAGCCCAGATATATCGTGATGCGACAGAAAGCAATATAAATAATACTACTGAGAATGTTATAAACGGAGGAGGCGGTCAGTTAACGCCGGTAACGCCAGCGCCAGTACCAAATAACAAGCCTGATAATAATAAAGAGCCAGAACAACCAAAATCTGAAAAAGTAGCTTTGATGCATAATGCTTATCTTTACAATAGTAAAGGTCAACGTGCAAACGGCATTACATTAGGAGCTGGTTCAGTTCTTGATACTTACGGCATTGAAACAATTAACGGTGACCAATATTATGTATTAGTTGACAAGGGTGCTAATAATAAGAAGTACTATGTTGCAATTGGCAATGTTAAGAGTACAGCTCAAAAACTGAAGCACAATGCTTATGTTTACAACCAATATGGTCAACGGGTAAAGAAAGCAGGCAAACTAAAGTCAGGC
>NZ_SCMB01000001.1 GCF_014323605.1 Lactobacillus kimbladii | reverse complement strand
TTTTATTTTCCCAGATTCAGCCGCTTTTGTCAAGCACTTTTTTCTGAGTCCTTTTCGCCGTCTTGCCAGACAGCGTTTATTATCTTACTAAAGCAGCTCGCTTTTGTCAACTGCTTTTGCTCGATTTTTTTGCGCTGCCTGAGAGGCCTCCTGCCTTGCGGCTCATTGCCCGACGACAGTTATTAATACTAGCAATTATTTTTGCCTTTTGCAAGTCTTTTTTATCATTTTTTCTGTTAAAGCCAAAAAGCCTTAACTATCTGGCACTTTTAAGAAAAAGTAAAACCTCTTTTTCCAAATATTTCATTCGCATTACCCCTGGTATTCTTTTGTGAGAGTTTTAAATGGTTAAAAGTACCACTTTTCAATGTCATAATAAAACAAAGTATTTTCAGACGAATTACAAACGTTATCTAAATTTAATCTTTTCGTATTCACCAAATTAATTTTAAAGTCTTATAATACTACTATATTTTAAGGAGAAAAGAATTATTTTGAAGCATAAATTTATTACAATGGTGGCTTCCCTAGTTATTGCTGCCTCACCTTTAGTTACTGCAACCAGTCACGTTAGTGCAGCAACTGCCACTAATAATAAGCAGACTGAAATGTACAATTTTGTTAGAGATACTTTTAAAAAGCATAATGTTCGTGGCATAGTCACAGTAGTACAAAACGGGGTTCCACAAACAATCAGCTACGGTTATGCCTGGTATGGCAAAAGAATTGGTAACGGCAGCAGCAAAATTGTTTATCCCACCGCTTCACTGCAAAAAGTAATTACTGGTGCAATGATAGTTCAACTAATTAATGAAACCAAGGGCACCAAAGACGAATTTACTCAATACACCAAAATATCTCGCTGGTACCCTAACCTCAAGAATGCCGATAACATTACCGTAGGCAATCTGCTGACCCATACTTCAGGAATTATGGCTACTAAAACAGAAATAGACAGAGGCTATAATTATTCAGAAGACAATGCTATTAACTGGGTGGTTAATAATATCAATGCCTCAGCATCTGACATAATAGGTAATTATCACTACAATAATAGTAACTATATTTTACTCACCGGTATCATTAGGCAAGTTACAGGCAAGTCTTACGAAGATAACTTGCAAACCCGCATTATTGATAAGCTAAATTTGAAAAATACTTATCTTTACCAAAACATCCCTAAGAAAATGACTGATCCAATTTCATACTATTCAAATGGGAGTAAGAACTATCAAAAAGCAACTTATCTCAAAAAAAGCTTGGTTTCACAAATTCCTGGTGCTGGCAATCTTTTTACTACCACAGCAGAATATTACAAGATTCAGGTGGGCTTAACAGACGGCACAGTTTTAAATAAAGATGATTTCTATTATTTGACTCACCTAAAAAGCAAAGTAGTTAACTATTCAGGTGGAATGTACCTATACAATAATGATAATATTAGAAACGCCTATGGCAGTTTTAAGGGACAACATTTTGGCACCTGGGTGCAATTAACTGCCGATAATCAAAACGGAATTGTTATGTTTTTAAATCAAACTAACGATAATGAAAATAATCAAAAAGATGTAGGATACGAAATCCTGAAACGTATCAAACCTAATACTTTTGTAGAGCGCTAGATTTTTATCAAAAAATTAGCTAAAGTGATTTCCTACTTACATATCAAAAGGACTAATAAATCAGCATTTATCAACGTGATTTGTTGGTCCTTTGTTTTGTAATAATCCTTTAAATATTACTTTCTTTGCTAACTCAAAAAGTCTAAGAAGTTCAATTCTTAGACTTTTCCTCAGTCATCAAATAATAACTCATACATTTTTGTACTCAATGGCTTTTCCAGCAGCAAATTCATCCCTACCGCTGCTTTTTTCTTTGACCCCAGCAATTCTTCTTTGACCGTATCCTTTTGAATATCTACCTGTCCCAAATAGTAAAACTGTTTGCCAATCGCATCACTCTTCTTAACAAAAAGCAATAATTTCATTTGAGGAGTATTAAGCAGTCTCTGAACCTCATCTGATTCTAGATGACGGGGCGATCTCGTATACCAGCGCAAGCAGCGACCGTCCTCTAGCGTATTATGGTACAAAGCATTGCGCTTTTTAGACGAATCTTTTTGATAAGTGATAAAAATAGGCGTTTCGTTTTCGTCTACACGATAGCCATACATAGGTGCGGAAACATCTTTAGGCCAGTTTAACAACCGACAAACATCTTTACGATCATATTGCTGGTAAAGGGTAAATTGTTTGTGATTGTCATAGTCTTGATTAAGTGCCAAACCCGTTTTAATCACATCTCTAAATAATTTCCTAAAAGTTTCATTTTGGTTAAGAGATTGTGCCAATATTGGTGCTAATGAATAGTCAAACAAATCAATTTTGACTATAAGAGGTTGACCGCCATACTGGTCTTTTTTCGTTGTCTTGCCTTGTTTGATGTCAAAAAAGTTCAAAGAAAGGATATCTTCTACTGAAGTCAGCACCTTTTCATTAACGTAAGCACCATAATCATGCAGGGCCTGTTCAAACTCTTCTTGGCTAACCTGGTTTTTTTCTAAAAGCAGCTGCAATAGTATTAGTTCATGTGGTCTTTTCCCATTTAATAATTCCTTGGTAACAAAAGACAAAACGCCATCTTCATAATCACTTAACTTCACAGATTCACCCATTTTAATCAAGAAGTCGCCATAATGTTTAAGACTATGGTTATTCGCAAAAACCATAGGTGAGGTTGAACCATAACGGTAAAAATCAAATAACAGAGGCGGACGTCCAATTTTTTGCGCTAGTTCTTGATAAGACTCACGTAATTCTTTGATGCTGTCCAATTTAATCTTATCAAGTGAAGCCAAAATTTGGGCAGAAGCAATTTGACTGAAGTTAATTGTTGAAACATCAATAAAGCTGGGAAGCATGCTTTCCTCACGAGCCTTATCTTGAGAACGACTATCATCTTGATTTAAAGCAATCGGAATTAAATAATTATTTTTGTAGTTACCAATAAAGTCAATGACCGTGACATAGTCTTTACCAGGATATTTACGCAAACCGCGTCCCAACTGCTGGATAAACACAATGCTGGACTGCGTATTGCGCAACATAATAATCTGATTTAAAGCTGGAATATCAATACCTTCATTAAAAAGATCAACGGTAATAATGTAATCAATTTTGCCTTGTTCCAGCTGGTTGACAACTTGCAGTCTTCTTTTTTCACTATCTTCATTAGTTAAAGCGACTGCTGGATGCTTACGTTCTGAAAAAGCCTGCGCTAATTTACGCGCTTCTTCTTGGCGACTGCAAAAAACCAACCCTTTGGCTTGTGAACCACAGTAGCCATAATAGTCCAACTGTTTTAAAACATAATCAACACGCTCTGGCGCAAGCAGTCTGCGCAAGTTAGTAGTTTCGTCAATCGTTGCACCATCTACTTCATAGTCCTCAACGCCGACATAATGAAAAGGTGCAAGCATCTTTTCTTCCAGTGCTTCACGCAAACGGATCTCATAGGCTAAATTATAATCAAATAAGCGGTAAACATCCTGATCATCCATTCTTTCCGGCGTAGCAGTCATCCCCAGCCAAAATTGTGGCTTAAACTTGGCAAAAATACGCTGATAACTTGGCGCAGCCGCCCGATGAGCCTCATCAATCAAAATGTAATCGAAAGTAGTTGCCTCCAAGCTGTCAAGTATATCTGTCTGGCTTAAAGTTTGCACTGTAGCAAAAACATATTTGCAGTCAATCTGATGCTTATGTCCTGTTAGTAGCCCATAATCAGATGACTTGCCACCAATCACTTGGTAAAAACTTTTTAAAGCCTTTTTGGCAATTTGCTCGCGGTGGACAACATAAAGAAATTTATGAGGCTTAAAGTCTTTGACTGCAAATGCTCCCAAATACGTTTTGCCTGTTCCCGTCGCTGAAACTACCAGACCGCGTTTTTGTCCGCTATCAATTAGTTCTTTTAACTCATGCAAAGCTTCTTTTTGCATTTCATTAGGTACAATTTTAGCTTTTTCATTTAACTGAGCCCCTGATTGCGACTGTGGTTTTACCCAATTTTGTTCATATTCTGCTATCCAACTTTCAGATAAGGGCATACTGTTTCTTTTTAATTCATGTAACTGCCGGGCAATCTGCACAGTTAATGTAGCATTATTCTTTGAGCTAATCTTCAAAGCCCACTCACAGTTGCTGAGCAAAGCTGCCCGGGTAAAATTAGCGCTGCCGATAACTAAAGTCTGCCAATCTTCGTGTTCAAAAAGATAGCCTTTAGCATGAAAACCGTTTTTAGAGGTGATTTTAACGCTTAAATTGGGAATTTTTAACAATTCACGGAAAACTTTAGGGTTGTTAAATCCTAAGTAGTCACCTGTAATTAAAGTACCCGTAATATTTCTTTTAGCCAAATCAGCCATGACTACTTTAAACGGAACAAGCATATCCTGAGTAATAAAGGCCACTGCCCAGGTAAAACTTTGGCAGCTAAGAAGCTCTTGACGCAGCGTCAGCCAGATATTCTCCTGTTTGTTATTTTGCAGCAGTTTTGGTCCTAATAATTCATGTCCTGGATAGATGGGATCATACAAACCGTTAAGAATGGCATCCTGCAAAGGTTCATTCATTCAATATCACCTCAAAGCTATTTTACACAAAAGAAAAAGAAACCCAACCCTTTGGATCTCTTTTTACTACTATTTATAAATCTATTTCCAATAAAATTGGGCAGTGATCGGCACGCTCTCCAGTATCCATCATTTCAGAACGCTTGACCTTATCAGCAATTCTATTGCTCGTCAGCCAATAATCAATTCTCCAGCCTGAATTATTAGCCTTAGCAGTTCTTACACGTTGAGCCCACCACGAGTAAACCCCTTCAACGTTGCCATTAAGTTTTCTAAAGGTATCTGTGAAGCCGGCCTTAAGCATTTTAGTAAAATCAGCTCGCTCTTCATCTGTAAAGCCAGCAGAATGATGGTTAGTATCGGGATGTTTTAGATCAATTTCATGATGAGCACAATTATAATCTCCACTAGCCAATACCGGTTTTTCCTGATCCAGCTTTTGCAAATAGGCAATATATTTTTCATCCCATACTTGTCGTTCACTCAAGCGCTTTAGACCATTACCTGAATTTGGCGTATAAACCTGGGTCACAAAATACTCAGGAAACTCCAAAGTAATAATTCTGCCTTCATGATCCATTGGCTCTGGTGCACCAATCACAGGATAAGTTACTTTAGGCTTAAGTTCTTTTTTGTATAAAAACATAGTACCGGCATATCCTTTACGAGCTGGTTCTTCTGATGAGCGCCATACTATATCATATTCTGGAAATTCCTTGGTTAATATGTCCAAGTGTTTTTTGGTAGGTCCAGTTGAGCGCAATTTTGTTTCCTGAATTGCAACAATATCGGCATTTTGAGCATGTATTTTTTCTAAAACCTGGCGTGTTGCCACGGCACGTGAGGAAGTTCCTGTTAAAGCTGCATTAAGTGAATCAATATTCCACGAAATTAAGATCATTTTCTTCTCCTTATTAATCATTTCTTTCATTATATAGTTTTTTCACAGGGACTCAAAATTTCTATGATTTTTATCAGTATTATTTTTTACGAACTTGCACGTAATGTCATTAAATTTGCTGTTATATTTTTCACTACCTTAGCAAAAAATATTTGTAATTTTTTTGTTTTGCTATAATCCCTTTTGCAACATAAATGTAAGCGATTACCGATATAGCAGTATTTTTTAAAAAATAATTTTTTCACATTTTTATATTTTTCAATCTGATTAAGCAAGTGTATAATAGCACAAGAGACAACAATAATAATCTTTGGAGGTTAGATTTTATGACTAAAATTTATGCTTATGCCATTCGTAAAGATGAAGAACCATATGTACATGAATGGAAGGAAGCTCACAAGGATGTTGATGTTGATTTTACTGATCAACTTCTCACCCCTGAAACAGCTGAATTAGCTAAAGGTGCCGATGGTGTCGTAACTTACCAGCAACTAGATTACAAGGCTGATACTATTGAAGCTTTAGATAAATTAGGTATTCACAACTGGTCAATCCGTAACGTTGGTATTGACAATATTGACCTAAAGAAAGCTAAAGAACTTGGTTTTAAGATTACTAATGTGCCGGTATATTCACCAGATGCCATCGCTGAACACGCCGCTATCCAAGCTGCCAGAGTTTTGCGCCAAGACAAGGTTATGGACGAAAAAGTTGCTAAGCATGATCTGCGCTGGGCACCTACAATTGGTCGCGAAGTACGTGACCAAACTGTTGGTGTTGTAGGTACTGGTCATATTGGTCAAGTATTCATGAGAATTATGGAAGGCTTTGGCGCTAAGGTTATTGCCTACGATATCTTCAAGAACCCAGAATTAGAAAAGAAGGGATACTACGTTGATGACTTAGATGAACTTTACGCTAAGTCTGACGTTATTTCACTTCACGTTCCTGATACTCCAGAAAATGTTCACATGATTAACGATGATTCAATCAAGAAGATGAAGGATGGCGTTGTTATTGTCAACGTTTCCCGTGGACCATTAGTTGATACGGATGCAATTGTTCGCGGTCTTGACTCAGGTAAAGTTTTTGGCTTCGTAATGGATACTTACGAAAATGAAGTTGGTATTTTCAACAGTGACTTCAGTAATAAGGACTTTCCTGACAAACGTTTAGCTGACTTGATTGCACGGCCAAATGTTTTGGTAACTCCACATACAGCCTTTTACACTACTCATGCTGTACGTAACATGGTTATCAAGGCTTTCGACAACAACTTGAAACTAATTAAGGGTGAAAAAGCTGATACTCCAGTTGATTTAGACAAAGAGTTTTAGTCTCTTAACTTATTTCCCTTCTTAAATACACTTTATTGTCAAAAAAGACATCAGATAAAATTATCTGGTGTCTTTTTAATTGATTATTTTAATTAGCAGAAGCGTTTACTGCCTGAATCAGCGCATTCCTAAACCCTTCTTTTTCAAGTTTTGTTACGCCTCTAATTGTCGAACCGCCCGGTGTTGTAACTTCATCTTTTAGCTCCTCGGGCAATTTTTTACTAGCGAGTGCTAACTTACTTGTGCCTAAAAGCATCTGGTTAATGATTTCGTATGATTCGGCTCGGTTAACTCCATTCTGTACTGCGGCATCACTTAGAGCTTCAACCATTAAATCAACATAGGCAGGTGTACAACCAGCTACAGTACCATATATGCCCAACAGATTTTCAGGTACAACGTAAACAGTTCCCATTTGGGTAAAAATGTTTTTGACAGTAGTGATTACTGCCGGCTTTTCATCAGGTACAAAACTGATGACTGTGATACCGGCACCGATTTGCACCGGTGTATTGGGCACAATTTTGCCAAAAGAAGTTTCTGCTGGCAACTTTTGATTAATTTGAGTCAGATCGCCACCACCAGTTGACAGAATAATGCCGTGATATTTTTGACCTAAATTTTTGATGATTGTTTCAGTGGCAGAACCACCTACTGCTACTATAACTGCTTGACAAGCATTAAAGTCCTCATAATTATTAA
Source organism: Lactobacillus kimbladii (assembly GCF_014323605.1). Lineage (GTDB taxonomy): Bacteria > Bacillota > Bacilli > Lactobacillales > Lactobacillaceae > Lactobacillus > Lactobacillus kimbladii_B. The sequence goes on along the minus strand of NZ_SCMB01000001.1, from coordinate 655,148 downwards.
TCAAACTTAAGTGAAGTTCAGCTGCCATTTTTTGAGCAGTGTGATGGCGTCCACCATTAAAGACATAAATGTCCTCACTGGGATTTTGAGCATTTAACAAGCCCTTAATAATAGCAGAGCCAATCTTACCAGCTCCAATAAATCCAATTTTCATCAGCAATCACCTTTTAAAAATCTGTTTTATCTGGATCATTTGCTACTTGAGCTGCTCCATGCAAACCATCGAGTTTTGCCATATCAGCCTCAGTAATAGTAAAGTCAAAGACCTGCAAATTAGCTTCAAGGCGTTCGCGGTGAACTGATTTTGGTAATGGAACGAAACCATGTTGCAACGACCAGCGTAATAAAACTTGTGCCGGACTCTTATCATAATGCTGCGCAATAGAAACTACCGTGTCATTAGCAAACAAACCACCTCTGCCCAGTGGTGAATATGCTTCGCTCAGAATACCAAGTTCTTTATTATAAGCCGTCACGTCTTCTTCCATATCACTAGGGTTAAGATAAATTTGATTAACGGCAGGACGAATCTTAGCAGTTTTCAGAAGTTCATCTAAGTGTTTACGTCTAAAGTTGGAGACGCCAATTGCACGAATCTTTCCCGCTTGAACTGCTTCTTCCATTGCCTGCCAACTTTCCGCATTCAATTCAGCCCAGTGATCACGCACCGGAGCCGGATTAGGCCAATGGATTAAGTACAAATCAAGATAATCTAAATCCAGTTTAGTTAAACTTTCATCAATTGCAGCTTTAGTTTTCTGGTAACCGTGATGATCATTCCATAACTTAGTCGTTACAAATAAGTCACTCCTGTTGACCCCACTTAATTTAATGCCCCGACCAATACTTTCCTCATTGCCGTAAGCAGCAGCCGTATCGATTAAGCGATAGCCAAGACTTAGCGCATTCTCGACGGTTTTTTGAGCAACTTCGCCATCAGGAGTTTGCCAAGTTCCAAGTCCGATAACTGGTATTTTGACGCCATTATTTAATTCATAAGTGTCATGTAAAGATTGAATTTTACTAGTCATAATTTTTCACCTCTCACCAATATTATACCGAACTGAACTATACTTCTACAGAAAAAGATAGTAATTACTGCAGCTGTTTTTGAAAGTCGCTTTTGAGTAAAGTTACAAATTGCGGATAAGTAGTTACTTCATACAGCGGATGAAGATTCATCTTATTCTTGCGCCTGCGGTGGTTATACCAAATGCTGTCAAAACCATACTTTTCTGCTCCTAATATGTCTGACTGCAGTCCATCACCAAAAAAGACCGTATCTGCTGGACCAATATTAGTATGAGCAAAAAAGTAATCAAAAATCCGGGTATCAGGCTTAGAAAAACCAGCTTCTTCAGATGTCACAATTAAAGAAAAATAATCCTTAATCCCCGCTAATTCCAAGCGATGCCTTTGCATGAAGGTCTCACCGTTGCTTAAAACCGTTAAGCAATAATTTTGTTTACGGGCATACCGCAAAGTATCCATAACTCCCGGCAGCAACTTGTACGACTCACCAAAATACGAGCGGTATTCATTCATTATTGCTAAGCCATCAACTGCAATGCCCAAATTTTCTTTAATAAAATTGGTAAAAGCCATTCTACTCAGCTGATCATAATTGATCTTGCCTTGTTCCAGCCTACGCCACAGTCCTTGATTATATGCATGGTAATCACGTTGCATTTCATCAGTTAACTGCCAGTGATGTGCTTTAAATAGACTATGCAATGCAAAGCTTTCCGTGGCAGCAAAGTCAATCAAAGTATCATCAACATCAAAAATTATTTGTTTATAACGCAAGCAATTTCTTCCTCTCCAAATATTCCTAAGAATATAATGCGTATTCACTAAAAATAGTGTGGAGATTCATTATAACAATATTTCACTGATAAAGGACATAATTAACTATTTTAAAATTTTGCTTACATTGCTACTGCTATTTCACAAAATAAGATATAATATCCTTTAATTTAAGCAAAAGGGGTGATTGGGATTGTTTACATTATTAGTGATTTTGTTTCTCATTTGGCTTTTGGTCAAAATGGGCATTGGGATTGTCAAAATCCTATTTTTCCTTTTAGCTTGTGCTCTTGCTTTCTTTCTCTTAATTCACTTATTCATTCCTGCAATCATTTTTCTAGGGTTAATCTTCCTTTTCTTCGCTGCAGTCAGGCATTAGTTTTACTTTAAAAAATAAAGATATATTAAAGCATAATAAGTATTAGATTCAACTTATTGTGCTTTTTTCTTGCTCTGAATTCTATATATTTTTTTATTAGTCCCAATAACCTACTCGGACATCAAGTTAAGACTTTTGTTCGTGTTTGGATGCAATCTTTGCTCTAACAAATACAAGATATTGTGGTATAGTTCTAGTTGAACCCATAGATAATGTGTCTGTGGAACAATAATTAATTTTAAGGAGTAACTTTGAACATGAAAAATACAAGCATAACCTTAGATCAGGGTTACATTGATCAAGTGAAACAAAATGTCACTCCCCATTGGGGAGAGCTTGGCTGGGTTACTTATAAAAGGACCTACGCCAGATGGCTTCCTGAAAAAAATCGTTCTGAAAATTGGGACGAAACGGTTAAACGCGTAATCGAGGGCAACATTAATTTGGACCCTCGTCTCAAAGATTCCCCTTCAACAGAAGTAGTTAACGAATTAACAGACGAGGCTAAGGATTTATTTAAACTGGTTTACGGTTTAGGCGCAACACCTTCTGGAAGAAACCTGTGGGTTTCTGGTACAGACTACCAAAAGCGCAACGGTGACTCTTTGAACAATTGCTGGTTTATAGCTATTCGGCCACAGAAATATGGTGACAGCCATATCGTTCCCGATTATTTAGGCCAAAAGCAAAAAGCAGTTTCAATGCCCTTTTCATTTCTTTTTGACCAATTAATGAAAGGCGGCGGCGTTGGCTTTTCTGTTGTGCAAGACAATATTAAAAATATTCCTGCAGTCGATAACAAAATTGACTTAACGATTGTAATTGACAAAAAGAGTGCTTCATACGCAGATTCAGTTAAGTTGGGCGCGACTGACAAAGCTGAATGGGCTAAGCAAAACGAAGGTAAGTCAGATTATATTTATTACAACTTGCCTGATACCCGCGAGGGCTGGGTTTTAGCAAACGCTCGTCTAATTGATATGCACTTTAATCAAACCAATTCTGAAAATAAGACTAAATTGGTACTCGATATCAGCAGAATTCGTCCTTACGGAGCTAAAATTCACGGTTTTGGCGGCACGGCTTCTGGACCAATGCCGTTAGTGGAAATGCTTTTTGACATTAACAACATCATTAACAACCGTGTTAACAGCAACTTAACCTCTGTTGATTGTACTGATATCTGCAACTTGATTGGTAAAACTGTTGTTGCCGGCAATGTAAGACGGTCAGCAGAGCTCGCTTTAGGTACGAGTACTGACCAAGACTTTATCACAATGAAACAAGATAAAGATAAACTCTACCACCACCGCTGGGCCTCAAATAACAGTGTAGCAATTGACTCTAAGTTTAACGAATACGAACCAATCGCAAACGGTATTAGAGAAAACGGTGAACCTGGAATAGTTAACCTGGACTTATCTCGTAATTATGGCCGGATTATTGACGGTTATCAAAAAGATATTGATGGTGATGTTGAAGGTACTAATCCTTGTGGAGAAATTTCCTTGGGTAACGGTGAACCATGCAACCTGTTTGAAGTATTCCCATATATTGCTGAACAAGAAAACTGGGATCTGAAAGACGTTTTCAGATTAGCAACTCGTTTCGCTAAACGGGTAACCTTCAGTGACTATGACTGGGAAATTTCCCGTAACATCATTTATAAAAACCGCAGAATCGGCGTTTCCATGTCAGGAATTCAGGACTGGCTCTTAAACGACTTAGGTCACCGCGTTGTTACCGGCTTTGAAGACGGTACTGATGAAGAAACCGGTGAAAAAATTAAGAAACCGATTTACGATCCTCAGGGAATTAAAATGGTTACTGCTGCCTACCAAGCAGTCATTGCTGCTGATAAAGAATACAGTAAGACTTTAAACTGCAACGAATCAATCAAGCACACTACCGTTAAGCCTTCAGGCACTGTTGCCAAATTAGCTGGAGCTTCTGAAGGTATGCACTTCCACTATGCCGGTTACCTCATTCAAAGAATCAGGTTCCAAGCTTCTGATCCCCTGCTTAAAGCACTGGACGCCTGTGGTTACTACTCAGAACCTGATATTTATTCACCAAACACAACGTGTGTTGAATTTCCATTACGTGCTGCTCACGCTGATAGTAAAAACTTCGCTTCGGCTGGCACAGTTTCAATTGAAGAACAGTTTGCTACGCAAGCATTCCTGCAAACTTACTGGTCAGATAATGCAGTTAGTTGTACTGTTACTTTCCAAAGCGATGAAGGTGACAAGATTACTTCACTCTTTAAGCAATACCGCCATGTAATTAAGTCAACTTCACTTTTGCCATACTATGGCGGCTCACTCAAGCAAGCGCCAAAAGAGCCGATCGATAAAGAAAAATACGAAGAAAGAAAAGCCCAGATTACCGGTGATGTCGCTCAAGTCTTTGCTGAGCAAAATGATGATCAAAAAGACTTGGAGTTAGTTGACCAAACTGACTGTGAATCCGGTGCATGTCCTGTTAAATAATTTAAGTAGGCGAAATTATAATTATGAAAAAAAGCAAGCTGCCAATAATTGCTAGTGTTGCAACCATTTTTGCCTTTACTTTATCTGGTTGCCAGAACAATCAGACCCAGCAAAAGCCCAAAACAAACCAAAATATTTCTGTTAGCTATGTTTTAGCTACGAAAAAAGATACAGAAAAAAAGACAGTCAAAGTGCCTAAAAAGTCTACTGTTATGACTGGTTTGAAAAAGGCCTGGAAGGTAGACAGCAATAAAGGCTTCATTACTGCAATTGATGGTAAAAAGCAAAATGCCAAAAAGAAAATATACTGGACTTACACCGTTAACGGAAAATATGCCACAAAAGGTGCTAGCCAGCAAAAAGTCGCAAGTAACGATAAAGTCAAATTTACTTTAGCCAAAATGAAGTAAAAAGTCCGTGCAAGCGACTAAGTACGAAATATTTTAGTGCTTGCACAAAAAATTTATAGATTGGGAGTTTTTATATGAAAAAAAGCAAATTATCTGTTTTAACCGGAATTGCCACTATTTTTACCTTTACGTTTGCAGGCTATGAAACAACCCAAAACGTCCAGCAGGTTGATGCCAGTAGCAAGATTAAAGTCACTTATACTCTGAAAGTGCACAACAAGACTTACAAAAAGAAGACTGTTAAATTGCCGAAGCACTCAACAGTAATGCGCGGTTTAAGAAAGTGCTGGAAAGTAAAGAGTACGAATGGTTTTATTACTTCTATTGCTGGTAAGAGCCAAAAACCAAGTAAAAAAATCTATTGGACTTACAGAATTAATGGTAAGTTCGCCCAAAAAGGCGCAGCAATCCAAAAATTGGCAAACAAAGACAAGGTTAAATTTACTTTAGCAAAAACTGGCTTCTAAAGTTTGCTATGGTACGTAATTCAACCAAGAAGTTAGCATTACTAGCGATTTTAACCGCCATGTGCGTGGCACTAAGAATTTTTAAGATTATACCTGTACCTAATGTCCAACCAGTGACTGATATCTTAATGATTGTAACTTTAAATATTGGTTTTGGTTTTGGTTTTGCCTTAGCTCTTTTAACCATGGTCGTCTCCAACATTTACTTAGGCTTTGGCATCTGGACTGTATCACAGGTTTTAGCTTACGGCGGTTGCGTTTTAACCGTTGCTTTGCTAGGTAAATTTACACCGCTTAAGAAACACTTTACTTTACAATTAATTCTCGCCGTTTTTCTTGGCTGGGAATATGGCTGCTTTGTCGACTTCGGTATGTCTATTTTTGGTGGTTTTAACGCCTTTTTAGCATATTGGGCCGGCAGTCTAGTCTTTGACACTTATCATGCAATTGGTGATTTAGTATTTTATCCCATTTTATACAAACCACTAAACATTGCTCTAGATCATTATAAACGGAGGCTGTTATGACAATTAAAATTTATACCAAGGTCGGCGATCAAGGTTTCACTAAACAGGTTACCGGTAAAATGGTTCCTAAATATGATTTGCAAATTGTCGCCGTTGGTGATATTGATGAGCTTGATTCATATCTCGGAGTTGTAATTGCCAACTTGTCTGCCAAATGTCAAAAATTGCATGATCCTTTACAGAATCTGCAACGTGACCTATATGAGCTTGAAAGTGATATTGTTGTCAAAAGGCATGAAGAAATTACGACAGAAAAAGTGGAGAATTTAGAAAAAGAAATCGACAACCTCAATGAACAAATTCCTAAAACAACCCATTTCATTCTACCTGGCGGTTCGGTTACTGCCACACATCTGCATTATGCACGTACAGTGGCCAGACGAGCAGAACGTTCAATGGCTAAGTTGAACGCTGAGGAGCAAAAACTTGCTCCTGCTTGTTTAAAATATATCAATCGCCTGTCAGATTATCTTTTTATCTTAGCGCGCTACGCCAACGTCTTAGATGGTGTGCCAGAGGTCAAAAGTAAAATCAAATAATCTTACTCATATTAAAAAAGCGGAGTAGTTTCAATTACGAAACTATTCCGTTTTTAGTTTATTTAAAATTAAAACTTACTGCCACCACAGTTTGATCAATCCCTGTGTACCTAAGTCGCCTAAATGCTTTTCATCAACCAAAGTCTCATATAACTTTTTAGCTTCTTCAGTAGCAGGTAATTCAATTTTCATTTCTTTAGCTGTCTCTAAAGCAATGCGTAAATCTTTCAAAAAATGTTTACTGAAAAAGCCTGGGGTATAGTCACCTTTTAAAACTCTCGGACCGTAATTACTTAGACTCCAGTTAGCAGCGCTACCCGCACCGACGGTTTTGATAACTGCTGTGAGATCAAGGCCTGCCTTTTTAGCATAAACCAGCATTTCTGTCATACCAGTCATCGTACCTGCAATCATAATCTGGTTTGCCATTTTGGTATTCTGACCTGCACCAGCTGGTCCAAAATAGTGAACTTGCTTGCCGAAATCCTTAAAAACAGGTTCCAAGTTTTGATAAGCAGATTCATCTCCACCAACCATGATGGTCAAGGTACCATTTTTAGCGCCCAAGTCACCACCAGAAACAGGAGCATCCAGTATTTTAGCACCCTGCTTTTCACCTGCAGCAAATATTTTTTGTGCTAAAGCTGGTTTTGAAGTTGTCATATCAACCAGGTTTTTACCTTTGACATCCGCCTGCAAAATGCCGTTATCGCCGAAATAAACCTGTTCAACATCTTTTGGAAAACCTACAATTGTAAAAACCGTGTCTGCATGTTCAACAACGGCTTTAGGATTATCACACCAAGTGGCACCCTGAGCAATTAAATTATCCGTCTTGCTTTTTGTCCGGTTATAGACCCATAACTGATGACCGGCCTTTAACAAATTTAGACAAATTGCATTGCCCATTACGCCAGTGCCAATAAAACCTATTTTCATCATTAACATCTCCCTTATAAAAGCGTTTTCTCAACAACTTAATCATACCACTAACTTATCTTTAATAAGCAAGTTTTTTATTTATTTAGGTTTTCATTAAAAAATATTTTTATTTGTTCACCATATTCCGGCATCCCCAGCAATGTAAAATTTTTAACAGCCCATTTGCACTTAGATAAATATTCTGACTTATGCTCAAAATGATAGCTGATCATATTTTCCAGCAATACTAATACATTTTTCAAAAAAAACAATTCAGGCCTCGTCTTAACGTTTTTAGCAGCTTTAACAAAATAACGCGCTTCATTATAAGCCTGTTGTTCAATGCAGATCATTAAGAGATTACAAATCACTCCTAATAGTTCTTCTTGCTGGCGCGGCTTTGAAACGTTCTTTAATTTTTCAACCACCTTTTTACCTATTAGCAAATTGCTTTTCAAATCATAAATAGGAATCAAATTAATATAGATCCGCAATGCTTTTTCGTCAAAATCATTTTGATCAAAGAGCCAGCTTTTCAGTTTGCTTTTTTTAACTTCACTTAAATCTGCCAGCTTATTTTCCGCATCAGCTAATTCAAAGTCAATCAGCAAGAGCATTTTTTCTTGATCTTTGAAATCACTCTCTGCTACATACTGCCTGATTTGTCTAATTTTCTGAATGTCATTTTGATAATACGCCCTGTTTACTTCATCTTCTATAAAACTAGCCGCATTATCCTGAGCTTGATCTGGACTTAATTTACTAAAAAAATCCCACGGCTTAATCTGATTAGCAGTTAGAATTGCCAGCAAATCTTCTGCAGTAATGCGGTGAATCCCTTTTTCTACTTTTGAATAATAAGAAGGACTAACAATTCCCGCTGTCCACTCTTTTTGCGTTTTTAAATTTCTAATGCGAAATTCTTTTAGTAGTTCTCCGATTGTCATTTTGATTCCTTTCGGTTTCACAATGTTCAAATTTACCTAGTAACTATAGTGTAACCGATATTTAATTAAAAAATTAGTTTGCTATTTGACTTAACCTTAACTTTAAGTACTACAATTTTAATAATTATAAATTTATGTTGCAGATGAGAGCAATTCACACAATTGCTAGCTCACTCTTACAGGAAAGTATTTTATAATTATTAATAAAGATTGAATAAATTAGTGCAGGAGGCACTTGATAATGAACAAACATGAAGATTTTTTACTAAACCAGATTGCCGGACCCAAAGATTTGAAAAAATTAAGTATTTCCGAAATGGAACAGTTAGCCCAGGAAATCAGAACATTAATCTTAGAAAAAGATGCAGTTGAAGGAGGGCATCTAGGTCCCGATTTAGGAATTGTGGAGGCTACAATTGCCTATCATTACGTCTTTAATGCTCCCCAAGATAAAATTATTTGGGACGTTTCCCACCAAACATACCCCCATAAAATGTTAACAGGACGGGCACAGGCATGGCTTGATCCTGACCACTATGAAGACGTTACCCCATATTCTAATCCAGATGAAAGTCCTTATGATTATTATTCAATCGGTCACACTTCTACTTCTATTGCCCTAGCCACAGGCATGGCTAAAGCACGGGACTTAATGGGCAAACATGAGAACATCATGGCACTGATTGGTGACGGCTCAATGACCGGTGGACTGGCTTTTGAAGGTTTAAACAATGCCGCCATTGAAAAACATAACTTGGTAGTTGTAGTTAATGATAATCAATGGTCAATTGATGAAAATGTTGGCGGCTTAGTGACAGCTCTAAAGAAATTACGTGATTCAAACGGTCAGACAGCAGAAAATCCTTTTACAGCTATGGGCTTTGATTACCGCTATGTTGCAGACGGTAATAACCTTGCTGATATGATTGCCGCTTTTAAAGCTGTCAAAGATGTAGACCATCCAATTTTATTACACATCAATACACTTAAAGGTAAGGGCTATGAGCCTGCAATCAATGATGAAGAAGCTCACCACTGGGTATCACCCTTTAATTTGCAAGATGATCAGCCACTTGCTCCAGAAAGTCAGGGTTCTACTCCCAATTCAGTTGCTCTCGATGTGATTAAAAATGAAATTAAAGCAGGAAAAAATGTCATGGCGATTGATGCGGCCATTCCGGGTGTTTTTGACTTAGAAGATTTCAAAAAAGAATATCCCGATCATTACACTGATGTGGGCATTGCTGAACAAGAGTCAGTTGCTTTTGCTACTGGTTTTGCTAAAGAAGGTGGCATTCCAGTTCTAATGGAAAATTCTACTTTCCTACAACGTGCTTTTGACCAACTTTCTCACGATACGGCTGCCAATGACCTGCCTGTCGTAATGTTAGTTGCGGGAGGACGAATTTCTAATCAATCTAAGACACACTTGGGCATCTTTGACCAAGTAATGATTTCTAACTTGCCTAACTGGATTTACCTGGCTCCTACTACGCTAGAAGAAGAAAAAGCAATGATTAAGTGGGCAATTAACCAAAGAAAACACCCCGTTGCTATTAAAATGCCGGCTAATGTGCCAGATGCAGACGAACAAACAGTAGCGACTGATTATTCAGAAATTAAGTATCAAGTTAAACCAGGTAAAGATGTGGCAGTTTTGGCACTAGGAGATTTTTATCAATTAGGTAAAGACGTGGCAACTAAATTAGGAGCTACCCTAGTTAATCCACTCTCTACCAATATTTTGGACAAACAAGCACTGAACCAGTTAGCAGCTAATCACCAATTAATTGTTACTCTTGAAGATAACTCTCTAGATGGTGGTTTTGGTCAAAAAGTGGCTTCTTATCTGGGCAAAGAAAAAGTTAAAGTGCTCAATTACGGCCAAAAGCGCGTTTATACTGACCAAACTCCAGTTAAAGAAATTTACCAGCAAAATCATTTAACTACTGAGCAAATTGTGGCGGATGTGCAGCAGAATTTATAAACTGCAAACTATGGCTACAGTAGGAGCTGATTAATAATGACCAGAAAACGTAAAACTATCATAGCAAGCACATTGCTATTAGTGTTAGTGCTACTTGCGGTTTACATCTTCAAAAACAACTACCAAAAAGAAAATGGTGCCAGCATTCGCATCGATACGCCAACACTTTTTGTACATGGCTGGGGCAGCAGTTACCATGCTGAAGAAAGCATGGTCGCTTATGCCCAAAAACAGCATGCTACTAATTCTGTTATTCGTGCCGATGTTAGCTCTAATGGTAAAGTCACCTTAATAGGGACAATAAAAAAGCGGGCCAAAAACCCGGTAGTTGAAGTCAACCTCCAAAATAATAAGAGCATTTTTGCTGGAACAAATAATCAAATTGCTGCCATGAACAAAAGCAGCAATTATATTAAAGACGTAATTAATGCACTGCAAAAAAGGTATCGTTTTAATTGCATCAATTTAGTAGGACATTCAATGGGTAATTTACAAATTGCCTATTACTTGCGCAATAATGCCACTAATTCGCACATGCCTAACCTAAATAAACAGGTTTCAATTGCCGGCCATTATAACGGTTATATTGGAGAACAAGGGGCACCAAATAAAACTGTCTTAAGCCGCACTGGCAAACCGCAAAAAATGAGTGCAGGATATCGCGAACTTTTAAGTTTAAGAAAAAAATTTCCTCAAAATGCTGACGTCCTGAATATCTATGGTGATATGGGGTCTGGCAGTGATGGTGACGTTACCGTTAATTCTGCCCGTTCCTACCGTTATTTAGTCAGTAAACGCGCCCGCTCATATCAGGAAAAAGAAATACGGGGACCTCGCGCTCAACACAGTAAACTACACGAAAATACTAAGGTTGACCGTTTATTAGTTAACTTTCTCTGGTAATTAGCTTATTGTATTTTCCCTTGGTCGTATAAACTAATCTTATTTTTTAAACGAACAATTGTAGCCTGAATGTTCTGATCTTGCTTTTCTAACCTATGCAATTCTTTGACTAAAATTTGCCGTCTGGGTTTCTTAGTATCACTGCCCTGCTGCATCAATTTAGTATATTCCAACAAATCATTAACTGGAATTTTAACTTGACGCATGCACTTAATAAAACTAATCCAGGTAAGATCTTTTTCCTCATAGTTTCTAACTCCGTGCTCTTTTTTGACTTCAGGTATCAGACCCATTTTTTCATAATACCTGAGTGTTACAGGGGTTAATTCTACTTTTTCAGCCACTTCTGATATTTTCATTATTGTTCCTCTTTCTGATAGACCTAAACTTAGATCTAAGTTTAGGCAGTAGCTTAAAAAATATATTAGGTTGACTGCAACAATTTTACTCGTTTTTTAAGCCTAATATCGTTAAAAAGTAACCTATAGTTAATAGTTATAGGCGCTTTTTATCTTTCGATTTTACCGATTAGTTAAAATTTTAGTCATACTACTTTTTTATGTAAAATACTTTTTAAACATGATCTAGTATAACTTGTTTGCATTAAAGGGACTTTTTAGAGGCAAAAACAATTTAGCAAGGAGAAGATAATATGGAACTAAGAGTTTTAAATTACTTTGTAGCCGTGGCCCAAGAAGGCAATATGACCCGTGCTGCCAGAAAGCTGCTTATCTCCCAGCCAGCTTTATCAAGGCAAATTGCTGAACTAGAAGCTGAACTTGGCGTTAAATTGTTTAGCCGTAAGTCGCGGCATTTAGCCTTAACTCCAGCAGGTCATTATTTACTTGAACAGGCACAGGAAATTTTAGACTTATCTGCTAAAACCAAAAGAAATCTAACAAAAGCTTCTTTTATTAGTGGCGACTTGACCATCGCTGCGGGAGAAAGCCTCGGGATGCAGCGGGTCATGAATGTGGTCAGCGCAATTATTAAAGAGCACCCTTCTGTTAAAATTCACCTATTAAGTGGAGACTACAGTTATGCCGAACGCAAGCTAGATAACGGGACGGTTGACTTTGCAGTCATTATCGGAAACGTTCCTTTAGCTAATTACGCCTCTTTAACCTTACCCGAAAGAGATACTTGGGGGATTTTAATGCCCGCTAATGATCCTTTAGCGCAAAAAGCAGTGATCAAACCAGTAGATTTACAAGGACGTTCTTTATTAAATTCACAGCAAGCGCAAAAAATGCACCTTTTTCAAAACTGGCTAGGAAATTATTATGATTCAGTCAATTTTATTGGCAGTTATAATTTAAATTTTAACGGTACTTTGATGGTTAAGAATCATGCCGCATTAATGCTTACTTTAGATAAATTAGCTGATACGTCTAAAGATTCGGGCATTACGTTTAGAAAATTGCAGCCAGAGCTGCAGCAAGCTATCAGGGTGGTTTGGAAACACGGTGTTAATTTATCACCAGTCGCAGAATTATTTTTAAAATTACTGCAGGAATCAATTTTTGAGTAATAGGATTTAATGCAATAAAAGAAAAAGAGTTTCAGAAACTAAAAAGCCCTGTAGCCATAAGCTACAGAGCTTTTTAGTGTTAACTGCCAGTACTTTGGTATTTTTGTAAAAACACTCGCCATAACTGATAAATTACGATAAAAAAGAATATACACGCGGCAGGAACTAACAGTAGCCATTCCCACTCATGTTTAACTGCAATTTTTTCTTGTGGAATTGAAGCAACCCAGCCGATTGGCAAGATAAAGGTCATAATTAGCCTTAAAGCCGACGAATAGATCGCTAACGGGTATTTACTCATGTCAAAAAAGTCAAATGTTGTTTCTGCCAAGTTGGCTAAACCATTAGAAAGTAGTGCAACGATATTACCTAATACAGCTAGTCCTAAGAAGATGAGCGAAGTAAAAAGTGAAATAAAAATAAACATGACCGTGATATACCATGGATTATGCAACTGCATATCCACAATTATTAACAGCAAAAGCGCAACAATTAAATCGCCCCACGCATCTTCATCGACTCGTTCATTAACAAGCTGAAATAAAGGATTGACGGGTTTAATTAAGATTGTATCTAAGCGCCCGTCATGAATATAGTCTGAAATATTGAGCGCATTGATAAAAAAGCAACGAAAAATAGCAAAAGCTAAAGTTGCTAAAGCGTAAGTTAAAAGCAACTGTGCAAAACTATAACCCTTAATGCGAGGCACAATATTAAAAATAAATCTTAAAGCCACAATATTAAGCACGTTTTGAATGATCATCCCTGCTAGCGCGAAATAAAAGTCCAGGTCATAAACAGCAAGTGATTTTAAATTGATTTTTAAATAAGTACTTAATAATTTTAAATATCTCATTATTAACCCCCTTGAATCACAGTTGAAACAACGGAGCGCTTGAACAAGAATTTAAAGAGTACGTTGAAAAAAATAATGTAGACAAGCTGGATCAAAACTACTTGAATAAATAAACTCCACGATGGCTTTTGCGCCAGCATTCCTACTGCACCAAATGAATATTGAAATGGCAAATAAGCGGCCAACTTTTTGATCACTGCCGGATAAAAATTGGCCGGAAAAATATTGCCAGCTAATACCAATAGTATTGCTTCTTTAAAAGTGGAGATGCCCCAAATACTATAAGTATAAAAAGAAAATGTCCCTAAAAGCAGTTCCAGTTCAAAATACAATAAATACGCCAAAGTGGTTGTTACTAAGACCATGAAAATTGTGCTCACTGCAATTTGAAAATTCAGAATCCATAAAAAAACTAATAAATCCACTGTACCAATCACTGCAAATTTGACAACTGAATAGCCAATACTTTCCCACAGTAGCTGCGTTGCAAATGCTACTGGTTTTAACAGGTCAAGTGCAATATCACCAGAACGAACTTTATCATTCACATCGTAGCTGGTTTTAGGAAAAAGCACGGTCAAAAGCTGCATTAATACCAAATAACTAATTGTTTGTTTAAATTCACCGTTTGGCTTGCCAGTTAGAACAGCTTGCCACAAAAAATACTGTACAGTAAGCGAAATTAAAGATGAAAACAGCCAGAAAATCAAAGCATATTTTGAGGCTAGACCTTTTTTTATTCCTATTTTAATGAGCATTAGCCTATATTTCATTGCTGCACCTCCTGCTGTTTGAGGTGCGCCAATAAATATGCCAATTTATTGCTCTTAACTTCAATATTGGCAACTGGGATGCGGGCAGTAATTGTACTTAACACTTCTTTCAGATTTTCTTGCTTAATGCCTGCAATCTGGTATGAACCGTTTTTAAGCTGCATCATGTTGGGCCATTGCTTTATTAAAGTGGCGCTTAATTTATCTGCACTGGTAAACGTGACCGTTGTGGGCACATCTAATTCTGCTAGTTGTAGACTACTTTGATCTAATACCAACTGACCTTTATTCAAAATTAAAATGCGTGAGCATACTTTGGCTACTTCATCGAGATCGTGCGAAGTGAAAATGATCGTTTTATCAGTTAATTGTTGTAAAAATTGCGTGATGCTATTTTTAGTCAGAACGTCAAGTCCAATTGTGGGTTCATCTAAAATAAGCAGTTCAGGATCGTGAATAAGAGCTGCAATAAATTCAGCTTTCATCCGTTGACCCAAACTAAGTGTGCGCACCGGTTGCGTTAAAAACTCGCTAGCCTGCAGCATCCGCGCTAACTTTGTTACCCGTTTGGTAAAAATATCCTCCGGTACTTGATATATTTCACGGTTGAGTTTGAAGGTGTCTATTGCAGGCAAGTCCCAGCGTAATTGGCTTCTTTGCCCGAATACTACTCCTATTTTAGCCGCATTTTTTTGTCTGTTATTAAGCGGATCTCTACCAAAAGTCTTGATACTGCCGCCATCAGGCTGCAAAATACCTAAAATCATTTTGATCAAGGTTGACTTGCCGGAACCATTCAGCCCCACTAGGCCAACATGATCTCCTTGATGAATCTCTAGAGAAACATTTTTTACTGCGTCAAAAATGCGATATTCTTTGTGAAACAGCTTAGCTGCTTTCACCTTACGATACCGTTTCGCCAGGTTCTTGGTTTCAATTATCATTAATTATTCCCCAATACTTAATTTAAGGTGCTGGTTTCTTCCCCAAATAGAAACCAACATTTACCTTGAACCGACGTTTCCAAATCATAGCGCCATTATAGCGCTTAATTCTTATTTTTCCAAACTCCTGCAGTTACTTTGAAAATAAAGCCAAGATAAAAATGGCAACAATTACCAAAATATCTGCAAATTTCATCTTTTCTTTAAGGAAAATATCGCCAAAGATGACGCTGTATAAAGAGGTCATGTTTAAAAAGATCCAGGCAATGCTTGAGTTAGGTGAAGATGTTGCCAAAGTATAAGTTACTTGCGCTAAAAGAGTCAAAACCGCCCGAGAACCATAAATCAGATAAACCTTACCTTTAAGATTTTCAGCGCTGATTTTAAGAGTCCTATTTTTATAAATAAAAGTAATTAAGGTAATTAAACAGCGCACATAAATTGTCATAATAGTAAAAAAGACCAGATCAATCGGTTTGATTAGGCCTTTAGTTAATAACGGTGAAAGTGCCGCTTGGATAATCAACAAGGGCGCAATTACGGCAAAAGTCGTCAACAGGTTTTTCAAATTTAAATTATTGTGGCGCTGTTCGAAAACAATATAAATAACCACGATCACCGTGGAAATAACAGAAACTAAATATGAGGATTTGCTAAAATAGCCCATAGTCAGCAAGATGGCCCAAGGTATGAAAAGATCGGTCACTTTACTCAATAGCACAGACTGCATAATTGAAACTTTTTTGAACACATAGCTGTAACCATAGGCAACTATCTGCGCCAAAAAAGCATATAAAAGGACTTTAATAAGATAGTTGTTGGTTATTCTGGGACTAGGAAAATTGTGCAAGACGTAAATTAGAAAGAAAGTTACTAAAACCGAACTGCAAATATTGTTTAAAAAGTTCACATCAATTGAACTTTGCTTGCGATAGCCCATTTGGTAACGGTCAATAACTGATATTATTCCTCTAGAAAATGAAGAAATAGTGGCAAAAATAATCAACCAAATATTACTGATAATCATGCTTCCTCCATATAACAAACATAGTCTAAAACTATTACTAATATTTTGGTCTTTGCAGCCACAATTAAAAAGTCAGAGAAATAGTTATTACCAGTAACTAAAAGTTGTTCAATTACTAAAATCCAGCCATTGGACATACAAAGTTTAAATGTATTCAAATGATGTTCACTTAAGACTAATCACAAAAATACAGTATTTGGTTTGAATAGTATTTTATTATACACCATTTTTTTAAACTTGATCTTTATATTTATGTTCCTTTTGTACTCTTCCTTTGGACCATAACAAAAAAGACTATAAAAAAGCTTTTTTATTGACAAAATTGCAGTACAGAGCTAGATTATAAAGTGTAAGCGGATACTTTATAAACTTTTTTAAAGATATAAATAATCATTATTATGAATTATTTATAAAAAATATTGAAAGGAGATGTTATATGATCTATGAAAAGAAAAAATAAAAAAAGTTAACCGCTAAGTTAACTCTCAATATTATGATAATACCATTTTTAGTACTATACTCTGATCAAAGAACAATTAATACTAATAATTATCATATATCTGTTAACATTACTTTACAATAATTCAACTATTATTGCAAGAATTAGATAAATATAGAAGCTTGCCTAAGTTTCTTGGGTTATCATTATTGTTTTAGATGGTTGTTAGATCAATAACTATTTATCTAATTTGTATGATAAATTATTTAATCATAGCTCAGGACTAACTTCCGATATTTGATCGGAGTTAGTCCTTTGTTTATTGAATTACAGCAAGACTTTATCGGTAGTCTTTCCCAATATCAAACTTTGGATGCATTAGTTGTTTTTTATTATCAAAGACCACCTTAATAATCATGTAATGATGATAGATTTTAATTTTATTTAGCCACAAAAATACCCCCAAATTTGTCCTAAATTTGGGGGTCATATCAGCATATCATTCGTCCTAGTCTTTTTTAGATCACTTACGCTTTACTATATGCCAGTCCTCGTTTTAATCTCTTCCAAAAGCTGGTATCTTCAGTTTGTAAAATTACGCCTTGATAGATTTTACTAATGTATACTGTTAAAGCAACAATACTTACTATTAAAATTACCAGCGACAGAATAACTTCCATATTACCCACATGACCATTAATTATACGAATCGGCATCATGAATGAGGAAAAGAAAGGTACGTAAGATAATACTTGTGGCAGAATTTGTTCTGGGTTAGTAATAAGCGCAAATGACAGGAAAAATGCAATGAGGGAAAGCATTGTAGTACCTTGAGCAGCTTTTGAAGAATCTTCCGGCTTAGCTACTAAAGCTCCTGAAAAGGCTGCTAATATCGTATAAATAATTACACCAAGAATCAGAAAAATGAGATTGACATTTAACAAATTGCCCAAAATTTTATTTATTACTACTTGATTGTTATGCATAAAAGAAGCCGTAATTTTTGCATGCAATGCCCAACGGTAAGTTGCCCAGCCGCCAACAATATAAATGATGAGCTGAGTAAAAATTACGCCGAAAATACCCAAAATTTTGCCTAAAAAATATTTTGCAGCAGTTGTACTGGAAAAAATGATTTCCATAATCTTCGTGCCCTTTTCAGAGGCTATTTCTTGAGCTGTAATACTACTGTAGGACATCAAAACCATGTAAACGACCATAATCACAATAATTAAAGACACCATTTTAACCAATTTATCTCCCTGATGATTTTTCTGGAGTACTTCGCGATATTTTGGCTGCTGCTGTAAGGCCTTAAGCTGATGTGGTGCTAATTGCGCCTTTTGCAAATTCAGTTGACTCTGCAAGACTTGTAAATAGCTTTTTACTTTGGGTTTCAATTCATCATCAATAGGTGACGCTCCATGATAAATGGCCTTAACCTGCTTTTTTTGCGTTTCAAATACCAAGTAGCCATCAATCTTTTCTTTTTTGACAGCCTTTTTTGCAGATTCAGCGGTTTTAATTTTAGAATCAACATATTTATCATTATTTTTAATAAAGTTTTGGCGAACTTGCTTATTGGAACTGATAACTGCAATCTGACTGTCTGAATCAGAACTAGCACCGATAGCTCCTCCTAAGGCACTACAGCCAATTATGAAAAACGGTCCCAAAATCAAAAGCAGAAAAGACCAAGATTTAACTTGATGCCAATAAGTTTGCAGCGTTACGGTCCATAACTTATTCATGTCGTTCACCAGCTTCCATTCTAAATATTTCGTCAAGCGTTGGTGGTTGTTGCCGGAACTCTTCAACATATTCGCCATTTGTCAATGCGTCAAAAACTTCCGGACCGCTGTTTTCATCGTCAATCCGTAAAAGATATTGACCATGCGCTTTCTTTTCTACTTTTTTAACGTGAGGGAGCTGCTGTAATTCTGCAAGCGACTTAGTAGTTTTGCAGTAAATTTCTGTTTTACCAAATGAGTCACGAACAGCGTCAACTGTACCACTTAAAACAACTTGTCCCTTTTTCAACATGATCAAACTATCGCAGATTTCTTCAACGTTTGACATATCGTGACTGGAAAAGATAATTGCTGCATTATTCTTTTTAGCATCTAAAACTGCGTTTTTAAGCAAATCTGCATTTACCGGATCCAAACCACTAAAGGGCTCATCCAAAATAATTAACTTGGGCTGATGAATTAAAGTACAAATTAACTGCACTTTCTGCTGATTACCCTTCGAAAGTGTTTTTATTTTGTCACTTTTCTTACCCTGCACATCAAAGCGTTTCAGCCAGTCATCAATTTGCGGTTTTATCTCTTTTGCAGGGCGGCTTTTTAGCTCCGCCAAATAAACAATTTGCTGCTCAATAGTCATTTTGGGTAGTAAACTGCGTTCTTCCGGTAAGTAGCCGATAGTATCAAAAGTTTTTTCAGTAATGGGCTGATCTTCCCAAGAAATTTTTCCGTCGTAATGAAGAAAATTTAAAATACTGTGAAAAGTGGTAGTTTTCCCTGCACCATTTTGACCAATCAAACCCATAATTTCACCAGGCTGAATGGTAAAGTTGACATCTTTAAGAGCCTGAAAATCACCAAAGCGCTTACTTAAATGTTCTACTTTTAGCATAGCTCCCTCCTTTATTCTAATAACAATATAAGCAGATTTTACTATATGCACTAATATAAGCGCAATACTTTTTTTAAGCAGACTTAAAGCAATAATATTTACACTACTACTTTCATTCATTTTTTATTGGGTTTTAGTCCAAAGTAAAAGGCTAATAAATTATGTTAACGAAGCATTAATTTATTAGCCTTTTAAAGTTTATGATCAAAATATTTTTAGTGGAAGTTTGTAATTGCCTGTGCAATAGGTACTGAGCCATTGGCAATATCAAATTCCTTTTGGTGTAATTTTCCCGTTAAAATAATGTTAGCAACTGTTCGGGCCACATCTTGACGAGTAATTGTCATATCTGCAATAGAATCAGTAAAATGATTTGCCACTTTGATCTTTCCCGTTCCCTTTTGATTAGTCAGTGCCACTGGCCGCAAAATTGTATAGTCGAGTGAACTGTGCAATAACCACTGATCAGCATAATATTTTGCCGCATAGTAATAATTTTGCGGTCCTGCTGCTGGTGTATTATCCGACCAAAAGCTGCGATCGTCAGATTTAATTGCACTAATCATGATAAAACGGTGAACGCCAATTTCTTTTGCCGCATTAATTGCTTTGACTGCTCCATCAAGGTCAATCATCATCGTTGCATCAGCACCGGTTTTGCCACCTGAACCGGCCGCAAATACAACTACATCAACCGTTTGCATGGCTTTGGCCAATTGCCCTTGCGGTCTTGCTAGATCAACAAATGCAGTAGTAATTCCCTTTTCTTGATATGCTTTTTCCTGCTCATGGGAGCGCAAACCGGCAATGATTTGGCAAGTCGTACTTTCTTGTAGAATTTTTACCAATAATTGCCCAATCTGTCCGTGAGCACCAATTATCAGAACTTTCATTTGTAATCACTCCATCCACTATTATTCATTTTATTATAGTTTAACCGAGTATTTCAAAAATGCATTATAAAAGGGCTCTTGACTAATCACTATCAGTTTTAGAACCCTTTTATAAAATTCAAATGTTTTATTAAATAATCATATCATTATACATTAGCTAAATTCTTTTTCTTGGGTGCAGTCTTAGGACTATCAGCGTCATTCTCCTTATAACCAAAGAAGTAGGTCAAAGCAAAAGCAGCGACAATTGTCACAATGGAAGCGATCCAGAAGTTCAGCAGGTTATTAGGATTGCCTTGTCCGGCTTTAGGAACAAAGGATGGAAAACCAATCAAACTGCCAGTAAAGCCATACATATCAACTTTAAGCAGACCGTTGACCAGGCCACCAATGGCAGCACCGAGGCTGGAAGTCATAAATACACGACCATACTTTAAGTTAACACCGTACATTGCCGGTTCAGTAATACCAACAGCGGCGGAAATAGCAGCACTTAAAGATAAGCCCTTTAGGTCAGGATTATGCTTAGTCTTAAACCAGACAGCCAGTGCACCAGCACCTTGTGCAATCATAGTTACTGAAACAATACCATTTAAAATACTGTGTCCCGTTGCAGCAATATCATTCGCAATAATTGGCACTACTGCCCAGTGCAGTCCGAAGATAACCAGTATCTGGTAAAGACCACCGATAATGAGACCAGAAAGTGCAGTGTTGACTGTTAGTAACCATTGCAATACTTTGGCAATTCCCGTAGAAATAAATGAAATTACTGGACCTACGATAATTAAGACTGTCATCCCTACTAAAAAGATTTCTACTAGAGGAGTAAAAATTTGTCTTAGTGTGACTGGCATCCACTTCTTAATCCACGGTTCAATTTTAGCAGCCATCCAAGCAGCAAAAATCATTGGAAAAATCGAATAAGTATATTGCGGAATATGAATTGGAATACCAAAGAAATTGGCATTAATACCTACACCGGCTAGAAAGTAACTGAATTTACCGCTGGCATATATTTTTACTAAATCAGGGTAAATCAGAAAGCCGCCAATAATAGAAACAACTACTGGATTAGAGCCTAATCTTTGAGCAGCAGTAAATCCAACAATTAAAGGCAAGAAGTAAAACGATGCATCCCCCATCGCATTAATAATAGTGTAAGTTGGAGAAGCCGTAGACATGTGGCAAAAGTTAGTCAAAATGTTAAGAATACCTTTTAACATACCACTGGCGGCCAACAAACCAATTACAGGCATCATAGAGCCGGTAATTACGCCTATTAACTGGAAGAAGCCATTTTTAATCTTGCCACCAATAGATTGGTTAGCCTCTGGAGCCGGAGTTGCACGTGCAGCTTCTCCTTGCCCAGCATATTCAGGTCCGAGTAGTTTAATTAGCTCGTCATAAACGTCCTCTACCGTTTGCCCAATTACTATTTGATATTGGTTATTAGCACGAGTAACGTCTATTACTCCTTTAATGTTGTTAACTTCATCATCATTCGGAATACTATTATCGTTTAAAGTAAACCGCAGACGAGTAAAACAGTGCATAACGTTTTTAACATTATCAGCGCCACCAACAGCCTTAACAATTTCACGCGCTGTAGTTTGGTATTTATTTTCTTTTTTGTTAGCTGCAGCTGGTGCTGATTTAGTTTGCTTCAAAGTGATAGTGGCTGCAATTTCACCAGTAGCTTTAGTGCCAAGAGCAAGATCGATACCAGCTAAAACATCAGCGGTATTAGTAACTGCCAAGATAACTGTATCGTCTTTTTGAGCATTTTTAATCGCTTGCAGATCCATTGTCCCCAGTTGCTGGCCAGCCTTTACTTCAGAGCCAGCTGCCACTTGCCAGTCAAATGGTTTGCCATCAAGTTCAACGGTATCTATACCCAGGTGAATCATCAATTCCACACCCTCTGCTGTTTGCAAGCCGAGTGCGTGTTTAGTTTCAGCAACCATTACCACCTTACCCGTTACTGGTGAAACTATTTTCCCAGAACTAGGTTTAACAGCAAAGCCTTCACCTAATTTTTTCTGGGAAAAAACCGGATCATTAACATCACTGAGATTAATGACCTGACCAGCAACAGGTGCCAGTATTTTAATCGTACTACTCATATTTTAGCCTCCAGAAAATTACAACATAAAAGGTCGTCATATATATTGATAACGCTTTCCTTAAAATTATAGTTCTTGTATAGACAGGTGTCAATAAATTGATTATTATGGTGTTGTAATAAATATTTTTTTATTTTTTATCGGTCTAGACAGGTTAAAAATAAATGTAAGGTGGTATGATTAATGTTAAAAGGTGGATAACTAATAATGAGAGCTAAATATTTACAAATAGCAGCGGATCTAACAAATAAAATAAAGCACAAGCAATATGTTGCCGGTGATTTTTTACCGAGTGAGCCTGCTCTGTCAGAGCTTTATAACGTTTCACGTGAAACAATTAGAAAAGCTTTAAATGAGCTCTTGGATGCCGGTATAATTCAAAAAATAAAAGGAAAGGGCTCAGTAGTTATTAACACAGCTCGAATTGCCTTTCCGATTTCTAATATCGAATCTTTTGATGAACTGAACAAGCAAAAGCAAATGAATGCTGCAACTAAAATATTGGAATTAAAAGATGCCCAGATGCCTTTTATAATCCGTAAGCATTTATCCTTAACAGAAACTGCCGCAACCTATGTAGCCCGTTTAAGATCAATCAATCATGAGCCAATAGTGGTTGACGAAGATTATATTTTAAAAAAATATGTACCTGACATATCACTTGAACAGGCTAAAAGTTCCTTATACCACTATTTTGAACATGATTTAGGACTTGAAATCGATTATGCAAGTAAAACTATTACCGTAGAACCGGCAAGTAAAGATGTAATGGCGCAGTTGCATCTTACCGATACTAACTTAGTGGTAGTAGTCCGTAGTTTAACTTATTTAAAGGATACTTCTTTTTTTCAGTACACTATTTCTCAACACCGACCTGATAAATTCAAATTTGTAGACTTCGCCCACAGAAAAGCTAAAAATGGAGGACTTATATTATGAGTTTGGCAGATAAAGTGATTTATCAAATTTATCCTAAATCTTTTTACGACAGTAATGGTGACGGCATCGGGGATTTAAGAGGAATTATCGAGAAAATCCCTTACTTAAAAAAACTAAATATCGATATGATCTGGTTTAATCCCTTTTTTGTGTCTCCTCAAAACGATAATGGCTATGACATCGCAAATTATTACAAAATTGATCCATTATTTGGCACAATGGCCGATTTCGAAGAGTTAGTCGCAAAGCTGGCTCAAAACCATATTGGTGTGATGCTCGACATGGTTTTAAATCATTGTTCCACCGATCACATTTGGTTTAAAAAGGCGTTGGCTGGAGACGAATATTATCAAAAATTTTTCTACATCAGAGAACCTAAGCCAGATGGCAGCTTACCTAACAATTGGACATCTAAGTTTGGTGGGCCAGCCTGGGCCCCATTTGGCAAGACCGGCAAGTATTACCTTCATTTATATGACAAAACTCAAGCTGATCTCGACTGGCATAATCCTGCAGTTAGAAAAGAATTATTTAAGGTTGTTAATTTTTGGCGTGACAAAGGAGTTAAAGGTTTTCGCTTTGACGTGATTAATGTTATTGGCAAAGATGAAAAACTCACTGATGCGCCTAAAAACACTGCTAGCAAGTTAATGTATACAGACCAGCCGATAGTGCACCAATATCTAAAAGAATTAAATCAAAAAACTTTTGGTCAGGAGCCAGATGCGATTACTGTGGGAGAAATGTCCTCAACAACTGTTGCCAATTCCGTTGCTTACACTAGAAAAGATAATCACGAATTATCAATGGTTTTCACATTTCATCATCTAAAAGTTGATTATCAAAATGGTCAGAAATGGACCAAAATACCTTTTGACTTTTCCGCTTTAAAAAATGCTCTTAATAACTGGCAGATTGGAATGAGTCAAGGTGGTGGCTGGAATGCCCTGTTTTGGAATAATCATGACCAGCCCTGGGCACTGAGCCGTTTTGGTGATCCCATTCATTTTCGGGAAAAATCCGCTGAAATGTTGGCTACCGTAATGCACCTATTACGCGGGACCCCTTATATTTATCAGGGCGAAGAAATTGGTATGATCAATCCCAATTACCAAAAGATTAAGGATTATGTCGATATCGAAACACTCAATGCCTATGATGAACTTAAAAAGCAAGGCTTAAGTGACGCCAAAGCGCTGGCAATTATTCAGGCAAAGTCGCGCGATAATAGCAGAACGCCAATGCATTGGGATAACACCGTCAACGCCGGCTTTACTGCTGGAACCCCCTGGCTAAAGCCAAAAGATCAAGAACAAATTAACGTGGCGGCTGAACTTGATCATGGTGAAATTTTCCCCTATTATCAAAAGTTGATTTACTTGAGAAAACATTATCCCATTATCGCTAAGGGGAGCTATGAACCCATCGACTTGAACCACCCACAAATTTTTGCTTATTGCAGGCTTTACCGAGGACAAACCTTACTTGTAATTAACAACTTTTATGGGCAAAAAGTAACTTACGGTTTACCCGTTTCTTATCAAGGGCAAAAAGCACAAACTTTAATTAGCAACTACGATAAAAATTTTCAAGAGGTGCCTAAAACTTTAGCTTTACAGCCCTATGAATCACTGGCTTTATTAATATAGCTTAATGCAAAAAGAAGTGTGTGGGAAAAAAGTGCTCTTTGAAGTTAAATTAAAAAATTTCACAATTTAAAAAGACTGACAAATCAACGTTTTATTGACGTGATTTGTCAGCCTTTTTAGTTAAGTTAGAGTTTTTTCCCAGACTCTTCTTTTTATATTTTCTGTACTAGTTAAAGTCAAATTCGAATTCTTGAATAAACTTGATAAACTGATAAACAACTCTTTTTTCATTATTTTTCTGCGTAATGGCTACTAAATCGACTTGTGGCTCTCAATCAAGCGGAACATAAACAGAATTTTCATTCAAATGTGGAAAAAGGCAGTACAGTCCAAAAGCAATGCCCTGTTCAGCTTTAATTAAAATGTTAAGAGCAGATAAATCATTTACGTATGTAATATGCATTTGATTATTTATATGCATTACTTTATTTTGTAAATTAATTAGATCCTCTGCTGCCCAATTGTTATCAAGAAAAAGCATTTTTTCATTTTGGAAATCCTCTAATTCAAGTTTATTCTTCTGACATAAAGGATTCTTTTCAGGAACAATTGCCTTAAATGCCTCAGTCTCAATATGATAACTTTTTATATTATTTAAATCTGCTGCATCCCGTCCCGTAGTAATAATAACATCTATTTCTCCCGATAAGACTTGTTGCTTCAATTCGTTGTGATTCAAACTAATAATTGAAAACTTAGCTTTGGGATACATTTGCTGAAAATTTTTAATCCAGATTGGAATGTACATATCATTAAAAGGTGTATATGAGTAGCCTATTATTATTTTATAATTATCAGCCAAGTCTTTCTTTTGAATATCTTGTACAGCTGAATAGTAGTTATTAATTAGAGGTCTGATTTTTTGGTAAAAAGCTTTGCCGTCTTGAGTAACATTTACATAACGTTTATTACGATTAAATAGTTTTACACCAATTTCATTTTCAATTGCCTTAATATCATGAGAAACCGTCGGTTGAGTCACATGAAGTGCTTTTGCTGTTCTAGTATAATTGCGAGTTTCAACTAAATTAATAAAAGTTTCTAATTTTTTTATATCCATTTTTTTCTTATAAATAATTTCTATTATTAATAACTGATATTGATTTCACTTATAAGTATAAATAAAATATACTAATTCCGAAAGCGATAACAATAAAATTTAATATTTTAGAGGTAAAACTATGAGTCAATATAGCGCAGAAGAAAAAGGCTTTCACGGCATAATTAAAGCTGTGATTGACGTTGATGAAAATAAAAACAAAATTAAGCAGATTTGGGCTGAAAATGTTACGCCGAATACGGTAGGTGCAGCGGGAATTGCAACTTGGCTGGAAAAAGCCAATGAAGAAAATTCCGTTGAAGTTGACGCAATTTCAGGTGCTTCAATTTCAACCGGTGCTTTAAGAAAGGCTGCTATCAAGGCTGCTAATGAAGCAGGAATAAAGACAAAAGCCGATGTAGATGCTGTATCGGGTGCCTCGCAACCTGATTCTCACACAAAAGAAAACGGTATTCCTGAGATTGCAAATTATCCGTTACTTAAAGAAACAGTTACCGATTATGATGTAGACGAATATGACGGTGAATATGATTTAATTGTCGTAGGCTCCGGTGGTGCCGGTCTAGCCGCTGCTGCTACGGCCGCAGAAAATCACGCTTCTGTGATGGTAATTGAAAAACAAGGCATCGCTGGTGGTACAACTAACTATTCCGGAGGTGTAATTCAAGCAGCGGGTACGGAATTACAAAAAGAATCTACTAAATATCAAAACGATACCCCTGAAAATCATGAGCAGGAATATTTAAAAGCAGGTGAAGGTCGTGTTTACCAAGATTTAGTACATGATTTTACTCAAAATTCTCCAAAAAATATTGAGTGGCTGGCCAATATGGGTATTAAATGGACGAATGTCTACGGACACACTGAGATTCCTTATGCTAAAGATCATTTTGCGGATCGGATTCATGTTTATGAAAATGGCGGTGCCAGTGGCAACGGTATTATTTTAACCCAACATCTCCTCAAATATGCTTTAAAACAAGGAGCAGAAATTACTTATAATACTGCTGTAATAGGATTAATTACGGCTGGAGATGGCAGTGAGCGCAAGGTTATTGGTGTTGTGAGTGAAGGAAAAGACCATCAACTTAAATATTTAAAAGCACGCCGTGGAGTCATTCTGGCCACAGCCTCGATTGATCAAAATGTAGCATTAGCTAAGGACTTGAGTCCTCAACATTATGAAGATGTTAAAGCTCATCATTGCTGGTCTGTCTTAACAGATCAAGGTGACGGCATTGTGATGGGCATGGCAATTGGCGCAGCCGTTACCGGCTTTGGTGGAACAATTGATTTTGATGCCAGAACTGGCAATGGTACTGATGACCGTGTTCCTACAATCCCTTCAATTTTTGTTAATGGCAATGGCTTAAGATTTGTTAACGAAGATGCAACTTATGCTTATGAATTCCTGGCAATTTTCAACCAGGAAAAGCAACTAGACAAACCAACTTATCAGATTTTTGGTGCAGATTCTATTAATGAAAAAACTAGTCCATGGAACCCAGAATCATTAGAGAGCGATGTCAAAAGCGGTTTGGTAGTTAAAGCCGATTCACTCGAAGAATTAGCAGACAAAATTAATGTTCCTAAAGCAAACCTTGTTAACAGCGTTAATACTTGGAATAAAAATGCCGCTAATGGCGCGGATCCAGAATACAATAGAACAAATGGTGTAAGACCATTTTCCGGACCTTATTATGCATACCGCAATACACCAGGCAATTTAGGCGCTTTAGGTGGACTAAAGATTAATAAGAAATGCAACGTACTTGATGTTTATAATCAGCCTATTACGGGTTTGTACGCAGCAGGACTCAATGCCGGTGGCTGGCTTGGCTCATACTACCCTGGTTCTGGGACAGCCATCGGTGGCATCGTTCATCAAGGCCGGCGTGCAGCAAAGTCAGTTTTAGGTTTAGAATAAAGGATTTTAAAAAATGCTAACAACACAAATTAACAATTTTAAATGGCAGGCTGATTTTGATGTTATAGTTATTGGTTTTGGAGGAGCAGGCGCTACTGCCGCAAGGTTTGCTGCTGACAATAATTGCAAAGTACTTTTAACAGATGTTGCACCAGTTGGCCACGAAGGTGGTAATACTCGTTATTGTGGACAAATGATTGCAGGTACTAAAAGCAAATCTTCTTATCAAAAATACTATTCCAAAATGACAGCACCCTTTGATCTTAATCAAAAAATCATAGATACTTTTGTTGATGGCGTAGCTGATATGCCTAATTACTTAAAAAAATACCTTCATGTTGAGCCTTTCAGCTTTTTAGCACATCCAGACAGACCAGCAGTTCAATCGGTCAAAGGAGATTTCCCTGATTATCCTGACTATCCGGGAGCTTCCGACTATGACTTATACACTGTACATGATGGGCAGCAAATTGAAGACGGAGCTTTGTGGAAAGTACTCAGAAATGAGGTCATGAAACGGCTTGATCATATTACTATTTGGTATGAATCTCCGGCTATTCACTTAATGCAAGACTCAACCGGCAAAGTCATAGGAGCAGTAATCAACAGACATGGACAAGAAGTATACGTCCACGCCAAAAAAGGTGTTGTTCTCACAGCCGGCGGCTTTGAAAACGATCCTGAACGAATTCAGGATTACCTAGGCGTTCCTAAAATGGTACCAATGGGTACTCTATATAATAAGGGAGATTCTATCAATTTAAGTATTGAAGCTGGTGCTGATCAGTGGCACACAAGTGTTTACAATGGCGGTGGCTTATATCACGGTTTGACTTATGCAGTTGCAGATGGCCAGCGCGGCATTTTATCATACACTTGGCCAGAACTATACACAGGCAGCATTTTCGTTGTAGGTAATGATGGCACACGTTACTTTGCAGAAGACCAGCATTCTAAAGCCGGCTATCTGTTTATTCATGGCTTTGGTAGACACCCATATCTGACTACACAATCTTGGATTATTTTTGACCAAAAGCAAAAAGCCAAATTGGAACAAATACAGGATAGTGCATTACAATCTGCTTTAAATAAAGCAATTGCAGCATCCTCTGCTAGTGAACTTGCCGCAAAACTTAATTTTGATTCAACCATTTTTAGTAACACAGTTAAGGACTTTAACGAACTTGCTAAATTAGGCAAGGATTATTCATTTAGCAGAAATGGCCAAACAATGACCCCACTTGCTGATGGACAAATATACGCAATTAAGTTGCAGCCTGCAGCTTTAAACACTCAGGGAGGTCCACGCAGAAACGAAAAAGCTGAGGTTTTAAAGCCAGATGGCTCGGCAATTAAGGGCTTATATAGTGCTGGCGAAGCCGGTAGCATAACCACTAATCAATATCAAGCTGGTCAAGATGTTGCAGAGTTGTTGATATTCGGTAAAATTGCTGGAGAAAATGTCGCCCAAGAACCAGTAGAAAAAGCGGATAGTGTTGCTCCACTTGACCCTAAAATTATAGCTAGTGATGAACAAACAGAAAACTACCAGCTTGGTGCCAATCAGTTTCTGGGTAAAAGTGATCAAGGCATGGGAAATGAGTTCGTAGTCAAAGTAACCATGGATAAAAATAACCAAAATATCCAAGATATCAATGTCATCAAACAAAGTGAAACTAAGGAAATTGGTCAAAAAATCATTAAACCTTTGCTTCACAACATTATTGAATCTAATTCAACCAATGTTGACGCAGTTTCTGGTGCTTCGCTGACCTCGAAAGCTGTTAAAAGCGCTGTAGATGACGCATTAGCAAAAATTAAATAATATAATTTCTTTATTAGAATAAAAATATTTTTACTTTGATATCAACTCTATAATTAGGATATTTATTAATTTTAATTGAGGACTAACTTTCTCTATTCGATCGGAGTTAGTCCTTTTAGTTTAGTCTTGATTATTTCTGAGTGAATCTAACAATTATACTCTCTATAGTGACTTGCAATTTACTTTATGTTTTAGTCTACTTCTCAAATCCTTAAAGTAACAGTTTTTGTATACTAGCCAAATTTATTTTGAAAAACTGATAAGTGAGATTGATTATAATTTATATAATAGTTACAGCTGAGAATTTAATCATATGAGTATAGTTAAAATAAGGGTTGATTTACTTATCATATATAGTTTATTCGTAAAATAGCGCTTGCAAAACAAATTCAGCTGTATTATGATAACGATACCATAAAAATTAAATTGTGGTTTAAACTTTAAACAAGGAGGATTGGAAAATAGCAGTGAAGAAAAATGTGACAATTTCAGATGTTGCAAAGCTTTCAAATATATCTGTTTCGACTGTTTCTCGAGTGATCAACAACAGCCCACACGTATCACCACAAAAAAGACAATTAGTTTTAGATGCGATGAAGCAATTGGGATATAAACCATTGGCATCAGCAAGAAGGCTGAGAGGAAGCAAAGCTAATACATTAGTTGTTACTGTTCCTCGAATTACTAATCCATTTTTTGCAAGCTTAGTGAACATAATTGAATTGAACTTAGATGTTAATAATTACAGTACTATTCTTGTTCAAACATTTGGCCGCAAGGATAAAGAACTAGCAGCACTAGAAATGTTAAGAACTCAAGAAGTAGACGGAATAATTCTATGTTCTTTAGAAAATTCATGGTCGACAATTTCATCATATTTAGACTTTGGGGCGATTGTCTTAGTAAATGAATATCTTAAAAGCGATCGAATCCCTATAATTCGAGCAAATCAATATGAAGGATTTAAGTCTACAACAGAAAGTTTAATTAATTCCGGATATCGTAAAATTGCCTACGTAACTGGACATAAAGAGATCATTTTAACTAAAACGATCAATAATGATTTAAATACTGATCGCTTTCTGGGCTTTAGAGATGCTTTAAATAAAGCAAACTTGTCGTTTAATCCAGACTGGTTTTTTCCTCATTGCCAAACTATCAAGGATGGTAGAAAAATCATTGATAAAATAGTAGATCTTAAAAATCGACCTGACGTAATAATAGCTGGTAGCGATGAAGTAGCTATTGGAATGCTTGAGGAAGCAAGAAATTTAGGTATATCAATACCAAAAGAAGTAGCTATTCTGGGTGTCGATGATCAGCCTACCAGCGCTGACTTGTTCATTCCACTTTCAACCATTCGGCAACCTATTGAAGAAATGGGCCAAAAAGCCGCACAAGCAATTTTAGAGTCAATCGCGGATCCCAATTATAATTCAAAGCAAGTTTTTAACTTAGAATTTATTAAAAGAAAATCAACATAATTTTTTATTTTAATTTGGTATCGATACCAAGCAAAAAGAAAGGAAATACAAAATGAGTGTAGTTTTAGCAAGAGTTGATCAAAGATTAATTCATGGAATCGTTGTTACCCAGTGGGCAGGCTTTCTTAAAGCGAAAAGACTGATGGTAATAGATGATGTAATAAGTAAAGATGAGGTACAAAAAGCTGCCATGCGAATGAGTAAGCCTGCAGGTACTGGAATGTCTATAATTGATACTGCTACAGCAATAAAGAATTTTCATGAAGGTAAATATGATAACCACAATGTTTTCTTAATAGTTAAAGAGCCATCAACCATTTTGACCTTGATTAAAAATGATATCAAGATTCCTAAAGTTAATATCGGTATTATGTTTGACGGCCCAGATAAAAAAGAAGTACATAAAATGGTTGCAGTAAATAAGCAGGAAATAGCTGATTTTAAGGCTATTGAAAAATTAGGGGTACCGGTAACTTTTAGGTATGTTCCGTCAGATACAGATCAATCATTGAATATGTATATTAAATAAGGAGGAAATATGTTAGTTCTTCAAGGTTTTTTAACAATTTTACTATCTTTTTGGGCAGTTATTGATCAGCAAGGATTTGTAATTACGACCTGGTTTCCTATAATGATGGCTTTATTTATGGGTCTGATTACTGGGGATATGCAAACAGCGATGATCATTGGCGGAACGTTTCAGTTAATGGCTTTGGGCGTTGCGAATATTGGCGGATCTTCAGTACCTAATTGGGGTTTAGCGACAATAGTTGGAATTTATATTGCTACTAAAACCACGCATAATATTGCTGACGCAAAAGCTATAGCGCTGGCAGTTGGAGTTCCAGTTGGAATGATTGGTATTCAATTGGACGTATTAGCCAAAGTTATTAATACTTACGTTGCTCATGCAGCTCAAAAGGCAATGAATGCAGGTAAATTCAAAAAAATGAACCGTATTTTATGGATTGGACCCTTAGTTTTTGGTTTATCCACTGCCCTTCCCACCGCATTAGTTGTTTGCTTTGGCAGCACATTGGTAAAAAGTGTGTTGCACTTCATTCCTGCTTGGGTAACTAACGGGCTATCAATTGCGGGTTCAATGCTCCCTGTAGTTGGTATTGCAATGCTACTGCAGGTTATGCCAGCAAAAAAATATCTTTCAATGCTTTTAATTGGTTTCTTCTTGTCAGGTTATCTGAATATACCCATGATGGGAGTATCGATTGTTGGACTGGCAATGGCATACTACTTCTATGTAACTACCGTCAAAACAAATACAACAACTAGTACATCAAGCGCACTCTCAGCAGATGAAGAAGGAGACGATTTTGATGAATAATTCAAATAATGAGGCTGAAAAAATGACTTTAACCAAAAAAGATAGAAGAATAGCTGCAACTCGTTATATGTTTATGGCATGTAATGATTTTAACTACGAAACTCAACAAGCACCAGCAGTAGTATATGGCCTAGAGAAAGCTCTGCGGAAAATTTATCCTAATGATGAAGACTATAAAAAGTCTCTCAATAACCACTTCAATTATTTCAATACTACTACATGGATGGCAAATATTTTATTAGGTGCTAGTCTCGCTATGGAAGAAAAAGATGGTGTCAAAGCTATTGACACTGTTCAAAGTTTCAAGACAGGAATGATGGGACCATTAGCTGGAATAGGTGATACTTTAATTTGGGTTTTATACCCAACAATTATTGGCTCAATTTCTGCATACATGGGACTACAAGGGAATCCAGCAGGTGCAATTATTTGGTTATGCTTGAACTGTATGTTTCTCTTCTTTAGATATAAACTTTTTGATTTAGGTTACGATTCCGGCATTAAATTAGTTACAACTTTAGGTGATAAGATTTCAACATTTACTGAAGCCGCTTCGATCATGGGACTAACTGTTATTGGTGCACTGATTCCCTCAGTAGTAAAGATTAACTTGGCACTTAATTTTAAAGTTGGAAAAGTTAATCTAAATATTCAAGAGGGTATTTTGGACAAAATTATGCCTGCGTTATTACCAGCAATATTAACATATTTTGTTTATAAGGCATTGATGAGTAAAAAGGTAACTGTCATTCAAATCATATTCCTAGTAATCATATTCTCATTAGCAATGTCCTTTTTTGGAATTTTAAAAGTGTAGAGGTTATTATGAATCGAAAAATTCTTATCGCTAGTCATCATAGAATGGCATTTGGACTGCTAGATACTTTGAAATATATTAATCCAAATATTGAATCTATTGCTACTTTAAACGCCTATCTATCAAATTTACCTATAGAACAAGAAATTGAAAAAAGCTTAGAAGATGTTAATTTAGGCCACGATGAATTGATAATATTTACGGATTTACCAGGCGGCTCGGTTAATCAAGCTTTTGTTCCTTATCTAAAATATGAGCACGTTCAATTAATTTCTGGAATGAACTTACCTTTAGTTTTAGGAGTTGTTCTTTCGTTGCCATCAGATGATAATTATTTAAAACCTGAAGAATTAAGAAAATTGATCATTGAAGCAAAAGAACAAATTGTCTATGTAAATGATCAATTTAGTAATATGGAGCTTGATGAGGAAGATGAATAAGTTGGAAAAGCAATGGTGGAAAAATAGTGTTGTTTACCAAGTATATCCTAAAAGTTTTAAAGATAGTAATGGGGATGGCATCGGAGACATTCAAGGAATAGTATCTGAGTTACCTTATTTATCTAAATTAGGTGTAGATGTTATTTGGCTAAATCCTATATATAAGTCTCCTATGGTTGATAATGGCTATGATATATCAGACTATTATCAAATTAATCCTCAATTTGGTAATTTAGAAGATTTCAAGCAATTATTACATGCTGCCCATCAATTAAATTTGAAAATAATTTTAGATTTGGTTGTTAATCATACTAGTGATCAGCATAAGTGGTTCAAAGAAAGCAGAAAATCTAAGAATAATCCGTATTCTGATTATTATATCTGGAAAGATCCTAATCCAGACGGTACACCTCCTAATAACTGGGGGTCTAGTTTTGGTGGCCCTGCATGGGAATATGCACCGGAGAGAGGGCAATATTATCTGCATTTGTTTGCCAAGGAACAACCTGACTTAAACTGGGAAAATAAAAATGTTCGTCAGGACGTTTATAGAATAATGAAATATTGGCTAGAACTAGGAATTGATGGCTTTCGGATGGATGTTATCAGCTTGATATCTAAAGATCCAACTTTTCCAGATGGTCCCTTGATTCAAAATAAATCATATGGAAACTACTATATCGGCGCTTCCAATGGTCCTAAGGTTCATCAATATCTTCAAGAAATGTATCGTGAAACTTTAGCTCATTATAATGTTATGACTGTTGGAGAAACAGCCCATACTAACAGTCAACAAGCTGTATTATATACAGCTTCGCAAAGACATGAACTAAATATGGTGTTCCAATTTGACCACATGCATTTGTCATATGGTGTAGACGGAAAATTTTCCAATAAAAGATTTAATTTGGTTGATTTAAAAAGAGTTTTAAGCGAGTGGCAGGAAGTGATGATTAAAAATGATGGTTGGAACAGCTTATATTGGAGTAACCATGATCAACCCCGAGCAGTAACTCGGTTTGGTAATGATCAACCTGAATGGAGTGATAAGTCAGCCAAAATGCTTGGCACTATTTTACATATGCAATGTGGCACACCTTTTATTTATCAAGGTGAGGAGTTAGGCATGACTAATGCTAAATTTAAAGATATTAATGATTATAGAGATATTGAAACTCATAATATCTATGAAGACTTCATTAATAATAAGCATTATTCAAAAGAATATACTTTAAAAACCATTTATTTGAATTCCCGTGATAATGGTAGAACCCCTATTCCGTGGAATGAAAATGGCGGCTTTAGTACAGGAAAGCCTTGGATAGACTATAATCCCAATTATTCACACATTAATGCTGAAGATAATTTAAAAGATCCTGATTCTGTTTTTTATTACTATCAGAAATTAATTCGCTTACGGCATGAAATTCCAATCATTACTGAAGGTGATTATCAATTATTGGATCCCGACAATCCATCTACGTACACGTATTTAAGAGAAACTTCAACACAATACTTATTTGTGACCGGAAACTTTACGGCAGATAAACAAGAAATCAAGGTACCAAGTAAGCTTCATTTTAAAAATAGTCGTTTATTGATCAATAATTATCAATTTGATCAACAATTAGGAAAACAGATTGAACTACCGCCATATGGAGCTGCTGTCTATATTTTAGATAAATAAAATTATGATTGTTCCTACTTAACGTAAAGAAGAAATATATAGATAAAAGGCACTAAGCAATGATGTGAACCCCAAAATTAGGACACTTTATATTAGCTATTAACTGAGGACTAGCTTCCGATATTCAAGCGGAGTTAGTCCTTTTAGTTTGATTTTTATTTGTTTACTTATAAGCTTTTTGACTGCAGTGTCCCGACTAAGTATAAGTTTTGATCCATTATCAAACTTGAACTGTATTTTATATCGGGATTGTCCTTTAGTAATAACAATAATTTCTTTGTTTAAACAAAGCGTGAATGATCGAAAAATTCATAGCCATTTTTTGAAAATTACCTGAACGATATTTACCTACCAAATCGTATATACCGCTAGATATAAATTCACTTATTTTTCATTACACCACGGTCATATAGTGTATCTTTAATTCGGTCACTCATTATTGTTTCCCCCAAATTTCCATAATCTCTTTAACTCCTCTTAGATTATGATACATAGCCTTATCAGAACCGTAAACACCCTGGATAGTTTGTTTTTCACCGTTAATATCAAGTTTATATTCTTTGGATTGTAACATATTTAATAGATCACCTGCTCTTTCATTTAAATAGATTGCAAAAGCATTAAGCACTCTTACTGACTAACTTTCAGGTGGTTTAGCTACAATAATATCCCAAAATTTATCCTTCAATTGCTGACATACATTATTTGCTTTTTAATTTTCTTCATTTTAGCCAGTAAAATCTACCGTCATCCGTTCTCTTTAAAAGATGATTTTCAATTAAATCTCGCCTTCTGGTAACATAATCAGCCACATAACGCATTAAAATTAAATTTACTTCCTGCTCAGAATATTTTTTAGCTGGTTCAAATTTAGTTGCCAAATATTGTAAAATCAACAGCCGGTTTTTAGCCTTACCAGGCCAAACTTTAACAACTCCATCATTATCAACATAGCGCATTAATACTTCTTTATTCTTCATTTTCTCCATTTAAATTAATTATCCGATCAAATAATGATTTTTCAGCGGCAGAAATTTTATGAGCCACTTCAATTACTGCCAAATTAGGCTTTTTTAATAACGTTTTATGAATTGCAAGTGACAGTTCCGGATCGAGGGCACTAGTAGCTTCATCAGCGAGCAATACTGGCCGTTCAGAGAGAAAAGCACGTGCAATTTCAATTCTTTGGATTTGTCCTCCGGATAAATTTGCCCCCTTTTCACCAACCTGATAATCCCAGCCTTTTTCATCCACGAGTTCAGTTAGTCCCGCCGATTCAACTGCTTTAGCCAAACTTTCTGGAGAAGCCTTCCGCCCCAGTAAAATATTAAACTTGATTGTATCATCAAAGATAAACGGCTTTTGGTTAACGTAACTGAAATTATCATGGGCTTTGGTCCAGTTGCCAGTGACATCTTCACCATCAATATAAACATGACCTTCACTAGGTTTAATTTTACCCAACATTAAATTCAACAACGTAGTCTTTCCCCAACCACTTGGTGCCATGAGCAAGATTTTTTCATTAGGTGCTACAGCAAGATTAAGATGAGTGAAAATTTCTCTGCCACCTTGACTGTATGTTGCATCTTCAACTTTCAAACCAGTAAATTTACCAGTTTTTGCATTTTTAGTACTGTCAGCTGAAAAAGACAGAGCCTGCTCTACTTTATCCCACATCGGCTTAGTAGACTTGATGGCATTCAATTGTTCAAAAATATTAACTATCGGATTAATAAATTCATTAGATAGTTGCACTATCATAATTAAAGTACCAACACCAATTTGACCTTGCAGCATTAAGATGGCACCTACTAGAAACGGTAAAATAAAGCTAAAAATATCTGCAAAAGCCATAATGACTTCTCCCGCTGCAGCTTGTGTGAAGTTTAAGTTCTTTAATGCTTCTTCCATTCTTTTGGCACTATTAACCACTTTACTAATAGTCGAACTTTGGGCATCGTATAAGCCGACAGTCTGCGCTCCGTTTAACCCGTCATTTACACTCTGAGTGTATGCGACGTTATTTGTCTCCCAAACTTTTGCTTTTGCTTGAATTGTTTTGGTAAAAGCCCTTTGCACTAGTCCAGGAATTAAAGTAGTCACCATAAAAATTAATGTTAAAATCCAGGAATTGATTAAACCAACTACTACTGATAGCAAAAAAGATACTAATTCTGCAATGATCATTAATTCATTTGTAGTCTTAGACGTCTCAATCTGTTTAAGATCGTTCGTCATCAGACTTAAACCATCCTTTTGTGAGTCACTGCGTTGTTCAATCAGGTAGCTCATCGTTTTGTCTTTAAGATAAACATTGACATCCTGAATAATAGCGTACTTGATATAACGGTACACAAAATTAGACAGCATAATAATTAAGATTGTTGCAGCACCAATGCTGGCAATTCTAATTAAATTGCCACTATCGCCTTGACGATATTGCGCTGCATTTAACATGATCTTAGTGACATATGCAATTACCACATTGCTAAATGCCATTACTATTGCTAAAAGTGTGTAGGCAACGAGTTTCCATTTAGGTGCAAATTTTAATGAAGATTGCATTTTTCTACTCCATCTTTATTATTAAAACGGTTAAGATATTTTTTGATTAAACATATTAAAGCATGAATTATTTTTTAGATTTTTTTACTTCTCATATATGAGAAAAAAGTGCCATAATATCTTAAAAAGGACAAAAACAGCATGCAATCAGGGAATGAATTTAAACAGTTGCGAAAAATGCAGCATATTACTCTTAAAGAAGCTGCCGCAGGCATTTGTTCCATTCAAATGCTTTCTCGCTGGGAAAATAATCAAGGACACATGGATTTTAACCGGGTATTAAAATTGTGTGAAAAACTTAGTTTATCCGCAACTGAATATATTGCACTTGCTAAAGTCGACCCAAAGGATCACATTGCCCAAATTTTAGAAGAGTCTTGGAGTAACCACGACAGAGATTATTTGGAAAAACTGGCTCAAGCGGCATTAAATAAATATCAGTCAAGTCAAGATCCTTTTGACCTTGACTATGCAGCAATAGCCTTTAGTTTGTATTATAAAACTTCACAGCATAATATTTTTCCTGTAGCCCAGCAAAATGAATTAAACCAGCAATTAAGTAAGATAACTGTTTGGGGTCATGAATTTCTCTCACTTTTTGCCAATGTTATCCCTATTATTAGTCCCAGAATCATTTACCAAATCTCTGTTCAGGTTATCAGTAATATTTCTTTTATTAAAAAAGCAGGAGAAGGTACATTTCATTTTGGTATAGCAGCTCTATTTGAAGCTGTAATTGGCTTAATTACAAAAAGTCAGTTTAAATTTGCAGACCAACTACTTACACGAATAAACCAGATTGACTTACCAGATAACGAAATGTTGTTAATTGTTGGGCGCAAATTTTTAAATGCAATTCTTACATTCCACAATACTGCCAATGATGAAGCAGCTGTCTCAATCATTCATTTTTTAACTAATATGGACATGCAAACTACGGCTACTTATTTTCTGCAAATATTAAATCAGGTTAAAGCTTTAAACTAAT
This sequence comes from Lactobacillus kimbladii, assembly GCF_014323605.1. Lineage (GTDB taxonomy): Bacteria > Bacillota > Bacilli > Lactobacillales > Lactobacillaceae > Lactobacillus > Lactobacillus kimbladii_B. The sequence continues at coordinate 615,815 of NZ_SCMB01000001.1, read as the reverse complement.
CATAAAATTTATTAAATAAGTCTTCGATATCAATTCTTTCAACTGCGTATTGAATATCAGCTCTAACTAAGCTGGCTATAAGTTGCGTCAGCTTATCCTGCTCAATTTTTTCTAGAGGAACTAATATCAGGTTATTAGGCAAGGTTTCGTAGTCATAACCGGCTAGCAACTTAGTCGTTTCAGGGGTACTCTGCATCTTTAGATACCGTTTATTTTGCTTTTTATTGTCTAGATCTTCAATAATGTGTCCTTTACCCATAAACAAGACCCTGTCAGCATACTGCTGCAAGTTAGACAAAAGGTGTGAAGCCATAATTATCAACTTGTTTTCATCCTTTAGTTTAAGAAGCATCTGTGAAATTAAAACTACGTTCTGTGGATCAAGTCCATTCATTACTTCATCTAACAACATTACAGGAGAATCAGCTGCTACTACCATTGCAAAACAAAGTCGCTGTTTCATCCCCAAAGAATAAGTCTGCACCTTCTTATCCACATAATTTCCCATTTGCAAGTCATTAATGACCTGCCCGACTGATTTGACAGAATTGTGCCAAAGATCAGCGTATAAATTAAGATGATCTCGTCCAGTCATAAAGGGAAACAGGTCGCTTTGTTCAGGAAACGAGCAAATTTCCTGGTGTAATTTAATCGTGTCTTTTTGTGTTTGATAACGTGTATTTTCATATTCAACAAACCCTTTTTGCGGCGTCAGATTATGCAAAATAACGTTGATCAAGGTCGACTTACCAGTACCATTAGGCGCTACGAGACCAACGATCTCGCCCTGCTTAAATTCCAAGTTAACATCGTCTAAAACAACGTTTTTTCCAAATGCCAATGTGACATCTTTTATTTTTAACATTTTAATCACCTCGTCTAACTAAAGGGATGCTTTTAATTTGCGTGAACAAAAACAGTAAAATTTCAATGACAAGTGCCAGACAAATGAGTGGTCCTAAGCCAGCAGTAAAGCCCCATCCGGGTGCATCCATCAAATAAGCCAAGTTGCCGGTAATACTGTCACCGATAGAAAAGTAAGTCATAGGCCATTTTTCCAAAAACGGGTAAACAAAGCCCATGCCCAACGAGAAGTAAAGCATCTTCGCACTGATAGCAAACAAACTGCTAAGCATGCCGGCAACATATTCGTTACGCAAAACGATTGATAGCAGAATTGTCAACCTGATAAAGATAAACGAAATAATGATTGCAAAAATGATAAACTGCAAATAATACATACCTAGTGTTTCAGTCCTAAAGGTTGCTTTGAAGTTTATTTTGCCTAAATAATCAACAGTATTTAGTCTTAATGATCCCAAACCATATCTAGGTGCTATACAAAGAAGAGCAATTATCCCAGCTACTACAAAGTCAAGCAAAACCCCTACTTCAACAACTCCAGTTTTCAACCATAAAATGGTACGTTTACTTAAAGGAATATTTTCCAAGACCGTATAATATTTCCTGTCATTAGTCTCAATGTCTGCAGCAAAGAAACAAACTATCACTACCATGATTAAGACTGTCCAGCCAGAAAGTGAGTTTTGAATTACTTGTAAGGCTGTGCGTTCTTCCAAAATATTTTTATTCAGCTCTGTTTGCTTATCCTTTTTACCGGCTAAAAGTGCGTTATACAAGTGATACGTCCGTTGATAGCCAAAATGACCATCCTGCTTAAAATTATCATTTTGATTGTACGCAGCTGGATACAAAAAGTTTTGGTTACCTTCTACAAAGATTAACTCGTCAATATATTGATAACGAGCACTGGCGTTTTTAGCATAAGCATCCCAGTCTTTTTTCTTTATAGCAAGCAATATTTTTTTATCATAAGATAAGACCTGTGGGTAAGTACTGACAGCGTCCACTGCCCCTTTGCTAGGAATAGAATAATAACCTGGCTTCTTGGAATAAGCAATCTCTTGCATAGCCACTTTTAAAAAGGCCGTGTCATCAATATATTCCTTTCTGATAGGCTTGGCATCGACCTGTTCAATTACTTGACGGTTAGGCACACTGACCAGACTAAAATATAAAGACATAATCACAGTAGCAATAAACAATCCAATATTTTTGGGATTAACCAAAAAAGCCTTCAACTGAAAGAGGAAATAACGCCATTTCATCGTGCAATACCTCCTTTATTAACCAAGTGTCTGAACCAGATGATCAAAATAAATGACCAAACTAATAGGATACAGCCGCTGGTGACTAAGTTTAGCCCTGCAAATCCTGTTTTACTTGCCACAGTGCCATTAAGCACATCATTAACATTTAAATATGCAGATGGCAGCCAAGCAATAAATTTAAGCATTTTGGCAGGCAAATACGTTAATACATATAGAGCAATACCAATAAAGGTAGTGAGATATACATTTTTAGTCAACTGGTTAAGAAGTAAAGTTAAACTGGTCACAAATACTACCAATACTGCGGTATAAAGTAAAAAGAGCAAACAATCCAACCAGACTGGGATTGCTATTATTTTATTAAAGTAAAAAACATTAGGATAATTTAAACTGCGAAAGCCATTTCGTAAGCCAGCAAAAAGATATGCACCAACTAATCCAATAAGTAAAGGGCCCAAGGTTAAAGCCAAATTGATCATGGTTTTACCTTTAACCTCATCTTCTACACGATAAGGGATATTGCGTAAAACCGTCTTATGATCCAACTTAACCATCCACACATCATTAGAAATAAGCAAAATATAAAAGAAAATAAAAATAGCCACAAAATTGAGAATATAGATTAAATACGTTGCTGATGCCTTTGAATTCATAACTGCAGGTATATGATGACGATAAAGATATTTATACGTAACTAATCTTTGATGCAATTGATATTTGGGTGGAACGTTCAATGTGCTGGCTCCCAGATAATTATTGCGGTAGCCGTCTAACATGGTTTGAAATAACATGATCGACCCGTCTAGATAAGTTTGTGGATCACTTAAAACTTCCCCATTTTGCAAACTGAAAATACAACCTTCCTGGGCGTTTAAATTGTCATAAGTCTCTTTATATTCTTGTTTGAGTAATAGACTGCTGTCAAAATAACTAATATTAACCTCAAGAGAATCATAGTATGACCGCCACTGACGGTAGTTATCTCCCAAGTTTTGAGCTTCAACCACTAATACAAAGAGAACCATGAATAAAACCAAAGCGCCCATTAACAGAATATTTTTCTTTGATTTGCGTGCAATAGTAAAATTTGCCTTAAAATAAGTTCTCTTCATGGAAATGCCTACCTGATTTACTAAAAATGAAAAGTAATTAACAATGATTTTATCATATTTTATTTAGCTCTATTATAGCTAAAAGCAAAGTTAGTTTCTTAAGCACCATTTATAATAAATTCGGCACAATTGCATCAACGGTAATTGGGGTTAAAAAAGTGGTTAGCAACTTCACTTGGTTCAAGAGACAGCAATCCTCAATAGTAAAAGTAAATCATATTGTAAGTCAATACCTGGCTGACCATAAGGCTGCAATTAAAACTCCGGTTTTAAAAAAATTGCTAAAAATACCAATGCTGCTACTGTATTTGTCTAAAACTGTAGAAAAGCAAAAAGAAAGTCTATTTGTTATATTTGCTAGACTATTACTAACAGCTATAGCAATTTTAACTAGTTAGCTTAACCATATGTGCAACGAAAAATGACGAAAAAGTGTTTCATTCAATACTTAAAAATTAAAATAATTGTATTAATATATAATATATATAAATAGTTAGTAATTAAAACCACTCTAACTATTTTGCTTTACTTTAAGCATTCTTACACCTGTTAAAACATATTAGTGCGTTTAATTATTAATTAATATAATAAATATGATAAACTCCATTTAGGTACACGATATACTGTTTTTAATACATGAAGGTTAAGTATAATGAATAAGAACAAGGAAAAATTGCTGCTGGGTGGCCTTGTGGTCAGTCTCGGCTTACTAGGTAACAGTCCACAAATAGTTAAGGCAGACCATCTTGCTGCTTCTCATCTTGTATCTGGAAATGATACAAAATCTAATGTAGATTCACAAAGTCCTATTGCTACAAATGAGGGTAATGACCAAACAAATGCTGCTGATAGTGATTCGAAAGATCAGACAACTTCATTAATTAGTGTGCCGGTAATCTCTACGAAAAATAATGAGAATTCTGATGCAGATGCTAAAGCAGCCAATCAAAAAGACGTGCCTCCTGCAGTTACACATGGTGAAAATGAACAGCAAAAGATTGCTACAAAAGCCAACTTAATATCATCTGATAGTAATGGTGCTCATCTTACATATGATCCTGATCAAGAAGTTGCCACTATTTCTGGTAATATAACAGCTGATAGTAATGATGTACCTAGAACAATTAGCCAATTCTTTCTCACTAATAAACCCAAAAAGATTGTTATCGACGGACCTCTAGCTATCAAGGGATCTGCGGCTGGTCTCTTCAGTGATTTAAACGACTTAGAAGAGTTTGAGGGCTTATCTAACTTTGACACAAGCCAAGTTACGAATATGGCCTCTATGTTCTCTAATGATAAAAATTTAAAAAGTCTAGATTTGAGTGGCTTTAATACGAGTAATGTAACTGATATGAACAAGCTTTTTAAGTCTTGTTCTGCCTTAACAAATCTTGATGTTAGTTCGTTTAATACAGCAAAAGTTAAAGACATGAGTACTATGTTTAATCTTTGCACAAGCTTAACCAACTTAAATCTGAATAATTTTGACACTAAAAATGTTGAAAACATGAATTCTATGTTTTATGCCTGTCGAAACTTGACGGCATTAAACATTAGTAGCTTCAATACAGCAAAAGTAACGGATATGTCTGCTATGTTTGGCATGTGCCTTAAGTTATCAAATTTAAATGTTGCTAGCTTTGATACCAGCAGCGCTGAACAAACTGTAGGCATGTTTTTATACTGTATGAGTCTGAATCAATTAGATGTCAGCCACTTCAACACTAGTAATGTTACTAGCACGAACGGAATGTTTGCCTTTTGCACCAATTTGACAAAGATAGACGTTAGTCACTTTAACACGGACAAGGTAACTGACATGATGGAAATGTTTTCAGGAGATAGTGGCTTAACCAGCCTTGATATCAGTAATTTCAATATGGACTCTGTTACTAGCAGCGATAATATGCTAAACGGACTGGCAGGTTTAAACTACTTAAAACTAGGTGCTAAAAATTCTCTATCAAATACTGGCTTAGATACGCCCGGAGTCTGGGTTAACGTCGGTGATGGGACAACAGAGCATCCTCAAGCGCTTAAAGATAAGCGTTGGACATCTCCACAACTTTTAACTAACTATAATCCTGCTAAAGACGCCGATGCCTATGTTAGATACAATGCGGCTGTTATTACACATTATCAAGACCAAGTGGGCAACCAACTAGCACCTAATGATGTACAAACTGGTGGATTAAACACTCCATATACCACAAAGCCGAAAGATATTACTGGCTACGCTTTAGCAGAAACTCCTGCCAATGCCAGTGGTAGCTTTGCTGATAATACTATAACTGATGTTGTTTATCTCTACAAAAAAGCTCCTACCAAGCTGCCAGTAAATCCTAATGTCCCAAGTAAAGCTGCTGATGTGATTGTTCACTACCAAGATGAAAATGGTAACAAACTTACTTCCGAAATTGTTTTAAGCGGTAACGTTGGTGACGGGTATACTACTGGAGCCAAAGATCTTGCAGGCTATACTTTAAAGTCCAGACCGACGAATGCGACTGGATTCTTTAGTACACAGACTCAAGATGTCACCTATATTTACACCAAAAAAAATAATAATCCGAGTGTTAATAACCCGACTAATTCTTCTACCAAACCAGAAAAACCAAATAAACAGAAAAAGCCAACCAGGCCAAAGCCACAAAAAGCAGTTTCAAAACAGCATCATGTAAAGAAAACGGGTCGGCGATCCCAGATTATTCAGCATTCTACTATTAAAAGCCATAACTTAAGTAGTACTTCTAAGCGCACCAATGTATTGGCCAAGACTGGTGAAAGTAAAGAAAGCAATTTCATGATAATGTTCACTGGCATAATTGTCACAGGAACAGTTGCTGTAATTGGCTGGTTTACACGTAAACGGAAAGAAAAATAAATATATTTAGTCAGTGGCTGTACTACTAAAGCCACTGTATTAAAAATAGCTGGAAATAATTTAGATATATACTTGGTGTCATAAAAAAGCTTACTCCCTTTTTACAAAAAGTAAGCTTTTTATTTACTATATTATTTGAAACCATGTTTTAAATATAATTATTAAAGTCAATTACAGCATCATAACGCTTTAACTCTGCTGGCTCATAGTGGTGAATAACCTCAATGAAAGTAAAGTCTGAGTCAAACAAGTAGTCATGAATTGCTTGAGAAGTAGCCTTATCTAATGAGGCGTTAACTTCGTCCAGTAATAAAATTGGTCGTTTGGCCAAAATTGCCCTTGCTAATTCAATTCGTGCTAACTGACCACCGGATAATTGATCCGCATTATCACCTAATTGGTAGTCAAAACCTTTTTCTTTAACCAGCAGTCCCAGTTCTAAATGATCACAAACTTCCGTAACTTCTTCTAAGGGGAGGTCTGCACCCAAAGTAAGATTAAACCACAATGAGTCGGCAAAGATGACCGCGCTTTGGCTTGAATATGCAAACAAATTAGTAAAAGTACCAGGTTTAACGGCCTTTTGATTAAGCAACTCTTCTTGTGCCTGACCATAATCACCATACATTAAATATTGGAGCATGGTGGATTTACCAGAGCCAGATGGTCCAATTACCGCAACCTTTTGTCCTTTTGCAACTGCAAAATTAATTTGACTAGCTAATTCTTTATCCTGCCGTTTTAAAGTCAGATTTTTCACTTCTAATTGTTTAAAGTCGTCAGTAGCAACACCGTTTTGCGGTTTTTGCTCACCTTTAGCAATAAACTGCTTGATCTTGTTAACAATACCCTTAGTGGTAGATAAATTGTTTCGTTCATTTAAAATTTGCAAGATAGGATTAACAAAAGAATTAGAAAGCTGAGTGATGGCAAATAATGCTCCTAATGTTATTTGACCATTGACTACCAATAATGTCCCAAAAGCAAATGGTAGTAAAAATGCACTGGCAATCGCAATAATATTAAGGTAGGTATTAGTATTATTATTCAGCACATTCATTTTGGCCAGTTTTTCTTCCAGACTTTCAACCGCACGCTTATTTTGTTTAACAGCATTGTCTTGCTTGCCGTATAAATTAAAAGTTCCAGTGCCAGCTAAAATATTTTTGGTTTGGCTGACATACTTGTCGTTAGCCTTAGTCCAATCACCTGAAGCCTTTTGAATTGGTTTTTGGAAAAAGTTGGACACAACTGTAGGGATTGCTGAGCCCACGAAATAAATCAAGGTAACAAACCAGTTTAAATATAAAGCATAACCCAGCGCCAAAATAACGGTATAAGTATAGATCAGAATTTCAATTTCAGCTTCATAACGATTAGTTTCTAATAACTTAAAGTCGTTAGTTAAAAAACCTAAATTAGCACTATCTTCTTCTTTATTTAGCAGCATTCCCTTTAACACTTTAGATCTCAACTTAGTGTTAATTTGCTTAACGGCATCGGTTTTTAAGTAATTAAATAGTAAGCCTGAAATTAAGATTATAGTTAGCGCTACTATGATCTGCGTCACTAAAGAAGGTAAGACTGAAAATTGTCTCTTAGTTGCCATATTAATCAAATTACTAAGCATATAAGCAGCAAAGATATTTAAAGTACTGTATATCAAACCGAAAACATTGAGCCAAAAGAATTTTAAATGTGAATAGTTATGGTAAATCATTATTTTTCTCCCTCAGTTTTGTTAATAATTTTTTCATTCATTAAAGATGATAAATTAATTAAACTTGAGAAGAACCGTGATTACAATACTATTTAACTAAGAGGTCACTATCAGGAAAGCAAGTGGAAAAAATTTTGTACTAAAATGCAAAGTTGCTTGGATATTATTTAGCAATATTTATGTCTCATCAGTTTCTAAGTTCATTGGTAATACCTAAAATCATTTCAATTAATAATAATAAGTTCCATAAGACGCTTAAAGTAGCGGCAATGGTTGTCAATATTATGACCGGTGTCGTAAAGCCTTGAGCTTCATACATGAACGCTGCGCTAGTTATAAAGACCAGGCTCAGAATATAAATTAACCAGTTAGCTATTTTATACATTTGGTGATCGGTTTTCACTACAATAAACTCATCACGCTCGTCTTCATCATCTTTATCTGTACCCACAGTTTTGGCTTTATAATAAAGATAAAAAGCAAAACTAATAGCAAAAACTGCATAAATAATATTTTTCGGTATATCGGTTTGCCTGCGGTGCCGCAGAACCTCTAAACTGATCAGCACCAACTCAAGAAGCGCTAAAAATGTAAAAAAGCATGCTGCGAAATAATATTTGATCTTTCTTTTCTTATTCTTCTTCATTTTCTATATATTCCTGTAAACAAAATAAGGTTTCAATATCGGTCCTAAAAACTTGCGCTAGTTTATACGCCAAGATGAGTGAGGGCTTGTATTTACCCTTTTCTACTGTGATAATCGTTCGTTCGGTGACACCCACTTTGACAGCAAGTTCACGTTGCGTTAAGTGCAGCTTTTTTCTATTTTCCTTAACTAAATTTTTGATAATCTCACCTTCTTAGTAATGTGAAGTATACTTCATGTAGTTAGCTTCATATTATATTTCTGTAAAAGAAAAAAGCCAAGTAAAAACTTGGTTTTTATTCATGATTATTTTTACTAATTAAAAGATCACTTATTAACTTGATTTAATGGCTTATGATCCCGTAAATATGAAATGAGATTTTGTGAAGCCTCAGCAGCAATATTCGTGCGGGCAGACAGTGTTCCTGAGCCTGCATGAGGTGATAAAATTACATTATCTAGTTCACATAAAGCTTGTGGTACTTCAGGTTCAGTTTCATATACGTCTAAACCTGCTCCAGCAATGTCACCGTTTTGCAATGCGGCAATTAAATCATTTTGTTTAATCAGCTTACCTCGAGCAACATTGATAATATAAGCTGTCTTTTTCATCTGCTTAAATATTTGAGCATCGAAAACGCCTGTTGTAGAAGGAGTTGCCGGGGCGTGCAAGGTAATCACATCTGCTGTTTTAACAAAAGTATCAAAATCTACATAATGAACATTCTTTTTTGCTTCTTTTTGAGAACTTAGCTGATGTCTGTTATGGTAGATGACTTTCATGCCAAAGACTTGGGCGTACTTGGCTACTTCAGAACCAATGCGACCCATACCGTAAATACCAAGTGTTTTTCCCTGGAGCCCTGTTCCCATATTTTCCGGTTGAGAAACATCAACCCATTTGTCAGTGCGAATAGTTTTATCATAAAAATGCAAACGTCTCATAGTTGCTAAAATTAAGGCAAATGTCATTTCTGCGGTAGGAATAAGAACGCTTTTAGGACAATTGGCAACAACAATTCCTTTTTGTTTCGCATAGTCAATGTCAATTTTGTCATAGCCAACGCCACTAGCAGAAATAATTTTCAAATTAGTGCCGGCATCAATTAATTCACGGTCAGCCTGTGTCCCCATGAGTATCAAACCTTCATATTCAGATAGGTGTGCTAAAACCCAAGCCCTACCTTCTTTTTCTGGTTTACGGGTCACAGCAAAGTTTTTTCTTAACTCCGTTAAACCAGCTTCTGGCATTCTTCCTGTTACTAAAACTTTTATGTTACTCATATTCAAACCCTCCCTTAGTTTGTAAGCTTTTTTCTCTAGATTGATCATTATCTAAAAAGCTTTAAATTGAATTTTCACGTTAATGTTAATTATACTTTAGTATTTGTCTTTCATCAAAAAAGCCTGACAATATTTAAATCTTGTCAGGTATTTTCTCTTGTATATTTTCTGTTAGATTTATTAATTGCAGTGGCACTTTTTGGGAAATGCGCAAGATTTCTAAAAAAGACTACCAGTTGATTTATTATGCTAATTCAATATTCAATCTGACCTGATATGAATCCCGAAATTAAGACAAAATTTTTTTGGGGGGTTAGTATTATTAGCTTAGTTAAGTCGCCTTTCTCAATACAGTCTGTTATCGAACGCCCAAAAATTATGAGATACATAGCAGATTTTCACGACAAAGAACAAGCAAAAAACGATCAAAATACTCAATTGAGAATTTTGATCGTCTTTTAAAATCTGGAAACTATTTTCTTATATAAGTTTTATATGATAAGACTAGTTATGGATCAACTATTTTACAAGATCAACTTTATAAAAGTTTACGCTCTTGATGTATTTACCTTCGCCAATTCTATAAGCTGTCTTCTTATATTTCTTTAAAGCCTTATATTGATCACCGTAGACAGTCACAGTAGTACCCTTCTTGAGAAGAATACGTGATGTCTTCTTACCATTAGACTTGTAAACGTAAGAGTTTCTCTTCAACTTAGCCTTGGTACCAGTAACATTTCTTACACGAACATATTCATCCTCATCTACTACCTTGTAGAAATGTTGACCATTAAATGTATAAACTTTTAGTTTATCATTTTCAACTACAAAGTTAAGGAAGCTATATGCCTTGGCAGTCTTAGAGGTCTTCTTAAGGTCCTTAGTGTAAAGAACAGACTTGAACATTACCTTAGTTGATTTACCCTCTTCTTTGGCATCCTTCTTTTCCTCATTAGCCTTATTCTTATCTGAAGCAGTTGTATTTGCACTTGCTTGTGAACTAGAATTATTAGAGCTTGGAGTGGCATTAGTTGATGGAGTTGATTCAGTACTCTTAGCAGTTAAACCTTTTTCTGCTTTAGCTAATGCATCAGTTGCAGCTTGGACATCTTCCAGTGTAGCGTCTTTGTTTGCTAAAATATTTTTCGCTTTGTCTAAAGCTTCTTCATAAGCCTTCTTAGAATCATCAGTATAGCCACTCAAATCTTTCTTTTCGCCAGCATCAACATTAGTTTGAAGTTTCTTCTTTGCTTTTAGCAGATTATCATCTGAAGTATCTTTTTCTTTATCAGTCAATGCCTTTTCTGCTTTAGCTAATGCATCGCTAGCAGCTTGTACATCTTTTAATGTAGCATTCTTATCTGCTAAAACATCTTTAGCCTTGTCTAAAGCTTCTTCATAGGCCTTCTTAGAATCATCAGTGTAGCCACTCAAGTCTTTCTTTTCGCCAGCATCAACATTGTCCTGAAGCTTTTCTTTAGCATCGGATAACTTCTCATCATCTGCACTAGGTTTAGTTTTATCATTAAGATCCTTGACCTCTACAGATTTAACATCAGATTCATTGCCATATTTATCAACAGACTTGAATTCAATAGTTCCATTTTCAGTGACTTTGAGTCCGTCATCTGGCACATTCTTGAATGTTTTGCCATCGTCAACACTGTAAACTACCGTTGCATCAGGTTCCTTGGTAGTAGCTTCAATGAGAGCAGACTTGCCATCTTTTGCTACAGTTTGCTTTATATCAGGCTCATCTAAGACCTTTTCTGGTTTATAGTAAACAATTAAAGTTTGAGTAGTTTCATTGCCTTGAGAATCAGTTACTTTAATATTAAAAGTATTCTTACCTTGCTTCAATTCAACTTCATGCTTAAAGTCCTTCTTGAAGCCTTCCTCGCTGTGGAAGTCTACATCACCCCAAGCAGATTCAATGTGGTTATCATTGATTGATAGTTCATAGTAGTTGTAGTCATCAGTGACAGTACCAGAAATTGTATATTTATCTTTGTTAGTGTAGACAGGACCATTATTATCCAAAGCTAAATCAGGTGATTCTGCATCTACATAGAAACTCAGTCTCTCTTGAGTAGTTTCTCTAACAGTTGAGTCACCAATCAAAGCAGATACAATCTTAGCACCGTGAGTACCAACATTTAGAGTTACTTCAAATGTCTGATCAGAATTGATCTTGACGTTTTTACCATCGATTTGCAAAGTAGTAGTTGGTCTCTTTACCTTACCAGTAATAGTCAACTCGCCAGTTTTAGGATCATAATTTTTGGTATCAGCACTAACGTTGTTGGTACCCCACTTGATGCCGCCATCGAATGTAACGTCATTGCTCTCTACAGTTGTTTTACCACGATCACTAGACTTAACCTTTTGCTCAACACTGGATGAATTACCATCTTCATCAGTTGCTACAATATTAAAGTCATTTTCACCAAAGTGTACTGGTAATTCAATAGAGAAGGTATGATCAGCACTCAGATCAACTGATACGTCATCTTTGCCATCTTGCTTAATTACTAATGACTTAGTATCATCACTGACCTTTCCTGAAAGTTTAACAGTATCTTCAGAGGTTTGTGCCAATTCAGCTGTTGAATCCTTGTTTACATCGTAAGTAGCAATATTATCAACAGTTAAGCTTTCAACGTTAGCTGGTACAAGACTAACTGTAATTTCTTTTTCTTTAAGGACGGTCTTATGGTCAACATCAGCATAGAGAGTAACCGTTGTCTTGTAATCATCCTTAGTAAGTGGAAGATTAGCAACAAATGACTTGTCATCTTCACTTTCGATATCTAGGTCGTGAGTCTTGTCATACTTATCAGTATAAGTACCATATACCCTACTTGGATAAGTACCTGTGAATACAAAGAATTTAGTGTCAGGTTCGTATCTGTCAGTTGTTGAAGAGATCTTATCTGGTAACCCACCGCCTTTAAGAACCAAGCCATAGCCGGTTTCACCTGGCTTATTGCTTTCACCTGAAGCAGTTCCTGCATTTGAAGCATTATCAAATAATGCTACAACAAAGTCATTACTACCTGCTTGTAAAGCCTTTACCTGTTCAGGAGATAAGTCGATCTCAACCTTTTGGAAGCCATCCTTATCTGCTTTAGCAGTTGGATCGTATGTTAATTGACTTGAGACACCATTTACAGAAACATTTGCGTCACCACTCAAGCCACTAAGATCATCCTTGGCTTCAGCATACAAGTAGTATCGAGTCTTTTCTTGGTCATTGCTATCCTTTTCTGTACTTGATTCTAACTTAAGGTTCTTTAATACAGGTTTAACACTATCTACCTTAACGGGGATATCATAATGCTGTTCTGTATTTGTGCCATCAACGGTAGCAGAAATTCTGTAAGTATATGTTCCATCAGGCACTTTAACTGTCTTGTTAGCTTGTTGGTCAAAGTATGTACCATCCCACTCAGGGGCTTCATCAAAGTAAGTGTATCTTTGAGCTTGTGCGTAATAGTATGTCTTAGTAGCATTACTCAACGAAGCTAAAGTATTAATTACTTTGCCATCTTTATCCAAAATTTGAGCCTTAACGTTATTAGCATTTCTGTATAAGTAATAAGTTGGTTTAAACCATTGGAATTGAGCATAATCCGCTGTAGAAATTGCAAATTTTGAAGAATCAAATACATAATTACCGTTTTCATCAATGCTTAGACCTGGGTTACCATTAAAAGAGTCATTACCAACAGTTACAATAGTACCCAAGATATTATTGTAAGGTTGGAATACGTCTGGATCATTTAAGCTAGCAAAGATAGGTAGATCTGAACTTGCCCAGTCGCCAAAGAATCCCATGTATGGTAAACGTAATTGTGAACCGTCTGATCCATTAAAGTTCAAGAATCCTTCAACATACTGATTTTCCTTAAAATCAGTCGGCAGTGCTAATGTAATAGTAAGTTCCTTAGTCGAATTTGCAGGTACAACTACGTAATCATCAGTTTGAACTGAAGCATCATCAATTTTCTTGTCATACAAAACTGAACTACTATCAGTAGCAGAAGTATAAACATCTGATTCTTTACCATTATTGTTTAACTTATAAGTTAAATCCTTATTTGTTCTATTGGTAAACTTAACTTGGAATTTAAGATTTTTATCTGTGAAACTCTTAAGCTCAACACCTGGATAGCCGTTGCTACCAACAACGGTTGAAGGATTTTTAGCCAATGCCTGAATAGCAGCTTGTGCATTGATGAATCCAGCACCTTGTCTACGAGGTGAAACAATCACATTATCATGACTAACATCAGGTTGAATACTTGCAGTATTCATTTCCAAAGTTTTGATAAATGCTGTTCTTTCATCTGGACTCATTTTTTGATAAATTTCATAGAAAGAACCCTTTTTATCATTCATTGCTTGACTTACAAGTGCTTGTGTACCAGCAATAAATGGAGAAGCCATAGAAGTACCTGACATGTTAGTATAGCCATTATTATTTTGAGTTGACCAAAGATTTCCACCTGGTGCTGAGATATCTGGCTTAAATGCCAAATTAGAAACAGGACCATAGGAAGTAAAGTTAGACATTAAGTCCGTCTTAAGGGCTGAATTATCTAATGGCTGCACAGCAATGCTTACCTTTAATGCTTCATCAGGATGATTATCAACATATTCTACTAACTTGCTTCCAGCATCCCCTGATAATCCAACAGTAGGGAATCCAGCATTAAGCTGCATGTTAGTTAATGCACCAGCTTGATTATTAACAATGACTAAACCCGCAGCCCCTGCTTCCTGTGCAAATTTTTGTTTATCAGTAAAAGTAAGAGTCCCACGCTTAACGATAGCAATTTTACCCTTAACATCTGATGTATATTGATTTGCAGAGCCTATACCTAATTGTCCATTGTTATCTTTAACAACGTAGAACTGCTTGTCATTAAAGAATGAACGATCAGTACCTCCTGAAAGTTGAGTAGTTTCTGGGCCTAATATTACAGTTTTACCATCCGCTGAAGTAAAAGTTATACCATCAGTGGTAACTTTATTATTCTCTGCTGATGCAACCGTTGTGGCAGTTCTGGCAGTACCCGGACTACCTAAAGTTCCCATATCTGGATTGCCATAATATGCCTTGTTGTTTCCATCAGCTTTTGAGTTTGAGGTCCCGGAGTTACCAGCAGAAATTACAGCGGCAGTACCTGTCTTAGTAGCCCGGTCAACAGCTACAATTTCTGGATCATCATCAGTTTGCTGACCAGAAGTAGAACCTAGGGACATATTCAAAACATCAGCACCAAGTTTAGCTGAATCATCAATTGCTCCAATGATGTTAGTAGAATCAGTAGTAGCAGAACTAGCTGAATTAGAAAAGGCTTTCATTGCTAATAATTGCGCTTCTGGAGCAACACCTACAACCGAGTTAACAGAATCTGAAGTACCATTGGCAGCTACGATACCTGCAACGTGCATACCGTGTTGCTCGCTAGGATTATTATCAGTAATATTGTCATTGTTATCTGAATAGTTATGACCATATGGGACCTTTTCAGTAAAGTAGCGCCCATAACCAGCTTGTTTTGTGAAGTTAGCAACCTTTTCTCTAGTTAATTTCGCTTTAGATTCATCACTCAACCGTAAATCCTTATGATTAGGATCAATACCTGTATCGATGATAGAAACTACAGTACCTTCACCTTTGTATTTATAATTATTCCAAACTGCTGAAACATTAGCCATATCATCAGCTGAAGAGTCATTAGCATAGTAGACTTTTGCCAAAGTTACTGATTTAACGCCTGGAATGGCTCTTAATTTTTGAATATCTTTAACCTTTGCTTTAGTAGCAAAACCGTTAACTACATAACCATAGCTTTTGCCAATTGCTTGGTTGGTAATTGCCTTTACCTTTGCTTTAACTGAACCTTGTTGTGCAATTACTTGTTTTGTAGCCTGTTCAATTTCTGCACTACTTGAATTTGTGCTTACTGAACCATTTGTAGCTGCAGGTGAAGCAGACAATTGAACAATTACATCAACATATACAGTTTGCTTTTCGTCAGAAGTTAAATGCTTAAGATTAACCCCTTTTGCAGCTAATTGTGCTTCAATTGCTTTGTTTGTTATGCCCACTGTAGCTGATTCTGCTGCTTTAGAGCTGTTTGCAACAGTTTTTGTTTGACTGTCAACAGTAGCTTTAACGTGCTGTTCAGCATTAGAGAATACAGATACGACAGATAGTGCAGCAGCACAAACTAGCACTCCCACATACTTATTTCTTTTCATAGCTAGTCCCCCAACTTAATTAACAATAGTGTGTTTGCCTGTTTAAATTAATAACATTATCAATTAATTAAATATTATATAGGATAAAATTAAAAATAACAATTGTTTTAGTAAAAAATATTATTTTTAATTATTTTAATTTCTTATTTTTGTAATTTATGGACTGCTTTGCCCGCTATTCTGGTAATCTCTTGTTTATTGCTTGTTATTTTTTGTGATTTTATTGAATTAAAAGTTGCAATCTGTTTTAATATTTTTAATAATTAGATGAAAATCTTCATTGGAGGAGATAAAATGAACAAATTATTAAAAGGTGTAATAACTGCTGTAACTGGCATTTCCTTACTGAGTTTAGCAGGTTGTTCAAAATCAAATAATACAGAAGTTGCTCAATATGGAAAAGATAAAAAAATTACGCAACAAGAGTTTTATAAGGAACTTAAGTCAGCTCCTTCAAGTAAAAACGTTTTAGCTAATTTGTTGATTTATGACGCTCTAAAGACCCAATATGGGGAAAAATTGAATTCTAAAGAAGTTACTCAAGAATACAATAATTATAAGGAACGCTATGGCTCACAATTTAATGAATTTTTAGCACAAAATTCATACACTAAGTCATCTTTTAAGAGAATGATTCAGATTAACCTACTTAGTGAAATTGCATTGAGGTCTCAAATCAAACCTACAAATAAACAATTAAAAGTAGAATGGAAAACATATCATCCGAAGATTACTGTGCAGCATATTTTAGTAACTAGTCGATCAACAGCTGAAGAAATTATCGAGCAATTAGACCATGGGAAAAAGTTTTCAAATTTAGCAAAAACATATTCTGTAGATAGTTCTACCAGTACTAATAGTGGAAAATTAGCGCCTTTTAATCAAGAAAATAAAAATTGGGATTCCACTTTCAAAAATGCTGCATATAAGCTTAAAAATGGTGAATATACCAGCACTCCAGTGAAAGTTACTAATGGCTATGAGATAATAAAAATGATTAATCATCCAGCTAAAGGGAGTTTTGAAAACAGTAAAGCAGAATTAACAAATAACCTTTATGCCAAATGGGCTGCAAATTCTACTGTTATGAGAAATGTAATCAGCCAAGTTTTGAAAGATCAAAACGTCAAAATTACAGACAGAGATTTAAAATCTGCTTTGGATCAATACAAAGGATCTACAAAATCAGGGTTAAATTAGAGCTTAGTTGCTTATAAAATCTAGTTGAACACATACAAACAATTCAAAGTTTTTAAAATATCTAATTAATCAGTTCACGTAACAGTTAACTGATTTTTCTTTTCTTCAAATAACGGTCTTATTATTAGTCATGTAGCATCTGTAAGTGACAGCAATATCAATCTCAGCCCATTTAACATGTATAATTATAAATATCATTATATTTACAACTATATTTATCGTTTAAATGTAATCTGCAAGAACTAATTAAAGCAATTACAGAATACATTCACTACTATAACGAAGAAAGTTAAAGAGAGCCTAAAAGACTTGACCCCGAAAGAATATCGGGCTCAAGCCTTAAAGAAATGATATTAACTTTTTGTCCAAGCTTTTGGGAGTAGTACACAATACTTAAATCATGGCAGGTATTTTCTCATATTTGTTTTCTGCTATATTTATTTCTGCAGAAGTCTTTCTTAGAAAGTGCGCAAGGTTTTTAAAAAACAAACATGTAGATTATATATTTAATTTGATCAATTTTAGCGGTGCAGTATTCTTTTTTAATTTTATTTATCTTACGTTAACTTAAGAATTGCACTGAAGGCTGATGCTGCAATAGCTGCTACAATCAACCAGCCAAGGGCATTTCGCGGTCTGTTATATGTAATAATCGATCCCATACTCCACAACTGATTTTTAGCGAAGGCAATCGCAAAAATACCAATCACAGTAAGCCACAAGAATAAAATTAACATACCAATAACTTTTAAAATAGTCTTGTACATCAGTTAAATTTTAAATTCCAATGCAGTTCCAGGAAACGTAATTTTATGTGTCTTGCCAGAATAACTATAGTTAAGTTTCCTTATACCATTGATAACAGCAACCTTATCATTTTGTAAATTACTTTTTGATGCTATAACTGGATAATGTCACTAATCAACAATAAAATCGTTGCTCCCAAGTTTGCACTAGACCTCATAAGCTTATTCATATTATTCTACTCTTTTTTATATTTAGAACTTATCATATAATCCCTAAGCCAGGTCTTTATGCTTACCTACATTATGAACTCTTGCTTTTAATTGAAGTTTTGGTGACACAAACCTACCTTAATCGGTGTAATTAATACAATCCAATTAGATATTTTCGATTTTTACCAGATCATTTATTTTATTCTACGATAAACTTCACCTATTTTAAGCTTTGGTAAAGTTAACATTTTGCTTGTCTTCTGACCCCTCTTATGCTGAGTTATTCTTAAATTATCATAATTATGAAAATTTTTGCTTTCCAGAAATATATTGTCCTTAGAAATATCACTTGTCGTGGAATATACAGGTTTCCCATTTTCCCAAATTTTTATAATATTCCCCGGCCTGGTATAGAATTCAATATAGACTGAACTATTATTCCTCTTTACCTTACTCAAAATTGGCTTATTTGTAACATATTTCTTAGGAGAAACAGTTTTAAGTAATTTTTTATCACCATAAATTTTGAATGTCTCATAACCTTTGAAAGGAATAGTAACTTTGAACTTTGCGACATTCTGATTTACTTTCAAATTTTTGACCACTTGATTATCATATTTAATTTTCAAATTAAATACATCATTAGTCCTACCACTAAAAGTTATTTTATGCATTTTGCCGGAATAGTTACTATGAAAATTGCTGACTCTAGGATTGAGTTTTATCGGAGTCGTAGATTTTGTTTTAGCTGATACATTAATTTGTAAACAGCTCATTAATAATGTTAAAAATAAAGTTAACATAAAATAAAGTTTTATTTTTTTCAAAATACTTTCCTTTCAATAAATAATTATTAAAAACAAATAAAGCGCGGGTGCACAACACGTAGCACTAATTTTTCCGCACGAATTCTCTGCTTATTATATAATTGTATATTATATGTGTCAATGTTTTTATATATAAATTATATTACATGATATCCTGAATATACTTTAGTTAGCTATGCTTAAAATACATGAAATTAAAAAATTAATTTTTATCAAAAAATAACATTTAAAATACGGTTTATTATTATAATTATCAAAATATAGTTTATACTTAATATGTTACTTAAATAAATTTATGTTGAACGCTGAAACAGCAACTGAAGTTATGTTATTACCAGAAAGTCCTAGAATTGTAACATTAAAATTTTTGATTGGACTGACAGGCTTTAAAAATAACCATACTCCTTGCAATTTATACTCCCACTTTTTTATTATTTTAATCACCCCCTTTCGGGGAACCGACAACAGCAATTTAAGTAAAAATGCTATAAAAATTGCCTAGAATGCCTCTAGAGCACTGTTAATAACGGCTTTAATGTGCTATAGTAATTTATAAAAATTTCTTAAGGCTTTAAGACATTTTTATAATTAATTTAGGAGGAAAAATATGCCAGAAGTAATCAAAGAAACAGGAGAAAAGAAAGTAGAAATGAATAAGTCACGTAATAAGACGTGGTTTAAAAAAGAATTTTCTGCCAGTACATTACTTTTTTGGATTAAGGGATCAGTGGCAGTTGACTATAGATTTGTAAGAATAGTTGAGCAAAATACAGTACTGGGCCTACTTCCAGCTGGTAAGCATAAACAAAATATTCCTTTAAAAAATATATCTGATGCTTCAATTGATACATCTTACTCCGTTAAAGACTTCATTTTTGGTGTGATTATAGCAACGACTGGATTGGGAATGTTTAACTCTGATACAGCAATCGGTGTTATTATCTTATTAATTGGTATCGGAATCTTTTTAAATGGTATCATGACTAAATTATCAATTGAAAAGGGTGGCACAGCATACGAAATATCCGTTCCATTTTATAATAAACAAAACATGATTGAAATTCAGCAAGCTATTGAAGAAGCATTGACAACAGACATTGATAAAACAGATCAAAGCTTATACCATCATCGTTTAGCTGAAGATGACATAGATGAAGTAAAATAACAATTAAAAAGTTTCGGAATATAAAATAGATAAAATCTACATTTAACACTAAAATAAACATAGGTTTTATCTATTTTTGTTATATCTATTTATACTTATATATAAGCCTCTTTTTGTAAATTATACATATTGCGATAATCAGCATTACTCCTGATTAATTTTTCGTGTGTATCAAAGCCCAGAACTCTGCCATTTTGTAAAAAGAGAATTTTATCCGCATATTTCATGGCCGACAAGTGATGTGTTACAAAAATAATTGTTTTGCCCTCGTTTTCTGCCAAAAAATGCTGGTAAATTTCATTTTCACTTTTAGCGTCTAAAGCCACAGTAGGCTCATCTAAGAACTCTACTTGAGCATTAGTATACATGTCACGTGCAAGTGCTATTTTTGCCACTGTCCTCCTGAAAGTTCAGTGCCATTCGCAAATTCCTTACTTAAAATTGTATTTAAGTCGATATTTTTATCTTTAAGCAATGTTTCTAAACCTGCCTTCTTCAACGCAGATTTAATTTTCGCGTTACCGCCTGGACGAAAAACTGCTACATTGTCGGCCAAACTCAACTTAAATTTAGAATAGTCCTGAAAAGTGACGGATAAATTTTGCCGATAATTTGCAAGAGCAAATTCACGTAAATCATTACCGTTAAGCTCGATCTTTCCCTTACTCGGATCATAAAAACGCAACAATAATTTAATTAAAGTTGACTTGCCTGAACCATTTTCACCCACTACAGCAATTTTTTCACCTTGATTAATTTGAAAATTCAAATCATGCAAAACTTCATTTTTAGAAAAGGGATAAACAAACGAAACATGCCCTAATTTAATTTGCTCAATCGGTGCGGCTATTTCTTTAGTACCACTTTGAAAGTCATCATGGTAATTTTCAAAGCGCTGATATTTTTCTACCCATAAAAGTGAATCATAAAGCAGACTGCTGTATTCTACTAACGTAGCCAAAGAAGAAACAGCTGCAATGACAGAAATAAACATCAATAAAGCGCCAGCGCCAAGGACTGTATGAGCAACTGTAGAAGCGAACCAATAAAAGCCATAACCTGAAAGTGTGACCACATATATGATAATTTTTCGCCGATAGCTTTTGCCCCACCTGCGTTTTGATCACCACTACCACAGCCACCACCACCGTCAGTACTAATAGTATCGTCGTCAATTTGTCCGCCTTCACTGTCTGGCGTAGTACCGGCTAATTTAGCGTACCATTTTCTAGCATTAGCCTCATGGGGATCGTTGTGTGCCATATGACTGATAGCACCACGACCAAAACAGTCAGTATAAATACCAGCTATATCTGATACGTTATCCATTTTCCACCATTCTTTGATAGAAATTCCATGATTGTATATGTCTATCCAATCTGGACCACCATTAGTAATTGATCCGTCTTTTGCTACTGCATGGTGCAACTCTGTCCAAGCATATTCTAGTTGTACTTTAACGCCTTTCCTACTCAACCCCTTGCGTTTTGCAAAATTTTTTAATCTAGTTATTGGTGTTACAGCTTTCTTAGCTAATACGGAGGATTACTATTACTCCAATAGTATACAGCAATGCTATACAAACTAATAAATATTTCTTACTTTTTTCATTGTTGTAATACTCTACCTGTCAATAACGGTTACATTTTATTATGTATTAATATATAAGTTAATATGTTTTTATATCCTATGCATATGTCAATAATTACTTCCAACATTCCAATATCTTTATTCAGCTAGCTATCTGGGACTAGCTAATACAGGAGATTGTCTAATTTAATTACTACTTTTATACAGATAAGTATACATGCTGACATATAAAGCCCACTATTTAATTTCAACTTTGTCACATATTTGCTTCAATATATCACATACTTTTGGTGTAATTGGTTAGCCTAGGGCACACCAAGCATAATATTTAATACAATTAAATCATCTTCAAGGAGAACTTATTTTGCCAACGCCAAAATGACTACAACAAAAAAGCCTATCATTCTAAGTTCTTCTAAACCTGAATAACAGACTTAAAAATCTTTCGATTGTTTTCTTAGTGCGACTAGAAGCATCTAGTCTTACACTTAATTTTATTGCTACATCAATAATTACATCCATTAACAATAAAACTGTGTGGCAAAAATTGTGGCATTAAGCTTAATTCATAATAGCATGCTCACCAATATCCAATTTAGATAATTGAATACCCTTACTGGTCTTTTTACCTAATTTACGTTCCGTAATTACTACTTTGGCATTATCATCGAATGCACTATTTTCCACCGTTAGAGTTGTTAATTCAGATGAAACAACTTTTTGTCTATTAATTGGCTGTCCATTCTTCCAAACAATAATGATATCGCCCTTTTTACCATATAATTTAACCTTCAAATTATCTTCTGATTGATCATATGAATAAATATTCGGCTTTTTGGTTGCATACTTGGACGAAGTTACCGTCTTTAATATTTTTTTATCGCCATAAATTTTAAAGGTGTTATATCCCTTAAAAGAAACATTTACTTTAAACTTCTCACCATTTTTCTTAACCTTAACTGATTTAACGACTTTATTACCATATTTTATAGTTAAAGTTTTAAAGCCTGAAGCAGTACCTGTAAAAGTAATTCTATGTGTCTTCCCAGAATATACCGTATGAAAATTAGCTATACCATATGCAGGACAAACAGTTTTTCCAACTTTTACAATACTTAACCCATTTTTAGCAGAAACTGATGTAGTTAATCCACTAGCAAACAGTATCATAGAAGTTGCAGCTATACTTACATTTAAAATTTTTCGCTTATTCATAATCTTTACCTCGCTTTATCAACTAGCTCTATTTTTATGTTGTGAGTCTATTTTCAATCGAAAAACAGTCTTTACCAATTTAGGTTTCTTATCAATCATATCATTATTAACAACCTTAGAATAAATTTTATTCATTCCCTTTATATCAGGTTTTTTAATAGAATAATATCTATTGGCTGGATTCATAACAGATTTACTATTTTTTAAATTATGATTTAAACCTAAAGCATGTCCTAATTCATGTTCAGCAACATTTATCTTTCTTTTTGGGTAAAAAGATTCTTTTTTAAAGTATCTTTATTTAACTTAACGTCTGCCTTTGCTATTATATCGGTTCCTTTATACGACCATATAATATATGTTCTGCAATATTCTTTGTCATTCTATCAGATTTATTGTCAACTTTACGCTTATCTTGCTTCATAGTAAGTGACATCAAATGAATTTTCGAGCTACTGGATTTTTTCCAACTAAAACCCACTTTATTCCAAGCCGATATTGCTTTTTTCCAAACAGTTTTATAGTATTTAGATTGTTTGTCGATTACGTAAGTTGATTCTTTTGAATTAAATCTATGAATTACTTGTAGGAGTGATACTTTCAGTCTTTGCCAACACAGGTAGGGTTTGCACTCCTAATAAAAGTACAGATAAAACTGTTACTAAATAAACTTTTATCTTTTTCATTTAATTTACCACCTTTACATAACATAAAATACAAAGTTATTATATAAAAAAAAACAATTATAAACGTCAATGATAAATTTATTCATTATTTCAAGCTAATATTATCTATCACTAACTCCGACATTTCCACGTTCCGATCCTCATCTACATGGACATACGTTTTCATAAACATTTTTACTGTATGCCCCATACGACTTGCTGCCCATGGATAACTCATACCCGGAGTATTACCTAATTTAGTTACTACCGTATGCCGACACGTATACATACTAATACTTAACTTACCGTTATTTATCCAACTTTATTACACAATTTTTTCAACATATCATTCATACTATGTTGCACAACTGGATAGCCAAAAGCACATAGCCGATAATCTTTAATATTCAAAGTGATCTATTCATTTTTATTAGTCAAATCATGTTCATAGATAAACTTATTCTGACAGTGATGAAACTTATTTTAGCACCTTAAAAAAATACGTATAACTGATTCCTAACTTTTGCGCTATTTGCTGCGCATTCAAAAATTGTGTCCCGAACATTACTTTCTACCCCATTTTCCCGAATCTAATTTAGTCGTTTCTTGTTTTAGCTACTCCAAATATTTTTTTAATTCACTTTCTTGAACAGCGCTCTTGACCGTTTTAATATCACTTTTTATCTTATCTGAATACTGATAATGTCCTGGTTTATCAACATCTTTCATAAAATAATCAAGAAACATATAAAATTCTTTTAAGTCAGTTGAACCATATATTTCCTTAATTAGCATTAATACGCCAGTTGCTCCATTGAATAGAAACTAGTTAACTTTTTTATTCAACAAGGCATCAGTTTGAATACGTTCAAGATCGCTTAATCCTTTTCTCTTAGCTAATTCATGCAAAACTACCCATTCTGAAGAATAAAGCAATTCCTTATCTATCATTATTTCCCCCTATTCTTTACTAACGACCACCAGTCTAATACACAGCTTAATAGCCTTGGGTAAATATCATCTGTTTCCATCAAAGCAATTAATTTACCTATTTCCTTAGCCAGACGATGTTTAAATTCTGCTTCAATTCTTATCCAGTCTTTACATTCAATTGAAACAGCTAGATATAGCCCGTCTGATCGTGCTTGTTCAATCTTCTTATTACAAATTCGTAAGAAAGCCTCACTTCTCCTACTACCCAACATAAATTGTCTGTGCTTCTTCAGTGCTACCCAATAATCTTATAATGCTCTGAACCTATTATGTTTCCTTGTTTATTCAAAAAAATCAGTTCTTTTTTTGCTAGACCATCACTTATTCCATTAACTGAAAAACCATAATCAATTAAATCTATCGCAATATCTATTCTTGCAGTGAATTAACCAACAGCATTGTTACTAAAAATGGTTTAGAATTATTAGATCCTTTAGAAAAAATTTTAGACATTAAAAATGTAAAAATTTAAGATATGGAAGGAAATGACATAACAAATACATTTAGTAACTAAGTATTTTTAAACTTGTAGTTACTTATGCATGAACGATATTTATGCTTTTTACTTTACTTTGCCACATAGATCTACCTCAAGAAAAGCAGTCATATCAACCTTTATGACGTTTGTATTCAGAGATTTCCACACAAAATTTCAAATTTTCATCTTGTGTGGCAAATCTTGTGGCTGACCTAAATATTCATAAGTGTTTTTAAAAGTTAACAAACTATGCAAAAATAACAAAAAAGCCTGCTCTCTCAAGTTCTTTTGAACCTGGATAACAGACTTAGAAATCTTTCGCTTGTTTTACTGAATGCTGACTAGAGGATTCGAACCTCCGACCTCATCATTACTAATGACGTGCTCTGCCAACTGAGCTAAGTCAGCATTGTCATATCTCGACAACGATATTAATTAAAACATATTCTAAAAGTTTACGCAAGCATTTTTTGACTTTTTACCAGTTTTTGTTATAACTGTCATTTGACGCGCTTTTTTAAGAGTATAATATAAGAATAGATTTAGAAATGGAGTGGATGTAATGGCAAATTTAGCATCGATTAACGCAGAACTCCCATGGCTATTAAGAATTGTAGTAGCTTCTTTGTGCGGAGCGTTGATCGGTTATGAACGTGCGATTCAAAGAAAAAGTGCCGGAGTGCGGACACATATTGTAGTTGCCTTTTCTTCCGCGCTATTTATGATAGTTTCAAAGTATGGTTTTGGCGATTTATTAAAAATGTCAGACGTTGCTTTGGACCCTTCTAGAATTGCTGCGCAAATAGTTTCAGGTATTTCATTTATTGGCGCCGGAACGATTTTAATTAAAAAGCAACAGATTTCCGGTTTGACAACTGCTGCTGGTATCTGGGCAACAGCTGCTATCGGGATGGCAATTGGTTCTGGTTTATACTTTATTGGCATTTTAGCA
The DNA here is from genome assembly GCF_014323605.1 of Lactobacillus kimbladii. GTDB lineage: Bacteria > Bacillota > Bacilli > Lactobacillales > Lactobacillaceae > Lactobacillus > Lactobacillus kimbladii_B. The sequence continues at coordinate 589,720 of NZ_SCMB01000001.1, read as the reverse complement.
ACTGCCTTGCTCTTTGTTATCCAGATGATGTTTCATGATGATACCATAATTGATAAAATCATCATGCATATCAGGTTCAACATTCAGATAGAAGCCGTTAATAAGCCTGACATTCTGCACATAATCGAGCAGGAACTGGAAACAAATCATGTTGAAAATGTTTCCGTAAAAATACTTTTTGTCAGCGATGAAAGAATTATCTTTTTTGTAGACGGCATTATTAACAATAATATTGATGAAAACGATATTATTATGGCCCTGCGCAAGTATCCTGACATCAAGCGCATCAGTTATGCCAGTATAGATAAATAGAGCAAATTACTTTTTAAGCAATAGTTAATTCTATTGTTTTTTTTGCATAATTTTTATCTTAGCTGAGCAAACTCACTACAATATTAATATAAACTTTTTGTGAAAGGAGAATTAATATGGCTGGACCACTTGATTATTTACGCTGGCGTGGTGACTTAAGCTTCTCAGAAAAACCATTCAACAGTGTAGATGCTTCGCTATTGTCATCCATAGCTTATTTGCCAGCTGATAGTTCTGCCACTGGTCATACTTTAGGAGAAGTAGCTGAAAAACTGTATAAGCTGCCCTCTTTTCAACATCAAATGTATGCCGAAACTGCAACCGAGGTTATGTTATTACCAGAAAGTCCTAGAATTGGCAACATTAAAATTTTGGATTGGACTGATAGGCTGGAAAAAGAACCGCATCCCTTGCAATTTACTGCTGTCACCTTTTTTATTGATTCAAACACCATAGCTATTGCCTTTCGGGGAACCGACGGCACCATGATCGGTCTAAATGAAGATATGGGTATGAATTATTTGCCGGAAATTTATGGTCAAGAAGTGGCTGCTAAATATCTTACTGAAATTGCACATAAATTTAGTGACCAACAGATTTACCTCTTAGGTCATTCAAAAGGAGGCAACTTTGCTCAATTTGCTTTAAGTGCAGTTAGTCCTGAAATTCAAAAGCGGGTAATAAAAGCGATTAGTTTTGACGGGCCGGGCTTTTTCCATGAAGTGTACACGAGTCCCGGCTTCACTGCTTCTATGCCTAAAATGAAAACCTACATCCCTCAAGGCTCAATCTTTGGTGCAATGCTGGACCATCCTGAACAAGTACTGGTTGTTAAAAGTACGGTGCCTATGCGCAACCAACATGATCCGCGCCGCTGGTCAGTAGGGCGCGACAGTTTTACCCTGGCTGACGGGTTATCGTCAGGCAGTCGTGTTATCAGACACGCTCTTATTAATTTTAATAATTCAATCCCTGATCAAGAAAGAAGCGATGCTTTTTCTGATCTTTTCGAGGCATTTGAAAATTACGATATTGATGAATTACACCAGCTAACCAGTAATAAAATAGTAGGAACTTATCGCTTTGGCCGCGCCTTTTTATCCTTGGAATCCGAAGAAAGAAAATTGCTGACGCAGGTACTAAGCAACATCTGGAATTCATATAAAAAGAATATGACTCTGCCTTTGATGAACAGCAACTATGAACTTTATCCTAAAAGTAATGATTCTAATAAAGCTCCAGTCTTTTATGAATTTTACGATCCGGAACGTCCCAATATCAAGTTGCCAAAAAGCATCCAGCGTAAATTACGGTAAATTGTTTCATGTGTAACCCAAAAAAGAGGCTGGAAAACATTTAGTTTTCCAGCCTCTTTTTTTGTTAATTAAACAATTATTTTTTCATTTTATCCTTAACGTCATCAACTTTGTCTTTGACGTTTTCAGTAGCTTCTTGAGCTTTGTCTTTGACATCACCGGCAGCTTGTTGAACTTTGCCTTTGACTTCTTTAGCTTTACCAGCTACCTTGTCTTTAAAACCTTTATCAGCCATTTTAATCGGTCCTTTCCCAAAAAATTAGCGAAATTTTGCTATTCACACCTTAATAGTACAATTTAGTAGAAATATTGTCATTAAAAACGCCTTATTTTTTGTTAAAATATAGTATAAATCAAAAAGTCACAGTGTTTTCCTTTAAAACACCGTGGCTTTTATTAATTTCTATTCGTTAGGCTGATCATGACTATAATCGAGGTTCGAAAAGCGATTATAGGGTTTAGAAAACATTAATTTCACTGTGCCCCTGCTACCAGAACGGTTCTTTTCAATGATAACTTCCACTTCACCGTTATCATCTTCAGCTGATACCTCTTTATTTTCTTCGCCCTCTTCTTCATCACGGTAATAATCATCACGATAAAGAAAGGAGACAATATCGGCATCCTGCTCAATTGAACCTGACTCACGAATATCGGACAAAACTGGTCTTTTATCCTGTCTCTGTTCAACTGAACGCGATAATTGCGATAAGGCAATAACCGGCACATGAAGTTCTTTAGCCAATTTCTTCAATTGCCGTGAAATAGCGGAAACCTCCTGCTGGCGTGATTCACTGTGCGGACCTTCAATCAACTGCAAGTAGTCAATGACAATTAAGCCTAAATTGCCTTTTTCTTTAGCTAAGCGGCGAGATTGAGCCCTGATTTCACTCATCTTAATACCTGGAGTGTCATCAATATAAATATTAGCTGTTGCTAAAGAACCCGATGCCGCAACCAGCTTAGGCCACTCATCTTCGTCCAGTTGGCCAGTCCGCAAGTGCTGCGAATTAATTAATCCTTCTGAAGCCAGCATTCTTTGCACTAACTGTTCTCCACTCATTTCCAAGGAAAACATTGCCACAGTTTTATCAGTATGCAAACCAACATACTGGGCAACATTAAGCGCAAAGGAAGTCTTTCCCACTCCGGGACGAGCAGCCACAATTACCAGTTCATCATCATGAAAACCCGTAGTCATTTTATCCAGCTCGACAAAACCAGTAGGCAAACCGGTAACCATATTGCCATCTTCAGGAATATTGTTAATTTCATCAATCGTGGAATTAACAATATCCTTGATGTTACGAAAGCCATTGGCGTTATTTTCCGATGAGACATTCATAATCTCGCTTTCGGCGTTATCTAAAATGTCAGTAACATCATCGGAGTCCTGCATTGCAGTCGTAATAATTTTTTGACTGGCAGAAATAAGCCGCCGCAATAATGCTTTGCGGTGTACAATTTTAGCATAATAAGTGACATGAGCAGCCGTTGGAGTCGCCATGGCCAGCTCAGAAACATAAGCAATGCCGCCAATATCATCAAGCTGATTTTTCTTAGTCAGTTCATCCTGCAGCGTTAACGGATCAATTGCATCCTCACGGTCAGATAAATCAAGCATAGCCTGGAAAACCAACTGATTTGCTCTCTTATAAAAATCATCCGGCTGAACCTCAGCACTGGCATCAGCTATTGCAGCAGGATCTATAAAAATTGCGCCCAGAACCGCTTTTTCAGCTTCATCGTCATGCGGTATCTGCTGTGAGACAATATTATCCATTAATCACGCCCACTTTTTTCAGAATTCAACTAAAGGCTAATCCTGTTCAGTAACATGGACGCGGATTTTGCCTTCTACGCCCTTAAACAACTTAACTGGTACATTGGTGTAGCCCAACGATTTAATTGGTTCAGGCAGGTTTAATTTGCGTTTATCAATCTTAATACCAAATTGCTTTTCTAAGCCCTCGACAATTTTTTTACCAGAAATCGAGCCAAATAATCTAGAATCTGAACCGGCCTTAGACTTAAAGTTAACTACTGTTTCATCCTTATCTAGTTCGGTCTTAATTTTTTCAGCTTCAGCTTTTTCAGCTTCATAAGTTGCCTTTTCGTTAGCAGCAACTCTTTCCAAAGTATGCATATTTGCTTTAGTAGCAGCTTTGGCTAATCCCCTCTTAAATAAAAAGTTTTGGGCATAACCATCAGGAACATTTTTAACTTCACCGCGTTTGCCCCGGCTTTTAACATCTTTAGTAAAAATAACTTTCATTGTGCTCTCCTTTTATTCATTTTCTTGTTCATAAGTATCTACCGCATCCATCAATTTGGCAAGTGCCTCCTTAACAGATATCCCTTTAATTTGGGTAGCTGCATTAGACAAATGGCCACCGCCGCCAAGTTTCTCCATAATTACCTGGACATTAATATCACCCATTGAACGGGCAGATATACCAATTGTATCCTTATTCCGCCTGGTGATTGCAAAGCTGGCTTCAACATTTTCTAAATCAAGAGCCGTATCTGCTGCTTGAGCCGTGATGATAGGATCAATTTCCTTGTCATCTGGACCGCATAAAACAGCCATTTTGGGCTTGATCATTTTTAAGCTGCTGACCAAACGAGTACGCTGCAAGAAACTGTCTATATCTTCTTTCAGCAGTTCACTGACACCCATCGTGCTTGCACCGATCGACCGCAAGTAACTGGCAGCATCAAACGTCCGAGTACCAGTACGCAAAGAAAATTCTTTCGAATCAACCGTAATTCCCGCCAGCATTGCCGTAGCATCAAGGTCAGTTAACACGCGCTTGCCGGAACTTGGCTGCTGGTATTCAACCATTTCAGTCACCAGTTCACAGGCTGATGAGGCATAAGGCTCAACATACGTCAGCATTGGATTTTCAGGAAATTCTTCACCGCGACGGTGGTGATCAATGACAATAATTCTATCCCTTAACCGATCATATAATTCTTTCGCATAAGTAATAGAGTATTTCGAGTGATCAACCATAACCAACATGGACTTGTCAGTCACTGCTTCCAAGGCATCCCCAGGAGCAATAAAAATATCATTATCTCCCTTTACCTTTTCCATTTTAGCAACTAAACGGCTGACATCATAATTGGTTTTATTAACATCTAAGACAAAATTTGCCTTCACATGCTGCAGACGAGCGATTTTAACAACGCCAATGCCACTGCCGATTGAGTCCATGTCAGGGCTGGCATGGCCAACTACAAAAACGCGGTCTGCCTCTTTAAACAGCTCACTAATCGCCTGTGAAACCATTCTGGCTCTAACTCTGGTTCTTTTCTCCATCGGATTCGATTTACCACCAAAGAAACGAGCAGCCTTGCCTGGTTGACTGAGAACAACTTGATCGCCGCCCCTGCCAAGCGCAAGGTCAAGGTTTGACTGTGCTTGATCAGCTAACTCGGTAATCAAGCTGCTGCCAAAAGCAATACCAATTGATAAAGTTAAAGGCGTATTATTACGACTGGTTTCCAAACGCATTTTATCCAAAACAGAAAACTTGTCTTTTTCCATTTTAACCAAATCTTGCATGTGCAGTAACAACAAAAAGTGATCTTCATCAATACGCTTAAGATAGGCATTAAAATTTTTAGCATAATCACTCAAAGTATTCTGAACATATGCACTAGTAGTCGTTAGCTCCTGATCATGCATTGTTTCGCTTAATTCATCGTAGTTATCAATAAAAATCTGGCCAATGGCCAATAATTCATTATTGTATCTTTCTTCGATTTTGGCATAACGCGTAATATCAAGTAAATAAACAACACCGAGATTGTCCTGAATAACCATCTCAAATTGATGACCATCCCAATTTACTACATGATTCTCAGCTGTTTTGGCCTTCAATGATTCATCAATCAATTTATCTAGTTCAGGATCAACAGAAGCAATTGTATGTCCAATCAAATCTTCATTTTTTAAATAAAGCTGCAGGTAAGGATTGGCCCACTGAATTTGCCGATCCTCATCATAAAGCAAAATGCCGAGTGGCATTTTAATCATTGCCTCTTGTTCGCTGCGCTTAATTCGGTAAGACAAACTAACAGCAAAATTATTCGCATTGCCAGCTAAGATATATGCACCATAAGCAACGCATGCTACAGTCAAAATAAAGATCAAAACCATGGCCAAGCCAAATAATGGGTTCATGATCATTGCCACGATACTACCCAAAAGCGATAACGCTAAAATAATAATGACTGAGGCCGTGAGCCTGGAATCTTTAATAAAAGCAGGAAATTCAAGCTTACGTAAAAAATCTTTCATGTAAGGTCCTTCCTAAAATAATGTATAATACATCATTATTATTATACATTGTATTCTCTGGATAAGAAACTAGGCAATATTCAGGTTTTAACTATCCTCTTACCTGCAAAAATTACACTCTTTATACTGTTGCTATGATATTTCATTTTAAATCTTACGAAGCAAAAAGCACCAAGCCATTATCAGCTTGATGCTTTTATCTTTTTCACTTTACAACCAATATTAGTGCAAAGCTATTTTTTATTTAGTTACTAGTCTTCAGTAACAAATGGCAACAAGCCCATAATGCGAGCTCTTTCAATTGCCTTAGCTACCTTACGTTGATTCTTAGCGCTAGTGCCAGTGACACGACGTGGTAAGATTTTACCTCTTTCAGAGATAAAACGTTTCAACAAATCAACGTCCTTGTAGTCAACGTAATCAATATGGTTGGCAGCAATGTAGTCAACCTTACGACGACGATGAGCGCCGCCGCTTCTTCTTTGTTGAGCCATATCCTAGGTCCTTTCTGTTAATTTAGAATGGTAAATCATCATCAGAAATATCAATGGTATCACCAGAACCTGCAAATGGATCCTGAGTATTATCTGGTCCATTATTAGCGGAGTTATTCTGGTTAGATGCTCCCATGTTAGGGGTATTATTAGTATTCTGATTACCAAAATTGCCATTATTATTTGGTGTATAACCACCATTTTGACCACGGGCTTCACGATCTTTACGTGATTCAAGCAATGCAAAGTTGTCAACGACAACTTCTGTTACATATACTCTTTGCCCATCTTTATTATCGTAACTTCTGGTTTGAATTCGGCCATCAATACCAACAAGTGAACCTTTAGACGTAAAATTACAGAAATTTTCCGCAGCTTTGCGCCAAATGACACAACTGATAAAATCTGCACCTCTCTCGCCTTGTGCGTTTGTATATTGACGATCTACAGCAAGAGTAAACGTAGCAACCGAGATTCCGCTCCCAGTAGTACGCAATTCAGGATCACGTGTTAAACGGCCAACAAGTACAACTCGATTAATCATACTTTAGGTCCTTCCTTTCCTAAATCACGAAAACGATAAAGTTTTTGTTATTAATTATCCAACTTTAACGGTCATTGAACGTAAAACGGCAGTATCAATTTTGGATAAACGGTCAAATTCGTTAACTGCATCAGCGTTATCAGCAGTGAAAGTCATAACGTGATATAATCCCTCACGATATTTATTAATTTCATATGCGAAATGACGCTTTTCCCAGTCTTTTGACTCAACCATCGTACCACCGTTATCGGTAATAACCTTATCATAGTTTTCAACTAATGCCTTTTTTGATTCTTCATCAATGTCAGGCTTGATAATATAAGTTATTTCGTACTTAGTAGTTGTCATACTAGTGCACCTCCTTCTGGACTAAATGGTTCTTGCTAAAAATCAAGAACAAGGAGTAATTTTATTACTCGCAATCTCTAATTCTAGCACATAAACAAAAAATTACCAAACTATCTTCACGTGATCCAATAAGAAATTTTTATTTCTTACTAGTAAGTACGTAAAATAATCTGATAATTTTTAAAAGTTTTGATTTAGTAATTAATCTTGCTCTTTGTCAGTTTCTTCTGAAGCTGCTACTTCCTGGTCTTCTTCAGCAGGAACAATTGCAAGACTGGCAACTTTATTGTTGTCATTAACTTTAATCAAGCGTACACCGAGAGTGCTGCGACCTGTTTGAGAGACGTCATTTGTTTTGAAGCGAATCATGATGCCATCATCAGTGATAACCATAATATCCTGACTGCCATCAATCACTGTTACTCCTGATAATGGACCATTTTTCTCGGTAATGTTTGCGGTTTTAATACCTTTACCGCCACGACCCTTTGTTGGATATTCAGAAGCCGCTGTTCTCTTGCCATAGCCTTTTTCAGAAATGACCAAGACTTCATCACTATTCTTAACGACCCCAGAACCAACAACATAATCATTTTCACGCAAATTAATTCCGCGAACACCGGCAGCAGTTCGACCCATAGATCTAACAGTTTTTTCATTAAAGCGTACTGCATAACCTAAGTGAGTGCCGATTAAAATATCCTGCTTGCCATCTGTAGCCAAAACGTTATTCAACTCGTCACCATCGCGCAATGTCAATGCAATTAGGCCGCTATTGCGGATGTTACCAAATTCACTGACATGTGTACGTTTGACCGTTCCCATCTTCGTAATAAAGAACAGGTACTGGTCATCAGCATCTTCAGGAATATTGACAATCGTTTGGATCTTTTCGCCTTTTTCCAGTTGCAACAAGTTAACTATTGGCAATCCTTTGGCAGTACGACCAAATTCTGGAATTTCATAGGCTTTCTTTGAATAAACCTTGCCCTTGTTGGTAAAAAATAGCAACATATCGTGGGTACTGGAGTAAATGAGGTTCTCAATAAAGTCTCCGTCCTTAACGCCCATGCCTTTGATGCCTTTGCCACCACGATTTTGGGTCTTGAATTCAGTAATTGGCATCCGCTTAATGTAGCCACTATGGGTTAAAGTCAGTAAAACATCTTGTTTTTCAATTAAATCTTCATCTTCAATTGAAACAACCTCACTGGCGCCAATTTTAGTCCGCCGCTCATCGCCAAAGCGCTTTTGAGTATCCAGCAATTCATTATAAATGATTTCATTGATGCGCTCTGGTTTTGCCAAAATATCTTTATAATCGGCAATCTTAGCTTGCAGATCTTTGTATTCAGCCTCAACCTTATCACGTTCCAGTCCGGTTAACCGTACCAGCCGCATGTCTAAGATCGCTTGTGACTGTTTGTCATCAAGACCAAAACGACTGATTAAGGCAGCTTTTGCAATATCGCTTGATTGACTCTGACGAATGATATGGACAATTTCATCAATGTGATCAAGAGCAATTTGCAGGCCTTCAAGAATGTGAGCCCTGGCTTCAGCCTTTTCCAACTCAAATTTAGTTCTGCGAGTAACAACATCTTCTTGGTGTTCCAAGTAATACTGGAGCATTTGCTTGAGGCTGAGAAAGTGCGGTGCGCCATCGACGATTGCTACCATATTCATGCCAAAATTAGCCTGCATTTGGGTCAGCTTAAACAAATTATTTAAAACCACACTGGCACTGGCATCACGGCGGATATCAATAGTAATTCTCATCCCCGTCTGGTCTGATTCATCACGCACACCGGTAATACCATCAATTGTTTTTGCCCGCGCTAAGTCGGCGATTTTCTTAACCAGTTCAGCCTTATTAACTAAGTAAGGTATTTCAGAAACAACTATTCTTTCGCGACCACTTTTTTCAGTTTCAATACTAGTGTTGGCACGAACGACAATGTTGCCACGACCAGTTTCATAAGCACGGTAAATACCGCCGCGACCCATGATGGTACCGCCTGTGGGAAAATCTGGACCTGGAATTGCCTTCATTAGTTCTTTAGTAGTGACATCAGGATTGTTCATTAGCATGTGCAGTCCCTTAATCACTTCTGATAAATTGTGCGGCGGAATGTTGGTAGTCATACCAACCGCAATACCACTAGTACCGTTAACTAATAAGTTTGGTATTCTAGCCGGCAGAACTACTGGTTCATTTTCAGAATCATCATAATTACGTTGCCAATCAACAGTGTTTTTATTGATATCGCGCAACATTTCAACCGCAATTTTGCTCATGCGCGCCTCAGTATAACGCATTGCGGCCGGCTCATCGCCATCAACTGAACCAAAGTTGCCGTGACCGTCGACGAGCATATAGCGGTAGCTGAAATCTTGTGCCATATGAGCCATCGCTAAATAAATTGAAGAGTCGCCATGGGGGTGAAACTTACCCATGACTTCTCCAACGATTCTGGCTGACTTTTTGTATGGTTTATCTGGTGTAACTCCTAGTTCACTCATACCATAAAGAATCCGACGCTGAACCGGCTTCAAGCCATCACGCACATCGGGTAAAGCCCGAGCGACGATAACGGACATGGCATAATCCAAGAACGAACTATTCATTACGCTGGTCAAATCAACGTTTCTTATTCTGTGATCCTGACCTTGATTGTCGTTATCCATTTAAACCTCCTATGCATCCAAGTTTTCAACGTATTTAGCGTTAGTTTCAATAAAATTGCGCCGTGGTCCAACTTCGTTACCCATCAGCAATTCAAACACCTCATCAGCATTTTTAGCATATTCTGGGCTGACACGGTCGAGTCTTCTATTTTCAGGATTCATGGTTGTATCCCACAGTTGTTCCGGATCCATTTCACCTAGTCCCTTATAACGCTGTACCAGTGGCTTAGGACTTGGTTGTAAACTACCTAAATAGTCATGCAATTCTTCATCGGTATCTAAATATTTGACGACTTTGCCTTGACGCACCTGATATAGAGGCGGACGTGCAATATAAACGTAGCCTTTTTCAATCATCGGACGCATGTAATTATAAAAGAGGGTTAAGAGCAAGGTCCGAATATGGGCCCCATCGACATCGGCATCTGTCATAATGATTAACTTATGATAGCGAGCCTTAGAAACATCAAAGTCTGCACCAAAACCGGTACCTAAAGCTGTAAAAAGTGAACGAATTTCTTGGTTAGCCAAAATACGATCCATTGAAGCTTTTTCAACGTTCAGAATTTTACCTCTAATTGGCAAAATTGCCTGAGTTAATCTTGAACGTCCTTGTTTAGCTGAACCACCGGCAGAATTACCCTCAACTATGAATAATTCAGAAATGCTGGGGTCATTACTTGTGTTGTCAGCTAACTTACCAGGCAGATTGGCAATTTCCAGTCCTGATTTTTTACGTGTAACCTCACGAGCGCGTTTAGCAGCTGTCCGAGCACGTTCAGCTAACTGGGCCTTTTCAACAATTTTGCGACCAACCTGCGGATTTTCCATTAAGAAACGGTTGAAGGTTTCCGAAAACGCGTGATCAACAGCTGTTCGAGCGTCTGAATTTCCTAATTTAGTCTTGGTCTGACCTTCAAATTGGGGGTTAGGGTGTTTAACAGAAACTACAGCGGTCATTCCTTCCCGAATATCCTCTCCGGAAAGATTATCATCACTATCCTTTAATAGCTTAGTCTTATGAGCATAATCATTAACTACCCTAGTTAATGCTGTCTTAAATCCTGCCTCGTGCATTCCGCCTTCATAAGTATGAATGTTGTTGGCAAAGGTCATTAACGTTGTTTTATAGCCTTTTGTATATTGCAAAGATACTTCAACGTTAATATCGTTGTCGTTACCTTCGACATAGATTGGTTCATCGAATAATACTTCTGTATCACGGTTTAAGAATGACACATATTCCTGAATACCACCTTCATAGTGGTAAACATCGGTTTCTGCGCTATCTTTTCTTTTGTCAGTAAAGGTTAACTTCAACCCTTTGTTTAAAAAAGCCAATTCACGAATGCGATTTTTGAGAATTTTATCATCAAAAGAAGTGGTTTCAGTAAAAATATCTGGATCTGGGAAAAAGTGTACTATAGTACCATGTTCAGATAAGGGCACGCTTCCAATCATTTTCATTTCATCAACTACGCGACCACGACTGAAGTCAATAAAATACTTTTTCCCGTCACGCATTGTTGTAACGTCTAGTTTAGTTGATAAAGCATTGACAACAGAAGCACCAACTCCGTGCAAACCGCCAGATACTTTGTAGCCGCCACCACCAAATTTACCGCCTGCATGCAAGACAGTAAAAACAGTTTCAAGAGCTGGCCGCCCAGTTTTCTTTTCAATATCTACCGGAATACCACGCCCATCATCTTGAACAGTAACACTGCCATCCTCATTGATAGTAACCTCAATCTTGCTGGCAAAGCCTGCTAAGCTTTCATCGATACCATTATCTATTATTTCCCAGACTAAATGGTGTAATCCCTGAGAACTGGTTGAGCCAATATACATTCCTGGACGTTTACGAACTGCTTCAAGTCCGCCTAAGACTTGAATCTGACTGGCATTATATTTATCAGCTTCTTTTTCATATTGCTTAATTTGATTAAGATTTTCTTTGTTATTATCTGCCATGCAATTTCCCCTCTTCTAAATAAATTTGTCCAGATTTTATGCGGTATATTTTCGGCTTTTTAATTATTTCCCAGGAAATACCCTCAAGATCTGTTGTTGTAATAAATGTTTGCGTTTTGCCGTGGATGTAGTTAAGTAGAGCACTTTGACGGTTATGATCAAGCTCACTCATTACATCATCGAGTAGTAATAATGGATACTCGTCAGTTATCTGTTGCACAAGTTGTATTTCTGCTAGTTTGATGCTAAGTGCTATAGTTCTTTGTTGTCCTTGGGAACCATACAAATGTGCATTTTTTCCATCAAGTTCAAATTCAATGTCATCCCTGTGGGGACCACTCAAAGTAGTACCCTTAAGAATCTCAAGCTTCTGATTGTTTTGAAAATTATTTAATACTTTATGATAAACTTCTTCTACGCTGTCTTTTACCGAAATTTCTTTTACCGATGGCCGATAGATAACCTCAAGTTTTTCAGCACTGGTACTAATGTGAGCGTAGGCATCACGAGCGTATTGATCTAAGTAATTTAAGAATTGAAAGCGACGAACAATTACTTCTGCAGCCACACCTGCCAGCTGATCTGATAAGACTTCTAAAAACATAGTGTCATGAGCTTCGCCTTTGGCTAACTGCTTTAAATAATTGTTTTTTTGCTGCAAAACCTGCTTATACTTGCCCGCAAAATAGAGGTATTCCGCACTAATTTGACCAAATTCCTGATCCATAAAACGTCGTCTTAAATTAGGTGCACCTTTAATCAGGTCTAAATCTTCAGGAGAAAATAAAATAGCGTTCAATTGTCCCACATACTTGGATAATTTCGCTTGTTCGACTCGATTTACCCAAACTTTTTTACCCTTAGTGGTAATTAAAACCCGCAAGGATAAATCAATTTGACTTTTATAGATGTGCCCCGAAACATTGGCATAATCTTTACCAAAAGCAATTAGTTCTTTGTCGTTGCTGGTCCGGTGGGATCGTGTTAAAGCCAAAAAATAAATTGCTTCAAGCAGATTAGTTTTGCCTTGCGCATTTTGTCCTATAAAAATATTGACGTTAGGATCAAAATCTACTTCAAATTGCTGCAAGTTGCGGTAATTTTGAGCGATAAAATGCTTGAGATACATAACCTACCGCAATTCGTAAGATTCGTGGTTAACTTCAAGTTTATCACCGGAGCGTAATTTCTTACCCCGCCTATTTTCTTTGACTCCATTCACTAAGACCGGATTTTCTTGCAGATACCACTTAGCTTGACCACCTGAAGAAATAATGCTTTCTTCTTTTAAAAACTGCCCTAGAGTAATGTATTCACTCGTTACTTTAAATTCTTTGATCATAACCACCTTCACCCTTTAAATACCTATAATAAGTATATTCGTTTCACAAGCAAAAAACAACTAAAAGCCCATATAAAGCCATATAAACGGATTTTTTTCAAATAAACAATTCATAGTGATTGACCTCAAAAATAAACCAGCAAGCTTTTGTGGTCGATTATAAAAATTCTGCCAGAAAAAAAGCCATCAATTGATGACTTTTTATTTTTGTTAAGTTTGACAATGATTAAAATGTTCTAACTGGTGTAATTAATTGAACAAAATTAATATCAGTTTTATCTGGATTCACAGTAAATGGACGCAGAGGCTGGGTGAAATCCATGATGACAGAATCTGTTACTGAAGCTTTTAGTGCATCACGTAGATAATCCGGGTTGAAAGAAATCTTTAAATTGTTGCCCTCAAGTTTCTTAAAACTGACATCTTCTTCAACATTACCAATTTCTGCTGATTCACCCGATAATTTAGCACTTTGTTTTTCAGTATCTAATGTTAAGTCGACCACATTATTGCGTCCCGCATGCGTCAATAAACTTGCTCGATCTAACGCACTGGAAAGTTCCATCAAATCAAATTCTACAGTTGTTGTACTGTCAGTCGGAATCAGGCGCTCAGTATCAGGGTAACTACCTTCAAGTAAACGTGAATAAAACAGAATGTTGCCAATTTCAAAAAGTACTTGATTTTCACCAGGGCAAACTTTAATTTCTGGATCTGTTTCACCGATGATGCGCGCAAGTTCCAATAAACTCTTTCCCGGAATAATCAGATCTGTTTTCGTTTGTGGCCCATTTTCTAAAGTCAAAGCACGGCTAGACAACCTATGCGAGTCTGTGGCCACAGCATGGATTTTGTCAGGACTAAAAGTAAAGTGGACACCTGTCAAAACTAGGCGACTTTCCTGCGTTGCTACCGCAAATTGGGTTTCATTAATAATTTCACGAAAAGTTTTTCCCGAAATAACAAAAGAGGACTCGTCTGGAATTTCCGGTAATCTGGGATAGTTATTGGCATCTAAGCCATTGATAGTAAATTCACTGTTTTCAGAGATAATTTGTGTTTGAAAACTTTCTTTGACTTCTAATGAAAATTCTTTTCCTGGCAAACGCCTAATAATTTCGCTAAAAAACCGAGCCGGTAAAACAATTGAACCTGTTGAGTCAACAGTTAAATCTTCACTTACTGGTATCTTTATCTCAATTGAAATATCAGTATCACTACCAGTTAAAAGCAATTCCGTTTCCGTTAAATTAAGCTTAATTCCGCTAAGAATTGGAATTGTTGCCCTTGAAGAAATAGCATGCATTACATTGTTTAAATTGTCTAAGAAAAGATTTCTATTTACTGTAAATTTCATTTGGTGCCTCCTGTTATTTTGTCTGTTTCCTTTATATTAATTATATATTTAATTAGTAGTATTAGTAGGTCCTGTGATTTCTGTTGAAAAGCTAAATGACTCTTAAAATAACGTAATTATTACGGTTAAGAAAATGTGTACAAGTCTGTTACTTATCCACAGTTAATAACTTTTAGCGATCAAGCATTTTCTTTAAGTCAAAAACTGCAGTTTTAATATCAGAATTCGTTTTAATTTCCCTGCTAATTTTTTCATAAGCATGCATCACGGTTGTATGATCCTTGCCACCAAATTCCTGACCAATTTTAGGCAGGCTGGAGTCAGTCAGTTCACGAGACAAGTACATTGCAATTTGCCTGGGAACCACAATTTGTCTGACCCGCTTTTTTCCTTTCAACTCATAGGTTGAAGTCTGGAAATAGTTAGCAACAACTTCTTGAATTTTTGAAATTTGCAGACCTTGGTTTTTTTGGACTAGTTTAAGGTCTGCCAAAGCTTCTCGAGCCAAATTAACATTGATATCTTCATGCTCAATTGTGGCGTGGGCTTGTACTTTTACCAAAGCCCCTTCTAGTTCACGAATATTAGTGTCAACTTGCGAAGCTATGTAGTCTAAAGTGCTGTCGTCGATTGTTAAATTTTCAGCCTCAGCTTTTTTGCGTAGAATTGCAATCCGCGTCTCCAAATCAGGCGGAGTAATTTCAACTTGCAAACCCCAAGTAAATCTTGATACCAGCCGTTCTGACAGATCAGGAATTTCAGTTGGCAAGCGATCACTCGTCATGACTATTTGCTTTTGATCATTGTAGAGAGTCTCAAAAGTATGGAAAAATTCTTCTTGAATACCCTCTTTTTTAGCAAAAAACTGAATATCATCTACAAGTAATAAGTCGCAAGTGCGATATTTTGCGCGAAATTGATCCTGAGTTTTATTTTTGATTGAGTTAATAAAATCATTGACAAAAGTTTCGCTTTGAATATAAACGACTTTGGCATTGGGCCGCTCGGCCAGCATTTGATGCCCAATAGCTTGCATCAAGTGTGTTTTTCCTAGTCCCACGCCACCAAAAATAAAAAGTGGGTTGTAAAAGCTGCCAGGACTGTCTGCAACGGCCAAGGCTGCACCCGCGGCCAATTTATTGCCTTCACCCTGAACAAAATTGTCAAAAGTGTACTTTTCATTAAGCTTAAGATTCCGCACAAACGCATTTTCCATTTGTGGTCGCGAATTTTCTGATATTGACTCGTTTTTTGGCTTAGGTGTTACCAGTCGTTCACTGCTTTTTTCACCTTCAATTTGAAAAACAGGCATGACCTCAATATTAGCGTAGCCGTAGGCAGATTGAATTAATTGTGAAGCCAAGTTTTTTTCCCAATATCCTTTGGTTACAGGATTTTGCACGGCAATTTTCAGTTCGTGCGTATCTTTATTGTAGGAAATTGGTCTGGTATTTTTAAACCATGCATTATAAGCAACTTCATTAAAATGTTCACGCATCTCGCTATTGAAATGATGCCAAAATTTATTAATGTCAAACAAAATAATTCCCTCCGCGTACGTTAAGCAAAACTTATTTTACCATCTATTAAAAATGTTTTCCACAAGTGCACAAAAAGAATTCAGAATTAACAAGCTGTGGATATAATTTACAGGAAAATACACAAAAAAGTGAGTAATTTTGAACTATTTTTGCTTATTTACAATTTTAACTGTGGAAATCTTTTGCTTTAATAGCAGTAAATTTCACGGAGTGTGAAACATATTATCCACATAGTGTGCAAAACTTTTTTAACAAGCTGTAGATTGTGGATAAATTTGTGCAAAATGCTGTGAGTTAGGAACATGTGGATAAGTTATTTAGTAAAAACTTTAAACAAAAAAAGCAAGTCTTACGATAAGATTTTTGGTGTTCAGTTTTTCCAGTGCAAATTTGATTTTTCTTTGTTCTTCCTGAGATGAATACAAATTTATAACATTAAATCAGAGGGTGATATTCTTGGATCCAAAAAGACTCTTAAATAGTAAAGAACGTAAATTTTATATTTTAGCCCGAATGATCAATGGAGAACATGTTAGTTATCAAAAATTGTCTGATGATTATTTTGTTTCCCGCAGCAGTATTGCAAATGACATTATTAGTATCAAAAAGAGACTATCTAAGGATAATATCCCTCTGCTTTTTAATAATTCTGGATCATACATTGGCGGAGGTGAAATAGATAAACAAAAAATAATAAAACGAGTCGTAATTGATTTGTTAGGTAATAAGGAAGGAAAGCAATTAATTAGTTTATTTATTGATAGTAGATTGCTGAAAACCATTTTTAAATTATTTCATCAAAAATTACAAGCTTGGAAACTTGAAGTTCCAGAAAATAATATAGGCGATATTTCTATTTCTACAGCAATATTAGTTTTCAGAGGTATGAATGGATATCAAATTAGTTGGAAAAAGAAGGATCAGCTTGACAGCGTATTGATGCAATTTGATAAGTATCCTTTAGTTTACCAATTGTTGAAAACTGTGGAAGAAAGCGAAATATATCATTTTAATGATACGGAAATGCAGTACCTTTATTACATAATAATTGGCAATGGCTTTAACTTTTTCATGAACAATGGACAAATTCCTGCTGAATTTAAGTCAGAAGTGAAGCATTTAATAGCTAATGTTAGTGACAGCTTAAATATAGATTTAACAAGAGATTCATCATTATTAGAAAAATTATTAGTGCATCTTTATCAGATGAAACTGCGGCTTGAATCAAAAACTACGGTTATTAATCCTTTATTACAAGAAATTAAAAATAACTATCCTGATTTATATGGGGTAGTTTGGTATGCATTGAGTGAATTTAGTGAAAATAATCATTTAGCTGTTTCTGATGATGAAGTTGGTTTTGTGACATTGCATTTTCAGGCGGCCGTTGAACGTAATAAAGAAATAAACAGAATTCTTTTCGTTTGTCCAAATGGTATAGGAATGAGTTCCTTAATTTGTGCAAAAATGAAAAGAATATTACCAGCCGCAGCTTTGACTGAGGTTACTTCTAAGCATGATTTGGTAAAAAAAGATTTATCGAATGTTTCATTGATTATTTCAACTGTTAAATTAAGTGAACAACAAGTACCTGTAGTGAATATTTCGCCTATTATGACAATTTCAGATATGAAGAAAATTGCCAGCTCTTATATTGATGTGGTGACAAAACAAAGTGTTGAAAAAAAAGACGAGCATATAGTTATTAATGATGTCGGACCTTTCTTAAAAGGAAATATATTTTTTATGGATGAAAAAGTGACTGATAACATCATTGATGTCTTATTAAAAAGTGGTACTTGGAATGATGAAAAAAGTTTTGAAAGTTATAAAAAATCACTAAAAAAACGTGAAGAATTACAGTCTACCTATATCAGTAACGGTTTTGCCATACCTCATGGCGATCCTAAATTTATTACCAAGAGTTCTATTGCTGTCGCGATTTTAGATAAACCTGTCAACTGGGGAAATAATCGTGTTGATATTATAGCAATGTTAATGATTAAAAGAACTGATAAAAAAATAGTTGAACCATTTATGAATCTAATTATGCATGGAATAAAAAATAAAGAATGGTTTATTTCAAAAATGATGGAGGTCAAATAATAGTGACATGTTCTTTGTTTAATGAAGATAACGTTCAAATAATAGATAGTGCTATGAATTGGAAGATTGCATTACAAAAAGCTAGTGAGCCTCTATTAAAAGCAAATATTATTACGCCAAAATATGTTGCGAGCATGATTGAGAGCATTAAAAAAAATGGACCCTATATGGTCCTAACTGATTATTTTGCTCTGATGCATGCTAGACCAGGTGATGGTGTTAATAAAATGGGTATGAGTTTACTGGTTTCACGTAACCCAATTGATCTTGAAGGTAAACCAGTCAAAATCTTTTTGGTAATGGCTGCAATTGATAATACTAGTCATTTACAAAGTTTGCAGAAAGTTATTTCGATTTTTATGGATACAGAATCTTATAAAACTATTTTGAGTGCAAATAAGTCGGCAATTGTTTCAATGTTTAAGAAAGTAAAGTGTTAAGTATGAAAATTTTAGCAGTATGTGGTTTTGGTGTTGGCAGTTCAATGGTTTTGAAAATGACATTGGAAAAAGCAGTTAAAGAATTGGGACTAGATGCTGAAGTAAAGAATACAGATATTGCATCAGCTAAAGCAGAACAAGCAGATGTTTACTTTACCAGTGCTGAATTAAAGCCAGATCTTGAATCATCGACAGACAAACCAGTTTATGCAATTAAACGATACATGGATAAAGATGAAGTCCTTAAGGCAATGAATGCATTTTTAGCAAATAAGAAAGGTAACTAACTATGGACATTCTAAAATTTATTTCAAATAATATTCTGCAAGATCCACCTGTTTTGCTTGGGCTAATTGCAATGCTAGGGTTAATTGTTCAGAAAAAGCCCATTGCAGAAATAGTGAAAGGCAGTATGTCAGCTGCCTTTGGTATGATAATTCTTACTGAAGGTGTAAATATGTTAACTGGTGTGGTATCAGCAATTAATACTGCTATTCAAACCAAAATGGGTATTACAGTTGCAAAAGGCATGACAGATATTACCTTCACAGCTCAATATGGCGGAGATGTTGGTATGGCTATGTTTTTAGCACTTGTGATTCATATTTTGATTGCCAGATTCACTCCAATAAAAACCATTTTCTTAACTGGTCATATGCTTTGGTGGGTTCCTTTTGTTATTGTAGCCGGTGGCGTAGAAGGTGGATTAAGAGGCATTAATTTAATTGTTATGAGTGCTATCCTTTCTGCACTATACTTTTCGATCGCTCCGTGGATTATGCGGAAGTATGTTTGGGCGGCTACTGGTGATGACTCTTTCTTAATTGGTCATCCGACAACAATACTTTCATTAATTTCAGGTTTTGTAGCAAAACATGTTGGTAATAAGAAACATTCTACAGAAGACTTGAATGTTCCAAAGGGGTTATCTTTTTTCCGTGATATTTCAATTACGGGTGGCATAGTAATGTTTACGGTAGATATTATCGTGGGCATAATTGCCCCTACATTGGTTCCAAAAGGCAGCAATTTGTTTACTGTTGCATTAAATGCTGGTTTAACTTTCGGCGGCGGATTATTGATTCTGCTTTATGGAGTACGCTTGCTGGTCAACCAGATTATTCCAGCCTTTCAAGGAATTTCTGAAAAGCTGGTACCAGGAGCAAAGCCCGCTTTTGATGTGCCGATTTTGTTCAACTACAAGCCTAATGCTGTGATTATAGGATTTCTTTCTGCCTTTATTACTTCAACTATTCTGGTGCTGATTGCCAATGTAACTAATCTTTTTGGAATCTTGATTGTGCCGTTGATGATCACAAGCTTCTTCGAATGTGGGGGAGCAGCCGTAATAGGGGAAGGACAAGGTGGAGTTAAGGGGGCAATTATTGGTACTGCAGTTGCATCTGTTGCCATGGTAGCCCTGGTTGGAGTCTCAGCTATGATGATGGGAAGTACAATTAGAAACTGGATCCTTATTTTTGGAGGAAATGACCTTTCTTTATGGAGCATTATTAGTAAACTTATTGGAAGTTTGTTTGGAGGTATTTAATAATATGTATCGCTATATTGATAAAGTTGAAAGCATTCTTGACGCAGTAAAGAGAGACGAAAGGGATAGTATTGAAAAAGCGATAAAAATAATTACTGAAGCAAACATTAACAAGAACTCTATTTATATATTTGGTGCCAGCCATGCAGGCATATTGGCAGATGAAATGTACTATCGTGCCGGAGGGATGATAACAATTAATGCCATATTTGGCAGAGAGGTAATGCTTGACAGGAAACCTATTACTTTTACTAGTAAAATGGAAAGACTTGAAGGCTATGGCTCTGCACTGGCTAGTACAGTGAATTTTAAACAGAATGATGTTTTAATACTTCATTCTGTTTCTGGAAGAAATCCCGTTATTATTGACCTTGCACTTGCTGCCAAAAAACTGGGCGTAACAATTATTGGGCTGACTAATTTAAAATATTCAAAATCAGTAACAAGCCGGCATTCATCAGGAAAAAGATTATTTGAAATTGCAGATGTAGTAATTGATAATCATGGTGATATAGGGGATGCTGCATGTTCTATAAAAGGTACGGAGCAAAAAGCAGGGCCAACTTCTACTGTGGTAGGTGCAGCTATTTTAGATAATATTGTTGTAGAAGCAAGTCAAAGACTAATAGAACATGGAAATAAAGAGGCTCCAATTTTTTATTCAGCTAATATTGATGGGGGAGATCAAAAGAACAAAAAACTAATTAATGAATATCATGATATGATTCATTATCAATTTTAGGTGAAAAAAAGCATATATTTGAAATAAGTCCCAAAAGGCAGACAACTTTTGGGACTTATTTGTCTCTTTTATTGGTTTATTGGGTGCGCTTTTTATTTAACTATTGTTTTGATTAAAAACACTCAATATTAGAAAAAGTAATTTTAGTTTATTTTTATTATAGTTTGATATTGTTATGACATTGTTAAAGTTAAAAGTCATATGAACATGTTTTCATAACTTGTTTACATATTAATTAAGTTTACAGTCATCTTAAGTAAAATTTTGATTATGTAAAGAAGGTAAATTTAATGAATTTTGAAGAACGAGTTATTAGTCAATCAATAAATTTGACAGATTTAGAAGATAAAATTGTTAAGTATTTTTTTAAAAATAAGGAACATATTAGTGATTTAAAAATTACGTATTTGGCTCGCCAATTTTATACTTACCCTAATACAATTACTAGGCTTTGTCATAAGTTAGGGTATACGGGATTTTCAGACCTAAAGAGTTCAATTAAAAATGAAAATCTGGGAAACATAAAAACGGAAGATTACGAGCAGAAGGAATTACGAATAAACTTAGAATTAATCAATCAGATGAAAAGCGATAAAGTGTTAGATAAGTTGGTAAATGCTAAAAAAATCAATTTTTATTCAATGGGTCAGACCGCTTACGCAACAAGGCTTGTGGTAGGCAATTTCTATGCACTTGATTATAAGTCGTTTTTTTATGATTATCCGAATGACCTGACTCACATCATAGGACGTGAAAATGACGATGTTTTCTTTTTAATTAGTCTTTCCGGTAACAAAAAGCAATTGATTGAATTGGCCAAGGAAATTAAAAGTCATGGCAACTTCCTGATTACATTAACTCATCTTTCAATCAATCCTTTAGCAAAATTGGCTGATGAAAGGCTTTATTGCTATTCTCCCGATAAAAGGGTGGATGATTACAATGTTACTGATAAAACACCGATATTACTTGTGATGAATGATTTATTTAAAAAATACGCTGAAAAATTAAATAAGAAAATAACAAGTGTGTAATATTACACACTTGTTATTTTTTTAAGGGATTACGAGTGTACTTTTCCAAAAAATCGAGGGTAAAAAAATGTAAGCGCTTATAATTGCATTTGAAACAACAAAGGGAGGCGTAAAGATGAGTGATGAGCAAGTAATAATGCAATTAATTTCACAAGGAGGTAGTGCCAGATCTAATAGCATTGAGGCAATTAGAAAAGCCCGTGAGCGAGACTTGAAGGCTAGTGAACTATTAATGCAAAAAGCGCACGATGATCTAGTCAAAGCACATAACTTACAGACTAAGTTGTTACAAAAAGAAGTTAATGGTCAGGGTAAAGCGCCAACTTTATTAATGGTACATGCACAAGATCATTTAATGAATGCAATGACAGTAAATGATTTGGCAAAAGAAATAATTGCAATTTTAAGTTCAAAGGAGATAAAAGATGACTTATAAAATTATGTTAGCCTGTGCAGGTGGTTTTTCTACAAGTATGTTAGTAACACAAATGAAAAAGGCAGCTAAGAAGGAAAACATTGATGTAGAAATTAATGCTGTAGCTGAATCTGCTCTGAATAATTATGATGATTTGGACATCATTTTACTCGGACCGCAAGTTGGACATATCAAGCCTGAACTGGAAAAAGAATTTTCAATTCCAGTCAGAGTAATTGACCAAATGGATTACGGAATGATGAATGGCGAAAAAGTTTTAAATGATGCAATGAAAGTATTGAAAGGAGCGGGGAAAGCTAATGACAGCAGCAAGTAAAACTAATCTAAGTAAATTACGAAATAAGATACAAACAGGAATGGGCAAGTTCCAGCGTAACAAATACGTTTCTGCCATTGCTGGTGGTATGATGGCTATTCTGCCTGTTCTAATGGTAGGGTCATTTGCTTCAATATTTTTCAGTTTAAATATAGGTCCATATCAAGCTTTCATTACGCAAAGCGGTTTGAAAAATATTTTTAATATTATTACAGCAGTTACTACAGATATCTTATCAATATATGTTGTTATTTCATTGTCTAATAGTTTAGCAGCAGAACTGAAAGTCGATAAGTTTATGTCAATAATCTCTTCTCTTGTTGCTTTTTTATTGGTTACTCCAATGCTAGTTCAAAAAGGTAAATTTATTGGACTTGATATGAATTACATTGGCTCACAAGGGATGCTTGTTGCAATGGTAGTAGCACTAACTGCAACCAGATTATTTGCACTTTTTGCTAATAACAAACATTTGGTAATTAAAATGCCGGATAGTGTTCCAGAGTTTGTTTCAAAGACTTTTGCTTCCATGCTGCCGATTTTTTTGATTACAATAATTTATGCAATCGTTAATTTCTTGTTTGCTTTGACACCGTACCATAACATTGATGATATGATTATGAAATTGATCCAAATACCACTTCAGGGCTTAGGTTCAAGTCCGTTTGCAGCTTTGGTTTTAGTTTTCTTCGCTGAATTTTGCTGGTTTTTCGGAATACATGGTACGATGGCAACAACAGCCGTATTATATACATTGTTTTATCCGTTCGATGTGGCTAATTTAAATGCATTTAAGGCAGGAGTAGCCTTGCCTTATATTGTGACAATGACATTCATTACTAACCAAAAGGGTCCTCGTGCACTAGCATATGCGATTTTATGCTTGCGTTCTAAGAGTGAAAGATTACGTTCACTTGGTAAAGTAGGTTTCATTCCAGCCTTCTTTGGTATTAGTGAGCCGTTTAAGTTTGGTATTCCTATGGTTTTAAATCCATTGGCTTTTATTCCTCTGACTATGGGTGGAACTATTAGTGTGGCCGCTACATACTTAGCAACGTATATAGGTTTAATCCCAAGACCTAATGGTATCCCTGTACAAACTGCTGGGACACCAGAATTCTTTAGAGCCTTTCTATTAGGCGGCTGGCGTATGGTCATTTGGCATGTCGTCCAGTTGTTAATTCTACTTGCAGTGTGGTATCCGTTTATGAAGCTGATTGATAAACAATGTTGTAATGAAGAAGCAGCTAAGGCACAAACTGCCGAGTAAAGGGGGAAATAGATGATTTCACAAGTTGAAGTTAAATATCTGAATCAGAATAACTATTCATTAAAATGGAAGAGTGCTAAAAGTGTGGCAATCTATTTATTACCTCGACCTGATGAAGAAGTATCCGAATTTTTAACGGAAACAAAGGCAAATCATGCAGAATTTAAAATAACTAAATATTACCGGCCGTATTTTTTGCTAAAGGATGAGGATAACCAAATAATTTACACTAACAGAGTTTTACCACTTCAAGGAAGTAATAATTTTCGTGATTTAGGTGGTTATATTGGTGCAAATGGCAAACGTATTAAGTGGGGTAAACTTTTTCGTTCAGATCACTTGCATCGTTTAACTGAACACGATAAAAAAGTTTTAGATGATATCGGAATAAAAACAGTGATTGATTATCGCAGTGAAGATGAGTATCAGTCACAGCCGAATCAAACTTGGTCAACTTTGCAACAGACTGTGCATTTAGTACCTGAAGCACAAAGAGCAGTTTTAGCAGCTAAAGCTGGTAGTACTAAAGAAAAGGTACGCCAACTAGTACAACGTGAGGTTGATAAAAATGTTAAGTTTGATAATTCTGGTAAAACAATGATTGATCAGGGGAAAGACTTTGTTCGGTTAGATGAAAATAAAAAGATTTATCGTAAGATGTTGACTGTTGTTTTAGACCAAAAGAATATACCACTTGATCAGCACTGTCGTGGTGGCAAGGATCGGACTGGTTATGGTGTAGCCCTGATTTTGTATCTACTTGGTGTAAATATGGATACTATTCTAGAAGATTACATGTTAACTAAAACTTTGCGTATTCAAAGAAATAAAAGACGAATGGCGCAGTATGCAAACGAAACTAGTGATCAAAATGTGTTAGATTATCTGTTTTCAATGCTTGATACCCGGTCAGAATACTTAGAAGCATCGTTTGCTGAAATGGTTAATATTTCAGGTAGCATTGATTCATATTTAAAGAATGAATTGAAAATAAGTAAAAATGACATTGATAAACTAAGAAAAATGTATTTAGAATAAGTTTTATTATCATATAAAAAATTAAGTCCCGAAATTATCTGATTAATTGCGGGATTTTTTAAAAGTATCAATAAGCGTATAATTATAATAAATTAAAACATTTTTATTTTATTAAGTTTATCTGCTAAGAAGGCATTATATGAATTATCAAGATTATGTTGAGCTAGGCTTAAATGATGATGGCAATTTAAAGCTGATCCTTAAAGGAAATGTAGAAAATAACGGTCAGAATAAGATAGGGGTCGTCAGTGTTGTTTACATTACAAAGGATGTTGCAAAAGCTAAACAAAAGTTAAGTGAATTAAATGCCAGTAAAAAAGAAGGAGACTATTACATGGTTTATAGCTGCCCTTTAGATAAATATTTACCAGATCTCGGGCACTATCCGTCAATTGAAATTACGCAAGATGACTTGTCCTAGGAAATGTTCTAGATATTAAAGGTAAAAAAATAGAAATAAATTGCATCTTTGAAAGAGGAAAATAAAGATTAAAAGGTTGACCAAGCACTTTAATGAAAAAAATCAAAATCTAATAGAACGAGACCGTATATTTAGGTAATAAATTCGCATTTTTTTGTCTTTTTACTTGGTTTTTTACTTTAATCATGGTATTCTAGATATTAAATTGTGCAGTCTGCATACAAAAAATTGGAGGTGTAGTTTAATGACAACTAAAAGAACTTACCAACCTAAAAAGCGTCACCGTTCAAGAGTTCATGGCTTTATGAAACGGATGAGTACATCTAATGGCCGTAAGGTTTTGGCTAGACGCCGTGCAAAGGGTAGAAAAGTCTTATCTGCTTAAACCACTGAAATCCCAGTGGTTTTTTTAATTTATAAGAGTGGAATGAAACGTTTTGAGAAAGTCTTATCGTGTTAAAACAGAAAATGATTTTCAAACAGTTTTTAAATCAGGTAATTCAATAGCAAACCGGGCTTTTGTTATTTATCAACTGGAGAAACCGGAAAACGAACATTTTCGTGTTGGTATTTCTGTTGGTAAAAAGGTCGGACATACTGCTGTAGTTCGTAATCGCCTCAAACGTTATATTCGTGCAGTTCTTACTGAAAATAAACCTTTAATTAAGCCGCATATTGATTTTTTAGTGATTGCTAGGCCATATGCACGTAACTTTAGATGGGATGATGTTCGTAAGAACCTCTTGCATGCACTCTTTTTAGCCAATATAATTGAAGAGATACCGAATAAAGTTGAGGAAGATTAGAGTGAAAGACATTTTAACTAAAAAGAATGTCAAGCGTCTACTTGTGCTGCTTACAGTAGCTGCATTAGCAGTTGTATTAACAGGATGTGCGTCAAATGCTAAGCCGGCGCCTATTTCTCATACAAGTGGCAGCTGGTGGAATCGCTGGGTCATTTATTACATGTCCACGTTTTTGCTGTGGCTGTCTAAACTGGTAGGCAATAACTATGGCTGGGCAATTATTATCTTTACGATCATTGTACGGCTAATTTTGTATCCACTTAGTGCGATTCAGATTAAGAGCACTACTAAGATGCAAAAAATTCAGCCAGAAATAGATGCTTTGCGTAAGAAATATCCTGGCAGCGATACCGAATCTAGAACTTTGTTGTCGCAAGAAACAAACAAACTCTATAAGGAAGCTGGAATTAATCCTTATGCTGGCTGTTTGCCGTTAATTATTCAGTTACCGGTTATGTATGCATTGTATGGCGCAATTTGGCAAACGCCGCAGCTGCAAACTGGCCACTTTATGTGGATGGATTTAGGTAAGCCAGATCCATACTTTATTATGCCAATTTTGTCTATGATTTTGACTTTTATATCAACTTATATCAGTCAGTTATCCACGCCTAAAGAATCACAAACTTTGTCAACCAAGATTATGACTTATGGTATGGCAATTATGGTTGGTGTAATGGGTATATATTTCCAGTCAGCTATTGTAGTTTACTGGGTAATTTCCAACCTGTTCCAGGTAGTTCAGACTTTCATTCTGCAAAACCCAATTAAGTATCGGCGTGAACTGGAAGAAAAAGAACGCCAGGAGCGCGAACGAAAACGGCAGCTAAGAAGAACGTATAAACGATTAAAACGTAGAAAATAATGTTAATCTAAATTAATGATTTAGATAAAGTAGTCAAAGTGCTTTATCCATCGTGATTATTCATGGTGGAGTAATGCGCTTTTTTTATTGAAAAGGAGAAAATCATGGCACAAACTTTAACGGAGTTTGATACGATTGCAGCAATTTCAACGCCAATTGGTGAAGGTGGAATCTCTATTGTCCGCATGTCTGGTGAAGAAGCAGTTAAAATTGCCAATAAGGTTTTCAAGGGTGCTAATTTAATTAAAGTGCCAACACACACTATTCATTATGGTCATATAGTTGATCCAATAAGTGGGCAAGTCATTGATGAAGTTATGGTTTCTGTGATGCTTGCTCCTAAGACATTTACCCGTGAGGACATTGTTGAGATTAATTGTCATGGCGGCATTGTTGTCACTAACCATATTTTGCAGTTATTATTAAAAAATGGTGCGCGTATGGCTGATCCTGGTGAATTTACTAAAAGGGCGTTTGTTAATGGCCGAATTGATTTAACGCAAGCTGAAAGCGTAATGGATATTGTTCGTGCTAAAACTGATAAGGCCAGACAAGTGGCTGAAACTCAGCTGCAGGGTGGTCTGCTTGAGAAAATTAGGGCAATGCGGCAGGAAATTTTAGATACACTAGCCAATGTAGAAGTTAATATTGATTATCCTGAGTATGATGCAGATACTGTCACAGCCAAGCAGATGACCAGTGTTTCCCAGGCAGTTATTGCTAAAATAGATAAATTGCTCAAAACGGCAAGTGAAGGAACGGCGTTACGTAACGGCCTGGCTACTGCAATCATTGGGCAACCTAATGTCGGGAAATCATCTTTACTTAATTATCTGACTCAAAGTGATACGGCAATCGTGACAGATGTTGCCGGCACGACGCGTGACACATTAGAAGAATATGTCTCAGTTAAAGGCGTCCCCTTAAAATTAATTGATACTGCCGGCATCAGACATACTGATAATAAGGTAGAAAAAATTGGGGTTGAACGTTCCAAAAAAGCACTGGCAAAAGCTGATTTGGTTCTACTCTTGTTTGATTCAAGTAAGGAATTATCTCAAGAAGACTATGCCTTAATTGATGCTACTAGTGGGAAAAAGCGAATTGCCATTTTGAACAAAACGGATTTGGGGCAAAAAGTTTCTGCTGCTCAGGTTAAACAGCTGACTGAAAGTCCAGTAATCGCCATTTCAATTTTAAAGGAGCAAAATCTTGCTCAGTTAGAAGATGCAATTAAGGAACTGTTTTTCCAGGGTATTGAGAATTCTAACGATCAAGTAATGGTAACCAACCAGAGACAAGTAGGCCTGCTGGAAAAGGCCAAAAAGCAGCTGCAAGATGTCGTTCAGGCGTTAAAAGATGAAGTACCTTTAGATATTGCCCAAATTGATTTCAACGGTGCTTGGGATACATTAGGCCAGATTACAGGAGAAAGTAGTCCGGATGAGTTGGTTAATGAACTGTTCAGTCAATTTTGTTTAGGAAAATAGGTGGAAGTTAATGATTAAGAGTTATGACTCAAATGATTATGATGTCATTGTAGTTGGGGCTGGTCATGCTGGCAGTGAGGCTGCTTTGGCTAGCGCCAGAATGGGCCAAAAAACACTACTGTTAACGATTAGTCTTGATATGGTAGCATTTATGCCCTGCAATCCATCAGTAGGTGGCCCAGCAAAGGGTACGGTAGTGCGAGAAATTGATGCTTTAGGCGGCCAAATGGGTAAAAATATTGATGCAACCTATATTCAGATGCGCATGTTAAATACGGGTAAAGGACCAGCTGTACGGGCCTTGCGGGCACAAGCTGATAAATGGCAATACCATGAGCAGATGAAAAAAGTGATTGAAGAAACGCCTAATTTGACTTTAAGGCAGGCGACAGTTGATGAACTGATTGTCGAAGATGGGGTCTGCAAAGGCTTAATTACTAATACTGGGGCTAAATATCACGCTAAAAGTGTTGTTTTAACCACTGGTACGTCAGCTCGCGGGCGCATTTTTATTGGTGAATTGAATTATTCATCTGGTCCTAACAATACTGTTCCAGCAATTAAATTATCAGAAAATCTGGAGAAATTAGGATTCAAACTGCGCCGTTTTAAAACGGGTACGCCTCCTCGTGTTAACAGCAACACCATCGATTACTCTAAAACTGAGGAAGAACCTGGTGATAAAGTTCCGCGTCATTTTTCTTATGAAACTAAAGATGAAGACTACCTCAAAAATCAGGTTTCCTGCTGGATGACATATACTAATAAAACTACACATAAAATAATTAACCAAAACCTGACCCGGTCTCCAATGTTTTCAGGAGAAATTAAGGGAGTGGGACCACGTTATTGTCCCTCAATTGAAACCAAAGTAGTTCGTTTTGCGGACAAGCCGCGTCATCAGATTTTTCTAGAGCCAGAAGGTAAAAATACTAAAGAAGTTTATGTCGGCGATTTTTCAACCTCAATGCCGGAAGAAATTCAGTTAAAAATGCTGCATTCGGTTGCCGGCCTTGAAAACGCGGAATTGATGCGGCCAGGCTACGCCATTGAATACGATGTAATCGATCCCTGGCAGTTAAAACATACCTTGGAAACTAAAAATATCAAAAATTTATTCACTGCGGGCCAAATGAATGGCACATCAGGCTATGAAGAAGCGGCAGGACAAGGTTTGATTGCTGGTATTAATGCCGCTTTGCGAGCTGCCGGTCAACCAGGCTTTACCTTAGGCCGTGATGAAGCTTATATCGGTGTTTTAATCGATGATTTAGTAACTAAGGGGACAGAAGAGCCTTATCGTTTACTAACTTCACGTGCTGAGTACCGTTTGATTTTGCGTCATGACAATGCTGATTTGCGTTTAACGGATTACGGTTTTCAACTGGGCTTAATCTCTGAAGAGCGCTATTCCCAGTTTTTAGCAAAGAAAGAACAAATTGCGCAGGCTGCTAATGCTGTTAAAAAGATTACTGTTCACCCCACTAAAGAGGTACAAGACTACCTTGCAAGTATCGGAGAAGACAAGCTTAAAGCTGGTGTTAAAGCAGATGTTTTCTTAAGAAGGCCCAAAGTTAGGGTAGCGGATATTGAACGCTTGACGGGGGTGCCTATTTCGAATGAACGCTATGTCAGAGAGCAGATTGAAATCAACGTTAAGTATGCTGGCTATATCAAAAAGGAGCAGCAGCAAATTAATAAATTACACCGTCAGGAAGCAAAGAAAATTCCTGCAGACATCGACTATAATGCAATTGATGGTTTAGCAACGGAAGCGCGCGAAAAATTTGCCAAAATCAGGCCAGAAACAATTGCGCAGGCTGAACGGATTTCGGGAGTTAATCCGGCAGACATGGCAATTCTAAGCGTTTACGTGCAAAATGGTCGCTACGCTAAAATTCATAAATAAATTTAGTAAAAACTTAAAACTTATAAAAAATATTTTTCTTTAAATAATGCACACAAAAGAATACACAAATTTTGTGGTAATGATCAAGTAATCACAAATATGATTATTGCTATTATCTAAAAGTTATAAAGTAATTGCTTAACTTTGTGAAGATAATATTTTTACAAAGCGCTTACACCTTGTGCTAATCGTTAATTTTGGTCACTTGAAATTGTGAAATTATATGTTTTAATACAATATGTAAGTAAACATGTATTTAAGGAGATGCACTTTAAAATGGCAAAAATTAATGGCGCAAATGCCATGCTCCAAGTTTTATTGGACTGGCATATTGATCATATTTATGGTTTTCCAGGTGGTTCATTTGACTCAACAATGAATGCTATCCATGACTTTAAGGGTAAGATGAAGTATATTGAAGTTCGGCATGAAGAGGCCGGTGCTTTAGCAGCTTCAGCTGAATATAAATTAACTGGCAAGGTCGGTGTATGCTTTGGCTCAGCTGGTCCTGGTGCTGTTCACTTGATGAACGGTTTGTATGACGCAAAATACGACAAGGTTCCTATGGTTGCTATCGTAGCTAACGTTCCAACTGGTCGTCAGGATATGGATTTCTTCCAGGCTTTTGACGAAAAGCCTTGGTTTGATCCAGTCGCTGTTTGGGATCACCAAATCAAGCGCGCAGATCAAATTCCTTCAATGATGGATGAAGCAATCCGTCAAGCATATGCTAAGAAGGGTCCAGCTGTCTTAATTCTTCCTAAGGACTTTGGCTGGGACAAGATTGATGACAATTTCCGTGTAAATTATAATGCATTGCAAGCAATTCCTAATTATGCAGCTCCAAGAAAAGACGAAGTTGAAGCAGCTGTAAAGGTTCTTGAAGAAGCAAAGAACCCAGTTGTTTACTTCGGTTTAGGTATGAAGGGTCATGGCGATGTCTTAGAAAAATTCGCTGAAAAATTCAAGACTCCATTGATGTCTTCAGTTATGGCTAAGGGTGTTGTTGAAGATAAATGCCCAGCTTACATGGGTTCAATTGGTCGTGTTGCTCCTAAGCCAAGTGACGATATTCAAACTCATGCAGATGCTGTTATATGGGTAGGTAATGACTCACCATTCTCATTGTTCTTCTTTGACCCTAAGGCTAAAGTTGTACAAATTGATGTTGACTCAGAAAAATTAGGTAAGCGTCACGCAGTTGATGTTCCAATTTTGGCTGACGGTGCTAAGACTTTACAAGCTATTATTGATGCTGGTCAAGCTCGTGAAGAATCACCACTTTATAAGGCTGCTATTGCAGATCGTCAAAACTGGGAAGAATGGGAGCACAGCTTTGATGATTCAGACGAAATGCCAATTCGCCGTGAGCCAATCTTTGACATCATCAACAAATATGCTGATGATGATGCACAATTTGCTATTGATGTTGGTAACATCAACATTGACTTCCAACGTTTAGTAAACTTGCATGATGACCAAACTTGGGCAACTTCAGGTTTGTACGCAACTATGGGCTTTGGTTCACCAGCTGCACTTGCTGCTGCAACTGCTCACCCAGAACGCGAAGTTTGGAACTTGAGTGGTGATGGTGGTTTTGCCATGATGAGCCAAGAATTGTTGACTGAAGCTCGCTACAACATGCATATCTTAAACGTTGTCTTTACAAATGAAACTTTAGGTTACATTGAAGCTGAGCAAGTTGATGAATCACACCAACCATTATCAGGTGTTATTATGCCTAATAACGACTGGGCTAAGGTTGCTGAAGGTATGAACGTGAAGGGTGTAACTGTACGCACTAAGAAGGAATTCGAAGACGCAGTTAAAGAATTCAAACAAATGGATGGACCAATGTTAGTTGACATTAAGTTCACTCATGACATGCCTTACTCAACTGAATTGAATACTCTTGATGATCCAGAATTCGTTAAGAAGTATCAAGCAGAAGCATTGAAACCATTTAGCTACTTTGCTGACAAGTACGGCGTGGTAGCAGATGTTGCTTCAGGTGCTTCAGAAGCTGAAGAAGAGGAGCCGGAGCCAGAACCAGAGCCTGACACAACTTCAGGTGCTTCAGCTCACTAATAGCCCTATATATTGGTTTGAAAAAAGCGAAACTTTTTGAAAGTTTCGCTTTTTTGCGGTCTTACAAGTATAATGATAGAGTATGAAACTTAAATGATGGAGGACTATAAATGCAACAGTTCGGAATTATAGGCTTATCAGTAATGGGTAAGAACCTTGCTTTGAATGTAAGAAATAATGGCTTTTCCGTTTCTGGTTTTTCTATTGATAAACCAGAAGTAGATGCTTTTGCTAAATATGAAGATGATAAGTTGAAACCAACATATTCATGGGAAGAATTTGTTGATTCTTTGGAAAAACCACGTAAGATTTTAATCCAAATTGCGGCTGGTAAACCAGTTGATGAAACTTTACAAAAATTATTACCACTTTTGGATAAAGGCGATATTTTACTTGACGGTGGAAATTCAAACTTTCATGACACTAACCGGCGCTATCATGAAATGGAACAACATGGTATTCACTTTATTGGCATGGGTGTTTCAGGCGGTGAAGAGGGTGCTTTAAATGGTCCAGCTCTGATGCCAGGTGGAGATGAAGATGCTTATAAGAAAGTCGCTCCGATTTTAGAAGCAATTGCAGCTAAAAACTCTGAAGGTCATCCATGCGTCAGCTTTATTGGGCCTGAAGGCAGCGGTCATTATGTTAAGATGGTACATAATGGGATCGAATATGGCATTATGCAGGAATTTTCTGAAGTTTATGATATCCTACGTAAAGTTGCAGGCAAAACAAATGATGAAATGTCAGCTATTTTTGCTCACTGGAACGAGGGGCTGGTTAAAGCCTACCTAAGTGAGATTACGGCTGAGGTTTTAAAGCAAAAAGATAACCTAACCCCTGACCATGTAATTGATCATATCTTAAACGTGGCTTCTTATAAGGGTACTGGGAACTGGATGTTGGAAGACGGTGTTCATCTGGGAGCTCCAATCAGCGTTATTGCAGAAGCAGTTATTAGTCGCTTCATGTCTAAGGCCACTACTCGTGAAGGTAAAGAAATAAAGTGGAATGGTGAAGTCCCTCAAGATTTGATTGATAATTTGGGTAAAGCACTACAATTATGCCAAGCTGTTGCTTACGCCCAAGGCTTCCAACAACTAAAAATGGCTGCTGATGCATATAACTGGGATTTACGCTATCCTGCAATTGCTCAATCTTGGGAAGCAGGCTGCATTATTCGCTCATCAATGCTAAAAGATATTGAAAAGGCATTTGCTGAAGGTAAAAAACTCGACAACATGTTCCAGGACCCTTATTTCAAGGATTTGATGAATAAAAACATTCCTGCACTCCGCGCTGTGATTGAACTTGCTACTGAAGCTGGTATTCCTACTCCAACATTGAGTGCCTCACTAAATTACTTGGAATCAATATTTAACCCAAGTCTACCAGCAAACTTGATTCAGGGTCAACGTGATTACTTTGGAGCTCATACTTACTTTAGAAATGATCGTGAAGGCGTTTATCATACTGAGTGGTATGAAGAAAAATAAATTGTTACACGTGTAACTACTAAAACCAGTTAAAGCTAAGACTTAACTGGTTTTTTGCTAATGTTAAATCATATTAAAAAGCGGAGGTAAAATGAGAGATAAAAAAGTACAGATAAAACTCTTAGTAGAAGCGATACTAGTAGGGCTTGCTAGTGGCTTTGTCGTGGGAATTTTTCGCTTTGGCATTGCCAAGATGACAAAATTGTGGCTTACTCTGTTTCACGTGGCACATCAAAGTGCATTGTGGTTCATCCCAATTATATTTGGCCTTATTTTAGTTGGATTAATCGCAGGTTATTTTGTTAAGCAATATCCCCATGTTGGCGGCTCTGGTATCCCGGAAGTTAAATTGCAACTTGAAGGAAATTTAACCTTACAATGGTGGCCCACGTTATGGCGTAAAGTTATTGGGGGCATTTTAGTGATCAGTACAGGCCTGTTTTTAGGTCCTGAGGGACCTTCTTTACAAATAGGCTCAACTATCGGTCAAGGTGTTGGCGAAGGCACTAAGGAGTCGAAAACTAATGCTCGAGTACTATTAGCTACCGGAGCGGCCAGTGGATTAGCTGCAGCTTTTGGAGCACCATTAAGTGGTGCGTTGTTTGTACTTGAAGAAGTTTTTCATAATTTCTCTCCCCGCGTTTGGCTGAATGCACTGGCGGGAGCATTAGTATCAGATTTTGTTGTATCAAATATTTTTGGTCAAAAGCCATCTTTGTCTCTCATTTATCGTCATACTTTTCCTGTAAAGCTCTATGGTTACTTGTTACTTTTAGGCTTAATTTTAGGTTTACTAGGTCACCTTTATAAAGTTGGTTTATTAAAGGGAAAAAAGTTATATGCTAAAATTACTTTCTTACCTAGTTGGCTATATGGATTAATACCTCTTATTTTATTGATACCAATTGCCTATTTTTGGCCCTTAATTACTGGTCCGGGAAATAGATTGATTTTAGCCTTACCACAAATTATTAAACAAAGTAGCTGGAAAATAGTTGGTATGTTACTGTTTTTCTTTATTGTGAGAATTATTTTTTCTATTATTTCTTATGATTCAGGCTTGCCTAGTGGTATTTTCTTACCCATATTGACAATGGGAGCTGTGATTGGTGCCAGCTACGGCCTTATTTTGGTTCAATTACATTTATTGCCTGCAAAATTGGTAATTAACTTGATTATTTTTGCAATGGCCGGGTTCTTTGCTGCTGTAATTCGAGCTCCATTTACAGCTATTATCTTAATTACGGAAATGGTGGGGTCGCTTCTGCATTTAATGCCTTTGGCTGTGGTAGCTTTTGTTGCCCTGCTGGTTGATGAATTGCTTAATGGAGACCCAATTTATGGCACACTGGCGCGAGCAATGGTTGCAAACAATAAGAAACATACCCCCGCGATATCAGGCAAAACTGACCAACTAACGGTACCAATTTATGAGGATAGTCAGCTCGCAGGCAAAAAGATCATGCAGATTAAGTGGCCTAAACATACATTGGTTAAGGCGGTGTATCATGATGGCCAGTATCTAATTCCCAACGGACAAACATTAATTAAAGCCGGTGATTCATTAGTTTTAACACTAGATGCTGGACGACGCGGAGAAGTATTTTGCCAGATAAAACAAATGCAAAGAATAAAATATGATGGCTAAAAAGAAGCCTTAGTTACAATAATACCCCCGAATTTGCTCTAAATTTGGGGGGTATTTCATAATGTTTTTTGACTGGCTTTAAATTTTATTTTTTTAGATATTTAGGTGAAGTTTCTGGTGCCCAGATTAAACAAATGACAAAAGCAACCAAGAGAACGCAGGCGCAAACAAGCATTGCCAAGTTTGGCCCGCCTATTTCTGTTAGAATTGGCAATAAAATGTCCCCGCAGCCGCACCAATACGACTGATTGTAATATAGGTTCCCACACCACCGGCTCCAATTAATCCAGTCCACATGTTACTAATTTGAATGTATTTAGCAGTACTGTTCATAGCTACGCCAGAAATTCCTAGTGAAAACCACTAGCAAGCCCTAACGCAATGGCAGTCATTACGCGTAAATGAACTTTTGCAAGAGGTGCCTTTTTATAATCTTTTTTAATTGTTTTTGTCTTTTCTTCTTTCATAATAATAGACTAAATACGAGCTACTTAATCTACTTTACAACTTCCCTTTCATTGAATGAATTAAAAGCAAAAGTTCATTTTTTTAAAATTAAAATGAATATAACTAAAATTAAGGCTGCAAGGAGCCAAATACTAAAATTTACCACTGCTTTTGCAGTATTTTTATTATCAAGGTTAGTGTGATTAATCAAATATTCACAAGCAAATATCAAAAAGCTGAATGTGGCCAGCCACAAAATGGCGCAGAGTCTTCCAGCAGTTGAATAAGGGAAAAAGCCAGAATTAAGACTGGCTAGTAAAGCGACAACAAAAAACGTAACAGTGCTAATATAGCGGCTGAACCATTTCTCTTTAGTGTTGGACATGATAATTTACCTTCTTTCATGAATAAAATGTAAATATTTTTATGAATTATAATAGCAAATAAATAAAAATAAAGTGTAATTTATCAATTAAGCATAAACAAAAAGGCCACTTCTAAAAGTGGCCTTTGTAATTAGACAGATATTCTTACATATTTGTGATCAAGAAAAAGATAACAAATACAACTAATAAAATATACATCATTGGTGAAACTTTTTTGGCCTGTTTTGATGCAATCATGGTAATTGGATAGGCAATCATGCCAAGAGCCAAGCCATCAGAAATGCTATACGTTAAAGGCATACCAACTACTGTTAAAAATGCTGGAAAAGCAATCTCAAATTTATCCCAATTGATTTTTTTCAGGTTTCCTGCCATAAGCACCCCAACAATAATCAATGCTGGAGCAGTAACAGTAGTGGGGATAACCGCCAAAAGCGGGCTGAAAATCATTGAAATCAAGAAAAAGATTCCTACAAAGATTGCAGTTAAACCTGTGCGACCACCCATAGCGATGCCGGCACTAGATTCAACAGATGTACCAAGTGGTGCAGTTCCTAAGACTGCTCCTTCAACCATGGCTAACGAATCCGATAGGAACGCTCTACCAATTCGTGGTATTTTACCATTTTGATCAACCATTCCTGCTTGTTCAGTCATGCCAATCAGCGTTCCTGCAGTGTCGAAGAAAGTAACCAGCAAAAAGGTTAAAACTACCATGAATAGTTGGGGAGTATTAATATCTTTTAAATGAAATACGGCTTGACCAAAGGTAGGAGCAATGCTTGGTGCGCTGGCGATAATACCTTTAGGAACAGCTACTTGGCCAATAATAACCCCAAAGACAGCTGTTACTACCATACCGATAAAAATGGAACCTGGCACATTCATTGCCATTAAAATCACAGTTAAAACTAAACCGAAGAGGGTAATCCAAACGGCTGGTGAATTAAATTTGCCCAAAGTAACTAAATTTGAATCACTATTGACAATTAATTTGCCGTTTTGCAGGCCAATAAAGGCAATAAATAAGCCAATACCAGCCGAAATAGCATATTTCAAATCCTGTGGAATGGCATCGACTACTATTTCACGAAGTTTCAAAACTGTTATTAAAATAAACAAAACAGATGCAACTAAAACAGCAGCTAAGGCAGTTTGCCAGTTAATGTGCATTCCGCCACAAACGTTGTAAGCAAAAAATGCAGCACTGCCAAGTGTGGGAGCTAAGGCTACAGGATAGTTAGCAACCAGACCCATAATAAAACAGCCTATTGCAATTGAAACTGCGGTTACTGTAAAAGCCGCTCCCTTGTTAATACCTGCTGCGTGTAAAATGTTAGGGTTAACAAAAAGGATGTAGGAGAGACTGACAAACGTGGTTAATGCAGCTATTAACTCGCGCTTAACAGTGGTATGAGCATCGTTTAAATGAAAGACTTTATCTAATGTCGTCATTTTTCCTCCAAAAAATATTAAAATTATAAAGAACTAATATAACTAGTATATAACTTATTTAGTATAAAAATCCATTTTATTCAAAATTATTTCCCAGGTAATAAAAAAAGCAAATCTGTATAGATTTGCTTTAACAGCTTACCACATACCAATTAGTTTCATCCAGGCTAATCCGATTATGCCATAAACTAAGATATAGAAGATACCGAATATAAAACTAAGTTTCCACCATTCATTTTGCTTAACATATCCTGAAGAAGCTAAAACAGAAGCGGCAGGACTGGAATAGTGAGTTGTGGAGCCCATAATTGCTGAAAATAGCGCTAAAAACTGTGCTGCCAGTAATTTTGGTGCTCCTGCTGAGATTGCTACGGTTAAAAGAGGCAGATACATTGCTGAATTATGAGCCGTAGCACTGGCAAATAGATAATGAGTATAGAATAGAACTAGTGCTAATACTACTAAAACTACTAGCCAGTTGAGACCCTTCATTGCACTAGAAATACTTGTTGATATCCACCCAATTAAACCAAACTGAGTTAGTTTTTCAGCCATAAATACTAAAATAGACAACCAAATCAGAATGTTCCAAGCTCCGGTTTCGCTTAACAGGTCTTTAGGTGTTAATACACCTGTAAGCAGTAAAAGTGAAACAGAAATGAATGCAATCAATGTAGCATCTATTCCTAAAGTACTGGAAAGCATCCATAAAACTAAAGTAATTGCAAAAATAACTGCCATTAATTTTTCAGGCAAAGTAAGTTTACCCATTTTTGCCAGTTCACCGTCAGCCCATTCTTTAGCGTTAGGAGTTTCCTTGATTTCTGGTGGGTAAAGCTTATAAACAAAATATGGTACAACAAGTAAGCAAATTGCTGCAGGCACAATGCTGGCCGTTAACCATGGCATCCAGCTGAGAGTCACACCTGCTTTACCAGCAAGTGCAACAGCGATTAAGTTAGGTGCGCAAGCAGTCATAAATAATGATGAAGTAATAATGTTAACTTGAAATTCTGTAAAAGTTAGATATGCTCCCATCTTTTTACGAGATGGGTCATTGGGCTTAGAGTCAAATGTATTTGCTAATGATTGAATTAATGGATATACCACGCCACCTGCTCTCGCACCATTTGAAGGAGTTGCAGGAGAAACTATTAAATCAATGGCACCAATAGCATAGCCTAAGCCTAAGGATTTATGACCAAACCATTTAACAAAATATAAAGCAATTCTCTGGCCTAAGCCCGTTTTTACAATACCACGTGAAATCATAAAAGCCATAACGATTAGCCAAGCAGATGAATTGGCGAACGCGTCAATTGCTCCTTTTGCGACGACCTTCCCGTTAACAATTTTGTCAGCAAGGGGTGCAAGCCCGAGGCAAATAGTAAGAGTAAAGCCTATTAAAGTAACACCGCTAATAGCTATAGGTAACGTAATACAACCAATGATTGTTCCAATAAATATTGCCAGCATATGCCAGGCTTGGACTGATACTCCGGCAGGACGAATTGGGGTCGTAAACCAGAATATCAAGCCAAACAATAGTGGCAATATAAATTTTTTATAATCTATCGTCTTCATAAAAGACTCCCTTCTAAATAAAAAAGCAAATATATTAGGCGAATAAACACCCTTATATTTGCTTAGTTTAACATATTATTCTTTTAAAACAATTAGTAAGTTTAAAAATTCAATACCCATAAGAACACGATGAATACGAAGAAAAGTATCCACATCATTGGTGTAACTTCTTTTATTCGCTTAGCAGCAACCATACATATAGGATATGTTATTAGTCCTAGGGCTAAACCGTCTGAAATTGAATAAGTTAAAGGCATACCAATTAAAATTAAGAAGGCAGGAACGGCAATTTCCATTTTATCCCACTGAATATGAGCGGTGTTTTGAGCCATCAAGACACCAACAATAATTAGTGCTGGAGCCGTTACGTGAGTTGTAAATAAGCCTAAGAGGGGACTAAAGATCATTGATATTAAAAAGAAAATTGCTACAAAGACGGCTGTTAAACCTGTTCTGCCGCCAACAGCAATACCAGCACTAGATTCGACAAATGCACCAACTGGTGAAGTTCCTAAGACTGAGCCAACCATCATGGCCGTGGAGTCTGAAGCCAGCGCTTTACCTACCCGGGGCATCTTATTGTCTTTCATAAAACCGGCTTGCTGGGCTAAGCCAATTAAAGTACCTGCAGTATCAAAGAAGGTTACTAAAAGAAAAGTAAGAACAACAACCCACATTTGTAAAGTATTGATGTCTTTAACATGAAAAATTGCTTGACCAAATGATGGAGCGATGCTTGGTGCAACAGAAATTATTTTAGTTGGTAAAGAAATTTGCCCTGTGACTACACCGAAGATGGCTGCTAAAACCATTCCAATAAAGATAGCACCTGGCACGTTTAAGATCATTAAAATAACAGTAACAATTAAGCCAAAAATGGTAATCCAAACAGCTGGATCATGAAGTGATCCCAAACCAACTAAAGTTGATTTGTTTGCTACGATTAAGCCACCGTCTTGCATTCCTAAGAAAGCGATGAACAAACCAATTCCAGAAGAAATGGCAAATTTTAGATCGGAAGGAATAGCGTTAATTATCATCTCTCGCAACTTAAACATAGTAATTAAAATAAAGATGATAGATGCTACGAAAACAGCAGCTAAAGCTGTTTCCCATGAAACATGCATGCCTATGCAAACTGTATAAGCAAAAAAAGCATTGATGCCCAACGCAGGAGCTTCCCCAATCGGGTAATTAGCAACAATTCCCATAATTGCAGTACCCAGAGCACTAGCTAAAGCAGTTGCTGTAAAAACCGCACCTTTATTCATGCCACTGGCTCCCAGAACGCTAGGATTAACGAATAAAATGTATGACATACTGATAAAAGTGGTTAATCCAGCTAGAAATTCGATTTTAACACTGGTTTTATATTTATCGAGTTGAAAATAACTCTTTATGAAGTTCATCTAACCTCTCCCAAAATTATTGTTCGCGTTTTATATCAAAATCAACGCCTACAATAGTTTATCATTCATTTAAAACAATGTAAACCCGAATTATATTAGCAAAAAAGCCATAGAACAACTATAATCTTTAACTAAGTGCTTTCGGCTAAGAATTGACCAACTAACAGTTTGATCGGTAAAATGAACATAGGTAAGTAGTAGATTATGCATACTGTTAGGAGAAAAAATGGGAATACTAATTTTTTCGGATATAGATGGCACATTAATTAATTCAAAGCAAGAAGTTACACCGAAGACTAAACTTGCCATTCGTAAACAAATTATTAAAGGCAATGTATTTGTACCAGTTTCTGCACGTATGCCTAAGGCAATTATGTCTGTTGTGGGAGAAATTACCAAATCATGTCCAATGGTAGCCTATAATGGTGCTTTGGTTTTAGATGAAATGGGTCATATCCTTGATTCTCTTTTTATGTCTTCTTCAAAAGCTGTCAAAATATGTTCTTATATTGAAGGTAAAAATAATGGCGTTGTGTGGAATGTCTATAGTGACGACAACTGGTATTATTTCCCAAGTAATAATAATGGTTTGGTTGAAAATGAGGAGAAAATTGTTAAATTTAAAGCTCAACCTAGTTCGATTACTGAAATAGCGCAACTCAAAAATGTACATAAAATTTTGCTCATGGGGACGCCAGACTTATTAGATACTACTCAAAAAGAATTAAGGCGGCTCTATCCAGAACTCTATATAGTGAAATCTGCCGCAAATTTATTGGAGGTCGTTGTTAAACGAGTTTCTAAAGGTCAAGGGGTAAAAGTAATAGCCCAGGCTTTCGGTATAGAACTAAAAAGTTGTTGGGCTTTTGGGGATAATTATAATGATGAGAAAATGCTTCAATCAGTAGGTCATCCTGTAATAATGGGAAATGCACCGCAAGATTTAAAAAAGAAATTTAAAACTACTTTAGATAACAATCACGATGGAATAGCTGCAATACTTGACAATTTAAATTAATCCTTTTTTGTTTGAAGCAAAGGAGATTCGGCTTTGTTGCCAAACCATTTGTGGTTAATCTTTGTTAAGGTACCATTTTTTGCCAGCTTTTCTAAGGCGTAATTAATTTTCTTGTGCAAGGTTAAGTCGCTTTTTCTCATACCTACGCCAAATTCTTCTTTAGGGAATGGACTGTCAATTTCGGTAAAGTTTTCCGGGTGTTTTTGCCGAGAAATATAATAATTCGCATATGTGCTGTCTATCAGCAAACCTTGGATGCGGCCTGCATTTAGATCTATAAAAGCATTAGTAAAGGAATCATAGAGAATCGGGTCCTGATTTTTAATATGATTTTTAAAGACTTTCGGATATTTCATTACGTCATTATAGCCGGAAGAGCCGGTTTGAACGCCCAAAGTCTTATTTTTCATTGCTGCAATGGTATTAATTTTATTCTTTTTAAGACTTACTAATACCTGAGAAGTATATAGGTAAGTTTCACTAAAACTGACCTTGGCTTCACGCTCAGGGTTTTTGCTAAAACCATTCCATATGAGATCAATTGTGCCGTTTTTTAATTCAGTAGTATTCATGGACCAGTCAATTGTTTGAAAACTAACGTTAATACCGTATTGTTTAAATACAGCATTTGCAAGGTCAACGTCGTAACCAATTAACTGACCATTTTTTTGCCT
Organism: Lactobacillus kimbladii; assembly: GCF_014323605.1. Lineage (GTDB taxonomy): Bacteria > Bacillota > Bacilli > Lactobacillales > Lactobacillaceae > Lactobacillus > Lactobacillus kimbladii_B. Next base: position 546,868 of record NZ_SCMB01000001.1, on the reverse strand, counting down.
AAAGTCCATGGGCACGAAAGTATCATCTACACCAACTGTAACATAGCCACGTTGCTTTATATGAGACCAGTTGTCAACTGCGTTAGCTTTTCTATTAACTGATATGCCACTGCAGGCAGAGATAAATAAAGTACAGATGAGCGTTATTATGAGGGCTAAGAGGCGCTTGGTTTTCACTTATATTACCTTCTTATCATCTAATGCTTTTACTTTGAATACCTGATCAGCCACTTGACTGGCAAATTCCATGTCATGAGTGACAATAATTTGCGTCATGTTGTTATTATTTTTAAGTTTTAAAATTATTTCTCCGACTTTTGTTCTTAAAGCAGGATCTAAAGCAGAAGTGGGTTCGTCATAACATAGTATATGAGGTTCCATTGCTAGAGCACGTACAATAGCTACTCTTTGTTGCTGACCTCCAGAAAGTTGATAGGGATAGAGCTGCTCTTTACCCGTTAAATCTAGTTGTTCAAGCAATTTTCGCGCACGGGCTTGTGCTTGATCTGCACTTTCTTTTAAAACTAGTGTTGGTGCCAGGGTAATATTTTCGATTACAGTTAAATTGGGAAAAAGCTCATAGCTTTGAAAAACTACTCCGATAATATGACTTTTACTATCAGGAGCGACCGGATCAAACTTTTGCCCATCCCACAAAAAGTCACCGGAATCAATTTTTTCTAAACCGCTTAAACAGCGCAACAAAGTAGTTTTTCCCGCTCCAGATGGTCCTACAATGGCTAAAATTTGCCTGTCAGGAATAGTCAAGTTTAACTTGTTTAAAATCGTACGTGAACCAAATTTTTTGGTAATGTTTTTAAGTTCTAGCATAGTATTTCCCCTAATTTACTTCCACTTTGCAAAATTGTGTTCAATTTTTTTCAGCAAAAATGATGCGATACCTGTCATTAATAGATAAATTATACCAACTATCACTAAAGGAATTAGTGTTACATCCCTTGCTGTAGCAACATTGCCGGCACGTAAGAGCTCACCCAAACCAATGACATAGACTAAAGACGTGTCTTTAACTAAGTTGATCACTTCATTGCCAATTGAGGGTATAACTATTTTGCTAACCTGAGGAATAATAATATGGCTCAATGTTTGCCAGTAATTTAGTCTTAAAACGCGAGCACTTTCGTATTGACCTACAGGGATTGACTGAAAGCCACCGCGGAATATCTCGGCAAAATAGGCTGTATAGTTTAAAATAAAGGCAAAAAGTGCTGCATCGTAGCGCTCAAAAATGATGCCGACTATCGGTAAACCATAGAAAATAAAAATTAATTGTAGCAGAAGAGGAGTACCCCGCATAATCCAAATGTAAAATTTTAAGATTAATCTTAAGGGCTTAAAATGAGAAAGCAAGCCTAGGCTGACTATAATTCCCAAGGGAATAGAAACAATCAAAGTCCAAAAGAATAAAATTAATGTCATCTTTGCACCTGAAATTAAAGAGGGCATAATTGAAAGGATATAGTTCATTTTTTCTCCTTTTTACTGAAATTAATTTGATTAGAGAGGCTAATAGGGCAACTCTTTTGATACTAGCTCAATTATATAAATTGATTAAAAAAATATGTGAAAAAATATATGTTTTAATCATAACATAGTTTTCGAAATTTTATTTAATCAATATGAAAATTTGTAACTTGCTGCTAGTTAGTTTAAAAGGCATAACATGAAAAGAGCCACTAGCTGTAGCTAATGGCTCTTTAAAATAATTGATTTATTGCTCTTCTATTTGAATAGCTGTAGACTTGTCCCAAGATTCAGGTAATTTGCCCATTTCTTTTAGTTTGGCAACGATCTGATCCAATACAACTTCTCTAGCATGGTCATCAGTCATGAAGTCTAGTTTGTCACCATCTATTTCCATTTTAGGAGAGTAATCGTATTTTTCATACCAGGGTTTGTAGTAACGCAGAAGTCTCTTATAGTAATCTTCTAGCGTTGCGTCGTAACTCAGCTGTTCATAAGGACGACCTCTTTTTTGAATTCTTTTAATCATGGTGTCGTATGAAACTTTAATATGAACCAGCAAGTCAGGATTTTTCTTGGGCATATGCTTAAGCTCACTCATCATATTATTAAGCAGTTCGTAATATGTATCAACTTCTTCTTTGGTGGCCCGACCAATGTCGGCGTTCATTTGGAAGAAAAGGGCATCTTCATAAATTGAACGATCAAGAACGTTATTATCATCAGTTAATGCATCCTTGATACTACGAAAACGAGTGTTTAGGAAAAATACCTGAAGTAAGAATGCGTATTTTTTAGGATCAGCATAAAAAAGTGGCAATACAGGATTGTTATCGACACTTTCATAAAAAGGTTTAGTTCCTAAATATTTAGCTAAAATACTGGTTAAACTGGATTTACCGGCTCCAATTGGCCCGCTTAAAACAATAACTGTCATCACGTTCCTTCTCTATTCTAAATTGTCTATTGCGTGCAATTTGTCATCAATCTGATTTAAAACTTCTTTTTTGGCATCTTCATCGCAGATAAAATCGTACTTATCTCCATCAATTTTAATTTTAGGAGAGGCATCGTATTTCTCATACCATGGTTCATAGTACTTAATTAACCGTGCGTAGTAGTCTTTTAAACTGGGATCTGTGCTAATTTGTTCAAATGAACGTCCACGTTTTTTTATGCGCTTAAGCATAGTATCTAGAGAAACGTGAATGTAAATTAGTAAATCTGGCTTTTTGCTGGGATTACCTGGGGTATCTTCCATCATATTTTCGAGTAGACTATCATATATCTTAAACTCAGTTGGATCAGCTACTTTACTATCGGCGTTCATTTTGAAAAAGAGTGCGTCTTCATAAATCGAACGGTCTGAAACACTGTTTTTCTCTCGGATTGCCTGGTTGATTTGTGCTAAACGATGGTTAAGCAGATAGATATTAAGCAAAAAAGTATAGCGTTTCATGTCTTGGTAATATAAAGGAAGAACAGGATTATTATCTACTCCCTCGTAAAAAGCTTGTGTACCTAAGTGCTCAGCTAAAATACTAGTTAAACTGGATTTACCGGCTCCAATTGGCCCACTTAAAACAATAACTTGGATCACGTTCTTTCATAAATACAATATATAGATTCTTATTTAGTTTAATACGAGATATAGTGGTATACAAGCAAAAAGTAAATTAAAATTTTAATCAAAAAGTCAAGTAATTTTGTATAATACAGAATAAAAAATTAAGTATTCAAGTAAATAATTTAATGCCAAAATTAGATGTTACACGTGAAACCAAAAAATCTGACTGATAAATCTTAATTAATTATTTGGCAGAGGATTGATGCCGATATTATTCGGTGTTAAGCCCTTTATGCTGTACTTTGATTCTTTCGATTCTGTGATAAATAAAGTAGTCAATAATTGCTCGTTTTGATTGCATTAAGTATGATAAGCGATTTTGCAATTATAGAACGAATTATTTTGTTTTTTAATGGCTCGAAAAAGTTGCAGTTGATATTTATATACTGTTGCGATGGGAAAATTCTAAGAATAAAAATTAAAAACAAATTGTATTAATGTTAAAAAAGATATAAGATAGCAAGTAAATTATAAAATTATTAGCAAATGATGGAAATAAGAGCGCATAACTGATATCTTGAAAAGATTTTTATCTTTAGATAGTACGACTCATACTGTGAGTAGCAGTGACGAACTTTTTGAAGAAGTAATGCAAATATATATTTATTATTAAGCCAAATTCATTTTAGTATTAGCTTTTAAAACAGGCATTCAATTAGGAGATAGATAATGGAAAATTCTCTAACAAAATTTTCGCTTTGGACCTACATTAAACGTAATTCAGGCATGTATGTGATTCTGGCTATTTTCTATTTTGGCCGGAATTTGGCACAAACTGCTGCCAGCATTTTTAAAGGTAATGCACTTACTGCTTTGACTCAGCATAACCTAAACGGCTTTATTGTTGATACAGGTTTAAACTTGCTTAGCTGGGGCTTTTTTCTGATTTTCTTTTTTTGTAGTTCACGATATTCTGCTGTAATCATCAAGGCTGTCGATAATTCCATTAGGAACGCATTGGCCCATATAATTGGTCGCCAAGAGTATGAAGACTTCAACAAGCACACGGAAGCTGACTATGTTTCCTGGTTTACTAACGATATTAACCAAATTAATCAAGATGGCTTTTTCAGTTTAGAGCAAACATTTAGCAGTGCACTCTTGGGCATTATTGCCAGTGTCATTCTGTTTTCTTACCATCCACTCTTATTTGTAACCACTTTGGTTTTTGCTGTTGTTATGATTTTATTTCCCCGTCTTTTTAAGAAAAAGTTGGAACAACTGTCGCAAAAACAAAGCAGGCAAAATGAAGTATTAACGTCAAAAATAACTGATGTTCTTGAGGGTTTTGTCAATCTGCTCACACTTGGTCAGCAAAAATTGCTCAATAAAATAGTTCTTGCGGCATCAGATAAGACTGGACAGGCTCGGGTTAATTACATTACGGAAATGTCCTTTTCTAATGCACTGATTAACCTGATTAGTGTATCTGCTCAAACTATTTTAACTGTTGAATCCGGATACCTGGCCTTTCACAACCAGATTCCAATTGGAGCTATTTTAATTGTTGGTTCAATGTCCGGGAATGTTTTTGGCAGCTTGACAGAAATCAGTATTGATCTAACTTCAATTCGGGCAGTTCAACCTATTTTTGACAAATATAATAAATTAGCTAATACGCAGGAAAAAACAGGGGATAAGAATGTTGCTCCTTTGACTCAGCAAATTGCATTTAGTGACCTTACGTTCAGCTATCCTAATAGTGACAGACCTATTTTAATGAATGTTGCCGGCAGCATTAAGCGAGGAGAACGGGTAGCTATTGTTGGTCCGTCTGGTTGTGGCAAGTCAACCCTGGTAAAATTAATCGGTGGTTTGTTAACAGGTTACCAAGGTTCACTTACTTGGGATAATGATGAATACAACGAACTCAGTTTAAGCTCACTGCACAAGCAGATTGCTTACATTGACCAGTCTGCCTATATTTTTGACGGCAGTCTACGCTATAACATCACTTTAGATCGTGAGACAACTGAAGAAGAGCTGAAGACTGCGATTAAACGTGCAGGTTTGGAAAAATTTATCACTGACAGCGCTAGCGGGCTTGACACTGTTTTAAAACACGCCGGTAACAATATTTCAGGTGGGCAAAAGCAGCGAATTGCACTGGCAAGGCAGCTGCTGGGTAACCCGCAGGTTATTCTGGCCGATGAAATTACTTCCGCAATTGATGAAAAAGATGGCCAGAAAATTGAACAAAGTCTGCTTGATTTGGACAACGTCACTTTAGTCTATATTTCCCATCACTTGCGACCTGAAATTAAAAAGCAGTTTGATCAAGTAATCGAATTGGGATGATATAATAATACTTCTTTTATCAATCAATTAAATAAGCTGGTGAAGCCTATTTTCGAGATTGGTAAAAGCACCTACTAATAAGTATGGTTAATGAAAACAAATCAAACAGATAATTAGGTTTACCTAAAATTCAGGATAAATAAAAAAAGGGAAACCGTCAAAATTGAGGTTTGCCTTTTTTGTGTAAGTATTATGATCTTTTTCTAGAATCTGCCACATAAATTTGTCGATTGAGATTGAAAATACTATTTAACTCTAGATTCTTTAGATTCCTTTTTCTTTTCTTCGGCTTTATCTTGAACCTTGTCTTTTTGATCGCTAATTTTATCCTTAGTGTCATTAGCAGCACCGGTGATACGGTCCTGTAAGCTGACAGAATCTTTTTCGTGTTGCTCTTTAGTTTTAATGTCAACTACTGTAACATTGACTTCAACTGTATCAAGACCGGTCATTTCTTTAACTTTTTCTTGGATCTTTTCTTTAATTTGATCATATAGCTTGGTAATGTCTACGCCATATTCTGCAACGATCTCAATATCAACGGCTACTTGCTTTTTACCTACTTCAACATTTACGCCTGAAGTGACGTCATCGCTATTAACAATTTTATCGGCAATATTTGAGAAAAAGCCACCGTTAACTGTTAAAAGACCTTTAATATCTGATAAAGCAATACCAACAATTTTTTGAATTACTTTTGAATCGTATTTTAAGTCACCTTTAACTTCTGGTTTTGAACTACTTTGATTTGAACTTGATTGTACCATATTGCATATACTCCTTATATAAATTATTTATTCTGCAGCATTTTTTTGAACACTGGCCAGTAATGTCCAACCAAAAAACCGCAGACTAACATCACGATGACAAAAATAGTTTTGAAAAATCCCAGTACCAAAAAGCATAATGCTAGTAAAACACCAATTACAGCACCGCTTATTTCTGGGAGGTATTTTTTGTATTCTTCTTTCATTTTGACCTCCTTTATTGAACGCGCTTTTCAGGTTTATCACCTTTGTGATAATTGATAAACTTGATTTTGATTTTTGGTTTTTGTTCAATTCCTAGCAATTGCTTTAAATTCTTTTTTAATTCTTCAAGATAATCGTCGAGTAGGGCGGCAATGTTTTCACCAGGACCAAGATCACCACCAATTTTAATTTTAATTCGGCGTCCTGTTAACTTGGAACTAATCTTTGCATTATTTAAATAAGGCAAATCGGCAAGTGAATTCATTACATAGCCATTAATAGCTTTTGAAGTGACCTTAACCTGACCATCACGTTTATGAATTAAATTAAAGTTTCTCTGGACTGGCCAAAATAGGATGACAATTAAACTAACAATTAGTATTATAAAAACAATTATACTGATCCCAATTAAATACCAGGCAAATATTGGATTAAGGGAGCCTAAATGCGGTAGTTTAATCTTTAAATATTTTTGCCAGAAACTACTGGTTTCCCATATTAAGTAACAAGGCACAGGTAATAGTAATAACATGCCTAATACCAATAGCCATTTTTTACTCCTCTTCAACTTATCACCATCCTCTCAGGGTTCATCTTAATAATAATACTGATTATTTTAACAGACTACTAATATGCACCGTATGTATACAATAATAGTTTGTAAAACAGCACACAAAAAAGGCAATGCATTTACGCATCGCCTTTTTGTATATCATTTAAATTAATTAGTTAGAATATTTTGCACTTAATTTATTTGCTGCAGCCTGATCAACAATCAGAGTAACATTATTATGCTTTTGCAAGATTGAAGCTGGGACTTCTTCAGTTACTGGACCTTCAACCATCTTTTGAACAGCTTCAGCTTTATTATCACCAAAAGCCATAATGACGATTTCTTTGGCAGACATAATATTTGCAATACCCATGCAAATTGCTGATTTAGGTACTTCGTCAATATTATTGAAGAAACGAGAATTGGCTTTAATAGTATTCTCTGTTAATTGTACTTCATGAGTAACAGAATCAAATGGTGTACCTGGTTCATTAAAAGCAATGTGACCATTTTGACCCAATCCTAGTAATTGAATATCAATTGGATTTTCAGCGATAATTTTATTATAGTCAGCAGAAGTTCCTTCTGGATCTTTGATGGCTCTAATACCATCAGGAACATATGAATGTTTGAATGGCTTTTTATCAAATAGATTCTTTTGCATAAAATAGTGATAACTTTGATCATTATCAGGAGTTAAACCTACATATTCATCAAGGTTAATACTAATTAAATCGCTGTTATCTAGATTACTCTCGGTCCATTCCTGGTAGAGAGTTACAGGAGTCGATCCAGTTGCTAAACCAATTACTTTGCTGCCGTTTACGATACTATTCTTAAATATTGCAAAACCTTTTTTACTACCGCTAGTCTTGTCACTTGAGATAATAACTTTCATTTTATTTGCCCCTCCATAGTTGTTATCTCAATTATAAATTGGTATATGCCAATTTGTCAATAAACTTAGTAGTAATAGCAGGCACTGATTTTAGTAAATAAAAAGTTCAACTAATGTTTGTTTCACATGTAACATTAATTGGACTTTTTAAAATTGTTTTATTCGCTTCTTAAAGCAATAGCAGCATCCTTTTTAGCAGCCATACGAGCAGGTAAGTGACCACCAACCATTGTCAAAACAGTTGAAATAAGGATTAGTATTAAAGCATGTATTGGATTAAGTTGAGCAACATTAGCTAAATCTGTGATGGAGTACAAAATACTGTTAATAGGGAAGACTAGCAGCCAGGCAACTACTACTCCCAAAATTCCGGAAAAGACACCTAGAATGAATGTTTCAGCATCAAACACTCTGGTGATATCTTTCTTACGAGCACCCAAAGCCTTTAAAATACCAATTTCTTTTGTTCTTTCAAGAACGGAAGTGTAAGTTAAAATACCGATCATGATCATTGAAGTTACTAACGAAATGGCAGCAAATGCAACCAACACAGTAGTAACACCGTTAAGTAAGCCACCAGTCATTGAAGTAACAGCTCTTGACATGTCAGTGTAGATAATCTTATCTTTCTTCTTTTTGCCTTGATTCCATCTATCTAAATAATCAAGGACTTTATCTTTAGCATCAAAATCGTTAGGATAAATCATTATACTCGTTGGAATGGTTGAACCACCAATTGACTGCAGCATCTGTTTCTTTTCTCGGGCATTCATATCCTGTCCGGTCATTACATTTTGCTCTGCCTTCTTCTGGGCGCGCACTATTTCTGATTTTTTATTCTTCTTGATGATTTTTTGAGATAGCTGATCGCTGTACGCAATTCCAGAAGACAGGAGAGCCATAGAATTCTCATCTTTTGGCCTAATGACACCTACAATTTGCATTTGGGTTTTACTGTTGTCATACATAGAATTACTGATTTTTTGCGGAATAAACATTCCTGTTGGCAATTTTTGGTAATAGTCATCGTTGTCAACAACTTTAAATTTTTTCCCAACAAATTTTTGATAATTTAACTTCTCACCGGCCTTAACTTTCAAGCCCAAGTTTTTAATAATATTAATGTTTAATTTGTTTTCATTATCTGTTACTAAGACCAAGTCTGTAGCCTTATGTGGCCATGCACCAGACAAAAGTTGATAATTTTCTTTAAGGAAATTGCTTTTACTGGAATTAAGTGTAGTAGGAAACACTGATGAGCCTAATCCGGTGGCACTAATTGCTTGCATTCGCATTTGTGCAGCTGCTTGAGAGCTATCTGAACTAGTTGAAATAGGAGAGAATTGGACACGCTTAATTTTATTTTTGCTGCGAGTGAGCAAATTCATGTTAATCCCGCGCTGATAGGAAATATTGTTAGCATAATTGGGATTTATTTTTTTGATGTAATTAACGTATTCTGGATTAATCTTATTTTGATGAGTTGATTCCTGCATCTTATCTTTTTCAACGGTTAAATAACCCCGGTTTTTAACATTCTTTTCAGATTCATCTCGGTCTGCAACACTACTGGCATCAGTAGCAGTTTGGTTGATTGTCACAGGATATTTAGCCAAGGCTTTACTCATGGTAGTATCAATTTGCTTTTGAAAACCATTGGATAATGCTAAGACGACAGCAATAGAAATAATACCGATACTTGAAGCAAAGGCAGTTAAAGTTGTTCTGCCTTTTTTAGTCATAATATTGGTAAAGCTTAATTTGATAGCATTCCAATATGACATTTTTGTACGCTTTAATTTAAAAGTATCTTTTTCTTCTTTAGGAATAAAAGGGTTGGAATCATTTAAAATTTTTCCATCCTGAAAGTTAACTATTCTAGTAGCATATTCCTGAGCTAGTTTCGGATTGTGCGTAACCATAACTACCAAGCGGTCTTTTGACAGCTCTTTAATTAACTTCATAATCTGCTCAGAGGTTTCAGTATCAAGGGCGCCAGTGGGCTCGTCGCATAGCAAAATATCGGGATCATTAGCTAAAGCCCGAGCAATAGCTACACGTTGCATTTGACCACCAGATAATTGGTTAGGATTTTTAGAAATATGTTCTTTCAAACCGACTTGAGTTAAAGCATCCATTGCTCTTTTGTGTCGTTCTGTGGCAGAAACTCCTGATAAATTCATTCCTAATTCAACATTGGCAATAATCGACAAGTGTGAGATTAAGTTATAATTTTGAAAAACAAAGCCGACAGAATTATTTCGATATGCATCCCAGTCAGTTTCCTTGAAATTCTTAGTAGATTTGCCATTAATAATGAGATCGCCACTATCATAGCGATCAAGTCCACCGACAACATTTAATAACGTGGTTTTACCGGAACCACTGGGGCCTAAAATTGCAACAAATTCTTGGTTACGAAATGATATAGAAACATCGTCAAGTGCATGAGTAACCGTATCACCAACATGGTATGATTTGCGTAAATCTTTTAATTGCAGCATATCTTTTTCTCTTTCTTTTAATAATTAATTAATAACAGATAGTTTAACATTTATGAAAGAGCAACGCCAAAATATGTTAATCAAAAAATTTAAATTATTTAGTGGATAATGCCAGTAAAATCAAATAGAGCATAAATAGCAAAGAAAAGAATGATTAAAAATATGGCAATTAGATGTCGTTTCTTTTTTAACAGTAAAACTGCAGCAAATTCACGCACAATTGCATTAGGCAGAAAGTAAAGACGAGTATAGCATCCTACACCATTTGCATTTAGACCAGCTGCTTTTGCATAGAGAGAAGCTCTAAAAATATGGTAATTATTGCTAAAAAATTTTGCCTTGTAATTTTTACTGCCGAAATCTTTTGCAGCTACTTCGGCTGAAAATTTCATATTTTGGTAGGTATTTTTGGAATTATCCTCTAATAAAATGTCTTTTGGTTCTATACCACGTGCTATTGCATATTCAGTCATTGCTTGAGCTTCAGAAACTTTCTCATCTCCGCCTTTACCGCCAGACATAATTAATGTGGGCATTTTCCGTCCTTTAGTAACTTGCTTTTGAGCATATTGAATAGCACGATTAATACGACTGGCTAATAGTGGGGTGACTTGTTCACCGTGAGCCAGTCCAGCTCCTAAAACAATTAAATAGTCTTGGTTATATTGCCTAGGAACAATTTGATAAAAAGTTAAATTTACTAAAAAGTTATAGGCTACAAAGAGAAGGTAATCCAAAATAGCTGTCGGTGCATATAATAAAATTCTAACCCAAGAGGGTAAATTTCTAAAAGGTCCAACTAGAGCAACTAGCCAAACAACAATTATGCCAATACCAATAAATAGAGTTAATAAATTTGATAGGGTATGACTTTCACGTTTCCAAACGATATAGGCATTCCATAAGAAAAATAGCCACGAAAAAGCTGCTAACAAAGTAATTGTTGCTATGAATAGCACTATCAGAATTTCATATGTCAGTATGAGTGGTCTTAAACTGGTAGAGAGAATCATCACAGTCAGCCAAACACCAAATGCCAGTAAAAAAATAGTGAAAAGAATGCCATTAAGCAATCTTCTAGGTTCTTTTAGCCAAGAAATTAAAAAAACTGCAAAAGTTGCAAGCATAATAAGTGAAAGAATTATAAACGAACGGTTTTGGTTTAATACTTCAAAAAATCTAATCATAATATCCTACCTTAGGTATAAAACTAAGTCTATTATAATAAAGATGAATAAAAAGTCATAGTAAATTAAAATATGATAGAATAATAAAGTTATTTCCCGGGAAATAGCTGAACAGCATAAGTGAAATATTTGAACTTTAATAGCGAAATCAGATCTGTTCCAGGTTAAGACGATATTTTGTACAAAAAACTAATCAAAGTTGCTTTTACTTACAGTTTGAAAAGGGTGGCATGAATGAAGAAATTTTTCTATTTTTTGGGGAATGTAATTACAATAGTAGTCTCTTTTATAATTTATAGCTTAGTGCAACAGTTTTATTTTTATCCTTACAGGTTAAGTAAAGAACTGCATTTAGAAAATGTTTCCTTTACACTTCTAACTGCGCTAATTACGATAATAGCCTTATCAATAGTGCTTTATTTATATAATCTGCAGTTGCGACATAATAACGAGCGCAATTATAATAGTAGACCGCATTGGCAGCTTAAGAAAATATTGTTTTCCCTTTTAGGCGTAATAGTGTTGATTATAGTCAGTGCAACCATACAACTGGCACTGGGCTTTAATTCGGAGCAGACTTCAACTAATCAGAATCTTTTAGATCAATTTTCTCACCAAGCAGGAAACTTTTTTCCAGTAATGGTGATATTTATAGGTCCAATATTTGAAGAATTTATTTTTCGCGGATTATTCCTTAACACTTTCTTTTATAAAAATACTAATTTAAATAAATGGTTAGGTATTCTTTTTAGTGGACTTATGTTTGGATATGTTCATGATCCTGGATTTACGAAATATATATTGGTTTATTGGGCATTAGGTTGTGTATTAGCCTGGGTCTACACAAGTACCAGAGATTTGCGCTATTCAATTTTATCTCATATGATTTTTAATGCATTAGGATTCGTATAAAAAGCCTGATAAACTGATGCTTAATAGGCAACGCAGTTTATCAGGCTTTTTTAATGTAAGAATATTTTTGAAAGTTAATTTGTAGTGCTAATTCCTGTTTGTTCTGGATTTTTAGGAGTAGTTTTTGCTAAAAGGGCTAGGCTAATCGAAATCATATCAACAACTTCTTGCAAAATGGCACCCCAAAAAGCAGGGATAATACCAGTAAATGCAATCAGTTCAATAATAACTACAATTGTAATAGCGGTTAGCACATCAATATTAGCAACTTTCATGGTATGTTTAGAAATTGCCACGGCATCATTAATTTTAGATAAATCATTAACCATGATAATCGCATCTGCACTTTCACTGGCAGCAGAGGCACCTTTGGCTCCCATAGCAATACCAACATCAGCAGCTGATAAACTAGGAGCGTCATTAATGCCGTCACCAGTCATGACTACGGGTCGCTTTTCTTGAGGTACATTTTTAATAGCGGCTATCTTCTCAGCCGGTAATAAACCGTAACGAATATCGTTGACACCAACAGATTCTCCAATTTTATCAGCTACATCTTTGTGGTCACCAGTCAACATCATAATATGTGCGCCACTTTGACGTTTCAAACGTGCTATTGTCTCAGCACTTTCAGGACGAACTTGATCTTTAAATGTAATGTAACCGGCATACTCATCGTCAATTGAAATATAAACTGCAGTAGCATTGACTGTCGCAGCTTTTTCGTGTGGGTTAACATAGTCTAACTTACCGACTTTCACTAAATGTCCCTCGACAATGCCGCTAATGCCTTGACCAGTTGATTCTTTGATATTTGTAGCCGGTTTTAAAAGGTTCTTATCAGCTACATTGACCAGTGAATTAGCGATAATATGACTAGATTGTTGTTCAACGCTGGTAGCGTAACTTTGCAGGGTTTCTGGACTATAACTACTATTATTGGCAGGTATTATTTCATCGATTACCAACTGATTTTCAGTTAAAGTACCTGTTTTATCAAAAGCAAAAGTTTTTGCTGTAGCCAGTTTTTCTAAAGTGGGACCGGACTTAACTATAATATGATGCTTGGACATGGAACTCATGCCGGATACCAGTGCAACTGGTGCGGCAATTAGTAATGGACAAGGTGAAGCCACAACCATGACTTCTGCAAAGTTCACAGGATTGCCCGAATGGATCCAGGCAGCGATTCCTATTACCAGGGAAATAATGGTAAATGGAACAGCGTAGCGGTCAGCCATTTTTACAAACTTGGCCGGTTTTGCCTGCGATGATTCGACAAGTGAAACAATTGTCTGATATTCAGAATCGCTCGCTTTTTTAGTGACAGCCATTTCTACCGCCACGCTGCCATTAATCGAGCCAGACATTAATTCATCGCCGGTTTTTTTAGCAACCGGCACAGATTCTCCTGTTAATGATGACTGGTCAAAACTTGATTCACCACTAACTACTTTACCATCAACTGGAACTTGTTCACCTGGTTTGATTAAAACGTGATCTCCAATTTTTAGTTGTTCAACGTCAACAGAAACGAGTTCATTGTTCACAATTTTGTTGGCAATAGTAGGTGAATTGCTTAAAAGAGAGCGTAATTCTTTATCTGCTTGTCCAGTAGCATAGTCTTCTAATGTTTGGCCACCAGTCATCATGACTAAAATCATCCATTCAGCCCAAATGTCACCAATCAATATAGTGGAAACAACTGCGATAACAGCTAAAATATCAACACCATAGCGTCCTGATTTAAAATCACTGGCAATTTCGGCAAGTAAGGAAATTGCCATCATTATACCCACAATATCGATTAATACTGCTTGAATAGGGAACTGCAAGTTTCCTATTTGAAAAAGACTTTTGGTCTTTAAGCCGAATTGGCAAAAAAGACCTAATATCCCAATTGCTAATACAAGAATAAATTTCCATTGGCGTTTAAAACTCATTAATAGTAGCCTCCCGTAAGTTAAACTAATTATTATGTTTTCTATTTTAACACTAAATACTCAATTTTATTTAGAATAAGTCTAAATTAGATGCAAATTAATATAAAAAAAGAAGGTAATTTTACCTTCTTTAACTTAGTGATCTTTTAGTTTAATAATCTTGTTGAACTGAGTTTCGGTTTTTACTGGCTTAGCTTTAGACGTAAATTTAGAATTTTTAATTTCAGGGAAATCATTTTCATCCTTAGAGGGTTGAATATGAAAAATTTTAGTCCGTCCTAAAGAATCAATTATATCTGTAGATGACATTGTAATAAAGTTGTCATTGTCACCATGGTCATCAGTTTCTGCAAAATAATGGTTAATTTTTGCAATTCCTTTTTCTGAAAAATGTTCTTCGTGAGCCAAATCTAGAAGAAGGGCATGCAAACGAGTAGCTGATACCAATTCATGCTGCAATATTATAAAGATCCAGGAAAAATTGGAATCCATTGATTTAAAACGTTTTGTAACTTTGTCTTTATAGAACGCATCAGTGATTTTAGCCGCTTCTTCCATATTATTTGCGTTTTGTGCCAGCTCCTTTAGTTGGGACACCAAATCAGATTTCTCTTCAAGTGAAAGCTCTTGATCATTTGGGTAAGTCCAATTTTTTATAATTGCGCGTATCAAAAATGTCAAATGCGCAGAAATTGTTTTACTTGCCATAATAGTGTTCTTCTTTTCTGATTATTTAAGGAGTATCTATTGATTCTTGTTAACTAATTCAGCAAAGCGCTATTTAATTTTAAAAGCAAAATGATTATAATTAATAAATATGTATATATAATAAATATAAAATTGAAATCAATTTTTAACATTGTATTAACCAAATAGCTGGATTACCAAATAAAAGTACCGGTATCTCCCTATTAATTATTATTATAACTTAATTTGTAATAAAGTACACTAAAAAGGAATAAACAAAAATAAATTTTAAGTATATTTTATAACAGCTTATCTTTGGTAATTGGGATCACCTTATATTCTTTCTCAAAATTATGAGAAATGTAATTAAAAGCTTTAATCCATTCACGTCTGGTTAATAGTCCTTGGAAAACACCATCGTCATCAACCACAGGCAAAAAAGCATTGTCAACTAACAAATGAAGTTGAGTTTCCAAGGTAGTCTGAACAAAGTTGATTTTATCAAATTTGGTTTGCATAACATCACGAACTAATAATTTATTTAAAGGTTCAAGTGAAATCCTATCAGTTTCCATCATTTTATCTGTGATCATTGCTAAGCTCAGTAAGCCAACAACACGGCTTTGGCGGTCAAGTACTGGTATTTTTGAGTATTTTACACGAGTTAGAATCATAAAAGCATGGTACAAAGGGTTGTCATCTTCGACAAATGCAATGCGGGAAGCAGGAATAATGAATGAGCCTGACTTTTCTTCCAGTAAATGTTTTATTGTGGGTGAGAACATTAAATATAACCTTTCATAGAGTAATAAGTAGCTAAATTTATACTATAACAAAGAAAAAAGGCCCGCAAGATCTGCGAGCCTGTTAGTTTTCATCTACTTTGAAGGAGTAAGAATGAATGAAATAAAAAAGTGGGAGTATGTAGTAAGTATTGCTTTCGCTTACTACATAAAAAATAATAACTCTAAAATATGAAGTTAAGTTAGAAAATCTCTTATAAAAGGGTAAAGAATTTCTTTAGAACAGTTTAAGACCATAGAAAAACTCACGTAACGCACGTGAGTCGAAAGGGATAGATATGAAAATGACCTGTAAAGTCATTTCGGTTTTTTCATTATTATACTTGGAGGAGTATGAATGAAAAACAAAAAGTTGAGTGTGATATAAGAAAAATGAATATCTTTCCTATATCACAATTATAGTATAACTATAAAATGTGAAAAAAGTATGACGAAAATCTCAAAATGCAAATTTTAAGTAACTACAAAATTGTTTGTTGCAAAACTCCTTGTTATAATTAGTTTTACTTTATTTAAAAAAAGAATTGAAATTTTAAGGAGAAAAATGGGAAAACAAGATTATCGTAAAAAGATCATTTTTTGGCTACGTTTTTCTGGCTGGCTTTGTTTGTTGCCGGCATCTGCTTGGCTTTGGCTGTATCAGATGTTTAGTCAAGGTGCTTCAGGATACACGCTTTTAGGGGAACTCGTTTTTACAGTCTTATTTGCTGTTTATATTTTGACAACCGCACAAAGCGAACGCTGGTTAAAACCAACAAACATTTTTGTCTTATTAATACTTACAGTGCTTTTTGGCTCATTTATAATTCTAATTCCGCTTTGTTTTGCTTATAATGATTGCCGAAAGCTGAATAACGGATAATAAGGAAAATATTTAAATTTGGTAAAAGTTTAAAAGGTTTTTTTTAGTTGCAAATCTTTAGTAGTACTATATTCGATAGTACATTTTATTAATATTGAGAAAGATATGAAATTATGACTAAAAAAGAAAAAACGGATTCACACGCTAAACGTATTGGTAAGTTTATTTTGACGACAATTATCTATTGCGTCATTTTAATGGTACTAATTTATTTGTACCAATATAGTGGCTTAACATCTGTTCACTTTATCTACAATGAATTTTAAAGCTGGTACAATAATATGATTGAAAATGTAATTAAAAAAATTGATGCAGTTGCTCAAGCAGAACCTGAACGCATAGCATATGACTATTTAGGTAAAACTAATACTTATGGTGATTTAAAAAAGCGCTCAGATGAATGGGCTCATAAAATTGTAAGTTTAAATCTTTCTCCTCAGAGTCCAGTAATGATCTGGGGCGGGCAGGATTTTGAAATGATCGCCAGTTTTTTGGGTTGTGTCAAGTCTGGACATGCTTATATTCCCATTGCCAGTTACTCTAATGCTGAAAGAATTGTTATGATCCAGGAAGTTTCTCATGCTGAAGCAATTTTAGCAATTGATGAACTGCCTGAAATTGATTTGCCACCAATTAAAGTAGTGCATCCTGCCGATGTCGAAAAGGGAGATTTTGAACCTGATCCTGCCAGCTTTGTTAAAGGTGATGATAATTTTTACGTCATTTTTACTTCAGGCACCAGTGGCAAACCTAAAGGCGTGCAAATTAGTCATAATAACCTGCTCAGTTTTATTAACTGGGAAATGACGGACTTTGATCTGCCCCAACATCCAGCATTTTTGTCTCAAGCACCGTATTCATTTGACCTCTCAGTCATGAGTCTTTATCCTGCTTTAGTCGGGGCAGGAAAGTTGGTGGCTTTACCGCATGAAGTTACGCAAAACTTTGCTCAATTGTTCCAGACTTTGCCTAAACTACAATTTAATGTCTGGGTCTCAACGCCGTCATTTGCCCAAATGTGTTTTTTAGATAAAACCTTTGACGAAAAGCACCATCCAAACTTGACTCATTTCATGTTTTGCGGTGAAGAACTGCCACATAACGAAGTGGTAATGTTAAAAAAGAAATTCCCCAAGGCGCGAATTTTTAATACTTATGGCCCGACTGAAACCACAGTCGCAGTTACTCAGGTAGAAATTACTGACGCTGTCTTAAAGAAATATGATCGTTTGCCAATCGGCAAGGTTAAAGCAGATACCAAAATTATTATTGATAAAGCTAAAGGTGACCAGCCTGATGAAGGTGAAATTATTATTACTGGGCCAAGTACTTCTAAAGGCTATATGAATAATCCGGAAAAAACGGCCAAGGCTTTCTTTAAAAATCCGGGTGACCAATATCCAAGCCACCGTTCAGGAGATGAGGGATTCTTCGACCAGGATATGCTTTTTTACCGGGGCAGAATCGATTTTCAAATCAAGTTCAACGGTTATCGCATAGAATTAGAAGAAATTAACCATTATATTGGTATGAACAAGTTAGTTGATCACGGCGTAGCCGCACCTAAATACAACCAAGATCATACAGTCAAGCAAATAGTTGCCGAAATTAAACTCAAAGATGGCGTGACAGAAAAGTATTCTGAAGCAGAAATTACTAAGATGATCAGAGCAGATTTAGCTAAAGAATTGATGCCATATATGATTCCACAGCGCTATGTTTACCGTGAAACATTGCCGGTCTCGCAAAATGGTAAAGTTGATATTAAGGCCGTCATTAAGGAGGTCAACGAGTAGTGAACACTAATTTCATTAACTTGCAGCCTTATTCCAATCCGCATTATTTCGTATATTTGATGATTGGCTTAATACCTATTATCATCGGACTGTATTGGGGTCACCGCTTAAAAATATATGAGGTTGTATTCTCACTAGTTTTCTTATTCCTCATTTTTGATGGTGAAAAATGGCAACAGGGCGTTAGTTTAATCATCTATATTTTGTTTCAGCTGCTAGTCACTTATGGCTATCTTTATTATCGTCGCCGCAAGAACAGTCAAAATAGAACATGGGTCTTTTACCTAGCTGTAATTTTGGCAATTGTACCCCTGGTTTTAGTCAAACTGCAGACTGCTTTTCCGCAAGCTAAAATTCCAGGAGTGTTGGCTTTTTTGGGTATTTCTTATCTGACCTTTAAGACAGTTCAGGTCGTGATGGAAGTGCGCGATGGCGCTATTAAAGAACTTAATTTGGGAACATATTTACGCTTTCTCTTATTCTTTCCGACCATTTCTTCGGGACCAATTGATCGTTACCGCAGATTTGCCAAAGAATGCGACATAGTGCCAAAGCGTAAGCAGTACCTAAATGATTTAGAGCTGGCAACCCGCTATTTATTTCAAGGATTCTTATATAAATTTGTTCTTGGCTGGTTCTTTGGTACTTATTGGCTACCTCGAATTACCCGGGCTGCTTTAATTACAGGTACAGCTGTGGGCGGGTTGAAACTTTCCTGGTGGGTAGTAGCCTATATGTACTGCTACAGTATGTATTTATTCTTTGACTTTGCGGGCTATTCCTTGTTTGCAGTGTCGATTTCCTACTTTATGGGTATTCACACCCCAATGAACTTTAACAAGCCGTTTATTTCGCAAAACATCAAAGAATTCTGGAATCGCTGGCACATGACCCTGTCCTTCTGGTTCCGGGACTACATCTACATGCGCTTTACCTTCTTTGCGATGAAGAAAAAGCTGTTCAAGAATCCGGTCAGGCTGTCGCAGGCTGCTTACCTGCTCTTATTCCTAGTGATGGGCTTTTGGCATGGACTAACTTGGTATTATATTGTTTATGGCTTGTTCCATGCTTTTGCCATCATCATCAATGATTGTTGGTTGCGGTTTAAAAAGAAGCACAAAGATAAGCTGCCATCAAATAAATATACGAAATGGCTGGCAATTTTTGTCACTTTTAATGTAGTTTGTTTTAGTTTCCTGATTTTTTCAGGTTTTCTCAGTCAGTTATGGTTTGGCTGGCAATAGGCAATGATTTTATTTAAGGAGTTTTAACATGGATACCAAAAAAGAAGTTTTAGCAATTTTACAAGATTTAACTGGTGAAGATTTAACAGACAGAATGGATGAGAATATTTTTGCCAACGGTCTAATGGATTCAATGGCCAGTGTCCAAATGCTGTTAAATTTGCAGGAAAAATTCCAAATTGATGTACCAGTTTCTGAATTTGACAGAAATGAATGGGATACGCCCAATAAAATTGTGGCAAAGGTGGAAAATTTAGAAAATGAGTAACAAACGCCGACTGTGGCAAATTTTCGGCCCGGTTCTTTGCGCTTTTATCTTGCTGCTGGTCATCTTTCTAATGCCATGGGAGCAGACTTTTTCTAAGGATGCCATTTATCAGGCGGCTAATTCGCAAACTAATACTATTTTTAAGGGCTCTTTAATGAAACAAGATGCTTATAAAGATGGTTATGTGCCTTTTTATGGTTCAAGTGAATTGTCACGGCTTGATCCATTGCATCCCAGTGTAATTGCGCAAAAGTATCATCGCAGTTACCGGCCATTTTTGTTAGGCGGACCGGGCAGTCAATCCTTAGCACATTTTTTGGAAATGCAGGGGACTGCTAAACAGCTCAAAGGCAAAAAAGCCGTAGTCATTGTTTCACCACAGTGGTTTACTAAAAAGGGGCAAAAACCTGATGCCTTCGCGCTGTATTATTCACCGCTGCAAGCCTGTAATTTTCTCTTAGGAATTAAAAAAGACACGGTGACTAACCGCTATGCGGCCAAACGCTTTCAGCAGATGCCGGAAGTGAAGGGCGTTATCAAGCTCGGTATGAGAAGGATTGCCCGAGGGCAAAAATTAACGGGATTTCAGCGCTTTTACCTAGAAAATCAACGGCGCATGTTTACCAATGAGGATAAATTCTTCAGCACTTTCCAATTGCGCGATCGCATTAAAAAGATTAACAAGCAGGCCAAGCTATTGCCGAATACGTATTCAATCAAGGCTTTAGATAAAGTAGCAAGTCAGCAGGCTGCACTTAACACCAATTCTAATAATTTTGGTATTAACAATCGTTTCTTCAAAAAACGCTTGAATAAACGCTTATTAGCCAAATTAAAAGATAGTCAACGTCATTTTAATTACACTAAATCGGTAGAATACAGCGATTTTGAATTGATGTTGAACCAATTTGCCAAGCAGCATACCAATGTGCTGTTCATTATCCCGCCGATTAATGAAAAATGGTCTAATTACACGGGCTTATCACAAACAATGTACCAGAAGGCTGTTTCTAAGATTAAGTATCAACTGGCTAGTCAAGGTTTTGATAACGTTACCGATTTATCCAAGCGCGGTGGTGAAAAGTATTTCATGGAAGATACTATTCACCTGGGCTGGCGCGGCTGGGTAGCTGTTGACAAGGCAGTAAAGCCATTCATGGCGCAAAGTGATCTGCCACGTAATTATAATATTCATAACTATTTTTACAGCAGAAAGTGGCAAAAAAAGCCATATCAGATTAGTTTGACAGATGAAAATCCGCTAAATGGCAATTCAAAAGAATCTTTAAAAGGAAAATAGTGCGCCAGCAAATTGATGCCTTAGGAATCAAGGGTTCAATTTTAGTCATTAAAAATGGCAAAATAATGCTTAACTATGCTTTAGGCAATAATACTGACACTAGTTATTTAATCAATTCTGTACAGAAATCTATGACGGCTGCAATCATTATGCGGCTCGTGCAGGAAGGCAAGTTAAGCCTGCAGGATAAATTGAGTAAATTTTATCCGCAAATTTCTGGGGCACAAAAAGTCAAAATTAAAAATCTGTTAGCTATGACAGCAGGCCTTGATCTTAAGCCAGGAGCAAAATTGGGCAGAAAGCATTTTGTTTCTGACTCTGATAATATTCAGCATGATGCAGCTAAAACTATTTTTGAACCTGATTTATTAAATAAGTGGCACTATAGTTCACTGAATTATGTGTACTTATGCGGCATTATGAGTAAAGTAACTGGACAAAGCTACGAGCAGTTATTCCGTGATACATATATCAAGCCCTTAAAGCTGAGACAAACAGAATTCTTATGGTCAAAACCAGGTAAAATTATTTCCAGTCATTTAGTACCTGGAATGATTTACCGCAAAGGTCGCTATGACGTGGTTAAGCATAAGGTTGCATTAAGGGGGGCTCGTAATGAATTAGGAGCTGGCTCAATAGTGATGTCCAATCATGACCTAGCAAAAGTAATACGATACCTGCTTTCTGGCAGTTTGTTAACCCAAAAGAGCCGTAAATTACTATACCAGTCTGGGCCACCGGCTTATTATAATGGCGGTTTTTATAATAATATAAAATTAAAAACTAAAACGGCTAATGGTGCAGGAGAGGGTTATTATACTTTCATGCGCAGTACTAATGATGCCAAAACGATAGTAATAATACAATCTAATAAAACACGTGAAGGTGAATTTAACCAGTTGAAAAGTCAAATTAATCAAATCATGCTCGAACTGCTTGGCCGTAAGGCTGACAGTGCAAATATAGTTGGTTGAAACTTGTTTTTTGGTTAATTGCATGCTAAAATTCTGTTGTGTCACCATAGGGAAGTAGTCATTTTCTCCGGTAGCGAAAATGTAAAATTTCTATAATGTGGTCAGTAATGGTGGCACAAACACTGTGTGAGCTTAGTTCCGATGTTGGTGGAACTAGGCTTTTTGTATACATGAAAATAATGATAAATACATTTATTAAGTACATTAACATACCCACATTATAGCTGGCATGAATTTGCCTATTATAATGAGCGTAGCTTTAAATAATTCACAGGAATATTTTAGTGAAGAAATAATCAAGAAGTTAGTTAATCAAGCAAAAGATTCTTGGGTTTATGTTAATCTTAGTAATAAAAATCTGGATAAAGAAGACGAATAAATGTAAGTTTCTATAATGTGGTCAGTAGTGGTAGCACAAACACTGTCTCAGCTTAGTTCCGATGTTGATGGAACTATGCTTTTTAGTGTTTTCTTTGCTATCTGCCATTGCTAGGGGGTAAAATATATTTAATATATACTAGATAAGGAGATAAGTTATGAACAGAGCGGAACTAAAACTAGAAGCCAAAAATCAACTGCGTCATAACTGGGGCTGGGCAGTTATTATTGGTATAGTAATGACCTTGTTTGTCGGTTTCTTTTTTGCCAGGCCAGCAATAAACAATTCACTTAAGATTGCAAATAATGTAAATGATGTCATGGGAACCGGCTCAATTGATTCACTGTTTAAACCTGTATTTTGGGCAGGTCAGTTAGGTCCTGATATGGGTTTAACTTTTATTGGCAGCTTTTTTATGTTGAGTATGGTGGTTACTTTCTTACATTTTGCTCGTGGAGAAAGGCTAGGCTTTTTTAAAGGTATTTTTTCTGTTTTTACTGATGGTCGGTTTGTACCGGAATTTCTGAATTATCTTTGTGAGTATATTTTTCAATTTCTGTGGTCTTTATTGTTAGTTATTCCTGGCTTAATTAAGTCTTATTCTTATGCCATGACGCCCTATATTGTTAATGACTTGGTAGCAAGTGGGCAAGAAGTTCACGCAACAACAGCAATTACGCTAAGCCGTCAGTTAATGAATGGGCATAAATGGGAATTATTTGTATTAAATTTAAGTTTTATTGGCTGGTATCTTTTGAGTGTACTAACTTTTGGCATTGGTTATATTTGGCTAGTTCCATACGAACAGACCACCAAAGCTAATTTTTACCGCAGATTAGCTGGCGATCGATATTTAAGAAATTAAATTGATAATAAACTAAAAGAGCAAGATGTTCATTATCCTGCTCTTTTTAAGTGTCTATTTAAAAATTAGTATTTGTTTAAGTCTTCAATACTTTCTTGAAACCATTTGCCAGCATATTTAGAGTTGAAATCATCGGTCTTTTTAAGGGCTTCTTTGATTTGACTGGAATTCAAATGATCCATCAGGTATAGCTTTAGTGCCTTGTTAATTAAGTCATTAAAATCAGTATCGTTAACTTCCAAATATTTTTCTGTTAGCTTTGCTACTTTTTCAGTTAATTCGATTTTCTTTCTGCTCATTTTTAAACCCCTTAAAATATACATTCATTATACCATTTTATTCATAACTAATAAGAAAAAATAATTAAGGGTATAAAAAATAGCTAGCAATAAAAAAATAGAGTATTATTTTATTTTAAATACAATATTCAATGTTAGGGTCTGAATTAATGCAAGAATTTACTATCAATTTGCTAGCTCGTTTGCAGAACTTTTCTTTTTTTCGTGCGACAAGGCGCACCATGGCAGTATTAATGCCAGTTGCTGTCGTCGGCTCATATTTTAAGTTGTTTAATGATCTGATTTTTACGCACAATGGAATGATTTATAATATTTTTAATTTAGATACAGTTTTATCTGATCATATTTGGTATGGTGGATCTTTTGTTTGCCGTGGAATGGTAGAAATTACTTTTGGTGTATTTGGTGTCTATGCCAGTTATTTTATGGCCCGTTATACTGCACGGCTTTACCATAAAGATTCAACTATGGCAGGTTTAACTGCTGTTCTAATTATGCTTTTTTGTTCGTATGCATCTAGTAGTGGCCGTAATGCGCGCATGCCTTTTACTGCCAGTTTGTTACAAATTAATGCGGTTTTTATTGCTTTGATTGTTGGCTACTGTGTAGGTCAAATTTTTCATTGGTTAGGGAAAGATTTTTCTTATGTAAAAGATGAAGGCACAAAAGTAATTCAAAAAAGGACAGGGGATGCTGTTTTACCTAGTGGTATTTCATTAATGCTGGGCATCCTTTTGGGTATTTTGATATATGAACTACAACTTAAGTTGCTTAACTCTGCCAGTTTTAATGAAATTGTCAGCCGGGTTCAGACTACTAATAATTTCGGTGAAGTATTAATACTCTCTGCCGTAATTACTTTTTTAGATTGGCTTGGAATTGGTTATCCGCTGCAGTCTTTATCGGGAACGGTTAACAATGCTTTTACCGCTGAAAACTTAACTTATACATTAAAACACGGTAATTCCTGGAATGTGCCATACAAATACTTGGGTAGTTCACTCATTAACAGTTATGGCATAATGGGTGGTGCTAGCCTTGTTTTAGCTGTGATTGTATTGCTTTTAATAAGACGAGACAATAGGGAAAATGAAATAAATGCTAGACTTAATTTATTGCCGGCTGCTTTTGGTTCTACCTTAGGGTTTATAGTTGGTTTACCTTTAATCCTAAATCCAGTATTTGTTTTACCGAGTGTCTTAATTCCGCTCATTAACATGACGTTAGCAGTATTTGCTGTCAACCTACATATTATTCCTGTTAGTGTTTATCAAATATTAAAAGGAACTCCGGGAATTTTAGTCTCATTTTTCGGTACCAATGGTAACTGGCCAACTTTGATTTTTACACTACTGCTGTTTCTGTTAGATATAGTTTTGCTTTTACCAGTAATTAAAATCAATGAAAAAATCGGAATAAAAATTGCTTACCAGAAGAAGGAATGATCAGATGCGTAAAAATCCTAATTATAAATGGTTAGTTTTAGTCATAATTATTTTAATTATGCTGGCTGTTCCCAGTTTCTTTTGGATGAAAAAGGATAATAAATCAAGAGCTGAGCTTAGCAAATCGCTGCTTTCGCCTGTAATAATGGTACCTGGATCTAGTGCTACAACAGAGCGTTTTAACGATTTAATCGATGAACTGAATAAAACTACTCTCAACAGACACAGCGTAATAAAAATCAAAGTTTCACGTGAAGCAAAATTAACTTACAGTGGTTCTATTGGTAAGAATGACCTCGAGCCCTTTATTATTATTGGCTTTGATAACAATAAAGACGGTTACACTAATATCAAAAAGCAAGCAAAATGGCTAAATGTTGCGTTTGAATCACTAATTCAAAATTATAAGTTTAATAATTTTAAAGCCTTTGGTCATTCTAACGGTGGTTTAATTTGGACCTACTGGCTGGAGCATTATTATTCTGAATATTCTGATAATATTAAGATAAAGAAATTAATGACTTTAGGCACTCCTTATAATTTTACGGAAAGTAATATTAATAACCGGACGCAAATGCTGGCTGATTTTATTAAAAATCGTGCAACACTGCCACCATTTTTAAAAGTTTATTCTCTTTCTGGTGGCAAAAATTATGAATCAGATGGGATCGTACCTGAAACAAGTGTCGCGGCTGGCAAATTTATTTTTCAAAATCAGGTCAAGAACTATACTGCAATAACAGTCACGGGTGAAAAAGCTGATCATTCAGACTTGCCGCAAAATAAGCAGGTAATTCAAGCAATTAGGCAATACTTGTTGAAGAAACCCAATAAGCCATTAAAGCCAATTAAAGGAAAGGATAATCATTAATGAAGTACCAAAAACAACCTAATAAAATTGAAGTTATTGGTGGTAGAGTTAATAATCTCAAAAATATTAACGTTAATATTCCCTTACATAAATTTGTAGCCATCTCTGGCTTAAGCGGTTCTGGAAAATCCAGCTTAGCAATGGGTATTCTGTATTCAGAAGGTGCTAGACGTTATCTTGATTCTCTAGCAGCCTATACTAGGCGGCGCATTAGTCAAGTTGGTCGTGCACAAGTTGATGAGGTCAAACATATTCCTTCAGCTTTGGCATTAAGACAGCGACCGGCTGTTCCGGGAGTGCGCTCGACTGTTGGCACAGTAACGGAAATTTTTAATATCATACGATTAATTTTTTCCCGGTTAGGTTCACCTGTATGTCCCAATGGTCATAGGGTTCCACCAACTATTAAAATTGCGGAAGCAATGGATTTAACTGGGGAAGCAATGGGACGATTGACGTGTCCTACATGTGGAGTACAATTTTATGCTTTCAGTGCTGAAGACTTTGCGTTTAATTCAGATGGTGCGTGTCAAAAATGCCAAGGTCTAGGAACTGTCGAGCAGATTGATGATAGTAAGATTATTGCTGATGAAAATTTATCTCTTGAAAAAGGTGCGGTAGCCACTTGGCAAATTCCTGGTCGAAATTGGATGTGGCGCATTGCCCGTGAATTAGGTGTACGTACTGATATCCCATATAAAAAGTTGAATGCTAAAGAAAAAGATATTGTCCTTCATGGTAAAGAGCGAAAAGTCCCTATTGACTTGCCAACTTCAACTGGTCGGGTTTATCATCTTGATGCGTTATATGAGAATGCCTATAATGCAGT
Organism: Lactobacillus kimbladii; assembly: GCF_014323605.1. GTDB lineage: Bacteria > Bacillota > Bacilli > Lactobacillales > Lactobacillaceae > Lactobacillus > Lactobacillus kimbladii_B. The sequence goes on along the minus strand of NZ_SCMB01000001.1, from coordinate 519,868 downwards.
GGCTAACTCCCGTAAAACTACAAAGTCGGAGCGAGGGTTGCAAAGAATTAATTCTTTTTATAAATTTAGTACCTGTCCTCGCTGCCATGGCTATCGGATTGATCCTAGTCGCTGGCAGCAACTAGTTGCCGGCAAAAATATTGTTGAAGCTGAGAAACTGACTTTAGGTGAATTAACTCAATATATGGACGAGATTTTAGCAAGTTTGCCACAAGACATGCAAGACTTAGCAGAAAATTTAACGAGTGAGTTGTTGCATCAAGTCAAACCTCTGTTAAAATTAGGACTAGATTATTTGAGCATAGACAGACAGGCAAGTAGTCTGTCTACAGGTGAACTTCAACGTATCCAGCTTGGCAGAACGTTGCGCACCGAAACCACAGGGGTACTCTATGTATTAGATGAACCATCAGTGGGCTTGCACCCTGATAATGTAGCTGGGTTGATTGATGTATTTCATGAATTGGTCAATCAAGGCAATTCTTTAGTTGTTGTTGATCATGAAACTGCCATTATTAACGCAGCTGATTGGGTGATTGAAATTGGTCCCGGTTCAGGTAGCCAGGGTGGTGAAATTATTTCCCAGGGAATACCCAAAGAGATAGAACATAATGAAAAATCCTTAATTGGACCATATTTAACAGGTAAAGCACCATTATTTGTCAGACCCAGGGCCAATAAAGACCAAATCTTTAAACATGGCAAAATAAAGCTTGATGTTACTAAGCGCTTTAACTTAAAAAACTTGCATGTGCAAATACCTGTCAATCGCTTAACTTCTGTTACCGGATTTTCAGGTGCTGGTAAAACTACTCTCATTCTAGATTCTTTGATTCCGGCATGGAAGGCACAAAAAAATAATAGTGAAAGACCTAAGTGGGTAAAGAACTTAGATAATGACTATATTAAAAACGTGGTTAGTGTTGATTCTACTCCAGTTGGTAAAAATCAGCGCTCAACTGTTGCAACTTATACAGATATTATGGACAACTTGCGTAAACTTTTTGCCAAACAGCCTTTAGCTAAAAAGTTGAAATTCCGTGCGTCTCATTTTTCATATAATAATAAAGAAGGCGCATGCCCTGCATGCGGTGGCACTGGTGTGATTGCACTTGATATCCAATATTTGCCTGACATGGTTGAAACATGTTCAGTATGTGGAGGTCATCGTTTCAATCAAAATGTCTTGCAGGTAAAATGGAACAACCTAAGTATTGCTGACGTTTTGGATTACTCGGTAGATGATGCCTTAAAAGAAGAAATTTTTCAAAAAGAGCCAAAAATTAATAAAACAATTACAACATTACATGAGATGGGGTTAGGTTATCTTCATCTAGAGGAGTCTACTCCGGCTTTGTCAGGAGGGGAAGCACAGAGGTTAAAGTTAACTAGTCATATTCATCAAAGGCAAAAAGGCACTTTATTTGTTTTTGATGAACCGACAGTGGGATTGCATCCACAAGATGTTAGAACCCTCTTACGAGTGTTTCAAAGGCTGCTTGAACAAGAAGGAACTATTATTACTATTACGCATGACGTGGATATTATGGCTAACAGTGATTATATGATTGATATGGGACCTAGAGGAGGGGAACAAGGAGGAAAAATCATTGCAAGCGGAACCCCTGTGGATATTTCTCAAAATTCTGGTAGTTTAACTGGTAAATATTTGGCAAAACAATTTAAATTATATCAAAAATAGAAAATAAAAGCCTTAAAAGTAGCGATTAATGTCACTTTTAGGGCTTTTTAACTTCTTGTGGAAAAATATCAAAATCTGTGGAAAAAGTTAGACAAAACTATTGCTTTCTGTGGATAACCTGCTATAATATTATATGTAAGTAATTAGCAGTCGAACACATCGAGTGCTAATTACAAATTTATAACCTATCAAAGGGGTGTTTACATATGGCATATTTTGATAATGATTTTGACGATTTATTTAACGAATTAAACAATTCTTTCTTTAATAATACTAATGATAATGGTGGTGTTATTCCTATTCACTACTCTAGTAGCATGAATATCTCACCGCAAGACTTAAATCAAAACGGACAAATGGGACAAAAGCAAGGACAAAAGCCAATTGGCGTTGACCTGGTTGAACAAGCTAAAAAGAATAAATACGATCCTGTAATTGGGCGTGACGAGCAAATTCAGGAAGTAATAGAAATTTTAAGCCGGCGTAAAAAGAATAACCCAGTATTAGTTGGACCGGCTGGTGTTGGTAAAACTGCTATAGTTGAAGGATTAGCACAAAAGATCGCTGCAGGAGACGTTCCTGACAAAATGAAAGACAAACATATTATTGCAATCAACATTAATGATATGGTTGCTGGATCAAGTTTGCGTGGTAGCTTTGAAGAGCGCCTGAAAAAAGTGATTGATGAAGCTAAGAAGAACTCAAATATTATTTTGTTTATTGATGAATTGCATAATATTGTCGGAGCAGGGTCAACTGACTCTGAAAATAACAATGGTGACGCTGCTAATATTTTGAAACCGGCTTTGGCTAGTGGCGACTTGAATCTGATTGGTGCAACGACTACGAGTGAGTACCGCAGGATTGAAAATGATGCGGCCCTAGCACGTAGGTTCCAGCCTGTACAAGTTCCTGAGCCATCTGCTGCAGTGACTGTCAAAATTTTGGAAGGTCTAAAAGATAAATATGAAGCTTTCCATCATGTAAAATACAATGACAGTGCTTTAAAGCTGGCTGTTGAATTATCACAGCGTTACATTCAGGGACGGTACTTACCTGACAAAGCCATTGATTTAATGGATGAAGCAGGTGCCAAAAAGGGTCTCGACACTATTCCTGATGATGAAGCAACTTTAAAGAAGCGGATTAAAAAGCTGGAAAGTGAAAAAGAAGCTGCTGCCAAAAAGGAAGATTACAGTAAAGCAAGTGAGCTGAAAAAGAAGATTGAAGAGTTGCACGACAAGGCTGATCATGTAGATAATGAAGCGACTCCACATGTTACTGATGAAGATATCTATGCTTTGATTGAAGCCAAGACAAAGATTCCAATGAGTGAATTGCATGCAAGTGAGGGACAAAAAAATCTTGATTTAGCTGAAAAATTAAAGAAAGTGGTTATTGATCAGGATAATGCAGTTGATGTTATTACTGATGCAATTGCTCGTAAACAAGTTTTTAAAGACAATGATCGTCCTACTGGTACATTCTTATTAACCGGACCTACTGGTGTAGGTAAGACAGAATTAGCTAAACAATTGGCTATTCAATTGTTTGGTGGTGAAAATCATCTGATTAGACTTGATATGTCAGAATATCAAGATCAAATGGCAGTTAACAAGCTAATTGGTTCTGCTCCAGGTTATGTTGGCTACGGTGAAGGCGGTCAGTTGACTGAAAAAGTTCGTCACCAGCCATACAGCTTGATTTTGTTCGATGAAATTGAAAAAGCTAATCCGCAAGTGTTTAATGCTTTACTTCAAATCATGGATGATGGCCGTTTAACTGATGCACAAGGCAGAACAGTCTCCTTCAAGGATACAATTTTAATCATGACTTCTAATGCGGGTTATTCCGACCAATTGCTAAAAGACGGTAAAGTAGATCATGATAAATTAATCAAGGCTTTGGAAGCATACTTCAGACCAGAATTTTTGAACAGACTTGATGCGATTGTGCCATTTAATTCATTAACTAAAGATGATATGAATAAGATCATTGATATTTACTTAAAGAAAATGGCACATGCTTTGGCCAAAAAAAAGGTTAAGGTTGCCGTATCTGATGAAGCTAAAGCTTATTTAGCTGAAAAAGGCTATGATAAGAAATTTGGTGCTAGACCTTTACGTAGGGTTGTTGAGCAGGACTTGGAAACACCGATTGCTAAATTATTGATGAAAGAGCCTGACACCAAAGAAGTCAAATTTACTGCAGATGACAAGCATGTTTACTTAAATGATGCAGCAGTATTAGATATTAAACCAAAAGAAAAAACTGAAAATAACGATAAAACAAAACAAGATTAGTGTTAAAAAGGGATCATTCAATAGAGGATGATTCCTTTTTTGCTTCTAGTTGTTTCATGTGAAACCTTCCATACAGTAACAAAATTGAATTTTTGTTTAATTATCAGAAATTCATATTATTTTATTAAAATTAATGTAAATTCACTATTGACATCAACAAAAATATAGTTTAAATTAGGTAGCAATTAAATTATTATTAAAAAGCTAAAAACTATTTTTTAGCTTTTGTAGTTTTGTTATAGGGGACAATCAAATGAAACAACAAGTAGAAGACCTGGATTGGAAAAATCTGGGATTTAAGTATCGTGATCTGCCTTATCGATATGAGGCGAAATATAAAGATGGAGAATGGCAGGAAGGAAAACTGACCGAAGATTCATCCATGACCTTTTCTGAAGGTGCGGAAGTACTGCACTATGGACAAGAGGTTTTCGAAGGGCTGAAAGCTTATCGTAGAAAAGATGGTAAGATCAATCTCTTTAGACCTGATCAAAATGCACACCGCTTTACTCTTTCAGCAAAGCGATTAGCTATGCCACCATTTCCTGAAGATAGATTTGTTGATGCCGTAAAACAGGTTGTTAAGGCTAACGAGGAATTTGTACCACCATATGATAGTGGCGCAACACTTTACTTACGACCACTTATGGTGGGAACAAGTAAAGTTTTAGGTGTTGAAGCAGCCACTGAATATACTTTCCGCGTTTTTGCGGTTCCAGTTGGCGCATACATTAAAGGATTGAACCCTGCAGATTACGTTGTTAGTGAATACGACCGTGCCGCATATGCTGGTACGGGTCAAGCAAAGACAGCCGGTAACTATGCCAGCAGTTTGCTTCCGACAGTTGAAGCACACAAAAACGGTTTTGCCGATAGTCTTTACTTGGATCCACGTGAACATAAATATATTGACGAATTTGGTGGTGCTAACTTCTACGGCATTACCCAAGAAGGACAGTTTGTCACACCAAAATCAAAATCGATTTTGGTTTCTATTACTAAGCGCTCACTTTTGGAAGTCGCTAAGTGGCAAGGTCTAAACCCAGTTGAACGTCAGATTACCTTGGAAGAAGCGTTCAACATGAAAGAAGCTGGTGCAATGGGTACAGCTGCTGTAATTTCTCCTGTAGGTTCAATTACCTACAAGGGTAAAAAGCATGTCATCTATAGTGAAACAGAAACTGGTCCAGTTACTAAGAAACTTTATAACGAACTGGTTGACATTCAGTATGGTAACAAGAAAGGCCCAGAAGGCTGGGTCCAAACATTGGATTAAGTTACAAATTGGGAACAAAAAAGGCGAGTCTTAGGACTCGCTTTTTCTTGTTAGTTTCAAAACAAAATCAAAGATTTCGATACAATTTAGGCTCAATACTTAAAACCTTTTATTTTGCAATATCACTAAGGTTTCGTTTCAGCAATTTACGAAAACTTTTATCAGCTGGTAACGATTTATCCGCAAACCAACCTGTTCCAACGTTGACAATATCTCCTATTGCTAAATCTCTAATGCATCTGCTTGCCAGTAATTGTTTTTTAGAGTCAGTGAACTCTGTTGCTATCATTTGATTAAAGATAGATTTTAGTTCATTAAAAGCTGCGGTAGTTTCAGGATAGTTATTAGTGCGTGGCATTTTTAAAACAAATTGAGTTAAGAGAAAATGATTCAGTGCTATTTCGCGAAATGTCATTGCAAAATCAATAATCGCTGTCAGGCCAGCTTTGCCAAACAAGTCTTTGCGTAATTGATCTGTTAGCAGGCTAACAGTCCACGCAACTATGGCGTAATTTAGTGCTAATTGATTAGAAAAATAATTATATAGAGCTTGCGATTGAGTGCCAATTTTTTTAGCAATAGACGCAAAATTATTTTCTTTGTTGTCTTCAATTAACTCAATGCTTGTTTTAATAATTATTTCTTTAGACAAAATTTGTCGTGGCATTTTGAACTCCTTACTTAATTTGACTTTTACAATATGTAAACTATAATTACAAATTGTAACTATAACATATAATATTAAAAAAATTAAGAAGGTCAAATAATATGAAAATTTTTTTGCTAGGACTAATAGGGTTGATAATAGGAACCTTCGTTATTCTTTTTGGCGGTGGTGGAGCAGCCATTTACCTGGCAATATTGACCGGCTTATTTGGATTAAATGCGGCAACAGCATCTTCTACTTCCTTAGTGACAGCTTTGCCTTCATTAATTATTGGTGCAATTAGCTATTATCATCAAAGACAAATAAATACTAAAATAGGTAATCAAATGTTAATGACGGCAATTCCTGCTGTGATAATAGGCGCATTACTCTCAAAATATATTCCTGCCAAAATTTATAAATGGCTGATAGGAATCGTTTTGGTAGTTCTTGGCATTAATATGCTACTCAAGAAGAAAACGCAAACTGCCGAAACTGTTAAAAAAACGCAATATGCCAGGCTAGAAGCGGGTATGTATGGTATCTTAGGTGGCTTAATGGTTGGCGTTGCTGGTATGAGTGGTGGCGCTGTTATTATTGGCGGTTTATTTTTGCTGGGATTACAAGATTTTCAGGCTACTGCAACTTCAACTTATGTTCTGGTTTTTATGACTATCACGGGTGCGATCTTTCACATTGCAGACGGGCGAGTAGATTGGACTGCTGGGTTGCCCTTGATGATCGGTGCTATCATTGGCGCTGTTATTGCACCTAGACTTGCCCAAATTCTAGCTAAAACCAAAATCACACGCTACATGAAACCAACAATTGGTGTCTTGCTGATATTATTAGGAGTTAAGTCATTGCTTTGAGTCCTAAAAAAATATGGTTTATTAGAATAAAAACGTGATCCTGTTATAAAAACAGAATCACGTTTTTGATGTATATTAAATTCTTAATTCTATAATTGCACAGACATTATCTCGTCGAAATCTGCGGCAGGTTTATTTGTCAGTGTGTATTTAATATTCTTAACCTTGTCTTTTGAATTTGTGATTACCACGATGACAGTTGGATCTTTGCCACTGTCTTTAACTTGCTTAATATCCATGAATGCAATTTTTTGACCGGAAGCTACTTCATCACCTTTTTTAATAAAAAGCTTAAAAGGATTGCCTTTTAGTTCAACTGTATCAATTCCTAAATGTATTAAAACTTCTAGTCCATTATTTGTGGTGATACCGATACCATGCTTTATTTCTGCCAACATAGTGACTTTACCTGAAACTGGAGCATAAATGCTGCCTTCAGAAGGCTTAATTGCAAAACCTTCACCCATACTTTTGCTAGCAAAAACCGAATCAGCTACATCTCCCAATGGAATTACAACTCCGGCAGCAGGAGTACTAAAAGTCATGCTTTCTGGTGAGCTGGATTTTGTTTCACCTTTTTGAGCAACTTTTCCACCTAAAATAACTGTAACTAGAGCACTAGTTAAGAAAGCTGCTATTACCACTTCTGCCAGCATTTTTATATCTTCTTTATAATGATGATAGAAATCAATACCTCTTCTGAGGGTATAATATTTTGTTCCCTGATCTTTTAATGCTTGATCAAATTCTTCTTGTGAAAAAGGATTATTTTGATGCTTATCTTCAATTTGCTCAGGCGTTCAGCTAGGATCTAGGTAGCGTAAATCTTGCGTAGAAATTCTTTTGCCGCCTTCTTGAAAGCCTCCATCTGCTTGAGAACACGCAATTGCTCCTCCAAGTAAGTAATTTTTACTATAGTTAATGTCTTCCATATTAGATGGCCTTTCTACATAGATAGCAATAAAATTTGATTTGAATTTGATAATAAATGTAATAATTATTTAATAGCCTTATCATGTAGCTTGCAAATATACAATGAGTTTTTAACTAAATGATAAAATACATACGGAGCCAATGATATGCTTGTCATAACTATTTGTAATAAAGGAACCTAATCAAATAGCATTTTAAGTTAAAAGCTTTTTAGAGGATAATAAAGAATTAGGGTTTTTCCCTAGTAATAATACAAAAAATTAAAAATTTCAAAAATACAAAAGAGAAAAGAGATCGGAATGAATATTATCAAAAATCATTTTTTTGAAGGTGAAAGAATTCTTTTTGGACTAAAAGATTCACAGCTGGAAGGAATAACTTTTGGTGAAGGTGAGTCGCCGCTTAAGGAAGCCAGCAAAATTGATATCAAGGATTCTATCTTTAAATGGAAGTATCCATTATGGTACGACAAGGACATTAATGTGGATAATACTGTATTTGAAACTATGGCTCGCAGTGGTATTTGGTATACCAAAAATATTGCTGTTAAAAATTCGGCTTTGCAGGCTCCAAAAATATTTAGAAGAGCAGAAAAAATAGTCCTAGATCATGTTCATTTTGCTAATGCTGCAGAAACAATGTGGACCTGTAAAGATATTAGGATTACCAATAGCCAAGTTAACGGTGACTATTTTGGTAAAGACAGTCAAAACATCTATCTTGATCACGTTAGTATTATTGGTAATTATGCTTTTGATGGTGCCCAAAATGTTGAAGTACATCATTCCACTTTTATTTCTAAAGATGCCTTTTGGAACTGTGAAAATGTTACTGTGTACGATTCAATAATAGATGGTGAATATTTGGCGTGGAACGGACAAAATATCAAATTTATCAATTGTAAAATTGAAAGCGACCAGGGACTTAATTATACCGACCATCTGGAATTGAAAAATACCAGTTTAATTCATACTGACTTAGCCTTTGAATACGTTTCTAATATTAATGCTACGGTTTCCAGCAAAATTGACAGTGTGAAAAATCCCATTTCTGGTAAAATTTCTGCTCCTGCAATTGGTAAATTAATTTTAGATCCTCAAAAAATAACTCCTAGTGAAACTGAAATTGATTGTGCTAAAATTGATGCGAAAGTTAATCATTCAGATGAAAATCAGAAACCGAAGGACTAAATATCATGGATAAGTTTGATTTTGTTAATGCACCAGATAGAAGCAATACAGATTCAGTCAAATGGCATGTCAAAAAGGGCGATTTACCGATGTCAATCGCTGATATGGATTTTAAAACAGCACCGGAAATAATTGCCGCAATGAAAAGGAAAGTTGATCTCGGTGTTTTTGGCTACGAGTGGCCTGAAGATGACTATTTTAAAGCAGTGGCGGACTGGTACGAAAAAGAACATGGTCATCGGCCTCAGCAGGAATGGCTGATTTTTACTACTGGGGTAGTACCCGCAATTTCTGCAATTGTACGGCGGGTTTCCCACATTGGCGATAACGTTTTAGTCCAAGCTCCCGTATATAATGTTTTCTACAATTCAATTGAAAATAATGGTCGACATGTTTTATCCAATGACTTGCAATTTGATGGTGAAAATTATGCAATCAACTGGGATGATCTCGAACAGAAATTAGCTTTACCTTTGACAACACTAATGATTTTTTGTAATCCGCATAATCCTATTGGAAAGGTATGGACTCAAGAAGAGGTACAAAAAGTTGCAGAACTATGTTATCAGCATCATGTCATACTTTTGTCTGATGAAATTCATGGCGACTTGGTACGCAAAGGACCAGATTATACCCCAACTTTTTCAGTAAATGGTCCTGCACGCGAAAATGTCATTTCATTAGTTTCACCTAGTAAAACTTTTAACGTTGCTGCACTACACGCAGCAACAGCGATTGTACCAAATAGTAATTTGCGCGCTATGGTTAATCGCGGCCTTAATAGTGATGAGGTAGCTGAACCAAATTTGCTAGCTATACCTGGAACAATTGCTGCCTATGAACATGGTCATGACTGGCTAGAGGCATTAATTAAGCAGCTAAATGTAAATTTCACTTATGCTGAAGAGTTCATCAATAAGAATCTTCCGCAAGTCAAAGTAGTTACAGGCGCAGCAACATACTTAATTTGGCTTGAGAGCTTTAAAAAGACAACTATGGTAATTATCATAGTCGTTTTTTATTGCCTAAAAATTTTAAGCGTATCAAAAATATTTATAGTATTTTTTAATCCTTACTGATGTTGAAACTATATGTTTCTAAAAATCATATTGTTTCATGTGAAACTGAAAAAGTAACGAGCTAAATAGTTAAAGTAGGCAATTATGTTATATTTCCTGGGAAATATTGCCAAATTGGTTAATACCTGGATAAATCGGTTAAAAGGATTTACTGTTCAGGTATAAAATATATCCTCAAACTCAGTCTATGCAGATATGAATTAACCAGCTTATATTGAAGTAAATTACTGGTGTTTTTAAAATTGAATATAATGCCAACAAAACTAAAAAAGTAGTTAATCAGGCCTAGTTTCTAAGTTACTGCAGTTGTGCCTTTCAAATTGACTGTGTATAGCTAGTCTTTCAATTTTTATAAAAATATATATGTGCACAAAGAAAAAGCCGCTTAAACTAATTGCAGTTATGGCGACTTTTAGCTTTTCAAAAAATACTTTTAACTAAGATTAAGGGCAATTTGTGAGATTAAGGTGTCCATAAAGTACATACCAAAGAAAACAAAAATTGCGACGATTAAAATCTTCCAGGATATTTTAGTCAGTTCTTTCAAACGGTGGGTAACTGATATTCCAGCAAATGCTAGAACAGAGGTTGTTAGTGACAAAAAGTCTACAGCATTGATAACGCGAACGCAGTAGGGACTAAGCAAACAAAAAATTAAAGAAACAATTGAAACCCAACCTATAATAGGAAAGCCCTGAATGATTTTCCAAGGTACTTTTTTCATCAGCATACTAATAACTATGCCTAATAGCGAAAAAAGCCATAACATACCTAAACCAATGAATGTGTCAGTAGTAATTGGTGTGCTTTTGGGATTTCTAATTAATTTAACCCATTGAACAAATAATACTAAGCTAACACTAAGTAAAAGAATGACAGCATCTTTAAATAATTCATATAAATTGTTTTCTTTAGTCATGATCTGGATAAACTTCTTTCTTTTTGTCTAGTAGGCTGGTGATGTGTGTGTACATGAATCTTTGCAGAGGCACTGCCAGGAAGTACATGATATAAGTGCCAATAAAACTAGTTAGTAACTGACTGGCCGCGGCAAAGGACAAAATAGTGTCGCTGTGTTTTGGTACCAAAGCTGCTAAAGACGATGAAGCTGCAGTCATCATTGAACTAGAACCAACACCAGCACTCATTGCAACAGCTTTATAGTTAAAGCCCATTCCTAGAAGAAGTGGAGCAAGGATTGAAAAGATAATTGAACCAAAAATGGTACCAATTAAATAAATTCCGAGCACGCCACGACCCTCAGGGGAATTTAGCGTGTATTTTTCACTAATATATGCTAGTTCACCTTCACGGCCTAAACCTAAGGTTGAACCTATAGCTTCTTCTCTTAAGCCAAGTAATAGCGCTACAGGTAAACCGAAGATAATCGTGCCTAAATTACCTAATTCGTGGACTAGAAAAACCCAACCAACAGAAATAATTTCGTTGATTTTAGGAGCCACATTTGCCCCATACCGTGCCATTAAAGGCAACATGATAAGAATCATGTATTTACCGGCAAATTGTACCCTTTTATCGTTATAGAGTTTTTTGATAGATTTTGCTGGGATTAAATAAACTAAAATGGCAATAATTACCGCAAATACTAGAGGTAAGATAGAGATTTCAATTTTGCCGATTTTAAATACTTGGGTACTAATCATTTCAGAAACTGTATCTATTAACAACACTAAAATGATTAGCGGGCCATATGCTTTTAAATATTTCATTTTATTTTGCCATCTTTTCTAATTCAGTAAGATATTCTTCTTTTGTTTTCTTATAAGTTTTTACCTGATCTAAGTTATTTGAAATCTTAAGAATACTGCTAAAGACAAATTCAGGGAAAATTGCTAGTACAAATTCAGGATCAACTAGAGTAAAGTCATCACCATGAATGGTTCCGTTCCAACCACCATAACCGATTTGAATGGTTGGTATTAAAAAACTGACATCCCCAATATCACCTGCCGCCATTGTGTAGCCCCGATTTTCGATTAAACCGGTAATTTTTTCATCTGCAGAGAAGACATCTTTCACAATAGCGCTCATACTTTTACTTGAGATCAGAGGTAAGTAGCCAACTTGCCTTTCAGACTCAACTGAGCCGCCAAGTGCTGAAGCACAGCCTTCTGCTGCCTGTTTAAAACGATTCATTAGTTTTTGTGCGTTATCTATGTCAAAAAATCGTAAGTCTGTCCCCATTTTAATGTGATCAGGAATAACATTAATTGATTCATGATTTTCGCCAACAATTACTGGATTAAATCTTATGCGATTGGGATCTTTAACTTGCTGACGTTGCAGAGCTAAAGCGGTATTAAATAATGTTGCTATGCTTTGAGCATTAATACCTGCATCTGGGGCGAAAGCCGCATGACTTGCCTTGCCATAAAAATCGAAATATTCAAAATTAAAGCCTGCAAGATCACAATTAATTTCGATAGTTCGTTCATCAAAGTCTTCACCTATCGCATGAACTGAAACACAATAGTCAATATCGTCAAAAATGCCAAGTTTAATAGCTTCTTGTTTGCCACCGAAGTAATCTAGTTTACCTGCCTCCTTTTCTTGTTTTCTCCAGGCAAGATCAACAAATTCTTCTGAAGGGGTGAAGATAAATGCTAGATTAGCACCAAAATCTTCAAGTCGCTGATTGCTAATTACTTCATTCAAGATTGCAAGTGCAGTAGTGACTTGGGTGTAATGACCACAAGCTTGCGCAGCGCCGGTATTTGCATCTGCTAGTTTGTGATTAGGCTGATAGAGTGAGTCTATTTCAGCGATAATTCCAATAGTTTTCTGGCTACCATTAGTTAATGCTACTTTTAAACCAGTATCTAGATAATGTTCGACTTTTAACTCAGGACTAATTTTGTGAATTTCATCTTCGATCTTTTTAGATGTTTTAAATTCTTTGTAACCAAGCTCTGGATTATGAAGTAAAAAATCAGCAGTTTCAGCTAGTTCAGCATAGTATTTTTGAAAACTTGACATTGTATCCTCACTTTTTGTTTTATTATTATCATATGTGACAATAATAAGAATAAAATAAAATTAGCAACTATGCAAGAACAAAAATATTAGCTTGTGTTATTAAAGTTCGCATTTTATAATTTTTTCTATCAAAATATGTTACTAGAGGGTAGGTATTGATATTTGGACGAAAAGAAAAAATAAATTATTGAAATTACTAAAAAAGCAGATAAATCACATTTTGATGATTTATCTGCACCCGAAATTATAGTTTAAAAGTTGTTTTTAAAACAGAAATAGTTAAGAGCTTTATCTGTAAAAGTAAAAAATATAAAATATATTGCAATACAAATTAAGAATAGCAGAAGATTCCTACCACTAGCCCAAAATGGCCAACAATTCGGTAAAAATTTTTCAACCAAAATGCTGCTTATCATTATGGAGAAAAAGTATACCAAAAACTGATAAAGTTTAAAGTGTTTGGGCTTACTTCTTAATCTTTTTTGATTTGCTGTTAGTTTTTGTTTATTTGTTTCCATAATTACACTCTATTTTTAAAATATAAAAATTGCAACTGGACTTAAAGCTAAGGCAGTTACTTCTGAGATTGTCATTTTATTAATTTGAAATTAATCATTCCTTTGCTTTTTAATTTTTGTACCGGTACCTTTTAAATTATATAAAAAATTTAATCATAAGCAAGTGATTAATTTAATGTAAATATTATTTATCCTATGATAATTATATCAATATTTTATATACGTTTAAGATAATGTATATTATAAATATTGAAAAAGGTACTACCAGATCAAGCTAATATTTAAATTAAAGTAAATAATTGAAATGCTTTTATAATAAAAACAATTACTAAATTACATATTTATCATTTGACAGAATCAATTTTTCAGTAGATACTGGCAAAAGTTTGGTTTGTAAATGCAGTTAAACTCAGTAATAGTCAGCTACTTGTTTGCTGGAAAGGTAAAAAATATATCAGTTAAAGAATTACAGATTATACAGACTTTTATCGTTTGATTGATGCATGATAGTCAATTCTTGTTTCATGTGAAACATAATTATAATATGGACGCTTCCTCGATATTTTGAGTAATACCCAGTTAGCGTAATGAAAATTAAAATAGTCTGACTGATAATCGCTATTTCTAAATGACTTTTATTGAGACAATTACCATTGAATCCTGCTAAACAGTTTGAACATTGACCACGACCATGTGTAAATGATGTAATAATAAAGACTCCAGCTGAATATCAACAATATTTTTGCCCACTTTTTCAACAATGCTCAATGTTTCATGCTTCGTAGTTAAATTTGCAGAAATTTTGATATACCACAGAATCACCATAAATCAGATTCGCATACAGAGGAACGAACAACTTTTAAAATTGCATCATTTTCTGGTTGAAGTTTGGGCATAGGACATTCTTTTAATTCACTTTGATTAGTTTAATAAATGCTCCTGCTTTCATTTATACTAATTCTTTAGTAAACAGGCCGATCTTTTCCCTGTGTATCTGGATCGGCAATTCCAATGCTGTCATTATCATATAATGCAGGATTGCGCACAATTTTTAAAATTACGTCTGCAAATGCTTTTGCGTGAAACTGAAACACCAATATAAGGTTCATTATGAGTAGTAATAGAATATTTGATTTCATTACGATCGTTGAGCCAGGGTAAACGTAAAGTAGTATAATGCAAGCCAGATCTTGCTAAAAGTTTGTCCGAGTTAATGGCAGCCTGTAGTCCCGGCATAACAAATTGATGATTCCACCGGCCAAATTCACCTCCAACTTCGTTATATATACCCAGAATGTTAGCAAAAATTACACGTGAAACATGGTTAACTTTCATTGCTTCAATTACGTTTTTAGTAATGATATTGTCTTTAGTGTGATCTACAACGTCTACGAAAACTATATCTTGTTTATGCATAGCTTTATTAACGGCCTGATTGTCAGTTAAATCAACTTCCATTATTTGGGCTCTGGATCCCAATGAACATAAGCGATGTGGATTGCGCAAACCCAGAGTCAATTTGATATCTTTAAAAGTATCTTCAGATAATATTCTGCTTTCAACGATTCGAGCTATTTGACCATTAGCCGCTAAAATTAAGAAATTCATAATTACACCCCTTTTTGTAATTAATGTTCAGTATAGTGGGTTCGAGTAACTCTAAGTCAAATTTTTTAATAAATGTCGTTTAGTTTAGTTGAGAGTGAAATATAAAAAATAAGTGCTTTATCCTGTCTTGGTGAAGTTGCTAAAAAGGAGATACTAATGAAAAAATTTAGAATTAAAGATGTCAGCGAATTGCTGGGAATTAGTACATATACTTTACGCTACTATGAAAAAATTGGTTTATTAAAATTTGTTAAACGTGACGAAAATGGAATTCGTGAATTTGAACCAAATGATCTGATAGTGATTAGTACAATTATTTATCTAAGAAAAACGGGAATGCCGCTTAAGGAAATCAAAAAGTATCTTAAACTAGCTGAGAATGGTATTGATAGAAATTGAACAACGCAAAGAAATGTTTTTAAAACAGAAGCAAAAAGTGATTAGCGGAAATATTGGCTGGAAAAGAAAAAGTGCAATAACTGCACTAAAGGTACATTATTACACATAATTTATATTATTTAAGTTTAAACAGAGTAGTTTGGGCAGATTTGAAACAAAAGATTAACATTATTTTAATCATAATTATTTGCTTTTGACGGCAGCAACATTAGAATAATAAACCAAATATCTCCAATGATTGGTACTATCATAATTAGAACCCACCAGCCAGAGCGATTGGTATCATGCAAACGGCGAAAACGCAAAGATAGCATTGCAATCCAGACAACGAAGGAAATAATGAGAGAACTAGTCTTTATACTCCAATCGCCCCAATTATAAATATCATTAATTGAATGGCCTAATAGACCTTCAACTAAATGCATTAAAACAAAAGCTAATACCCAGTTAATAATTACTGGCCACCAATATTCAGACCGATTAGCAGTACCAGAAAAATTAAAGATATTCTGCCAGAATTTTTTATAAGATTTAAGCATTGAATTTTTCCTCCTGTTTATAGCTCATAAATTCATCATAGAACAAAGAAAGTAATAGAGCAAAGATAATGTTTTTTTGTGCATTAATAGGCAATATTTTTGTTTTATTATTATAAAAGCGGTATCTTGAAATTGAATTTATTGAAGGGAGAAAGTACAAATGGACAATAAATTATCAGACCCGTTAAAACGTTATCATCATGATGATTTTCCTAAGCAATCACAAGAATATCCTGGACTGCAAAGTAAAATGGATCCAGTACCTGCTGGAGACATGAATGACTATGAAGGCCACGGCTTATTAAAAGGTCGTCATGCCCTTATCACTGGAGGTGATTCTGGTATTGGTCGTTCTGTAGCAATTGGCTTTGCTAAAGAAGGAGCCGATGTCGCCATTCAGTATCTGCCAGAAGAAGAATCTGATGCTAAAGATACAGCTGAATTGATTAAAAAGGCTGGACGTAAAGCAGTTTTGCTGCCAGCTGATTTCCGTAAACGTGGCGAAGCAACAAAAGTTGTTGAAAAAGCTGTCAAAGAATTGGGCAGCTTAGAATTATTGGTAATGAACGCAGCTATCCAACAAAATGTTGATGGCATAGAGAATTTATCAATGGATCAAGTTCACGATACCTTTGAAGTTAATATCATCTCAATGTTTGAAATGGCTAAAGCGGCTGTACCGCATATGAAACCAGGCAGTATAATTTTGACCTCGACTTCTTTAGAAGGATTCAGTCCATCACCAATATTGCTTGATTATGCTGCTACAAAAGCAGCAATTGTCAGCTTTTCTATTAATTTGGCTCAAAGTCTTGCTCCTAAAGGAATTAGAGTTAATAGTGTTGCACCTGGTCCTGTTTGGACACCTCTGCAAGTTTGTGGTGGTCAGCCAACCGATGCTCTTGCTACATTTGGTCAGCAAGTACTGTTGAAACGCGCAGGACAACCTGATGAAATAGCTCATGTTTATATTTTCTTAGCTTCAAACTTGGCAAGTTATGTCACTGGTCAAGTCTATGGTGCTACAGGTGGACCAGCTATTAATTAAGGAATAATAAATAAAATTTAATTTCCGTTTTTGCTTCCGTGTAAGCAAAAGCGGATTTTTTATGCAAAATTTGCTTTTTTGATAGGGCTTCAGTATATTAAATAATTAATTAGTATTTAATATCCAAAGAATAGGGGTGAAGAAATGAATAAAAGTATTTTTCGAAAAATAGCACTACTGTCGCAAAAAAATGCCAGGATTATTGCGGATGAGTGGCATTACGACGGACAATACTCTTTTTACGATATGAAAAATGATCAAGAAGATTATGATGAAATAATTTCTCCCAAAATGCGTAAAAATAACTACTTTCAGGTTTTGGATAATGATGACAACTTAGTTGCTTTCTTTTGTCTTGATCAAAATGACCAAAGAGAAGAGCAAGTTGAAATAGGATTAGGATTGGCTCCCAAATTGACTGGTCATGGGCTAGGCAGTGAATTTATAACTGTCATTGAAAATTTTGTCAAAGATAACTATGACTATCAAGTAATTGTTTTATCCGTTGCTGACTTTAATTTGCGTGCAATTAAGGTCTACCAAAGAGCTGGTTATGTCAAAAGAAATACTGAAATGGTACATTCAAATGGTGGCAGCTATAAATTTGATATCATGTCAAAGAAAATTTGAGCTAAATTTTATAGCTGGTTTATGAAAGAAATGAAGGAAAAATATGGATGAAGAATGGCAAAAAATGTCTGAAGCAGCTAAGAAAGTACAAGGTTTCACCGCAATTGGATCTCATATGGAAGCCGGTGGTGTCGCTGCTGCTGTTTTAGCTGAATCGGGAAAAATTTATACAGGAGTTTGCGTTGACACAGCGTGTGGATTAGGCGTTTGTGCGGAACGCAATGCTCTTTTTAATATGATTACCAATGGTGAAACCAAAATTAGCCGGATTTTAGCTTTAATGGCAGATGGTAAAAATGGTGCTCCATGTGGAGCCTGTCGTGAGTTTATTGTTCAGCTCATGGAAAAAGATTATCAACATGTTGAAGTGATGCTGGATTATGAAAGTGGGAAGGTCGCTACGATGGGTGAACTGACTCCAGAATGGTGGTTATAATGGACGAAAAAGTAAAACTATTTTGGCAGGATTTTTGCCTTAAGCATAATTTGCCTGCAGGCACTAAAGTTGAAGCTTGGGCTTTTGGTTCTAATGAAAAAGATGCAGATGAATTGGCTGAGTTAGTTAGGAGAGGCATAAAAACTGCTACAACTTCAGAATATATACCAGGCGATGAAGATATGACTAAAGTTGGCGATTGGAACATAATTCTCGATGGTCAAGGCAAACCTGTCTGTGTTGTCCAAGATAAAGTGGTAGAAATTATTCCTTATAATCAAATTTCCGCAGAACATGCTTATCATGAAGGTGAGGGAGACCGCAGTTATCAGTACTGGCGCAAAGTTCATGATCAATTCTTTGAAGAAGAATTTAAAGCCAATGGTCAAAAATTTTATCCGCAGGCACCAATGGTATGTGAAATTTTTGAAAAAGTTGAATAATTGGGATGTTGCAAAATGAAAAAAATATGATATAGTTAAAATAATTTAGAGAAAGAGGTCATTGCCAAAATGGAGAATTAATTTCTGGTTTTATTAGTAAGCAAAAAAGTTTGATAACCAATGCTTTTATCATGCATTTTTGCCGATAATCAGAAATTAGTATTGTTCTCTATTAAGGTGGCGCTTTAATTTCACCGCTTTTTGTGCACTGCTAATCAAATTATGGGCAATTTGGTTATCAGTGCTTTTTCTTTAGCAAAAAGCAGGTGCTAGTATGGAATATATTAGAATAACTAACCTCAACGTTGAAAATCGTGACGAATCTTTATTTTATGCTCCACATTTGAATATTCAGGACAATCAAATAATTGGTTTAATCGGGGATAATGGTGTAGGTAAAACCACATTGATTAATACTATTGCCCAAATGCCCACAACTTTCAGAGTAACAGGACAAATACTGCGCCATTGTCGTATTGTTTTGGTACCACAGCTTTTAAATAACGATGAGCAAAGTGGTGGGGAAAAAGAAAAAGAAGCCATTACTCAGGCAATAATCAGATTGGGTCAAGCCAAAGATTCTTTGCTAATTCTGGATGAACCAACTTCTAATTTAGATATTGAGCAACAAAGATGGCTAATTAAAGCCTTAAGTAGTTTAAAACAACCAATTTTGATAATTAGTCATGATCAGTCTTTTTTACAGAAACTTGTTAATGTTATTTGGCACATTAAAGATCATCAAGTTCATGAATTTAATGGTTCATATAGTGAATATTGTCAATTTCTCATAGCTGAAGAAAAAAGAAAAAAGATAGAATACCATGAAAAACTAACTAAAATTAAAAAACTAAAGAAAGATCAAAGGCAGGCTGAAATAAAGTCTCAAAATGCTACCAAGAAAAAGAAAGATATGTCTTGGTCGGATTGGAAAATAAAAGACAGCGGCAAGATTGAGAAAAGGCTTAGCCGAATTAGTACTCAATTAAAAAAACGTATAACAAGCGAGGAAGTTGCGCTGGAAAAACCACAAGTCCATCATCCAATTACATTTAGTAACGTTAAAACAACAAACTTAGATCTATCACAAAAAAGTAGTTTGGTCAGATTAGGCATTCAAGATGTTGTCTTACACGGAAACAAATTGTTTAGTATAACAAAAGAATTGCAAATAAAAGGAAGAGAAAAAATTGCATTAACTGGCAAAAATGGTGTCGGAAAATCAGTTTTTTTAGCAAAATTATTTCATCAAAAACTTAACGCTTGGTTTAATCCGCAATTAAAAATCGGTTATGTTAAACAGAATATTGCTCAAGAAGCTGCGGTAAGGGAGACATTGATAGAAACAATTTCTAAGATCAGTGTTTTTGATAAAACAACTACCATGCAACTTCTAGGTGATTTACGTTTAAGAAGATTTTTGAATAACCAAGTCTGTGATTTAAGTGGAGGCCAGCTAGTTTGTTATAAATTGGCAAAGGTGTTATTAGGTGAACACAACTTACTGATACTTGATGAGCCAGATAATTTTTTAGATATTTCAGCTATTAATGCTCTTGAAGAGTTCTTAAAAAATTATCCATTTGCTATTATCCTGGTATCTCATGATCAGAACTTGCTGAAAAATTTGAATTTTGCAACCTGGGAAATAAAAAATCATAAATTAATTAAAACCACTGATTTTTCGAGTCATAAGAATACCAATATTGATAATCGGATTAATTTGCTTCAATTTAAATTAGATAAACTAATTGCCGACCCCAATGCTTCATTTAAAGAGATAGAAAATATTTCCCGGGAAATAAATAATCTCAAAAATAAATAAAGTCTCTAAAGAGAACCAAGTTTTATTAATTAAGGAAGCAGAAGCATTACTATTCTGGCCAGTATGATTAAAAAATAAAGTTGATTACCAAAAAGTCAATTAAAACTCGACTGTTACAGATATGTGTCTGTTTTAGAACAGGAAGTGGAGGTGCTGGAATTACAAATCTTGTTAACAAAATTAATTAAAAATAATGGAAATGAAACTTTGAAAAATTTAAAGTAGAAAGCTGATAATGATTATAGAGATAGAGGTTCAGTGGGATTAGCGAAAGGAGTAATGTACTTCTTAGATTGGCTGCAATTGAGGTTAGTGCCAAAGGAAAAGAAAATAAATTTAGTTTTTTACACTCAAGACTGCGAACTATTGCTATATTTTTTGATAAAAACAAATGGCACACGTAAATTGCTAATAACTATTATAATGTTAATAACTAGTAGTATAAGTTTAATTAAGGAGAAAAAATGACAAAACCAATTATTGGCATAGCAGGATCTGAAATGATTGATTCTGCTGGAATGTTTCCAGGATACAGACGTAGTTATGTTAATGAGGACTATGTGGATTCTGTTGTTAAAAATGGCGGAATTCCCTTTATAATTCCTTTTACTGAAGATAATGAAGTTATTAAAAGCCAGATGGCTCATGTTCAAGGATTGATTTTATCCGGTGGACATGATGTTGATCCTCACTTATATGGTGAAGAATTGATGCCTAAGATTGGTCCTATTTGGCCCCAGAGAGATCACTTTGATATGCTTTTATTAAAAATTGCTGAAGAAGCTAATAAACCTGTTCTGGGAGTTTGCCGCGGAGCACAAATCATTAATGTAGCACATGGTGGCAGTCTTTACCAAGATATTAGTTATCGCTCAGAGCAAACTCTAAAACACGAACAAGGTCATACACCTGATTTGCCTACTCACAAAGTAACAATTAAGAAAAACAGCTTATTAGCTAAGACTTTAGGCAAAACTGAATGCATGGTTAATTCTTTTCACCACCAATTAATTAAAAAGGTCGCCCCGGATTTGCTTGAAGTTGCGGATGCAAGCGATGGTGTCCCGGAAGGACTTGAAAATAAACAGGGTACTGTTTTGGCGATTCAATGGCACCCCGAAATGCTACATAACAATCCTAATACTAAGTATATGAATAATTTATTTAAATTTGTGGTTAAAAAAGCCAAGTAAGGAGTAATAATGACTCAAAATAAAAATGCTGGGGATAAACTAGGTTTCTGGTCAATTGTCTTTTTAGCAATTAATTCGATTATTGGCTCGGGTATTTTTTTAACTCCCGGGAGCGTGGTTAGCCAGGCAGGGAGCAAAGCATTAATTGTCTATTTCATCGCTGCAATTTTTGCTGCAATTTTAGCAATTTCATTTTCAGCAGCAGCCAAATACGTAACTAAGTCTGGCGCTTCTTATGCTTATTCTAAGGCAGCCTTTGGTGACAATGTTGGCTTTTACGTCGGTATCTTGCGCTATTTTTCAGCCAGTGTTGCTTGGGGAGTAATGGCTGTCGGTGTAATCAAATCGACTATTTCTATTTTTGGTGGCAATCCTGACAAATTTTTAAATGTCACCATTGGTTTTATTATATTAATGGTTGCAGTAACTGTAATTAACTTATTTGGGCAAAAGTTTGTGAAGCTTGTAATGAACATGGCTACAGCTGGTAAATTAGCTGCATTAATTTTGATTATTGTAGCTGGAGTTGTTTTACTTATTACCACTGGAGCCAGCCATAGCCTGTCATCCGTTGACCAAATAACGCAAAATGGGCATAAAATAGTACCGGCTTTAACTACTACCGGTCTTGTTATGGCTGTTGTTTCTGCATTTTATGCTTTTACCGGCTTTGAATCTGTTGCATCTGGCTCCGAAGATATGCAGGAACCAGAAAAGAATTTACCTAAGGCTATTCCACTGGCAATTTTGGTTATTGCCGCTATTTATATTGGGGTAGTGGCAGTAGCGATGGTTTTGGATCCTAAGGCATTGATGACGACTAAACAAGTGGTGGCAATCAGTGCGATTTTTAAAAATGATATATTGCGGGATGTAATTTTAGTTGGAGCGCTTATTTCGATGCTGGGAATAAATGTTGCCTCTAGTTTTAATGCACCGCGCATTTTGGAGGCAATGGCCCGTGAACATCAACTGCCGGCTACTTTAACAGAAAGGACTAAAAATAACTTTCCCATTAAAACTTTCTTTATTTCTGAAGCACTAGCAATTTTAGTACCCTTAGCTTTTCAATATAACATGACTAACTTAATTACGTTGAGTGCTATGGTCAGATTTTTAGGATTCATCATTGTTCCTCTGGCAGTAATCTGCTTTTATTATGGTAAAAATAAGCAGCCAATATTGCCGGCTCCTAAAAGTGCATTAACTGATATATTTGTACCAATATTGTCAATTGTTTTGGTAATCTTTTTGCTAGTCAAATATAATTGGCAAGCGCAATTTGGTATTATTGAAAATGGCAAAGTCGTAGGCGTTAACTGGTATGCAATTTTCATGATGATCTTTGGCTTCATAATTTTGCCGCTGTTTATGTTTTGGTTTTCCAGAAAAGAAAGAAGCAGCCAGCAGTAGCTCTAAAAATTTACAAAAAACCGGACTAGACAATACTAGTTCGGCTTTTTTTCACTGTTAATTAATGTATTTACGGAAGAAGTTTAGCTCATCTTCATTACATTTCTTGGCCAATTCATCTTTTTGATTAACATGAAAAACATGACCTCGTGGATGCTTCTTATCACCATAGAAATGAAGTTCATGGTAAATATTTTTGGCTTTCAGATAGCCTGAAAGCATATAGGCGTTATCACGTAAGAAATCATCAGTGCATGTCATTAAGAAAAGCGGTGGCAGTGCTTGGGTCAAAAATTGTTCGGCGTTTAATTCTTCATGCTTATTTGAACGAATATCAGGTCTGAAATAGGCTTCGGGTGCCCCAGTATATGAGGGGATTTCGGTTAGGAAGTAGGCACCACAATTTAAAGCGGCAGCTTTAATTGTTAAACGGGGTACTGAATAACCAAAATACTTGCGGTATTCATTGTTAGTGTAAGCTGCTAAAATTTGTTCTCCCATTTGGCCGCCGGCACTGTCTCCAACAATAAAGACGTTATTTAGATCGAATTGATATTTTGTCGCATTTTCCTCTTGGGCTACCCAGTGAAACACGCGGTTGATATCATCCAGTTCTCCGGGATAGACCACATCTGGTGCTAAACGATAATTGGCGTTAACTACGGCAAATCCTTCTTTAGCCAGAGCCAAGCAATAAAACTGATAGGTTTCTTTGGTGCCATATATCCAGCCGCCACCGTGAATATTTACGATTACCGGTAATTTAGCATGGGTTCTATTCTTTGGTAAATAAACATCGAGTATCTGATACTTGGGATCCTTACCATAGGAAATATTGTCAAACCTTTCTACTTCCGGAATTTGTGTTGGCAACCCAGCATCGCGCTGATCATCACCTTTTTTAATTACTTTTCGTGTTTCTTCAACTAATTTTCGATAGTCAGGTTCTGACATTTTACAGCTCTCCTTTTTTGTAATCGCTTTAGTATTATATTCTACTTCATTACGAGTAAAAAAGAACGGTATTAAGTCTTTTTAAAGTGATAATAAAGAAACTTTGTAATAGCTAATTCTTATAAAAGTAAGTACTAATTTTTAAACATCAATTAGCATAACTTGAACAGCTTTAATAAAACAACTAACATAATTGGTAAATAAATATGGGGTATTTAAATGAATGTAAAGCAAAAAGTGTTAACTTTGATTAAAAAAAGCCAACTGGAAAACAATCAATATTTATCAACAACTGATTTGGCAGAAAAACTCGGCCTTAAACGTAATACAGTTAGTCATTATCTAAATCAGTTAGTTAAAGAGAATGAATTAATAAAAATTAATACACGCCCAGCAGTATTTATTTTTAAAAAAATTGCTGAGAAAAAATCAGGATGTGTGTTAGACAATGAGTATGGCAGTGTAAAAGAGTTACAGAAAAAGTATCGAGATGAAGATGTTTTTAATAATGTAATTGGACATGATAAATCACTTTATAGCCAAATAAAAAAAATCAAAGCGGCTGCATCATACCCGGGAAGTTTACCAATTCTTATTACTGGACAAACAGGAACAGGTAAAAGTTATATCGCACGAAAGTATTTCGAATATTGTGTAGCAGAAAATTACATTTCTAAAGAAGGTAAATTTGTCAGCTTTAATTGTGCAGAATATGCAGATAATCCAGAACTACTGACGGGAACCCTATTTGGCTATGTAAAGGGAGCTTTTACTGGTGCAGATAGCAATCATCTTGGGCTTTTTGATGAGGCTGATGGAGGTATGCTTTTTCTAGATGAAGTTCATAGATTAGACGCCAAAGGACAAGAAAAACTTTTTTCATATTTAGATAATGGCAGTATTTCTGCTTTAGGAGATGCAGGAAATAAGAAAAAAGTAAATGTGAGGTTAATTTGTGCAACTACAGAGGATATTCAGAGTAGCTTCTTAGAGACATTTATTAGAAGAATCCCAGTTCAAATTTCAATGCCTCCTTTGAAAGAGCGTACTCAAAATGAGATTCGTGCTTTGATTATTTATTTTTATATTCAACATGCTCAAAAGATTAATAAAAGTTTTAAAATTAATAGTCAAGTTTTCTTGACGCTGAGCAATGTTAACTATCAAAATAATATTGGGCAATTAAAAAATGATATTTTATTGTCTGTTGCCAGTGCTTTGGAAAAAGATATCAATTCTAAAATTATAAGTATTAAACTTGCAGATTTACCACAAGATATTTTACCTTCAACTTTAGCTGAAAATAATAATTCAGTCAAAGGTAGTGCAGACTTAAATATTAAACCTACTAGTAAAACCACAGACTTTATTGAAAATAAAAATAGCACTAATTATATTAATAAAGCGATCCAAAAAATATATTTGTTATATCAAAAAGAGGACTTTTTACAGTTTAGATCAAAAGCTTTTGATGTTGTTAACTCTCTATGTGATTATTTAATTTTTAAAAAAGATGACTTAAACATAGGTGAATTACCCTTAAATTTGATAAAAAACACACTTAACCAAGAAGTAGGTTATTTGAAAAATGATTTTTATAATGACTTTAATGGCAACATTATTGTAGCTATTTCTTATTACTTTTATTTTCGACAGGAAAATCATTGGGCAATTTCTTCTAAAGAGAGCCAATTGATTAGAGAAATCATTGCAAAATTAAATGAAGTAACCTACGTCAAACAAATTGTGCAAGTAATCTTGGATACTATAAACAAAACCCTGAACTTGTATACTGATGAAGTCGACAGAATGTTTCTGACTATTTATCTTGAAAGTATAAAAAGAAGTACTAATTCTGACCTAATTCACTGCATATTGTTAGCACATGGTTATTCCACTGCAAGCAGTATTGCTGACACGGTTAACAA
Organism: Lactobacillus kimbladii; assembly: GCF_014323605.1. Lineage (GTDB taxonomy): Bacteria > Bacillota > Bacilli > Lactobacillales > Lactobacillaceae > Lactobacillus > Lactobacillus kimbladii_B. Next base: position 493,936 of record NZ_SCMB01000001.1, on the reverse strand, counting down.
AATAATAGGTGAACCATTGCTGGATTCATTTGATATGCCAATTGATATTAAACCTGAAGATATAGCTCAGAAAGTAGCAAACTATATTCGTGTAAGACATGTCACTAAAGGAATAATTTTAATGGCAGATATGGGTTCTTTAGAAAAGATACCTGAATTAATAAAAACGGAAATAAACTTTCCTATAGTTATTTTTAATAACGTATCAACCCAATTAGCATTGTTTGCTGCTGAGTATATTAAAAAGAAAAAACCTTTATCAGCTATGGCTAAAGATTTAAATCAAGTTATTCATAATGATTATCGTATTATATATCCTAAGATGATCAAGCAGAATGTTATCATTGTTTGCTGTACAACTGGAATAGGGACTGCTGAAAAGATAAAAACAATGATTAAAGATAGCTTACCAAATAAAACCAAAATAATGGTGAAGGCATATTCTTACGACTCATTAAAGATAGAAGACCAGGAAAATACTCTTAAAAGAAAATATAATATTCTAACAATTATAGGGACTGTAAACCCTGGATATGAAAAAATCCCATATATTTCAATCGATCAACTTGTAAATGGATCTAAATTAACTACATTAAAAGATTCTTTGCAAGGTATCCTAAGTAAACAAGATTTATATAAATTTAATGATTCTATTCTTAAGAACTTCAGTATAGAAAGAGTAATTAATTCCTTAACAATTTTGGATACTAAAGCAGTTATAAGAAACATTAGTTTTTGTCTTGAAAAAATGAATAATTATCTCAATAAAAGATTATCAAACCAAACAACAATGGCACTTTATGTGCATATTAGTTGCATGATTGAAAGAATTATTCGCAACCAGTCCTTAGAGAACAGTCCAAGAAATTTTACAGACAGTAAGGAAAAAGAAAAAGGGATTGAGACAATAAAATTAGCTTTACACCCACTTGAAGAAATCTATAATATTAGAATTCCTAAGACGGAGCTAAAATATATATATGAGTTAGTTTTTAATTATGATAGATAATAATCAGACACTATTTATAATTCCTGGTTATAGTGTCCAAATCATAGTATTAAGCTGGAATAAATAATATAAAAAGCAGATTGTGGAAAAGTGATATGATCCCTCAAGTTTGTTCTAATTTTAGGGTTCACATCAAACCAAACTGTTTTTTTTTGACACTGGGTTGGCACACTTTTTGCTGTTAAATTAGTGAAAGCGATTGAAATATAGAAGTTACTAGTATCATTTGAAAGGAAAATAAAATGAGTATTGTTTTAGCAAGAATAGATAATAGACTACTTCATGGAATAATTGTTACTCAATGGGCTCCACAATCCGGATCCAACAGGGTAATGGTAATAGATGATGAAACAGCAAATAATTCAATAAGTAAAGCTACTATGAAAATGGCACGACCAGCTGGAAATGCAATTTCCATTATTACAGAAGAAAAGGCCTTAACTAATTTTAAAAATGGTAAGTATGATGCGGAAAAGTTACTTGTTCTGGCTAAAGAACCACAAACTTTTTTGGATTTGGTAAAAATCGGTGTTCCAATTAAAAAATTGAATATTGGCGGTACTACAGCTCGTGATAATGGTATAGAAATTTCTAAGCGAGCTTTTGCTGATAGTCATGAAATAACAGTATATGAGTCATTAATTGATAAAGGTGTCAAGTTATTTTCTCAATATGTCCCGGCTGATAAAGAAATAGAAGTTACTAAGGAATTTTTAGAAAGTAAGGCTAATAGTTAAAATGCATTTTTCAATATTACAAATTATTCTGTTAACGCTTTTAGCTTTTATAAAGCACGTTGATTACTATGGTATTCCGATGCTATTCGTTAATTATCCCGTTTTTTGGGGGCTTTTTACCGGAATAATAATGGGAGATATACAAACCGGATTATTAGTAGGTGGTACAGTTCAGCTAATGTCATTAGGTGTCGCTGGCTTTGGTGGTTCGTCAGTACCAGACTATGGTACAACAGCGATCATTGCTACTGCTTTTGGAGTTTCAATGGGTAAGAGCGCAGGTTTAGCAATAGGCTTACCTGTTGGAATGCTGGGAGTTCAATTAGATGTTATTGTTAAAATTTTAAACGGATTTGTAGCTAAAAAAGCAAAAAGTTATGCTGATTCTCGTCAATTTAAAAAAATGAGTGCAGTTACCTGGTTAGGTCCATTATTCTTTGGCCTTTCAGCAGCAATTCCAGTTTTTATTGCCGTCACTTTAGGTCAGTCAGCTGTGAACTTTATTTTACAAGTTATGCCAAAATGGTTCATGACAGGACTAACTATAGCAGGTGAAATGTTACCTGCCGTAGGTATTGCAATGCTATTAAATTATATGCCTACAGGTAAACTAGTTAATTACTTATTGATTGGTTTCTTTCTAGCTGCTTTCCTAAAAGTGCCAATTATCGGTGCGGCAATAATTGGTTTTGCAGCTGCATTTACAACCTATAAGCAAGCTGAAAAAGAAGGCCAAGCTAAAGCCATGGCTGCAAATACAAATTCAGGTATAGGAGAGGACGAATAAAATGGCTAAAGAAAAAGACGAAAAAATTTATGGCCCAATAGTAACAAAAAAAGATTTGCGTAAAGCTAATTATCGTTGGTTAATGAGTGTTGAGACATTTAACTACGAAACTCAACAAGGAGCGTCTGTTGCATATGCTCTATCCCCAATTTTGCGTAAAATATATCAAAAAGATGATGATTATGTCGAAGCTTTAGACAATCATTTTCAATATTATAATACTCAACCATGGTTAGCTGCTATTGTTCTAGGGGCTTGTGTTGCTATGGAAGAAAAACAAGGTTTAGCTGCTAAAAGTGCTATTAATGATTTTAAAGTTGGTACTATGGGACCACTAGCTGGAATAGGTGATTCTCTTCTAATGACAATGATTCCAACTATCATGGGGTCAATAGCAGCTTATATGGCTTTAGAAAATAATCCATTCGGTATTATTCTGTGGGGTATCTTAATAGCAATTATCTTTTTCCTACGTATGCATTGTTTTGAGTTTGGATATAGACAAGGCTCTAAAGTTATTACAGAATATGGTGATAAGATAAATTACTTAACTGAAGCTGCTTCTGTTTTAGGGATCACAGTTGTAGGCTCTTTGATTGGATCCGTTATATCTGTTACATCGCCACTAAAATTCCAATTTGGAAAAGTTACAATGCAAATTCAACCAATGTTGGATAAAATATTACCACAATTAATTCCAGCATTATTAGTTTGGCTAGCTTATAAGCTTTTAAAATCTAAAAAGTGGAATATGACCTGGGTGATTTTATTATTTATTGTAATAGCAATGTTTGGGGCAGCATTTGGTTTCTTAAAATAATAGGTAAGGAAAAAATAATGAAAAAGATTATTATTGTAACTCACTATACGCTTGCACAGGGCTATCAAGAAACTCTTGCTGGCCTAACAGGAGATAAAAAGATTGTCGCAGCCATTTGCGCCTATATGAACAATGAAGGAACAAATGAATTAAAGGAAAAAGTTGGCAAGATGTTAAATAATTCGGACGAATTTTATATACTTACCGACTTAAGTTTTGGAAGTGTAAATCAAGTGATGAGTCAATTTGCATCTGCTAAGATTCATATAATCACTGGGGTTAATTTACCATTTGCATTAGCGTTAGCTCTTGCAGTTAAAAATGATCAGCCAATTAATATCACTAATTTAATTAATCAAGCAAGACAGCAATTATTACAAGTATCAGTAAATGATATAACTGATTCAAATGATGATGAGTAGGTGGTAAAGAATGAGCTCTTTAGATGATGTATTACATTTTAAAAACGAACAAAGCAGGACTATTTCTGCCGAAAATAAGACAGGGGCTCCTGGGAAGGCAGCAATGGCAACCGGCAAGCTGGGACCACAAAGAAAAGGAAGTGCTGATATTTCGCTTGAACAGGGAGAAACAGTAACATTAGCTGACATTATTGGGCCAGGAGAAATTCGCCATATGTGGTTTACAGTTACAGACAAGACAACTAAGGGAAGCTTTGTTTTGAGGGATTTAGTGCTGAGAATGTACTGGGACAATGAGCAAAATCCTTCTGTGGAAGTCCCATTGGGTGACTTCTTCTGTAATGGTTTTGGAACTCGATGTATAGTTAATTCTATACCAATTGTTGTAAATCCCTTTGGTGGCATGAATTCTTACTTTAAAATGCCCTTTAACAAACATGCAAAAATAACTATTACAAACGAACACCCTGGATTTATTAAACACTTTTTTTATACTATAAATTATGTTAAAAAAACCAAAACTGAAGATTTATTGTATTTTCATGCGCTTTGGAACCGCGAAAATCCAGTAAAAATGGGACAGGATTATACTTTACTTGATGGAGTAAAGGGCAAAGGCTATTATGTGGGCACATATATGGCTCTTTGCGCTTTACAAAGATATTGGTGGGGTGAAGGTGAATTTAAATTTTATATTGATGAAGATAATCAATATCCTACTGTAACTTCAACTGGGGCAGAAGATTATTTTGGTGGAGCTTGGGCTTTTCAAAAACAGGAATATGGACATTTGCCAGAAACTTATACTTTTTCAACTGCCTATCAAGGTTATCCGTTTCACGAAACTCAAGACCATTCGCGGGATATGTTTAGCGCAGGAAAATCAGACCCTAATTCTGTTCATGCTTGTGGGAATGATGGCTTACCAGAACATGGGTTGTACCGATGGCATTTACCGGATCCAATAGCTTTTACTAAAAATCTAAAAGTTACTTTTCAAGATATAGGTAATGATGATATTGGCCTGTTCGAACGTTCAGATGATATTGCAACAGTAGCTTATTGGTATCAAACTGAGCCCCATCAACCATTTAAAAGCTTTTTATCGAGAAATGAACGTTTGCCAAGATAGATAAAAAGGATATTTTAATTGAGTTCAAAATTTGGTTATCTTTTTTAAAATATCAGCTGCTTTAGTTATTATTCTCACCAATAAAATTCTGATATGCTTCATTCTCTGAAGTAGTGGTAATCTTAAAATTATTAAAATCAGGCTGCTTCTGGTGCAAGGTACTTTCTGCAACGTCAATGTAATGTGTAACTGTCGCATTTCCAATTAATTCGATCCAATAGCTATTGGCGGTGCGATGTACCTTTGTTTGGACAAATCCTCCGGGATTTGAAACAGTCAGCAATTTATCAAACAGATCCTGTGACTTGTTAGTCAAAGCGTAAATTAAGCTTGCTGCAGACATGCCAGTACCACAAGCGTTGGTAAAACCTACACCGCGCTCAAAAGTGCGGACGAAAAGGTGGTCAGAACTCAGAACCTGAGCAAAACTGACGTTTACTCCGTCTGGAAAATAAGGATTTTTCTGATTTAATTTTGTTCCTAAATTTGCTAACAAGTCACTTTTTAAAACTTCATCTGAAACTAAACTAATCAAATGAGGGTTGGGAACAGCAACTGCTGAAAAGGTTAACTTGGGTGCAAATTCAGGTACTGCTTGGTTTAGTAGTTCAGAGCAACCTAAGTTAGTAAAAGGAAGATCTCCAGCTGCAAAACTAACCGGACTAATTTCTACACTGACTGCTTTAACGTTTTGCGCCCAGTCCGGCTGACAACTAACACGTAAATCACTTTGCATTGTTTCAACCTTGAAAGATTTTTTGTGAAATTTTTCTGCTAGATAACGGCCTACAGTACGTAAACCATTGCCACACATGGAAGCAAAAGAACCGTCAGCATTAATGACCTGCATTTTGCCTAAAGCTTGTAGATGATGCGAATTGCTGACTACTAACAGACCATCAGCTCCGTTTAATAATCCAGTGGCAGAGTTAGTTATTTGCCGAGCCAAATTTACTAATTCATTTTTAGTTAAAGGGGTTTGCAATTGAGTTTGATCTAGTAGAAAAAATTTATTCTGTGAACCGTGAACTTTTTGTAGTTGTACCATAAAAATTGCTCCTTAAATTAATTAAAAAACTTATGATAGATTTCTTTAACGGCAGCTGCTGCGTCCGCTTTTTTGGTACCCAGCATAATTGAGATTCGTGAAGCACCTTGGTTAATCATATGAATTGCAATATGCTTTTGTGCCAGAGGCAGCGTGATATTCTTCATTACGCCAATTTTGTTTTTCATTCCTTCTCCTACAACCATGATAATGGCATAGTCATCGATCCACTCTAATTGATCAGGATTAAGTGCCTGTTGAATTTCAAAACACATTTGCTGGCGAATTTGCTCATTAAATTGGCGTTTGTCAAAAATCACAGTTAAATCATCAATTCCTGAAGGCATGTGCTCATAAGATATATTAAATTTATAAAAAATTTGTAGTAATTTAAGAGTAAAACCAACCTGTTTATTTAGCAAGTATTTATGTAAATATAATGCTGCAAAATGACCAGAACTAGCTACTCCTGTAATTGTACTTTGAGGCTGGAAGTTATTTTCAGGTACGATCATTGTTCCAGGTAAATCTGGGTGATTGGTATTTTTGACATTAATTGGTATTTGTCCTTCAATTGCAGGAATAATAGCTTCATCGTGAAAAACTGAAAAGCCCGCATATGACAGTTCTCGCAACTCACGGTATGTCATAACATTAACAGCGTGGGGATGCGTAACTATTCTAGGATCAGCAGCGTAAATAGCATCGACATCAGTGAAATTTTCATAAAGGTCAGCGTCAAGTCCCCGTGCCCAAATTGATCCGGTAATATCAGAACCACCACGAGAAAAAGTAGCAATTAAACCGTCTTGAGTAACACCATAAAAGCCAGGAACAATTAATAAGTCTGAAGTTTGAGCCCACTTCTGCAAATTGCTGTAAGTTTCCGACAAAACCTGGGTGTCATTAGGGTTGTCAGTCACAATAAAACCAGATTCTTTAGGGTCTAAGAAACGAGCTGGTATATGACGACTTTGTAAAATTAAAGTCAAAAGCTGAGCATTTAGTTTTTCTCCATGCGCTTTAAAGCCTGCCATTAAAAAATCTTTACTTGGATAAGAAACTTGAGGTAGATTATGTAATTCTTGCAATAAAGGCTTTAATAATTGTTCGGGTATTTTAAAATAAGCGGCAATGTCATGATACCTTGACCAAATTTTTGTAACAGTTGCACTATAATTTTGTTTATTAATTGTTTCCTGGGCATATTTTATTAATAAATCTGTTACTTTAGTGTCATTTTTATATCTTTTTCCTGGCGCTGACGTAACTACGATTTTACGAGCCGGATCAGCATTAATAATTTTTAAAACTTTTTGAAATTGTTCTCCGTCAGCTAGAGAACTACCACCAAATTTTACAACTTTCATGTTAATACCTTTCACAATTAAATTTAATTTAAGTAATTAGTATTGGATTTTAACATTAAAATTTTAATCTTCAACCGAAAAAGAAAGTTGCTAATTAATAACGCTATTATTTCTCTTAAGAAAACTTTGGTAAAAAAGCTGTCGATAAATGCCGGTTTTAACAGTCTTTGCTGCAGCTTTGAAACAATTAATTGCAAAAAATAATTTTAGGGATTTGAAAATCAAAAAATATTTACCAGCAAAAATGGTTGACAATCATATTAATTAATAATAATATTTTAATAAATCGAAGAGGTTGCAACCAACAAAAGTAGCTGGTGGAGTTTCTGCAAAAACTAAGAAGCCAGTCAAAGGGGCGGTTGCCGAAGCGTTAGTTATTGCGGTAATTAATTAGCTGGGACGTAATCTAACAGGTTACGGACTGTCGCAATTTTATATTCGCGGAGCGCTATCGACAAAATTGATACCAGATAATAACTTGAAGGACTCTTTTGTTAAGCACAACAAAAGAGCCTTTTTTATTTAAAAAAAAGGAGAGACTTAAATGGCTGCTAATGATTATTACCAGACTAACGCTCAAGGTCACTTAGCAATTGGTGGGGTAGATGCATTGAAACTGGCAAAGGAGTTTGGTACCCCATTAGTTGTTTATGACGTACAAAAAATCAAACAGCAATTTCAGGCTTTCCAAAATGCATTTGCAGAGGAAAATGTGAATTATGCAATAAGTTATGCCAGTAAGGCTTTTGCTACAATTGCGATTTATCAGGTAATTAATGAACTTGGCGGACATGTTGATGTTGTTTCTGGCGGAGAATTGTACACGGCTCTAGAAGCAGGATTTCCAGCAGAGAAAATCAGTTTTCATGGCAATAATAAGACAGCTGATGAGTTATTATTGGCCGTGCAAAACCATGTCGGTGTGATTGTTCTGGATAATTTTTATGAAATTAAGTTGCTAACGCAGATTTTGCAAAAAACATGTGCTCAAGTGCAAGTAATGCTGCGGCTAACTCCAGGGGTCTCAGCTCATACTCACGAATACGACCAAACTGGTCAAGAAGATAGCAAGTTTGGTTTTGATATTAGATCAGGACAAGCCGAGCAGGCATTTTTAGAGGTAAAAGCTAATAAACAGATGGACTTGATTGGCCTCCATGCTCATATCGGTTCACAAATTTTGGCAACAGCTGGTTTTAAGCTAGAAGTTGAAAAACTTATGCAGTTGGTCAATAACTGGCAGCAAAAATATGATTACCAGCCGCGCATTTTAAATTTAGGTGGCGGCTTTGGCATTAGATATACCAAACAGGACAAAGTTTTGACTGCGCATACTTTCATCAGTCAAATAGTGCTGACAGTCAAAAAATGCACACAAGAAAATCACTTAAAAATGCCGGCCATCTGGATTGAGCCGGGTCGTTCAATTGTAGGAGAGGCTGGCTGTAGCTTATATACAATCGGTGCACGCAAAGAAGTGCCGGGACTATTGCCTTACGTTGCCGTGGATGGTGGTATGGGTGATAATATCAGACCGGCCCTTTATCAAGCACAATATGAGGCAGTATTAGCAGAAAAGCCACATGCCAAGCCAGTAGAAACTGTCAGGCTGGCAGGACGCTATTGTGAATCAGGCGATATTCTTATTAACAAATTGGCACTGCCTCAAAGTAAACCGGGTGACGTAATTGCAGTTTTGGCTACTGGAGCTTATGGTTATAGTATGGCTTCGAATTATAACCGTGTTCCTAGGCCAGCCGTTGTGTTTGCTGAAAATGGTCAGGCACAAGTAGTAGTTACACGTGAAACTTATGCGGATATAGTTAGTCATGATCACTTTTATCAAATGGAAGGATAAATTATAAATATGAAAAAAATGACGGCAACCGAAATCATTGACTTTATTGCTAATTCAACCAAAAAAACACCAGTTAAAGTTTATGTCAAAGGTGAAATGGCTAAATTGGACTGGCCTGAAGACTGCAAAGTTTTTAGTGAAACTCATACTGGAGTCGTTTTTGGAGATTGGCAAATTTTAAGTCCTTTTTTAGAAAAAAACGCCGAGAAGATAACATATTATCAAGTGGAAAATGTCAGTCGGAATTCTGCTATCTCTTTATTGGACCTGAAGAACATCTCTGCCAGAATTGAACCGGGTGCCCTTATTCGTGAAAACGTTGAGATAGGCAAAAATGCTGTAATCATGATGGGGGCTGTCATTAATATTGGTGCGGAAATTGGCGAAAATGCCATGATTGATATGAATGCTGTTTTGGGTGGCCGAGCAATTGTTGGTGAGAATAGCCATGTTGGAGCAGGTGCGGTAATTGCCGGAGTTGTCGAACCGGCTTCAGCACAACCTGTGAAAATTGGCAAAAACGTTTTGATTGGTGCTAACGCCGTGGTTTTAGAAGGAGTCCAAGTTGGCGACCATGCAGTGGTAGCAGCTGGTGCTGTAGTAACTAAAGATGTCCCAGCAAATAGTGTCGTCGCCGGAGTGCCGGCAAAAGTTGTTAAAATGCGTGATCAAAAAACTGCCTCTAAGACAGGAATTGAACAGGGATTAAGAAAGCTGTGAATTAATTAATGTTAACTTCTGAGCAACTTGTTAAAATTCGTCGCGATTTACACCAAATCCCTGAATTAGCTCTGCATGAACGCCAAACACAAAAATATTTATTACAGGTCATTGACAATTTTACTCAAAAACATATTGAGGTTCGCACATGTTCGGAGCTGCCCACAGCAATATTGGTCAGGGTTCAGGGAAGTGAACCCCAGAAAACAATTGGTTATCGTGCAGATATTGATGGCTTACCGATCGAAGAAAAAACGGCTTTGCCATTTGCTTCTCGAACTCAAGGTCAAATGCATGCCTGTGGTCACGATATCCACATGACGGTGGCTCTAGGAATTTTGGCTTATTTTTGTGATCACCAACCCCTGGATAATTTACTTTTCTTTTTCCAGCCGGCTGAAGAAAGTGAAAGTGGCGGCAAAAAAGCCTATGAAGCTGGAATTTTCTCTGGTAAATGGCGCCCCGACGAATTCTTTGCCTTGCACGTTACTCCTGATTTGCCTACTGGCACAATTGGCTGCCGTTTAGGAACATTATTTGCGGGAACAACTGAAATCAATATTGATTTATATGGTAAGGATGGGCATGCCGCATATCCGCAACAAGCTAATGATATGGTAGTAGCTGCAGCTGCTTTAATAGAACAAATTCAGACAATTGTCTCACGCAGTATTGATCCCATTGCAAGCGGAGTTATTACAATAGGAAAGATTAGGGCTGGAACAGTTAGAAATGCGATTGCCGGCCATGCTCATCTTGAAGGAACTATTCGCGGACTAACCCAAAAAATGATTGAAAGAATCGATCAACGCTTGCGGGATGTGACTCAGGGAATAGCGCAGAGTTTTAATGCTAAGGTTGATTTGCAGCTTAATCAGGGTGGTTATTGGCCAGTTGAAAATGATCCGCAAATCACAAGCGAGTTTATTAATTATATGAAGGAAAATCCTCAAATTGATTACCAAGAGATGCAGCCGGCTATGACAGGAGAAGACTTTGGCTACTTGCTGGCACAAATTCCCGGTACCATGTTCTGGCTGGGCGTGAACGATAATTCTCAACTCCATTCTGCAACATTTAACCCACACGAAGATGCAATAGTAATAGGAATTAAAGCAATGGTAGGTTTTTTATTGAGTCATATGTAACTCAAAAGGAGAGAAAGCATGACTAATTTTGACAAGGCAGATTTAATGACTGCGATAATTACGCCCTTTAATAAAGAAGGAAAAGTTGACTATCCTGGTCTGAAAGAATTAACAGAACATTTAATTAATACAGGCAGCAATGGTTTTGTCATTGGCGGTACGACTGGGGAAACGGCAACCATGACTCATGATGAAAAAATAGAACTATATACTAAGTTTGCTCAAATAATTGCAGGACGAGTACCTGTAATTGCGGGCACAGGCAGTAATAATACTGCACAAACTGTTGCGTTTACCCAGGAAGTAGGACAAATTCCCGGCATTGATATGGCTTTGGTAGTAGCGCCATATTATAACAAGCCGAATCAAAGAGGAATTACAGCTCACTTTGAAACAGTGGCAGCAAATTCTCCCGTACCAATTATCATTTATAATATTCCAGGACGAACAGGAATTAAGATTAGTAAAGAAACCTTGGTTGACCTCTCACATAATCCTAAAATTGCTGGCGTTAAGCAATGTACTGATTTAGAAGACTTAGAATATATTATTGAACACGCAGCAAATGACTTTTTAGTGTATACAGGCGAAGACTTGCAGTCTTTAACAGCTAAAGTTTTAGGGGCAAAAGGAGTGATTTCGGTAGCTTCTCATGTTTATGGCTCGGCCATGCGTGAAATGTATGATGATTTAGATCAGGGTAAAGTAGCTGCAGCGGGGAAATTGCAAAGACGGCTAATGCCGAAGATGCAAGCCTTATTCATGTATCCTTCACCATCTCCAGTTAAAGCCGTCTTAAATGCACAAGGGCTGCCAGCTGGTGGCTGTCGTCTGCCTATTATGGACTTAAATGAAGCAGAAAAGGGGCAATTAGCTGTTCATTTAGGTTTAGCTGAATCGGCTTTATTACATAAACTGCCGTTAGAACTAGGAGTATAATATGAAAAAAATTTTGGTAGCTGGGGCCACAGGATCTATGGGAAAACAAACAGTGCAATTAGTTAATAAATTAACGGATTGTCAATTAGTAGCTGTTTTAGCTCCAACGGCATCTAAAAGTTCAGAATTTGGAGCTTCAGTTAAATGCTTTGAAAATTTGACTGCTGTCGATATTGATGCCGATATTTGGATTGATTTTACCACCCCACAAGCCGTTTATGAAAATACTAAATTTGCTTTAAAGCACCATATGCACCCTATTGTTGGAACAAGTGGTTTAACCCCAGATCAAACCAAAAAGCTCCAAGCAATTGCACAAAAAGAAAAAATTGGTGGCATTATTGCTCCAAATTTTGGTTTGTCGGCTGTCTTACTAATGAAATTTGCGCAAGAAGCTGCCCGTTATTTTCCTAATGCAGAGGTCATTGAAATGCATCATGCTGATAAAAGGGATGCACCTAGTGCAACGGCAATAGCAACTGCAAAATTAATTGCAGAAAACCGCAATCCAGAAAATTGCTATCAAACTACGAACGATTCTGCAGCTCGCGGTGCTGATTATGATGGCGTTCCTGTTCATTCCGTTCGCTTACCAGGATACGTAGCTCACGAACAGGTGCTTTTTGGTGGGCCCGGAGAAGCTTTAACTATCAGACAAGATTCGTTTTCTCGTTCTTCATTTATGCAGGGCGTGAAAGTGGCCTTGAGTCGGGTAATGGACTTACCAGATTTAGTGGTCGGTTTAGACCAAATTTTATAATTTATAAGGAGAACAAAAATGCCACAATTAGCTACTGATTTAACTTCAATTATTCATACACCATTAGAAAAAATTCCTCCCTCTGGTATCCGTGCTTTTGCTCAAAAGGTTGACGATATTCCTGATTTAATTAAATTAACCTTGGGAGAACCTGATTTAAATACACCTGAACATGTTAAAAAAGCAGCTGCTCAGAGCATTTTAGATAATGATTCACATTACTCAGCCCAAAAAGGAACACCCAGATTACGCAAAGCCATTAGCAATTTTTTACAGCGCAAGCAAGGCTTAACTTATGATCCTGACAGCGAAATTGTAGTCACAGTGGGTGCAACTGAAGCTATAGCCGCAACAATGCTGGCTTTGTTTCAGCCAGGGGATGAAATTATTGTACCGACCCCCTCTTATGCCCTTTATTTCCCATTGATTCAATACACTAAAGCTAGGCTGGTTGCTATCAATACGTCAGGAACCAATTTTGTGTTGACTCCTGAAGATTTGGAAAAGACACTGAATGAGCACCCTCATGCTAAAGCAATTTTACTGAATTATCCTACTAATCCAACCGGCAGGGAATGTCCCAGTTCTGTTTTAGAGCAAATGGCACCAATCATTAAAGAGCATCACCTTTATGTGATTTCTGATGAAATATACAGTGAGCTGACTTATAACTTTAATCACGTATCGATTGCGCATTATTTACCCGATCGTACCCTACTAATTAATGGTTTATCCAAGTCGCATGCGATGACTGGTTATCGTTTGGGTTATGTGACTGGACCGGCTGCTTTAATTAGTTTAATTGCAAAAATGCACGCATTCTTGGTTACAGCTCCATCAAATCCAGCGCAAGCAGCAGCTACTGAAGCTTTGGAAAACGGTGATCAGGATCCGGCTGCAGCACGACCAATTTACCAAAAGCGGCGTGATTATATTGTTGGTGCATTAAACAATATGGGCTTAAAAACTCATGCCAGTGAAGGTGCATTTTATGTTTTTGCTAAAATACCGGAAAGTTATGGTAAGGACGATGAAGCTTTCGCACTGGATTTGGCCCATAAAGCTAAAGTTGGAGGCACTCCCGGAAATGCTTTTGGCCCTGGTGGTGAGGGCTATATCCGCTTTTCTTATGCTGCCAGTGACAAAAATCTTCATACTGCTATGAGTCGAATCCAAAAGTTTTTAGCAGAAAAGGGTGAAATTTGATGAGAAAATACGCAGTTGCAATTTTGGGTGCTACAGGCGCAGTAGGCCAACGTTTAATTAGTGAATTGGAAAAAGCAGCAATTCCAGTCAAGCAAGTTAAATTGCTAGCGTCTAAGCGTTCAGCAGGCAAGAAATTACAATTTAAAGGCCAAGAAATTACAGTTGAAGAGGCACATCCTGATTCATTCACTGGTGTTGACTTGGTTTTATCATCTGCTGGTGGCGCCGTTTCTAAAAAGTTATTGCCTGAAGCGGTCAAAAGGGGGGCAGTGTGTGTAGATAATACTAGTGCTTTCCGGATGGCTGATGATGTTCCACTAATTGTTCCCGGAGTTAACGATGACCAATTAGTTAATCATCATGGCATTATTGCTAATCCTAATTGCTCGACCATTCAGATGGTTGCCGCGCTTTATCCGCTTCACGTTAAGTGGGGTATTAAGCAAATCATCGTTTCAACTTACCAAGCGGTTTCTGGTGCTGGCAAAGCGGCTTGGGATGAACTGTTGCAACAAGCACAAGATAGGCTGAATAATCAAGAAACTGAAGCCAAAATTTTGCCAACTGCGTCTGCTAAAAAGCATTACCCTATGGCGTTTAACCTGTTACCGCAGATTGATGTTTTTGAAGATGATGGTTACACTCACGAAGAATGGAAAATGATTCATGAAACTAAAAAGATTTTGTTTAATGATCAGGACACAAAGCAAATAAAAGTTACTGCTACTTGTGTCCGGGTGCCAGTTGAAATTGGTCATGGCGAAACAGTTTATTTCACTTTAAAAGATCAGTCAGCAACTGCTGCTGCGATAAAGCAGGAAATTGAGCGGACTCCCGGGCTAGTTTTACAAGATGATCCGCAAAACCAAATTTATCCACAGCCGCTTTTAGCAGCAGGTAAAAAAGAGACTTTTGTTGGCCGTATTCGTCCAGACCAAGAAAATCCTGGCGCGTTTAATATGTGGGTAGTAGCTGATAATTTATTAAGAGGTGCTGCCAGCAACACCGTGGAAATTGCTGAGTGTATAGTCAGAGATAATTTGGTGCGTGTCCCTGATAAGTAATGTTTTTGTTAATAAATAAGCCAAACTTTGGGCTGTTCAATATTTAATATAAAAATTAACTCTTTTAAACTGATTTAATTCAGTTTAAAAGAGTTTTTTATTTAATGTTCGTAATTTTATTGATTATACGCGTATCGCAATATTAAGCACTTTCATTAGCTAAAAAATACAAACTATTTAATGAACAAGTATAAATTTTATTCGTATTTGATGTTGACAGTAGATTAAAAGTTCGATACTCTAATATACAAAGCGGAGGTAATATATGAATCGCAAAACAGCAGTATGGTTGTTAATTCCTGCATTCTTGGGAGTATTGGTATTCACTTTTTTCCCTCTAATTCAAATTGCAATACCAACATTCCAAAGTAAAAGTGGCTTCTTTTCACTTTACGCACAATTTTTAAAGAGTTCTTTCAACTGGGCAGTTCTTGGACGTAGTTTTTTGATAGCAATTATAACAGTGATTGTTGTTTTGATCCTTGGGATACCTATCTCTATCTGGGTAGGAAGACAAAAAACAGTAGTCAGACAGGTACTGAATTTGCTAATTCTTTTTCCCATGTTAACCAATGCGGTTGTAAGAAACTTTGCATGGATTATTATTTTGGGTCATGACGGAATCGTCAATAAGATTTTACTGGCGTTGCACCTAATTAGATCACCGCTAAATATTCTTTACACTAATGCTTCTATTATTATTGGTTCAGTTTACTTATTTTTACCAATTATGATTAATTCATTAATTGGCAGCGTGGCTGAATTAAATGTGGAAGTTGAAGAAGCTGCAGCCGTTCTTGGTTCCAGTCCTTGGCGCACATTGTTTAAGGTGATCATTCCTCAATTGACTACCGGCATTTTAACTGGTTGTATTTTAGTTTTTGCTGGAACGATGACAGCTTATACTACTCCAGAAATTCTTGGTGGCAACCGCCATTTAGTAATGGCAACTATGATTTATCAGCAAGCAATGACATTAGGTAATTGGCAAAATGCCAGCGTTATCTCAATAATTTTAATTGTTATTTCTGCTCTTTCGATGTGGCTCATGAGGAAGCTTAGCCAACATTTAGATCGGAGGCCAACCAATGCTTGATCGTAAAAATAAAACTTTGACTGTGATTTCGATTATTATTTTGGCTTTAATCATGTTGCCACTAATTTTAGTCGTAATTACATCCTTTAATACGCAAAGCTCGATTTCATTACCGATTACCGGCTTTACCCTTTCTTGGTACAGCAATATTTTCCAACAGCCTGATTTTATTGCAGGTTTTGAATCAAGTTTAATTGTAGCTTTAATTGCCAGCATTTCGGCTTTAGTTATTGGCATTCCTGCTGTCTACGCCTTAACGCGTTACAACATTCATCATGCCGCTTGGTTTCAATCATTTTTTCTCAGTCCAACTTTAATTCCCGAAATTGTTATTGGCTTTGCCCTCTATCAAGCCGCAGTTATTACTATGAGAATTCCGGTATTTATTGGCTTGATTGTCGGACATTTTCTTTTGTGTTTACCGTATGTCATTCGTTTAATTACAGCCAGTATGCTGTTAATGGACAGTCACATCGAAGAAGCGGGCTGGATTTGTGGCTGCTCTCGCAAAAAAGGATTTTTCCTAATTGTTTTGCCAAATATTAAGGCCAGTATCATTGCTGCGTTTATGATGTGTTTCATCAATTCCTTCAACAATATTCCAGTTTCTTTATTCATGAGCGGCCCTTCTTTAACCATGTTGCCACCGGCAATTTTGAATTATTTACAAAATAATTATGATCCCACTGTGTCAGCAATTTCTGTGCTTTTGATGATCTTTACAGCACTCATGATGTTCTTGGTTGAAAAAGCGATTGGTATTAAAAATATTACAAAGTAGAGGAGTAGGGCAGTGGCAAATTTAGAAGTACAAAATTTAGCAAAATCATACGATGGTAAAACTAAAGTTTTAAAAGATATATCTTTTGCTGTCAATAACGGTGAGCTGGTTTCCATTCTTGGACCTTCTGGCTGTGGCAAAACGACCACACTAAGAATTATTGCTGGTTTAATTCCAGAAACTGCCGGACAGGTTTTAGTTAACGGTAAAGATATTACTAAAGTACCTGTTTACAAGAGAAATTTCGGGATGGTTTTTCAAAGCTATGCACTTTTTCCCCATATGAATGTTTTTGATAACGTTGCTTTTGGACTAAAAATGCGCAAGTTTGACAAAAATACTATCAAGAAAAAAGTGACTGAAATGTTGGCAACTACGGGCTTAAGTCAACTGGCTAAACAATTTCCAGCGCAGCTTTCTGGGGGGCAGCAACAAAGAGTTTCGTTAGCAAGAGCTCTGGTTACCAATCCTGAATTGCTATTAATGGATGAACCTTTAAGCAATCTGGATGCTAAGTTGCGGCTGAAGATGCGGGAAGAAATCCGTGACTTGCAGCAGAAATTAAAAATGACCGTACTATTTGTCACACACGATCAGCAAGAATGTTTTGCAATTTCCGACAAAGTTTTAATTATGAAACAAGGACGCATTGATCAGTTTGATACGCCACAGAATATTTTTCATCATCCTCGAACAGAATATGTTGCTCGTTTTATTGGCTATGACAATTTTATTACTGTCACTGCTGCTAATCGTCAGGATGACCATCATATCAAAGTAGGCGATACGGTTTTGACCACGGCTGAACCAAATAAAAATGCAAAAGTGCTAACCATTCGTCCGGAAAACATCCACTTGAATTTAGCGGATGTTTCTGAAAATACATTTACCGGTAAAATTATGAGTCGTGAATATTTAGGACAAAGTTTTAAGTATGCCATTCATTCAGCCGTTGGGGACTTTCAAGTTGAGGAAGCACGGCAAAAGATGCGCAGTTCAGGAGAAGAAGTAACGCTGACCCTTCCTGCTAAGCATCTTCATCCGTTATCAGAATAGTCAGTGTTTTTAGAAAGGTATGGTTATGAAATTTAAAAAAGCTTGTTTGTTAGCAGCTAGTTTTATCATTGCCGGCACAACTTTGGCAACTTCCGCTTGTTCGTCTAATGCTGGTAGCGGTAAGCTGACAGTTTCCACTTTTGGCTTAGCAACTAAGCAGATGCGCTCGGACGTGCTTAACCCGTTTGCTAAGAAAAATAATGTTAAGGTGTCTACACAGTTTGGGGACAGCTCAACTCGCCTAACGCAGATTGAGCACAATTCTAATTCACCGGTAGATGTCATTGAATTGGCCCAAAATAATGCGATTACTGGAGCTAAAAAGAAACTCTTTAAAAAATTGGATTTTTCCAAACTCAAGAATTTCAAGTATTTATCCGCTGACCAGCAAAAGCTGGCAAAAGACACAAATACTGTTCCGTACACTGTTAATAGTTTTGGCATTATTTATAATCCGAAAAAGGCCCACATTAAAAGTTGGGATGACCTGTGGTCTAAGAAATTAAAGGGCAAGATTGCAATTCCGGATATTGTAACAACTTTTGGTCCCGCAATGCTTTATGTGGCAGGGGATCATGCTAAAGTCAGTGTAACCAAGGACAATGGCAAGGCTGCCTTCAAAGCGTTAAAGCAACTAAAGCCGAATGTGGTTAAAACATATTCTCAAAGTTCAGACTTAAGTAATATGTTTAAAACGGGAGAAATTACCGCGGCGGTTGTTGGTGATTTTTCAATCAGCATGTTGCAAGCTACTAATCCTAGTTTGAAGTATCTAGTGCCAGCTTCAGGAACATATGCTAACTATGATAATATTGCAATCTTGAAAAACAGTAAGAATACTCAAGCGGCATATAAGTATATTGACTTTCGTATAAGTGAAGCTAACCAAAAGAAAGTTGCCAGTGCAAAATCGCTTAATAATGCCCCGGTTAATTCACAAGTAAAATTGACTGCTGCTGAAGCTGCCAATAAAACATATGGTGCGATCGCCCAAAGAGCAAAAACTATTGACTTTTATTACGTGAACAAGCAAATGCCTTCATGGATCAGTCAATGGAATAAAATTATGAATCAATAATTGTCAAAAAAGAACCTGCCTTCATTAATAAGGCATTTTAGATTTACGGAAAGGTCTATCATGAAAATCAAAAAAGTATGTTTAATGGCAGCAAGTTTAATTGTTGCGGGAGCAGCTATTGCTACTTCAGCTTGTTCTTCTAATGCAAACGGTGGCAAGTTGGTTGTTTCTACATTCGGCATCTTAACTAAGCAAATGAGATCAGATGTACTCAATCCTTTTGCTAAGAAAAATAACGTTAAAGTTTCCGCACAATTTACTGCAGATACAACTACGAGCTTAACCCAAATTGAGCATAATCCTAATTCTTCAGTTGACGTGATTGAAGTGGCACAAAAGAATGCTTATGCTGGTGCGAAAAAGAAGTTGTATAAAAAAGTAGATTTTTCTAAAATCAAAGATTTTAAATATTTATCCAGTAGTGAACAAAAGCTGGCTAAAGATACTGGAACTGTTCCTTACACTGTTAACAGCGTAGGTATTATTTACAATCCTAAAAAAGTTCATATTACAGAGTGGGATCAACTGTGGTCTAAAAAGCTAAAAAGCAAGATTGCGATTCCTGACATTACTAACACTTTTGGTCCTGCAATACTGTATATTGCGGGTCGCCATGCTAAAGTCAGTGTCCCAAGTGATGGCGGTAAAGCAGCTTTCAAAGCCATGAAAGAATTGAAGCCTAATGTGGTTAAAACATATGACCAAAGTTCAGATTTATCCAATATGTTCAAAACAGGTGAAATCAGTGTGGCCGTTGTTGGTGACTACGCTATTAGCATGTTGCAGGCTACTAATCCTGAACTTAAATACATTGTTCCAGCATCAGGCACATATTCTAACAGCAACGTTGTTGCTATCTTGAAGAATAGCAAGAATACAGATGCTGCCTATAAGTATATTAATTTTAGACTAAGTCAAGCTATTCAAAAGAAATGTGCTAGTGCAAAATCACTTAATAATGCCCCAGTTAACACGCAAGTTAAGTTAACACATGTTGAAGCAGCTAATAAAACTTATGGGGATGTGGCTAAACGCGCAAAGAACATGAATTTCTTCTATGTTAATAGCCACTTGCCTTCTTGGGTTAATCAATGGAATAAAATTATGAATAAGTAGATATAAAATGAAGGGTTGGAATATTTCAACTCTTTCGTTATTTATGGAGGAGAAAAATGACACAAGTTGATCTTTTGATAAAAAATGGCCATGTTTTTAATGTCTTTTTACGTAAATTTGTTGACACTCAAGTTACAGTGAAAAACGGTAAATTTTATTGGATTAATCAAGACTTACCAGGAATTAGGGCTAAAAAGACAATTAATCTTAAGGGTAAATATCTAATTCCAGGATTTGTTGATGCCCACATGCATATCGATTCATCCATGACTACTCCTGCGATTATGGGACAAACGATTCTAAAATACGGTACGACAACGATTATTGCTGACGATCATGAAGTAACAAATGTTGCTGGCATCAAGGGACTAAAAAATTTCATTGCAGAGCCGTCACCGATTGATATTTTCTTTGGCATTCCATCTTCGGTTCCATCAACGAATCCAGATATGGAAACAACAGGTGGCAAAATTGGCATGAAAGAAGTACAAGAACTGCTTAAAGATCCGCGCTTTATTTGTTTAGGCGAAGTGATGAACTTTAAGGATATGACTTCTCCGCATAAAACCTTGATCAAAGATATTATCAAAGTTTGTCGTGAGGAAAAACCTACAATGCCTCTTGAAGGTCATGTGCCAGCATATGCTGGTGAAGATCTGGCTAAAGTTATTTATGCTGGAGTTACTACTGACCATACGGAACAGACAGCTGCCTTAGTTAATGAAAAAGTTCCTAATGGCATGTTTGTCGAGGTGCAACTGAAATCAATGTTGCAGGAAGTAATTGATACGATCATTAAGAACAATTACTTTGACCAGATTGCCCTGGTAACTGATGATTCTATGCCTGATACCTTGCTTCATGGCCACTTGAACTATTTGGTGAAAAAAGCAATCAAAATGGGGATGACACCTGAAGAAGCTATTTACATAGCTACTTATACACCAGCTCGCCATATGGGATTATGGGATAGAGGTGCAATTGCTCCCGGCAGAGTAGCTGATTTTGTTATTCTCGATGATCTGCATGATTTGTCAATAGCAGCTGTTTATAAAAATGGGATAAACGCGGCAGATATCAAGGAGCAGACAGGTTACCAGTTTTTGCCAGAGTTACGTCACTCAGTTAACGCGCCTAAGTTATTACCCGATGATTTTGTGGCAAAAACAGATTTAGTTGCAAACGGAGAAGTATTGGCAAATATTATTCAACTTAATCCAGCAGGTACTTTTACCAACCATATCCAAGAAAAACTGGAAGTAAAAGATCACATAGTTCAATGGCAGAAAGCCGGCTTAGCATTGATTATGGTGCAAGATCGTTATAGCGGCGATGGACATTATAGTCTGGGCTTTGTTGACCGCGGTATTGTAAAAGACGGTGCGGTAGGAGCAACTTGGGCGCATGATCACCACAACATAATGATCATGGGCACTAATACCGCCGCAATGCTCAAGATTCAGCATCAGCTGGTTGAACAGCAGGGCGGCTATATTGCAGCAAAAGGTGACAAAATAGTTGCCAATGCAAAATTACCGATTGGCGGCGTTGCCAGTGACCAACCAATGTCTGTTTTAGGTACAGAAATAGGCAAGGTGCGCAAAACATTGCAAGAACTAGGTTATAAAAATCCTAACGAGATTATGTCATTTTCTACTTTGTCTTTGCTGGTTTCACCAACCATTAAAATTTCAGATAAGGGTCTATTTGAAGTCAAAAGTCAGAAAAAGATTCCGCTTTTTGAAGAAATTAAGTAGAAAGTGCAGAAATTAATTAAATAGTGATCAAAAAAATCTGCTAGTAAGATATTGTGAAATTTCACAATATAAACTAACAGATTTTTAGTACCTAAAAGGTAAAGCTTTTTATTTCTTTAACCATTCTTTTACTATGGCCTTATATTGAGCCAAAGTAATTGCGCCATCTTCACCTTCACTAGTTGCGTTAAAAGCATCAGCAGCACCATAAGGAGTTTACGTCATATGAGCCATGCCCATTACGCGATGTCCCTTATTTAATAAATTGGTATAGTGTCCTGCCATTCTATAACCGTTTGTTCCTAAAACGGCCTGATTATATACAGGGTCTTCCCAATTAGGAGTGAACTCATAGGGCGCTAGGCTAGGGCTTTTCTTTACGTCCCATTCCCAGGCTACTTTTTCAGTCATCCAGTTGCTAATTGGCTCAGCACCGGCAGAAAGATTTTCCAGGTTGAAATGATAGCCGTAAAAGCCCGGATGATTTAAGGAACCCTGTTTTTGATAATCTGCATCAATCATGGAAATGGCTGTAGAAGTTGGAGAAATCTTTAGCTCACCAACTCCAGCTTTAGTTCTTTCCTTGTTTGCATTAGCAAGACTTTGAAGGGGAGCTTTAATATTAACGTTGCTAGTAGCATCATCTTTGCCACCTAACTTGACATAAGTATTAAACCACGATGGTGCGCCTTTTTGCGCTTGACTATCTATTTTGCCTGTTCTAAGTAAAGTCGCTGCTTTTTGTGCCTCCTGTCTTTGGGCAGTGGTTAGTGAAGTATCATTTGCCATAAAATCCATCAAACTTGCCCCGTTTTTAGCAGGCCTATTTTTTGGTGTTTTGACTATATTGAGCGGTAAACCATCGTAGTAGTGGATGTATTTATTTTTACCGATACGATAATATTTATTTATAACCTTTAATCTTTTTAACAGAAGTATAATAAAGAGTTTTGCTCTTTTTATATACTTTTTTGGTTTTCTTGCCCTTATGATCATAGACATATGTTTTGCTGTACACAAATATTTGATGTTTAGCAGCAGATACTGGTTGTGGACTACTAAATGAACCAGTACCTAGTAATACTAAAATACTGGCAATCATTGCAATAAGACTTTTTTCTTCATTGCTTCTCCCTTCATAAAATAATAAAACCTATTTGCCAAAAAATTATTAAATTAATATAATTTAATTTTCGAATTAACGATCTTTTTATTATTATGCATTACCTTTTTCAAAAAGGATTTCTTGGCGCCACAGTTGACATACAGGTCTACCTGAGGAAGGTGGGTACTATTGGAAAGATTGCCTTTGCGTGAAGCCTTTTGAGTAAACCACCGATATTTAGCATAATGTGGGTTATTGAAGTGCATGTCATTTTTAAAACGATATTTTCTCCCTGGCTTAAGGTGAGAAAGATTAAAGCGAAATCGCATTAAATAAACACGACCATGTACAAACTTTTTGTGGTCGATGTTATTTATGTAAATACCATCTTCTTTAGCAGAAAGTCCCGTCGCCTTTTTATTAACAACATATATGCTTGGAGTAAAGAGCGTTGGCTTCCCCGTGTTAACTTTTAGATGACGAGTGAAAAAAGTAACATTTCCTACCCAATTACCATAAGCCTTTTTAGTAGAATTAACGTTATAATATTTTTTATCAAAAGCTGCTTTAATTGTTATAGCAGATGCACTAACGCTTTTAGGTGAAAATAGAATAAGGCCAGCCAATAGCACAAAAATAGTAGCAATAAATTTAACAACTGATTTTTTCTTCATTATTTATTCCCTTTAAAAACAAAATAAAAATATCCGGATAAATTTATAAGTCATCGCCGCCAATAATAAAGTCGTAATTTGGATATTTGTGATCTTTTAACTTTTTTGCAAGTTTAGCTGTCTGATACCAGTGACTATCTACATACCAATAAACATTCTGATATTCTGCATAACCTAAAACTTTATTACCATCTAATTTAGCAACATTATACCAATCAAGCGTACCTTCGTCAGGGTAACCCCAAATGCCAACTCCAGTCCAAGTATAGCCTTTTTGAGTCATTTTATTTGATAAATAAACCCAAGATCTTGTTTTTTTACTTGGTTTAGGCATAACCTTAGGTTTAGCTTTTAACAATTTAGGATACTGGTGAGCATTTTCGTAATAAATTTGTTTTGTTTTAGTGAAAGTCATCTTATCGATTTTCTTTGTCTTGGAATTGTATGAGTACCATGTCCCACGCCAGCTTTTAGGAAAAACAGCCTGGGTTTGCATAGCTTGCACATTACTTGGCGTATTAATAAAATTGCCAATCGTGCCGACACCTATCAAGGCAGCTACCAACATAATCACTTTTTTAAATTTCATTTTTTATTACCTCTATACAAAATTCAACTTTACTACAAACAAATTATACGCTTTCTGTACTTCGTGTAACACTTTAAAGCGGATAAAAAAACATAAATAAAGAAATACAAGCCACATAATTGAAAATATATAAGCTCTGCTTTCAGATTTAGGCAAGTCAAAACAGCCTTTGATAAAGATACAAAACCTTTTATATTTTGAACACAAAAATTCCCAGCACTGACTACCTAACAGAACTGGGATAACATTATTTTAACGAAAAATACAAACTGCTACCCATACTTAAAAATTTAGGGAGAAGAAAACAACCTACTTATTTGTCACCATTCATGATTGTGTTTTTGACAATTACATAATCAACTAATTTAATTGAACTAAGATCCTTGCCACCGGCATAGGAAATTGAAGATTGCAGATCTTCCTGCATTTCTCTTAAAGTATCGGCAATGTGACCACGGTAGGGAACGAGCATTTGTTTACCTTCAACATTGCGATAAGCCCCTTTTTGCACTTCAGAAGCTGACCCCCAATATTGTTTGTAGTTTTTACCGTTAATTTTGATGACATTACCCGGGGACTCTTCATGTCCTGCAAGCATTGAGCCAATCATAACCATGGTAGCGCCAAACCGAATTGACTTCGCTATATCGCCGTTATAACGGATACCGCCATCAGCAATCAAGGGTTTACTGGCTACTTTACTGCACATTCTTAAAGCGGCTAGTTGCCAGCCACCAGTGCCAAAACCAGTTTTGAGTTTGGTAATGCAAGCGCGGCCAGGACCAACACCAACTTTTGTGGCGTCTGCTCCTGCACCTTCTAATTCACGTACGGCTTCAGGAGTTGCAATGTTACCAGCCGTTAAGAAAGTATCCGGCAATTTTTCTTTGATGTACTTAATCATGTCAATTACGTAAATTGAATGTCCATGTGCGACATCAATCGTAATATATTCAGGTTTGACGTTTTCAGCAACCAGCTGATCGATAAAATCATATTCGCCTTTTTTAATACCAACAGATATAGAAGCAAATAGACCTTTTTCATGCATCATCTTGATAAAAGCGAAACGCTTTTCAGGTTGAAAGCGGTGCATGACATAATAGTAGCCGTTTTGGGCCAGCCAAACCGCCAAGTCATCGTTAATTACGCTTTCCATGTTGGCAGGTACGACTGGTATTTTAAATGTTCGGTTTCCGAACTTAACACTGGTATCTGCATCATGACGGCTCTTAATGATCCCTTTATTCGGAACAAGCTGGATATCATCATAATCAAATGCTTCCATACTGAAATAATTGCTCATAAGTAAATCGGCTCCTTATTAACTATCTTTACAAACGAAATCACTATAATCAAAAAAGCTTTTTTTGTCAATATAAAAATCGAACTATTAAAAATAAACTTGCTATAATAATTCGCATTTAAATTTGACTAAAGAATGGTAAATTGCTAGACTATTTACGTGATATTTGTAGAAATTTAATGAGGTGAATAAAAATGACAGCAGTTGCAGTCGTTGGTAGCCAATGGGGCGACGAAGGAAAGGGCAAAATTACTGATTTTTTAAGTAATGACGCTGCCTATACTGTTCGTTCCAATGGTGGTAATAATGCTGGCCATACTATTGAAATAAATGGTCAAGATTTTAAGATGCGTTTAATTCCTTCAGGTATTTTTGCGTCAAAAGAAGGGGCTGTAATCGGTAATGGCGTAGTTATTAATCCCGAGGTTTTATTTAGCGAATTAGAGAATCTGGCTGAAAAGGGAATCGATACCAGTAAATTAAAGATCTCTAACCGGGCTCATATCATCATGCCTTACCATATCAAGCAAGATGAATACCAAGAAGAAGCAAAAGGCGATCAAAAAATCGGTACTACTAAAAATGGTATCGGACCGGCTTATATGGACAAAGCTTCCAGAATTGGTATTCGTGTTTGTGATCTTCTTGAAAAAGATACTTTTGCAGCTAAATTACGCGCTAATTTAGAGCAAAAAAACGAAGTATTTTCCAAAATTTACGGCAAACCAGCACTTGAATTTGATGACATATTTGACAAATATTATGAATATGGTCAAAAAATGAAGAAATATGTCACTGACACTTCAGTGCTAGTTAACGATGCTCTGGATAATGATAAAAAAGTACTGTTTGAAGGGGCGCAAGGAATTATGCTTGATATAGATGAAGGAACATATCCATTTGTTACTTCGTCAAATACAATTTCAGGTGGAATTGCCAGCGGTATCGGTGTTGGTGCTAATCGGGTAAAAAGTGTCATCGGTGTATGCAAAGCTTATACCACCCGTGTTGGTGCTGGTCCTTTTCCTACTGAATTACTAGATGAAACTGGTGACCGTATTCGCGAAACTGCTCATGAATATGGCACAGTTACCGGTCGTCCTCGGCGCGTGGGCTGGTTTGATTCAGTTGCTTTACGTCACGCCAAACGCGTTTCTGGCATCAATGGTTTAAGTCTTAACCTGCTTGATATTTTTAGCGGCTTTGACTCTATTAAAATTGCAACTGCTTATGAACTTGATGGTCAAAAAATTGATTACTATCCGGCAAGTCTAAAAGAATTGGACCGCTGTCAACCTGTTTATGAAGAATTACCTGCTTGGAAAGAGGACATTACAGGCGCTAAGACTTGGTCTGATTTGCCAGAAAATGCACAGAAGTTTTTAAACCGCGTTTCAGAACTTGTAGGCATACCTTTAGTTACTGTTTCGGTAGGTCCTGATCGTGAACAAACAATCGTGTTACAGAATCCGTGGGAAATGTAATTTATGCTAGAACGTTATACTCGCCCTGAAATGGGTAAAATATGGTCTGATGAAAATAAATATGAAGCATGGCTAAAAGTAGAAATTGCTGCTACCAATGCCTGGAGTGAATTAGGCGAAGTCCCAAAAGAAGATGCTGCTAAAATTGCTCAAAATGCCAGCTTCACGCCAGAGCGGGTGGCAGAATTAGAGCAGGTAACTCATCATGACGTGGTTGCTTTTACACGAACAGTTTCTGAAAGCCTTGGACCTGAGAAAAAGTGGGTACACTTTGGGCTGACTTCGACGGATGTTGTTGATACGGCACAAGGATATATCTTAAAACAGGCAGATGCGATTATTCTTCAAGATCTACATGAATTAAAAAAGACAATTGCTGAAAAAGCACGTAAATATAAAAATACGGTGGAAATGGGGCGCACGCATGGTGTGCAAGCTGAACCCACTACTTTTGGCTTGAAACTAGCTCGCTGGTATGCGGAAATTAAGCGTGATATTGAACGCTTTGAACATGCAGCAAAAGGAGTAGAATCAGGAAAAATTTCCGGTGCCGTTGGGACTTTTGCTAACGTACCGCCAGCTGTTGAAACCAGTGTCTTAAAGCAGCTAGGCTTAACTCAGCAGCCAATTACCAGTCAAGTATTGCCACGCGATTTGCATGCTGAATATATTGCTACTTTGGCGCTAATAGCCACAAGTATTGAAAATTGGGCAACCGAAATTAGAAGTTTGCAACGCTCTGAAATCCACGAAGTAGAAGAACACTTCCGTGCAGGGCAAAAAGGTTCTTCAGCAATGCCTCACAAACGTAATCCTATTGGCTCAGAAAATCTTTGTGGTATGGCACGGGTTATACGGGGCCATATTATAACTGCTTATGAAAATGTATCACTTTGGCATGAACGCGATATTTCCCATTCTAGTGCTGAACGTGTAATTTTACCTGATACTACAATTGGTATTGATTATATGCTCAATCGTTTTAATCGCATTTTGACCAATCTTGATGTTTTTCCAGAAACCATGCTTAAGAACATGGATAAAACTTATGGCTTGATTTATTCTCAGCGCTTGCTTTTAAAATTAATTGATGAGGCTGGTCTTTCTCGTGAAGATGCTTATGATATGGTTCAGAAGTTAACCACGAGATCTTGGAACGAAGGAATTTCCTTTAGAAAATTAGTTGAAAGCAGTCAAATTATGAATTATCTTTCTGAAGACGATGTCGCTGATGCTTTTGATTATCATTACCATTTGCGGCATGTAGATGAGATTTTTAAAAAAGTTGGTTTAGAATAAATAATTTAGTAAAGCAGTCTGGAAAAATTATTGTTCTTAGACTAACCAAAAATGCATTGGGCTTCATTACTCAATGCATTTTTGGTTTTCTGATATTGTTTACTGATTTTAATAGATTAGAGATCAATCATCAATAATTAGTCGCATACTAGTGATGAGGCAACCGTTGCTTAATTTGTAATTGGCTTTCTTTTTTAAATTAACGGCCACCTTTTGGTTATATCAAAAAAAGCAATTTTGCAAGCATGAAAACTTGTAAAATTGCTGGTTACCACATAAATTTCTTAAGATTATTCAAATCAGTTACCGTTAAGTTACCAATACCTTTTAGTCTTGTTTTATCAATTCTTAGCTGATAACGTTTATTACAGTCTATCCATGATTCCTTGTTAAGGCCAGACTTTTGCCAATCGGTAATTTTAGCATACTTTGCGCGAATGTGTTTTGATTTATTCTGATATTTACTGGTAATTTTAAATACATAATAAAATTCATTATCCTGCTCAATATATAAAACTGGCCGACTTTTTCCGTTTGGTACATCTTCGTATTCAAGGTATGTTATAAAAATATCGCCCAAATTCATTAACTGGTCTCCTTAATCTGCGAAAAAGTCAGCTATTTCTTCGGAGGTTTCGACCTTTTGTGCAGGAATTTTACGACTAGCTGCAATAATTTCATCTTTTAGATGGTCATAGTCGTCAACTGAAAATGCTACGGGTAGTTTACCTTTGTCAGCAATCTGTGTAAGCATCATTGAAATCACATCATTAGGTTTAAGACCAATTTTTCTGATAACTAGCTCTGCAGTATCCGCTATTTGCTTGTCTATATTAACAGAGTATCTTTTAGTAACAATCTTAGTTGCCATAATTTACCTCCCGAAATTATTTTATTACACAAATAATATCATAAAAGTACCAAAAATAGCATATTTTAGGTACTTTTTGTAAATTTTAGCCTAAAATTGTCTTAAATAAAACCATATTTTAGCAGTATTTCGTACTAAAGCGAATTACGGCTTTTTAAGTGCTCTTGAATTTTTTGTTTCTTCTGAATCAAAAAAATATGCCACTTGGTTTCTTATAATTGCCACTTAGTTAAAAGTGCTAGATTTTACATTAAAATAAGCGTTTAATTAAATCATCAAGTGATGAAGGGCAGGTGAGAAGCGTGAAAATAAAAATAGAACTGGATCCGGATCTGGATAATGATGAAACTAGTGTAACTATCCGTGCTAAAGCTGTGACACCAGAAGTTGAACAAATTTACCGTCAACTTCAAGGTATCAGTCAACATCCTGATCAAATAGAAGGTAAAAAAGATAATGTGTCCTATTACTTGAGCATGAATGAGATTTTATTTTTTGAAACAGAAGATAAACAGGTAATTGCACATACTGCTAGGGATGCCTTTACCGTGGACTATAAACTCTATGAACTAGAAAAATTGCTAAATAATCAGTTCATGCGGGTATCTAAGTCAACAATTTTAAATTTAAATCAAATTTATGCCTTAACACGTTCGATTTCTAACTGTAAGATTAATTTTCGCGATTCTTATAAAACTGTCTATGTTTCACGTCACTACTATCACAATTTGAATGATAGGTTAAACGAGAGAAGGTCATCATAATGAAAAAATTTAAACTTAGAGAAGTATTTTGGGGCATTGCTCTAGTAGCAGCTGCCGTATTCTTAGTCCTTAATCAGCTGCATCTGCTTTCATTTCATTTAAAAGTCAGCATGATTATTTGGACGATAATATTCGGAGCAGCACTGATCGAAAGCGTGGCTAATAAAAGTTTGTTTGGTACAACTTTTTCCATTGCCTTTTTATTAATTGTTTACGCTGAACCCTTGCATATTACCAAAATTGTACCGTGGACGGTCTTAGTGGCGGCGTTATTAATTTATTTAGGCTTAACGCTGATTTTTAAGAGAAGCTGGTTTCCCAGGATAGTCTATTTTAACCAGAAAAAAGACGGCAAATGGAAGAACTTTAGCAATAATCGCTCAAGAATTGATAATAACGTATTCAGTAGCGGTACTGGAAAAGTTGATGGAGAAGATATAGTAATCAATCAGCGCTTATCATCAGTTTCGCGCTACGTTCATTCACAAAATTTACGCAGTATAACAATTAATTCTTCTTTGGGTGAAGTTGAAGTCTACCTTGATCAGGCTAAAGCTGCAGGCGATGTAGTGACCGTTGACATTAGTGGCACTATGGGTGAGATTGAAATTTACGTTCCAACTTCATGGAAAGTCAACAGTGATAACTTAAACCTAGCTCTGGGAGAATTAGATATTAATGACGAATCTACCGGTGACGGTCCTACATTGATGCTAACTGGGCATTTCAGCATGGGTGATGTGGAAGTTAATTATATTTAACTTGGGGAAAATAAAATGGTTAATTTAAAACAATTACATGATTATGTCAAAGAAAATTATGAAGCCGGAAACTATAAAGATGCTGAAAAAGCATATAAAAAATGGCATGATACCAATGATTATACCTATCATGCAGCAAAAACTGCTGTGAAAAAGAGTTCTCTCAGTGATTATCAAATGGGTTATGAACAAGCCAAAAAGGACTATGCAGAGAGTCATTCTTTCAAGGCTTTTCCTAAAAAAGGTGTTAACTTAGTTAATCGTGTTACCCAGAATAAAGCAATTGAAATAGAACGCTACATTGACGGCTACAATGATGCCAAGGCCAAAATTTTACGGGCGAAAAAATAGTCCATAAAGGAGATTATTAATTATGTATGGCTCATTATTAGCCAATGTAAGTCCAGATAGAAAAATTAAGGAAGCTGTAGAACAATTTCCTCAACATACACAAGCCTATTATCTGGAAAATAAGCCAGTCGGATTAATGACATGTTGGCAAAATGCTTTTCACCCTTATTCCTTAAATTTTGCGGGCTATCTTGCACCTAGATTAACCAGCGGTGAACAAATGCAGGTTTATGAGCAAATATTGACAGATTTAACGGCAAAAGCCCAAAAGAATCACCAAAACGCATTAATTACTTATGATTATGCACCGCAATTACTCTTTAATGCCATTGGTCAAAAAAATGGTTTTAAGTTAATCAGAACTACTGTAGAACCCCAGATGCCCTTGAAAAGGGCACTGAAAAATATTCTAATTGCGACAGATTTACAGATGGTCACTCTACACGAAATAAAAAAAGATTCTGTAATGATGAATAGGCTAGCACAAGTGAGTTTCTCCGATTATCAGAAAAATCATTTAGCAAATCCGGTTGCAAAGATACCTCTTAGTGAGTGGAGCAAAACCATTTTCACTGATCAACTTGAACACGCCCCCTTAGCACTAATTGCTGCTGGACAAATTAAGGCTTATTGCTTTTCTTTTGAGGATACCCCTCAAGAATTGACTTTAGGATGGATGGGTGCTGTTAAGCCTAATTTATTAGACCAATTGCAACAGCAATTGCTAAATTGGGCACAAGCAAAATATCAAACTTTAAGTGGTGAATTTGACTCTACAGACCCATTAGCAACGCGGACTTACAGAAAGTATGCGTTTAATCTGTGTCCAGTTTATGAAACGTATTTAAAGGAATTAAATTAGAAATTTAAAAAGGCATCTTTATTCAAATAATGGCGTCTTTTTACTTGTCTATAATTGGTAGCGGTAAAAATAATAGGGGATATTCCAACTTTGCGAATCAGCTGCAACTAAATCATCATTCATTAAGTATTTAGGCAATAATGCAATTGCCTGGCCTTTTTTGACCAGCTCTAAAATCATTTCCAGTGAATCAATTTCAGTGACACTGTTTTTATTCTGCGTTAATTTGAGAGTCAAGTTACGAAACGGACAATTTATGTCTGCGTTTATGGCAACCGGTACATTTTTACTTTCCTGCTTTTTGCCTTTTAAAAAACAGGCTTGTAAATGACTTTTCTTGATTAACGAATATTGGGGTAAAGTGATCGGAGTAAAGGCCCAGACCATGTCATAGGGATGCTTAGTTAATAATTCTTGGATTTCATTAGTACTTTTAATGATGATTTCATATTGATCAAGTGCAAGTTGTGCCTTTCGGGTAATAATATAACCAAAAAGCAATTCGGAGATTAAAACTTTTGGTTTGTTACTAGTTAAATCGTCTTTTAAATTTTGATAATTTTGTAGCGCCTTAGTGGCAAAATAATACATTTTTTGCCCATTTTTAGTTGGTCTGACCCCTAAATTAGAACGCACAAAAAGTGGCGTTTTCAGTTCTCGCTCCATTGTTTTGAGCCTGGCCGTAATATTGGATTGAGTGTAGCCTAGTTTTAATGCCGCTTTATTCAGTGATCTAGTTTCATAAATTGTTTGGTAAATATATAAATCGTTAAAATTCATAATACTCCATATCATTAAAAGTGATAACCCTATTACAATCTCGGATTATGCAAGGTGATTTAGTTTTAATATACTAATTTTGTAATCTAAAGGGGGAACTTATTATGACTACAAAAATTGGTATTAATGGCTTTGGTCGCATCGGTCGACTCGCTTTACGGCGAATTTATGAAGTGGCCAGTGACGACATCGAAATTGTCGCAATCAACGACTTAACCTCACCAGGTATGTTAGCACATTTATTAAAATATGATACTGCGCATGGTCAATTTAATCATGAAGTAACTGCTACAACTAATAGTATTGTAATTGATGGTAAAAATATTCCGGTTTATGCGGAAAAAGATGCCAGTCAAATTCCGTGGGTTAAAAACGACGGGGTTAAAATAGTACTTGAATGCACTGGATTTTATACTTCAACTGCAAAATCCCAAGCTCACCTTGATGCCGGTGTTAAAAGAGTATTAATTTCTGCTCCTGCAGGCAATATGAAAACTATTGTCTATAGCGTAAATGATGATCAACTAACTGACTCTGATCAAATTATTTCCGCAGGCTCATGTACCACTAATTGTTTAGCACCATTAGCACAGGCAATGAACGATGAATTTGGCATTCAGGTGGGAATCATGTCTACCACGCATGCCTATACTGCTTCACAAATGTTGCAGGATGGCCCTGATCGTGGTGGCAACGTCCGTAATGCTCGTGCCGCTGTCGCTAATGTTATTCCGCATTCAACTGGAGCAGCTAAAGCTATTGGACTAGTTATACCTGAACTGGATGGCAAACTTACGGGTATTGCTCAACGAGTCCCTGTTATTTCTGGTTCTATTACTGAACTAGCTGCCGTTTTAAGAGAAAAAGTTACGGCTGAAGAATTTAACGCTAGAATTAAAAAGCATACCGAAGGCAATGCTTCTTTTGGCTATAATGACGACCAAATTGTCTCATCAGATATTATTGGCACTGAATTTGGTTCGGTCTTTGATCCAACTCTTACCCAAGTTGAAACTGGAGATAATGGGGTACAACTAGTCAAAGGTTACGCCTGGTATGATAATGAGTCCGGCTTTGTAGCCCAAATGATTAGAACACTGCAAAAGATTGCCCAGTTAGGTTAATTATCAATATAACTCATATTTTTACAATTAAAGACTGTTTATCATCAATAAAAAAATGGTTCTGCCAAGTGCAGAATCATTTTTTGTGCTTTTAAAATGTGCTAGTCATTTTTCATCCATGGTGCTGTAAGCATTTGACTAACGGTTTGCTTAATATCATTGCTTTGGGCAATCAAAGAAATTACTGCAGCCCCAGCTGCCTTACTTTTAGCAATTGCTTCTAAGTCGCTAGCAGTAATTCCACCAATAGCAACAATTGGCCGGGTTGTGCTTTTGACCAGTTGGCTTAAGCCAGCAATACCAATTTCGGGGTCGGCATCACTTTTAGATTGGGTGGCATAAATTGGACCGCTGCCATAATAATCAATTCCGCTAATTTTATTGGCTTGTTCAACTTGCGTTAAATTCGAGCAAGAATAGCCGATAATCATTTGAGTGCCAACTTCTTTAATGACCTGTCTGATTTCTTCATCGCTTTGCCCAACATGAACGCCTTCGGCATGAACTTGTTGTGCAAGCTGAACATCATCGTCAATGAAGAAGGGCACGTGATACGCATAACACAATTGGTGCAGCTTTTGCGCCATAGGGAGTCTTTCAGCTTCACTTAAAGTTGAATTAGGACCTTTGTCCCGAAATTGAAAAGCAGTAATACCTGCAGCAAGTGCTTCTTCGACTATGCCCGGTAATGTTTTACCTTCTGGAACGTCTTGACTGCCACAAATAAAGTAAGCATGTAAAAAATCAGTGTTAAAGTCTTTCATTATTTCTCCTAAATTACTGAGCCCAATGATTTAAGGGGCCGTGACCATGACCAACTTGAATAGTTTCTTTAATAGTTTTGGTAACGTACTTTTTAGCAATTTTAATTGCCACAGGTAAACTTTGACCTAAAGCCAGCTGAGCCGTAATTGCTGCAGCTAACGTGTCACCGGTGCCATGGGTGCGCTCGGTATGTATCCTGGAACTGCTGACCCAAAGATCAGAACCATCAGCAAATAAAGCATAATCTTTTACTTCTGCGCTACTTGCATGACCGCCTTTAATTAGCACATTTTTAACTCCCATATCTTGTAATTTATGAGCTAATTTTGGATATTGGCCTTGATCTTGTACCTTGATGCCAGTTAAAGTCTCCGCTTCTGGCAAGTTGGGTGTTATTAGATCGGCTAAAGGCAGCAATTCGTTTTTAACGGTGGCAACAGCATCTTGACTTAATAATGGTGCGCCCCCCTTAGCAATCATCACTGGATCTATGGTAATAGGACCAAAGTCATACTTTTGCAAATTAAGTGCAACTTGGTGAACGTGATCTGCATCGCCCAACATTCCTGTTTTACAAGCACGGATGTGGAAATCTTCTGCCAAAGAGGCGAATTGGGCATCGATCATTTCTAAAGGCAGTAAAAAAGATTTCTGGACCCCCAAAGTGTTTTGTGCTGTCACTGCTACTACAACAGCTGTACCAAATACTTTTTGCATTTGAAAAGTTTTTAAATCAGCCATGATTCCGGCACCTCCACCTGAATCTGTGCCGGCAATAGTTAAAACCTGGGGAAAAGAATTAATTTTTTCAGTCATCATAAAGTTCCTTAATCAAAATCAGCAATTTGTTCAATATCTGCAACTTTTACTTTATACAGATAATCCATGAGATACATGCCAAAAGTAGCGGGCCCGACATTGGGATGATCTTTAACTACTAATTGACCAGCGCAACTGAAAACTAAAGCACCTATTTGAGCTGCTTCAAAAGGATCGTCAGCAACAGCTGTAAAAGCTGTGACAATACTGGTTAACATATCTCCTGAGCCGACATGAGTTTTAAAAAGGGGTGAGCCGTTATGGATATGGGCTATTCTTTTACCGTCGCTTATTGTGTCTATAGGCCCGCTCGCAATGACTGTGCAACGATATTTTTGAGCAGTTTTTGCAGTAATTTCATCAATATCACCAGAACCGGAGCCTGCATCAATCCCCTTTGAGCTCCAATCAAAGCCACCTAAGGCAGCTATCTCACCAATATTGCCCCGAATACTACTGGTATGAAAATCCCATAAAAGTTTATCTGTGATTTTATAACGGTACTCCACGGCGCCAACGGCAACGGGATCAAATACTATGGGTTTATTATATTGGCGCGCTAAATCTTCCACTTTTTTAATGTGGTTAATTTGCTGCTTGGTTAAACAACCAATATTAACTGCCACAGCGGAAGCCATCCGCACAATTTCTTCAGCTTCAGCGATTTCATTGCTCATAATTGGTGAAGCACCAATAGCATTAACAGCATTGGCCACGTCTTGAACTGTTACAAAATTAGCAATATTGAAAATAACAGGGTTTTCTGCTCGTAATTTGTCTAATAATTTTAACTGCATTTTATTACTCCTAATTTAATATCCTTAAAATTTGTGACTAATAAAAAAACTTTGGCATGCGGAAATGCCAAAGCTTCAGCAGTTTTGACACGTTCCTACGCAAGTATTAACTTACAGGTTCAAAGGGTCTGAAATATTTTCATCTCAGCCAAAAAGGCACCCCTCGTGTTATCGCTTACAATTATAACGGAATTTATTACTGATTACAATAGTAGGTTGATAAAGTTGCTATCTATTATAAACTATAAATGCTGGTACTTTGACTGTTATTAAAAGATTGTGCATAACAGTCAAAAACAGTATAGTGGTTAGAGTTTATCTTTAGTAAAATGTAATCAATAATAATTAACAGTCATTTTACAATATTATTTAACTCGAAGGAGAATATTCATGAATTTTACGGATCGACTGCACGAAGCTGGGAAGGCATTGTGGCATAAAAGTATGGTGCATCCCTTTATAAAGGAGTTACAAAGTGGCGAACTCCCAATTGCAACTTTTAAATTTTATCTGTTGCAGGATCGCTATTATTTAAGAGAATTCAGCAAGTTGCATAAATTAATTGCGGCAAAAACGGATAATCAGGAAGTAAAGGAATTTTTACTGGCAGGGGCACAAGACTTGAAAGATGTCGAAATATCAGTGCGAGGCCATTTTTTTGAAGAATTAAACATAACTGCGTCTGAAATTGCTGAAACTCCGGTGGCGCCAGCAGCTTATAACTACGTTAACCATATGCATATGACATTAAATCGATCTGGTGTTAAACCAGCGGTTGCAGCACTTTTACCATGTTACTGGCTCTATCAGGAAATTGGCCAAAAAATGGCAGAAAAGGGCTCACCGGTTTCTTATTACCAAGAGTGGATTGATACTTATGATGGCGAGTGGTATGGTGCCAACGTAACAAAAATGCTGCATTTAACCAACTCTTTGGCTGAAAGTGCGACTAATGAAGAACTTGAGCAAATGCAAACTGCGTTTGTGCGCAGCAGCTATTATGAATTGCAGTTTTGGCAGATGGCTTATGAAAAGCAAGATTGGAAGTAACTTCTGTAAAAACCGCTTTTATTTTATTCTTACTTGTCTTTAGTCAATTTCATAATAAAATTTTGATATTGGACAATGTAATTATTGTTCAAAGTCCCAGGAAAGTGTGCAACTTGGGGAAAGCAAGATATATTTATTTTATAATAATGTAGATTTACCTAGTACTGTTAATGGTGATTTAGGAATTTCTAAAATGTGGGTTACTAGTGGCAGCATATATTATGCACTAAAAGCAACTGATCTTAAACCTGTATTTCTAGTCTATAATTGGTCTGGAGAGCTAACAATGCACTACTATGCTAGTGGAAGCAAAAAAGCAAGAACCGTCAGTTATAGTGCTCGCGGTATAGGCCGATGCCAAACTTAGCCGCAATATTCTTATTCTTGCATTCGTAGATGACATGGCTATGCCACTTTAAGCGGCAAAATTGATGGCTTCATAGGAGATATAATGTTTCCGAGCACCGCCTTTTAAATGAGAATAATAAAAATGAATGATGAACAATTTTTTAAATTAAGAAAGATACTAGATTTTTTTAAAAAGCAAGCTCCGACAGCTATTATTGAAGAGAATGTAAATAGCGTTGAAAATCATAAGGCAGAATCTGCTGATGAGTATAATAGAGCAAAAAGTTATCTTGGCGAAAATAATAATTCGTTTAAATCTTTTCATGTAAGTGTGGATTCCGCAAAAGATTTCTTGTGTTTATTGAATTTGCTGGTTGCAATACATGCAAATTTTAATATACGTTCAAAGCCTTTTATAATAGAAGGAGAAGAAAACAGCAAGGCGCTAAAAAGAGAGAACGACTATTATAACAACTGGATGGAGTGTTTTTCAAACTATGAATTTATGATAGTTGATTTTGATGAAACTGCTTTAGACCAGGATCAATATTACGGTTAATTTCATTAATTTATAGAAAAGGCAGCTTACCAAGTTTAAGCTGCCTTTTTAGTTCAGTCATTTCGCATTGTTAAAATCATTATATTAAAAGCTAATATGCTATTATTCATCAATTTTTTTAATATAAATTAATTTTGCTTTTCTTAATATGCCACGATCTTTAAATAGAAAGCCATAATATCTATTATTAATTTTTCCGACATAATAAAGCGTATCATAAGATCCTTGATTATCAGTAGTTATTTTAACAGAAGCAATTTTTTTATTATGTAAGCATTTATATGTGTCTAAGTTATATGAATATTTTCTTTCGCCAGCACTAAGATATACGGTTTTTTCTAAAGAATTAATTCTATAATAATGTATAAAGCCCATTCCCATGCCTATAAAGAGAAATGTTAAAATAAATACAGTTATAGTTTTTTTCATTTTTGCTTCCTTGTTTAATACGATAATATGCCTGAGATGAATAATACATCGGCAGAGCCTTTTGAGCTTGTCGCAACATATAAAAAATATAGCAACAATTGACAACACAGTGGTTATGGAGGTCAAAGGCAACGATGTAACTCTCATTAAAATATATATGGGA
Organism: Lactobacillus kimbladii; assembly: GCF_014323605.1. Lineage (GTDB taxonomy): Bacteria > Bacillota > Bacilli > Lactobacillales > Lactobacillaceae > Lactobacillus > Lactobacillus kimbladii_B. The sequence continues at coordinate 455,132 of NZ_SCMB01000001.1, read as the reverse complement.
GATAAAGTACACTTTTGCGAACATATTAGAATTTATATGATTATAGAGGAAATAATTGTTCACTAGACTATGTTCAATAAGTCTAAAGAAATTCTTTGATTTCTGATTTCAAATTATTAGCTAATTGTTGCGCCTCAATTTTTTCTAGTAAACTTACTTGTTCCAAAGCTTTAGTTTTATCTTTTTGACAAACCGCAATTCTTGCCCTTATTACAAGCAATTTATCATATTGACCAAGCTTTTTAATTAGCGGCTTTAGCTTAAGCATATTATCAGCTGCCAGCTTAAATTTATGATCCAGCATTTCTATCATGGCCTGATTAATTAAAGTATTAATTTTCAAAGCTTTTTTAAAAGGGTAATCTCTGTCAATTACCATAATGATTTTAGCAATAATTTCATTTGCAGTTTCATAATCAAAAGCAAATAAAATTGTATTTAGAACATAAATATCAGTGATTGTAAGAATTTTAGTTTTAGCCAGATAATCAAACCAGATTGGTTGCACCATCTTTTTAGCTTTGTCTAACCCTTTAGGTTTATTGGCTAATAATAAAGCTTCTAAAATTGTTTTAATTCTTCCGATGTCCCCGTCATTTTCTACCAAAAAGCAATCTTGCAACAATGCTTCTATATCAGCGATACTATTATCGGCAGTATCTGTACTTATTTCAAGTTCAAAAAAACGGTGTAATAGTCGTCGCTTAAAGCTTAAAGTATAATTATTACTAATATATTCAAATTCATCTGGTGTAAGACTTAGTCGTTTAATCAGTTCGATTTCATTCTCATAAGAAACAGCTAATTCACTATGTTCTATCTTATAAAGTTCACTGCGGTCAAAAAGATCATTTGCTAACTCTTGTTGTGTTATTCTGCGGGATATTCTCAATTTTCTAATAGTTATACCAAATCTACTCATACCGGCCAATTACCTTAATTAGTTTTATTAAAAAATTATTCTGTTTTTAATATTTATTCTATAAATATTAAACAATATTTTTTCCTTATTGTGCAGGCTTTGCACACATTTTCATAAAAATCAATGTTATTATGAAAGTAGGAATAAAATTAAAAATAGAGTTCTAAATTTAACATAATTTCTAATATATATATTAATTCTTTATAGAAAGAATTTATAATGTTTATTACATTTTCAGTTATGCGGTTTTTAAATAAAAGCTTGCACTTTTAGCAAAATGCCTCGGCTATAGTACAAAACAGGGCACAAACCTGGGCAACTAATTTATCTAACTTTAATGCCAGCTATAGAAAATCAGGAATTTATCAAGATATAAATTAGGCTGCACAAGACTCCGAAGGAGTTTTGCACGATTAAAATTCTAAAAACATTACAGACTATCAAATAGTTTGTATGTTAAGGGGGCTCAAAAATGGCTACTTCACCAGTTATACAATTCATACTTCATGTAGGTCAGCTTTCATTAATTATCCTTGTGATAGCAGGTATATTTTATGTAAGTAGACACAAAAAAGAAGTCTATAGTAGACCACGACTATATCCTAAAAATGTTGAAATATTTTTATCTTGTATTCCTTTTTTGGTTCCATGGGGCGCATTATTCATGTACTTCATATTTCCAATTAAAGCTAATGTTTCAGTATATATTCAAAAAGTAGTTGATGTGTGGCCATTAATTATAATATGCGCCGTTTGGACATTGATATTACTTATTGCCATACATTATGACTTAAAGATGCGTAAAAAATATGGTGGAGATCTATAAATTTAACAATTAAATTTTAAGTCAAAGAGATTGGTTAAAATGTTTTAGCCCCGCCATTTTATTTCTAATAAAGAATGCTCCTAACAACTTTGCTTGCTAGGAGTATTTTTATGTAGTAATTAAAGTCAGCAATATAACTAATTAAATAAATTATTTATTTAAATGTGGCATCTATTTATACGAAAGAAAGATATTTAATATCTATAATAATGTTTGGATCAACTCAAAATAGTAAAGAATAAAAGAAGAATAGATGAGTTTTAGTTCACTAAACAATAAAAATACATTTAACGCCAACTTAATTCACCAGAGCCAATTTGATAATCATGCCAAAGATAATAGATTTCAATTTTATCTTGCTTAGACAATTTAGACATAAAAATATGACCTGCGAAATTGTCTTAATTCAGGGGTCATATCATTTACTACGTCTAGTAGCTTTTTTGCAATTAATTTGTTTTAGCTGCTATTCGCTCATCATGCCATTCAAGAATCATCTTTACTATGGCATTAGCGACATTCAAGTTTTTTAACAATGGTCCGTGAGAATAGGTACCAGTGAAATTACGATAACGCAGGCCTTCAACGTGGTCTTGCGGGTTGTTGCCGTAGCCTTCAATCATTTCTCCTAAGGGATGCAGCTTATCCTGATCGTCAAAATAAGTTTGCCCGGAATGATTTTCAAAGGCCTTGACTTCGCCCCATTCACTCATGTAGCGGGTATCGCCAATCATGCGCTTATCTGCTTTAAAAACAGTATGGAAGGGCAGGATATCTAGCCCCTTGATAGTCACACCGGCATTAGTTTTGTAATAAGTGCCAACGAGTTGGTAGCCGCCACAAACGCCTACCATAGGTTTACCTGCGTTAATGTACTTGGTTAAAGTTTCTTTATGACGCGGTAAATCTTTGGCAATAACAGTTTGCTCGAAGTCCTGTCCACCGCCAAAAAAGATGAAATCATAGTCAAAAGCATTGAACTCACTACCAAGAGAAATATTATCGACTTGCGTAGTATAGCCTTGCTTTTTAAGTAAAAAACTTATGATTTTAACATCTCCGGAATCACCATAGGTGTTCATCAGGTCTTCGTATAAATATGCAATCTTGATTATTTTGTTCGCCATTGTTTACCAACCCCTATTTTCTTGTTTAAAGTATATCTTAATAGTTAGAAGTGGGCAAAGAATAGTTATTTAAGATTTTGTTGCGCTGCAAAATGATTAATAGGGCCATATTTGGAGCCAACTGCAATGGGGTGAGCAATAGCTTCATAAGTAAAATCTTTAGCAGTTTGTACACTGGCAATAATTGATTGTCCTTTTGCTAATTCAGCAGCAATTACTGCTGATAGTGTGTCACCTGTACCATTAATTCTATCTGTATTAATAAACGGCTTGGTAAATTCGTGAAATTTTCCGTCTGCAGTGAGTAAAATATCTGTTACTTGCGACTGCGCAGAATCATCATGACGGCCTTTCATTAAAACATTTTTGGCTCCCATATCCTGCAATTTTTTGGCTCCCTGATGAATTTCATCTTTGCTAGCTAAATTCAAACCGGTTAATTTTTTCTGTTCGTAAAAGTTAGGCGTAATAATGTCAGCCAGTGGCATTAACTGCTCAAGAAAAGCCTGGTAGGCATCGTCATCAAGCAAGGTATCACCGTGTTTGGTCATAATAACCGGATCGAGTACGATCTTACCCATATCATACTTGTGCAAATTAGCAGCAACACAGGCAATTACGTCCTTGTTAGCCAGCATACCGGTTTTTAGTGCGTCAATTTTAAAATCATCGTTTAGTACGTCAAATTGTTCCTGAATAAAAGAAATAGGCATAACTTCTTGTGCATATATACCAGTTGTATTACCAGCAACGGCAGCTGTTAAAAGCCCCATACCATATACTTGACGGGCATAAAATGAATGTAAATCAGCAGTCATCCCCGCACTGCCATCGCTGTCATTTCCCGCGATTGTTAAAGCAATAATTTCTTTTTTCATTTTCATGTATCCTCTTTTTAACGTAAGCTCTATGTAACCAGTATAACTTAAAATAGGGATAATGTTATAATAATTTCTTGTAAAAGCAAGTCCGGGTAGTAAAATTAGTATAAACCGCTTTCTGTCGGAGAGGATACAAGAAACAATATGCTAAAACAATATATTATGGCAATCGATGAGGGAACTACTTCAACCAGAGCGATGATAATTGATCATCAGGGCAGAAAAATAGCTTCATCACAAAAGGAATTTCCCCAATATTTTCCTCAACCTGGTTGGGTAGAGCATAAACCTGAAGAGATTTGGCACGCAGTTCAAACAACAATTGCCAATGCCATTATTAATTCTGGCGTGCGACCGGGGCAAATAGCAGCAATTGGTATTACTAACCAGCGTGAAACAACGGTAATTTGGGATAAAAAGACCGGCAAACCCATTTATAATGCAATTGTTTGGCAGTCACGGCAGACAACCGACTTGGCTGAAAAGTTAAAGACCGATGGCTATAGTGAATTGATCCATAAAAAGACGGGACTAATAATTGACCCGTACTTTAGTGCTACCAAAATTCGCTGGATTTTAGACCATGTTGCTGGTGCACAAGAAAAGGCCGAAAATGGTGATTTGCTTTTTGGTACAATTGACAGCTGGCTTTTGTGGAACTTAACTGATGGTGAAGTCCATGTGACTGACTACACTAATGCTTCGAGAACGATGCTGTTTAATATTCACGACTTAAAATGGGATGACGACATTTTGAAACTGCTCAATATTCCCAAAGTAATGTTGCCAGAAGTTAAGTCCAATTCTGAAATCTATGGTTATACCAAGTCTTATACCTTTTTTGGTGGCAAAGTACCAATTGCCGGTATTGCCGGAGATCAGCAGGCAGCCTTGTTTGGTCAACTGGCTTTGAAAAAAGGCATGGTTAAAAATACTTATGGTACTGGCTCCTTTATCGTGATGAATACCGGTGAGCAGCCGACAGAGTCGGACAATAATCTATTGACGACTATTGCTTATGGCTTGAATGGGAAAATTTCTTATGCTTTAGAGGGTTCTATTTTTGTTTCAGGCAGTGCTATTCAGTGGCTGCGCGACTCGTTAAAAATGATTAAGACGGCTGCAGATTCGGAAAAAGCAGCCAGACAATCGAAGTCTGAAAATGAGGTTTACGTTGTTCCGGCTTTCACAGGTTTAGGTGCACCGTACTGGGATTCAGAAGCACGTGGATCCGTTTTTGGAATTACACGTGGAACAAATGATAAGGATTTTATCAAGGCGACGTTGCAATCGCTGGCTTATCAAACACGGGATGTAGTGGATACGATGCAGGTTGATTCCGGCATTAAAATTCCAACCTTGCGCGTTGATGGCGGAGCGTCCAATAATGATTATTTGCTCCAATTCCAGTCAGATATCCTGGGCATTAAAATCGAACGTGCTAAAGTATTGGAAACAACTTCAATGGGCGCAGCCTTCTTGGCTGGCCTCGCAGTCGGCTATTGGCAAAATGTGGCTGAATTAAAAGATATTTTTGTTGTAGGCAAGACCTTTGAACCTCAAATGCCTGAAAGTGAAAAAGAACATTTATATCAAGGCTGGAAGAAGGCCGTAAAAGCTACTCAGGTTTTTGCACATGGTGAATAAGTTATTTAAAAAAGGGGGACAAGAAATTGGCACATGATCGAATAGTAGCACTAGATAGTCCGATGAACTTTCGTGATGTTGGCGGTTATCAAAGTGTGACTGGTAAAACAGTTAAATGGAATAAAATTTATCGTTCAGATTCACTTAGTTCTTTAACGGCCAGGGATCAAGTTAAATTAGCTAAAATGCGTGTCACTGTTGATTGCGATTTACGCTCTGAATACGAGAAGTCCTCTTCACCGGATATTTCTTGGCCCGATGTGGAATATGTGGACTTGCCGGTATATTCTGATAACGTCAATGATGCCCAAAACAATCGTTCAATCTACCGTTTTTTGCACCATATTCCTGATATGCACAATAATTTTATTGGTCGCATTTACCAGCAAACTCTGCTTAGTTCGCACAGTCAGGAAATGTTTGCCCGTGTTTTTGCGGAACTGCTAGAATTGCCCGCAGATGAAGCACTGGTCTATCACTGCAGTGCTGGTAAGGACAGAACAGGAATGGTTTCGGCTTTAATATTAATGGCACTTGGAGTAGATGATGATACCATCGCCCGCGATTATTTATTAACTAACGAGTTATATGATTTTGCTGTTTCTCGCCAATTGCCAAGTAATGATGAAATTACGCAAATGGTTTCAAAAATGAATGTAACTAAAGGTGAAGGTATAGCTATTCGCGGCATTACAGAAACAGTCCGTGGCGGCTGGGGCGATTTTCCCACCTTTTTCAAAAAAGTATTGGGCTTTAATGATGATGACTTGGCTCAACTAAAACGAATGTACTTAGATTAGGGGCGAATCGTGATGGTAACCTTGCTTGATGTTGCTAAAAAAGCTAATGTTTCAAAGATGACAGGTTCATAAGTGTAGTCCTCTGGTGTAGTCAGGTGATGGGTTAATAGTTCTGTAAAATATTAAACAAAATGCTTAATTTAAAAAGAAAAAATCAACGAGATAAAAAGGCATTGAATTTTATTGTTCAATGTTTTTTTTCATATATATTTTTTCTTGAACTTAATATTAGTTATCAGTAAAAATATCAAAATTTAACCGTAAGGTATAAGAACTATATAAAGCCCTTTTTTAAGGAGATTAACCATTTATTTTTAAGTTTTACCGATAAGTTTTCTTTAAAGCTTGTATTTGATATATTATGGCAAATTTAAAATTATATTGACAAAAGGCACGATTTGAGTAATACTGAAACCGTATTCAATATACGGTATTTTGAATATTCTATAAAAAGGAGATTTTAAGTTGCAAACTGCACAGTATAAAATGAGAGGATTAGCGCTAACATTTTTAGCAAAAAAGTATTTACTTTTGGAACCTGACGATCGCGTACCAACAGTAGAGGAATTTTGCAAAGAATCAAATATATCTCAGGGTACAATGCAGGCAGCAATTAGTATCTTAAAGGAGGATGGTGCAATTAGTACAAGATCAAGAGGTCATTTAGGTACATTTGTTGAAAATGTTAATCACCAAAAGCTACTTTCTTATATAGGAAATCATACATTGGTTGGTTCATTACCACTACCATATACTAAAAAATATGAAGGACTCGCAACTGGAATTTACAAGGCATTTTTGAACAATGAGATTCAGGTCAGTCTTTCGTATATGAATGGTAGTGAAAAGAGACTTTCGGGATTACAGGAAGATCGTAGCAATTTCATTATCACTTCAGGCTTAACTGCTGATTATTTAATTAAAAAAAATGACAACTTAGCGGAATTTTTAGTACTGCCTGAACAAACTTATGTTACAAAGCACGTTTTAGTTTTCAGAAAAGGTGAAGATGCACAAATAAAAAGTGGTGCCAAAATTGGGGTAGATACACAGTCCATTGATTATACTTTACTGACTAAATATGTGACTAAGGGCCAAGATGTACAGTTAATTCAAATGCCATATAACCAAGTGAGCAAGAGTATAGAAGAAGGACTAATCGACTTTGCTATTTGGAATGAGGATGAAGTTGTCGAACATAACTATCCACTTGCTTATAATGAAATAGATAATAACTTAACTGTTCGCTCTTCTCAAGCTGTATTTGTTGGTAAAAAAACGGATATTTTTACAAAAAGTATTTTAGAGAAAACGATAGATGTAGATAAATTACTAAGCACACAGAAAAAAGTGATTTCTGGAGAACTTCTTCCAGAATATTAAGGATGTGGTCATTTTTAATGCAAAAACAGACACAAAATAAGTTAAATTTACTATTGCAGGTAGGTAAAATTAATGATTTAGACGTAAAATTTCTTAACGAAATTGATAATGATTTGAGTAAATATGATGATGGAAATAAAGAAGAGATGTTATTAATTCATGTGGCAATGACCATCTCAAGACAAAGAAATAACGAAATGATTGATACCATGCCGGAAGCTCTTTGGCAGCAAATAGAAAATAAGCCTGCATATCAACGAGCAAAGCAATATTGGCTAGAAAAGAAAGCAAAAGCACCAGTTGTCCTTAGTAAAGATGAAGATCAATATATTATTATGCATTTAGTAAATGTTTTATCGAAGGGAGGTCAATAATATGACTAAAATAGTAATTGGTGGTCAAATGGGCAAGGATGATATCAAGAAAGATTTACAAAAGTTAACAAGCGATAAAAATGTCGAAATTACTGTGCAGAGTGACCTGGATGCTGCAATGGCAGTCCAAAATCATCAAGCTGATTTTTACATCGGTGCCTGTCAAACTGGTGCTGGAGGTGCATTAGCGATGGCTACCGCCTTACTTGGTTCGGGAAAAACCCTCACTGTTGCTACACCAACTAAGGTATTAAAAGCAGATGAAATTAAAAAAGGGGTAGAAAACGGCAAAGTTGCTTTTGGCTTTACATTTAATGCTAAAGATACTGTATTGCCAGAAATTGTTAAGGCATTACCTTTATAGTGTTTTTAATATCAATATTCAATTTTTAGAATATTGAATATAAGGAGGAGAAAAAATGTCAATGACTACAATTATAAATTATGTTCTAATAGCCCTGGTTGGGGGCGTTGGTTCAGTTTTGGCGAATAAAGGCATTGCTGTTTTCAATGATGGATTAAGGCCAATTTATCCAGAATATTTTGACCACAAAATTAATAGACGTGAATTAGCTCTAACATCTTTTGGAGTTAGTTTTGGCTTAATTATTGGTTTTGGTATTCCTGTATCAATTGGTTCAACGATTTTACTCGCTCATAGTATTTTACTTGCTTGCGATATTTTTGGGACTTGGACACCTGATAATAAATGGGGTGCCACTGCTGCTTTTGCAATTGGAGCAGTTTATGGTGCTGGCTTATTATTAGGCTTATCCTGGATCGTTAAACTATTCAAAATGCTGCCATTTAACTTTTTTGGAGCACTTTCTCTTTTAGGTAGTCCAATATTGCTTGCCTTTTGTGCATTTCCAGCAATTGCAGTTGCAGAGCAACATAATGTAAAAAAGGGTCTTATTACCTTTGTTTGGACCTTTGTAACTTACATTCTAATTAGTAAGTTTGGAATCTTTAACTTGGGTAATGGTATTACCATCACTTTGAACGCAACCGGTATGGCACTATTAGTGGCAATGATTTGTATGGTTTATTACGCAGCCAAAGTAAAGGGAACCAATAACTCAAACGAAAATTTGGTTAATGTCTTTTCTGCACGTATTGGAAGAATTAAGAAAAATTGGATTTGGCTTTCATTAATGGGGGGCTTGATCACTGCTGCTTCAAGTGAATTAATTCTTGCAGTTGATGTTCTTCCTCAACAGTTATTGATTAAAGGGCAAATTCAAGAAGCAGCAATGGCAACTTTTGCCAGAGCCATCGGCTTCATTCCCTTAGTATTTTCCACCGCTATTGTAACTGGTGTTTACGGTATGGCTGGAACAACTTTAATTTTTGCCATCGGCTTGTTATTAAAAGGTCAACCGTTAGTTGCCTTTATCGCAGGTGCTGTCTGGATGTGGATTGAAGTACAAGCCTTAGGTGCTACCGCTAAAGGAATGGATAAGTTTCCAGGTTTACGTGATATGGGTGACCATATTCGTACTTCTCTGATGGAAACCATTTCAACTTCGTTATTAATTGGGGCGGCCATTGCATGTAATAAGATGGCACCAAATCTGGGATTCTTCTGGGTCATAGGTACCTGGCTCTTAAATAAAAAAATGAAGAAGCCTTTAGTTGATATGGCTGTAGGACCAATTGCCACTATAGCTTTAGGACTTTTGTTAAATATTTTAAGAATAGTTCATTTATTCTAAGGAGATTATATGACAGTTTTAAAACCAGGTATCACGTATGTGCATGAACATATTCCTATAGACCGCTCTGAAGTAATTGAGGATGAAGATGCATTACTTGATTCTCAACAGCTTGTAATACAGGAATTAAAAGAGCTTTACAAAAAAGGGGTAAGAAACATTGTTGAAGCAACCTGTCGAGGTATTGGAAGAAATATAGCTTATGCACAAAAAGTAGCTACAGAAACAGGAATTAATATTGTCCAAGCTACAGGCTGGTATCAATCCGCCTTTTTACCAATAGAAGTATATCAGTTATCAGTCACACAATTAGCTGAAATGATGATCAAAGACATTACAATAGGAATTAAAAATACAGATATTAAAGCTGGAGTCATAGGAGAAATTGCCACAACTAAAAATAGGTGGACTGAACAAGAAGAAAAAGTATTTAATGCAGCAGTTATTGCTAGTAAAGAAACTCATACTCCAATTATGACACATACCTCAATAGGTACTTTAGGACACGAGCAAGTTGAATTTTTTCAAAAAAAACATGCTAATTTAAGCAAAATCATTATCGGACATGTTGATTTAACCGGTAATCCTAATTATGTTTTAGAAATGTTAAAGACAGGAATCAACGTAGAAATAGATACTATAGGTAAAAATAATTATATGTCTGATGCTAAACGGGTGGACATAATTAAGGCAGCTCAAGATGCAGGCTTTACAGATCAAATTGTTATGTCGATGGACATAACCAGAAAATCTCATTTAAAAGCAAATGGTGGCATTGGCTATGCTTATTTACTGGATAGTTTCATTCCTGAGCTAAAAGCTGGCGGTGTAACTGAGGGGTTTATTAATAAAATGCTGGTAGAAAACCCTCAAAGAATTTTTGGTGGTGATTGGAATGACTGATTTTACAACATATCCGCTAGAAAGTATTACACCGGATGAAGCTTTAAAAAAGCAGTGGCAATTAGTAGATGCAATTACTAATGTTTTTGCGGGTAATGAGATTATTACCAGAGGAGACTTGGGAGTTATTCCAGGATTAAATGAACCCAAGTTTACAAAAAAGGCAGAGGAAGTAATCGCTAAGTTTTTTAATACTGAAGCCGCCATGCTGGTAAGAGGTTCAGGTACTGGCGCTATTAGAAACGCACTACATTCTGCTTTAAATGCGGGACAAACTTTGTTAGTTCATGAAGCTCCAATTTATCCCACTACCCAAGTTTCTCTAACTATGATGGGTGTAAAAACAAAAGAAGTTGATTTCAATGAAATTGATACTGTTAAATTACCGGAAAATATTGCGGGCATATTAGTTCAATATACTAGACAAAAGCCTGATGATTCTTATGATATGGGTCATGTTTTAAAAATCTTAAGGACGCACTATAACCGCAATATTCCTATCATTACAGATGATAATTACGCCGTTATGAAAGTGCAAAAAATTGGAACTGAACTAGGTGCAGATTTAAGTTGTTTTTCCACATTTAAGTTATTGGGTCCTGAAGGGATAGGATGTATAGTCGGTAAAAAAATGTACTTGGATAAACTACGAGAAGAAAATTATTCGGGTGGTTCGCAAGTTCAGGGGCATGAAGCTTTGGATGTTTTAAGGGGCATGGTATATGCACCTGTTGCATTAGCTAATCAGGCTCGAGTTATTAATGAGTTAAAAGAGAGACTTAATAACAACGAGGTTCCAGGGATCAAAAAAGCTTACGTTGCAAATGCACAATCAAAAGTTTTACTGGTGGAATTTGCTCATCCGATAGCAAAAGAAATTTTAAAAAATGTAGCTAAATTTGGTGGGGCACCTAATCCAGTTGGTGCAGAATCTAAATATGAAATTGTTCCTATGATATACAGAGTTTCAGGAACATTTAAAGCATATGATCCTGAATTATTGGACAATACTATTCGAATAAATCCATATAGAGCAGGTGCAGATACTATTATTAACATTTTACAAAAATGTATAAGGGAGGTGAAATAATGTTTTTACCTTCACTAAAAAAATATAACCCTTGTCTAATTGATTATGCAGTTCAACTTCATCAAAGTGGTCGGATTTTACCAGACACTTATGTCATTGATTTGGAAGCAATTAAAAATAATACTAAAAAAATGGTTAAGGTAGCTCAAGAAAATAAGGTTGAATTGCTTTATATGACAAAGCAATTTGGTCGTAATCCAGTTATAGCCAAAACGATTGAAGAAGCAGGAATACCACTAGCAGTTGTTGTTGATTTTAGGGAAGCAGAAACCTTTATGCATTATGGACTGCACCTCGGTAATGTGGGAAATTTGGTGCAAATGCCGAGAAGCTTAGTAAAAAAAGTCTTAGCTTATGGAACCAAATACGTAACGGTTTATTCGATGAACAATTTAGTATATATCAATCAAATAGCTAAAGAATTAAAAATAACTCAAAAAATCATCCTTAAAGTTATAGGAAATAGTGATGAACTCTATCCGGGACAAGTGGGAGGGTTAACTATCAGCGAGTTTGAGTCTAATTTCACTAAAATCGTAAACTTTTCAAATGTTGAGTTGGTTGGTATAACCTGTTTTCCCGCACTTTTATTTAATGACACTACTAATAAAATTGAACCTACTACTAATATTAAAACTATAGAAAAAGTCAGAAAAATATTTCGGGAAAATAATTATCCTTTACAGGTTGTGAGTTTACCTTCTGCTACATGTTGCAATTCAATTCCATTAATTAAAAAATTGGGAGGAAACGAAGGGGAGCCCGGTCATGGTTTATCAGGTACTACGCCACTTCATGCAAATTCAAGGCAACCGGAAATTCCGGCATACTGCTATGTTAGTGAGATTTCGCATAGTTTTAAGGGCCACAGCTATTTTTATGGCGGAGGATATTACAGAAGAGGACATGCACATAATGCATTAGTATTTGCTGATAATCAGGAATATGAAAGTAAAGTTTTGCCTTTTGATAGTGAAAGCATTGACTATTACTTGGAGCTTGAAGATTCTTATACAGAGGGTGCAACAGTTATTACTGATTTTAGGACGCAAATTTTTGTTACAAGAAGTGTTGTAGCGATTGTAGATGGTTTGCAATCAGGCAAGCCAAAATTATTAGGTTTATATGATAGTCAGGGCAAGCATATGCCTAAGGAGATAATGTAATGAGTAAATTTGGTGTAATAGTTTTAGACGGCTTTGGTGTTGGTGCAATGGACGATGTACCTCAAGTCCGGCCTAATGATGTTGGTTCAAATACAGCTTTAAATATCATTAAAGCTGAGCCGAATATTGACATTCCCAATCTTGAAAGATTAGGTTTAATTAATGCAATTGGTGTTGAACGTGGCAGACATATTTTTTCGCCAGACGCGAACTGGGGTACAGCTCTTCTTAAACATCACGGAGCTGATTCTTATTTAGGACACCAAGAAATAATGGGAACTAATCCACCAATGCCTTTACTTCAACCCTTTAATGAAGTAATTGATCAGGTTGAAAAGCAGGTAAAAGAAGACGGCTTTGCTGTAAAAAGATACGGAGATCCAGGATTAGAAATTTTAGTTGTTAATAACTGTGCAACTGTTGCTGATAATTTAGAAGCAGATCCAGGACAAGTATATAATGTTACGGCTACTTTAGATAAAATGTCATTTGCAGAAATTACAAAATTAGGAGAATCTGTTAGAAAAGTAGTCAAAGTATCCAGAGTAATTGCTTTTGGTGGTAGTGATGTGACCATTGATAATATTCTTGATGCTCGGCACATTAAAAAAGAAAAGTATGTTGGTATTTCTGCACCGGAATCAGGTGTATATAAGAAAAATTACCATGTTGTTCATTTAGGTTACGGTATTAATCCCAAGGTCCAGCTAGCTAGTATTTTGATTCGCCATGGAATTGATGTAGCCTTAATTGGTAAAGCTTCTGATATAGTAAGAGGTGACACTGATAGAAGATTTCCTGGTGTAGATAGTAACTACTTATTTGACAGATTTATGGATCAGGCAAAAGAAATAAGTAATGGATTAATTTTCATGAATATTCAGGAAACTGACTTAGCTGGTCACTCTGAAGATACAGATCATTATGCAAATATTTTGGAAATTGTAAATAGAAGATTGCCTGAAGCGGAGCAGTATTTTACCGGAGATGATATTTTAATTGTCATGGCAGATCATGGTGATGATCCTACTATCGGTCATGCACAACATACTAGGGAAAAGGTTCCTTTATTAATATATAAAGAGAATGTTCATTATAAATATGTTGGTGAAAGAGAATCTCTTTCTGATGTTGGTGCAACTGGGGCTGAATTCTTTGGAGTAGAAATGCCACAGAATGGAACTAGCTTTCTTAACAGAATAACAGGCGGTGTGGATATTTCTTGATAATGCTATAATATATTTAAGGCTTTTACTGATTTATATAGACCAAAAATGATAGACGAAAAATGCGGCTCACATGAGTCGCATTTTTTTGTTTTGGCAAAAAAATAATTTGGGCTTAAAATTAAATAAAAAAGAGGCCAAGTTTATGGAAAATATCAAAATTATTCAAGGGGACATAACTAAATTAACGTTAGATGCAATTGTTAATGCTGCCAATAAGACATTGTTAGGTGGCTTGGGTGTTGATGGGGCAATACACCGGGCAGCTGGACCGCAGCTACTAGCAGAGTGTCGCCAGCTTCATGGCTGTGAAACGGGGCAGGCTAAGATTACCAAGGGGTACATGTTACCTGCTAAGTTTGTCATTCATACCGTGGGGCCAATTTATTCAGGTTCTAAACAAGATAATGAGTTATTAAAAGACTGTTATATAAACTCGTTAGCTTTAGCTAGAGATCATAACCTGCATAGTATTGCTTTTCCGGCAATTTCTACAGGAGCTTACGGTTTTCCGGCTGCACCAGCTGCCCATATTGCTTTTACTGCCGTGCAAAATTGGCTTACGGAGCATTCTGACTATCAAATGAAAGTTATTATGTGTGCCTTTGATGCCCAAACGGCAGAGTTATACCGAACAGAAGTTAAAAAATATGCTTGAGTAAAAATTAAAAAAGTTGCTATCAATTGCTTTTCGAAAATTAATCTTCCTGACATCGAACCATCCCTTTAGTTGCTAAATCTTATTTTGATAATTTAGCCACAATAATACCCCTAAATTTAGAACAAATTTGGGGGTATTTTTCACGTAAATACGGTTGGTTCTTATTTTACGACCACAGCGAAGGCTTCATATGGCCTTAAGTTAATGTTATTAAGTGATTGCGGTGCATTATAGTTACTAATTAAAACCTAGTCAATTTTATCTGGTGCAGAAAACTGTTCAACACTATCTGTCAAATTGGCAACAACTAACCAGCGCATGCCTGCAAGTTCACGGTAATAAGCCAAGATGCTAGGGCTGGCGGAAACAGGAGTGAAGTTGCCATTAGTGATAATTTCGTTTTCATGACGTAATTTAATGAGTTTGTGATAGGTATAAAAAACTGATTGTGGGTCAGCTAAAGTGGCTTGAACGTTAATATCCTGATAATTGGGATTAAGTGCTAGCCAAGGCGTCCCGGTAGTAAAGCCAGCAGCAGAAGCCGCTGACCATTGCATCGGCCTGCGCGCATTGTCGCGCCCTTTAGCATTGATTGACCTGATCAGTTCTTCTTTAGTATACCCTTGCTTGAGTCGCTCATTATACATATTGATACTTTCGAGGTCTTCAACTTCAGAGATATCTTTGACTGGGCAGTTAGTCATACCAATTTCTTCACCATTATAAATATACGGAGTACCACGCATTAAATGTAAGGCAATGGCAAACATTTTGGCAGATTGTACGCGGTATTTGCCGTCATCACCCCAACGTGAAATGACACGGGGAAGGTCATGGTTTTCCCAAAATAAACTATTCCAGCCATGATTATAATCGATTTGCGTCTGCCATTTAACTAAAACTTCCTTAAGATCGCTGGCTTTAAAGGGCTTGAGATCCCATTTTGGTTTTCCCAGTTGTTTATCAATATTCTGATCTTCAAATTGAAAAATCATGGAGAGTTCATGCCGGTCAGGATCAGAATACTTGCGGACACTGTCAAGGTCGGCACTCCAGGTCTCACCAACAGTGACTACATCACGGTTAGCTAAAACAGCTTGGTTCATTTCCTGAATATAATGATGAAGCTGTGGACCATTTTCGCGAATTTTGCGATCAGGCTCTTTGCCAATCAGTTCGATTACGTCCATGCGGAAGCCGCCAATGCCTTTATCAAGCCAGAAGTTCATCATGTCGTATATTTTGTGCCGTAATTTTGGATTTTGCCAATTCAAATCTGGTTGTTGCGGGGCAAAAAAGTGCAAATAATATTGACCGGTTTGAGCATCAAATTGCCAAGCAGAACCTGAAAAGTCAGATTTTAAATCGTTAGGTTCATGACCGGCAACAGGATCACGCCAGATGTAAAAATCACGGTAAGGATTATCTTTACTTTTGCGTGCCTCAATAAACCATTGATGTTGATCAGAGGTATGATTAACAACTAAATCCACGATGATCCGAATGCCGCGTTTTTTAGCTTCACTAATCAGCCTGTCCATGTCTTGCATGGTGCCATATTGCGGATCAATTGCTTCATAATCGGCAATGTCATAACCATTATCGATGCCGAGAGATTTGTAAATTGGCGAAAGCCAAATTGCATCGATCCCCAATTTTTGCAAATAATCCAAGTGACTCATAATGCCGGGCAGGTCTCCAATACCGTCACCGTTACTGTCTTGGAAAGACTTGGGATAAATCTGATAAATTACTGCATTTTTCCACCATGGTGTCATCTTAATTCTCCTTTGCAATCGCTCACATTTTCAGTTAATTATAACACTGCAAGATAGGATAAATTAATGTTACCGGTATCTGATTAAAGTCCTAAGTCCGCAATTAGCTGCAGCGCTTCTTTATCATCGCCCAGTTGCAATAGGGCATCTTTTAAGCATAGCATGGGCTTGCCGTCACGGTCGGGGGTTGTTTGGGCATGAGCCAAAGAACTGAGAATGGCTTCGTGCACAATATCTACCGTAATCCTAAAGTAGCGGTCAATTTTGTCATCAGTAATTGCCTGAATCGTGCTTAATTCGTGGTCAGGGAAATGACTTACACGGTTAGCAGTAGAAAAAGCCAGAGTAATCTCACCACTGCCGTTGCCGCTAAATGAGCCACTGCGTGTGATGCCGATACCGGAACGTTTGGCAATGCGTTTTAATTGTCTTGAGTTGAACGGAATATCGGCAGCAATTATTGTAATAATACTGCCTTTTTCCTTACTGTCTTTGTTATCCACAAACTTTTTACCAATGGCATGACCATAAATGTTCAAATCAGTACTGAGGCCAAAATTGGACATGACTAGCGCGCCCATTGTAAAGGTCTTGCCGTCAATCTCGACTTGTCTTGAAGCAGAACCAATGCCACCCTTAAGTTCATAGCAGCGCATACCTGTACCGCCACCAACTCCGCCTTCTGCGAAATCAGTTGCTGCAGCGGCATAAGCATCGTTGACATCGTTTTCAGTGACGCCTAGATCGCGGATATGATTAATTGAGCTGTCATTGCACTCCATAATGATCGGATTGACACTACCAGTTGAAAGGCCAATTTCAGGATTTTCAGCCAGCATTCTTTTTACTAAAGCCATTGAGGCGGTACCGACACTGAGTGTATTGGTCAAAACCAGGGGTGTTTCAATTGTGCCCAGTTCGTTAACTTGAATAAGTCCTGTGCTTTTGCCAAAGCCGTTAATTACATGTGCAGCTGCCGGCATTTTTTCACGAAAGATATTATCTGGGCAGGGGTTGATCACAGTTACACCAGTCCTGAGTCTGTCAGTAACAACCGTCTTGTGGCCAACTGTAATGCCCGCAACATCTGTAATTAAGTTTTTTGGTCCAGGCTTAGTATCGCTAAGCGCAAATAAAAGTGGTTTATTAAGTCCCATTTTTACTCCTTTTTTTAAAAAATTTTCTTCTCTTATTAAAACGGTTCGTTTATTTTTATGCAAGACGAAAAATTCCGTCAATTATGACGGAATTTTTGAATTTGCAATCATCCTTTTTTCTTTTTACTAAAGCAACTGGCAAGCAGGCTGCAAATTACCGACAAAAAGCCTAACAACAGCACAATTATTTGTGAACGTTCATTAGTGCCAGTTTGTGGCAACTCTTCTTCTTGGCCATTGTTGGTGATAAGTGTTGGATTAGTGGAGTCAGAATCACTGTCAGAGGATTTGAAAATAGTATAGTTCTCAGTAACACCATTCTTGTTGAGCCTGTGTTTGTTTTGGGACTCATTAGTTTGGGAAGTTGAAGTACCATTTTGGCTAGGGTTATTACTGGATGAATTTATTGGACTATTTTGGTCATTTTCTTCAGGGATGGCATTATTTTGAGCATAAATATAAGTTACGCTTTGCTGTTCAGTGCTGAAAAAACCGGTGGCATTCTCAGGTCTTACTTTTAAAGTATAATCTGGGATCTCAACAATACCAGTGGTGTAGCCGTCACCCACATTACCTTGTAATACCGTTTCAGGTGCAATTTGATTGCCGTTTTCATCTTGATAATAGACGGTAACATCTGCAGCTTTAATTGGTGTGATGGTAGAGTTGGATTCTGGGTCAGCAGAATAAATAAATTCGATGTTCTGCGGCTGATCGGTGAAAACCCCAGTAGAATTATCCGGGACTTCCTTTACGATATATCCCGGAATTGGCTTCGCAGTCACTTTATAAGCATCGCCAATTTTGCCCTTCAAACTAATATCGGGTGCAAGTGATCTTTTACTAGTATCCAAGTAAGAAACAGTAATAGGATTACCTGGTCGAATATAAGTGTCACCAAGAATGTTGTGGGCATGGGCAATTAAGTCTTCAGACAGATATTTATTGTTTGCTTGTGGTTCGTCTTCGCTTCTATCGCCGATATTGACCCAAGTTCCTGGAGTGTTAAGATGCGTATCATTAATATATGTACTTTTACCTAGTTTAAGGGTATTTAATTTAGCGAGTCCATCTAACATATAACCCTTATCAATATTGGGATCTATGACAAAACTCCTGAGATCAAGTTCTTTTAAGTTACTACAATTATTAAACATTCCATTCATATCAATTACGTTAGACGTGTCGAATGATGATAAATCCAACTTGGTTAAGCTGGAGCAATCCTTAAAAGTCCAAATCATTTTTTTAACTTGGCTAGTATTAAACTTACTAAGATCTAAAGCAGTTAAGCTTGAACATCCACTGAACATGTGACTTATATCGTCCACCTTGGCTATTGTGAAATCAGGTGAAAACTTAATGTTCTGTAAATTTTCACAATCCTGAAACATGCTCTCTACATAACTAGTATTAGCAGTATTAAAACTTGATAGGTCCAGACTTGCTAATTTACTGCAGCCCGCAAACATAAAAGACATATTAGTAACTTTGGTGGTCTGTAAATTATCAATGCCAGCTATGCTGGTTAAATTTTGGCAATTCGCAAACATGTACCGCATATCACTGGTAGCAGATGTATCCAGATTTTCCAAACCAGTGATTTTAGTTAAATTAGTTAAGTCCTTAAACATTTCAGAAGCTGAACCAATCTTTAGTTGACCTGTAAATTTAACTTCTTGGATATCGTCACTATTAATGCCGGTAATGTGAGCTAAAGAATCCGGTTGACCTACACTACCACTGGGGACGGTAATGACATGGTTACTATAGCTGATATCAAGATTGCCCCATTTAAAATTAGCAGCACTTGGAGCAGTAGACTCTGCAATTTTTGGCTGAAGTTGTTTTTGAGGGTTTGGTTGCTCTTTGCTAATTAACTTAGAATTAGCATAATTGGTATTATTAATTTGTTTATTCTTAATTTGTGCAGGAGAGGGCAGAGATGGATCTGCTTTAGCTGTTATAGAGTTAACAGTTAGTGAACTTGAAATTGCTGTAGCAACACTAAAAAACATTGTTGCTGTTTTGGTTCGCATAGGTTTCTTTTTCTGGCTCATTTTGCTATTCATTCCTTGATTATAAAATAAACATATACATGATTAATATTTTTCTTATACCTATTTCCCTTATTATACAATTCATTAAACTTAATAACACTATTTATACATTTCACCTTGTTTGGCAAGAATAAATAATTAGCTCACCTAAAAACTGTTTTTGATTTATAAATTTAATTTCGTTATTTGCTGGAGGTATTACTCTAATTAGTAATATAAACACATCATCTTGAAGTTGTTTAATAAGTTTTGAGCATAAAAAAGAACTCAATTAGCATTTTAACTACTAGTTGAGTTCTTTTTATTTATAAAGTAAATCTCTTAATCTTTAAAAGTTTGCTTTCTTGACAAATTGGTTCTTGCCTACGATGTAGTATAACTTATTGTGCATCTTAATAGCACCACCGTAAGTTCTAACTGTCTTATTCTTTTTAAGGACTTTGTGACCATAACGTTTAACTTTATTATTAGCTTTCTTAGTGTAAATAAAGGCATTGTGCTTTAATTTACGGTTAATGCCAGTAACATTATTAGCCTTAACGAAACGGTTCTTGCCTAAAGCGTAGAACTTCTTGCCGTTAATGGTCTTAGTACCATAAGTAGTAACAGTTTTACCAACGAAGTATTCACCTTTTACATGCTTGCCTTTTTGGTTAAAGATATAAGCGTTGTGGGTAACAACTCTCTTAACACCTTTCTTGGCCTTCTTAGCTGGCTTCTTGCTGTCAGCAGCAGGCTTGGTAGTGTCCTGTTTGTCAGTCGTGGTTGTAGTATTATTACTTGGAGTTGAAGGGGTGCTTGCTGTATTGTTGTTATCCACTGGTTTTGTAGTGGTGTATTCACCAGCATATTCAGTAGTATCATTTTTACCATCAAATTTTCGCATGAGTTCTATTGAACTTAATCCTTTGTTATTACTGTCTTTATTGTCTTTTAGGAACCAGAAAGTCTTTCCTTCGCTGAGACTTTCTTTTTCTGAACCAGGTAGTCCTGAGCTGTTAATGATATTGCTTCTACCAAGTTTAATATCATTTAGGCTATCCATACCTGAAAACATGTTTTGATCAATTGTATCAGTTTTTCCATCACTAGGTTCTATGACATTCATCTTAAAATTACTAATGTCTAAAGACGTTAAAGCACTTTTGGTTACTGAACGTATTGTGCATCTGTTTTGCACTGGTAGTATCAAACTTATCCAAACCTTTAATTTCAGTCAATTTTGGAGTGTCATTTGCATCTAGTTTATTGTCAGGATTAAATGTATCATTTATAGCAAACATGTATGACATGTCAGTTACAACAGAAGTGTTAAAGAATGACAGGACTACTGAAGTCAATTTAGGATCACTGGCAAACATTAGTTTCATGTTAGTGCCTTTTTTTTGTGTCAAGATTGATTAATCTTTCAATTTCGAAAATTGCAATTTTAAGTTGAACACCCTATTTGATCTGATAGATGCAATCTAATCTTCTTTCATATAATTCATCGGGTGTGTGGTGGGCTAAGATTTTGCGGGGCAGGTTATTGCACCAGTCCTCAATGCCGTAGATTTGCCTTAAGTCATAATCCTTGATGTACTTGCCTTTAGGAATGAAGCGCCGAATTAACCGGTTGTGCCGCTCAACCCCGCCCTTCTCGCACGAGGTGTAGGGGTGTGCATAGTAAACCAGCGTCTGCGCTGCTTGTTCTAACTGGGCTGGATCCGCAAACTCAGAACCATTATCGGTGGTAATGGTCTTAAAAACTTCGTGCCAGTGCTCCTGGTATTGGCTGCGCAAGGTTTTAAAGGCCGCCATCACGCTGGCAGCCGTCTTATCCTTAATCGGGATAATCATGAATTTGCGGGTCATGCGTTCATACAGGGTCAAGAGAGCTTGGTCATCTTTAGTTTTATGTCCTAAAACCAGATCGCACTCCCAGTGGCCAAACTCGCGGCGCTGGTTAATAGTAGCCGGCCGTTCACTAATACTGCGGCCCAATCTGCGTTTATGCTGGCGTACCCGTTTGGCTTTCGTCTTGCGGCTTAAGCACTCAGGCAAGTCAGTTGCCTTAATCTGTAATAAACCAAGTTCCACATAATGGTAAAGCGTCTTGGTGCAGACTGTTTCATTCCGGGTAAAGGCGCCGCTGGCTAAGGCCCGACCGGCGCAGGCATCAAGCGACCAGCCCTGCTTGAAGAAGTGCCGTTCAACGTACTTAATGAAACGGGTTTTGGCTAGAAAAGCTTGCTTACGGCCGCAGTTTAAGCGCCTTATCTGGTAGCGTCTTTGCGCCACTTGCGCATCGTAGCGGTGCCGTTTACCGTGATAGAGTGCAATCTGGCCGCGTTCAAGCTCGTACTTGACTGTGGTGGGCGAACAGTTGAGACTAGCGGCGATTTGACGCAGGGACTGGCCTTGGCTGCGTAAAACTTGGATAATTACGCGGTCTTGCAAAGCAAGATGTTGGCCCTTTTGGTGACTAGATATGGTAGAATTAAGCGAGTTCATTGGAAACTTCTTTCTAGAATTGATTGGGTTAATTACATTCTATCAGAGAAGTCCAATGGACTTTTTTTATTTTCTAATCAGGATAAGTGTTCAACTTCATTTTACAATTTACCAATTTAAAAATACTCCGAAAAGCCAATCATGCCTCACGGAGTATTTTAAAGTTTACATTAAATTTAGTTATTCTTTCTTTTTACGATTAAACCAAGCACCTACTATACTAGTAATAATTGCCATAAAACCAACTAGCAAAGCAACAAATCGTGATTGTTTGTCAAAGCCGGTTTGTGGTAGTTTTTCACCCTGTTTTGTATCTTTATTGCTTAATACCTTAGTAGCAGCATGACCATTATGGTTGTCAGAGCCAGTTAAATTACTTGGATCGCCATTATTTTTACCACTATTAATAAGCTTGCGGTTTCCAGCATTATCATTATGATCTTTTGTTTTTGGTAAATTATTGGTCTTGCCAGTTCCATCAGTTATATCAATACCATTTCCTATATTATTGTCATTATTTGGAAGATTATCCTGATTGTCTTTGACATATACGTAAATTACGCTTTGAGGATAATCACCAAAGAAACTGGTAGCGTTATCCGGTCTTGTTTTTAAAGTATAACCTGTAACTTCTTTAGCGCCAGTTGTATACCCATCGCCAACATAACCATTTAAAATTATGTCGTCCGCTAGGGTATTGCCCAATTCATCCTGATATTTTACAGTAACTGCTGCAGCCTTGTTACGATAATAGGTTTTTTCCACTTTGGCATAGACAAAGGTAACCGTTGGGTTAGAGTCAGCTCCAGTATAGTCTAGACTTGCAGTGTCAGTATCGGTTACTTTGTTGCCATTGATTAATATGTAGCTAAGCTTGTAGCCTTTAATTTCAGGGGCAGTGAAATGCTTACCTTTTTCGCCTTCTTCAATAGTGCCGTGATCAGAGGTCTTGCCTTCATTATCAGGCAAAGCTTTCCCACTTTCATCCTTATAATAGATACTGACTTGTTCTTGAAGTTTGGTATCAGCTTTGCCAACATTGCTGTTTTGATTTTTGTCGGAACCAGTAGTATTTTGGTCTAAATTTTCTTCTTGCACGATTTTGGCTGAAGCAATTGAAGTAGGAACAGCGCTAACTGGTTTTAAATTATTATTTTGATTAACTTTTTGGGTCATTAAATAGCCAGCTGATAAATTATCGGCTTTAACAGTATAAGCTTTTGTACCCAAAAGACTAATAGCTGTTATTGTTATACCGCTAACAAACAGCTTTTTGCTTTTTTTATAAAATTTACTTTGTGTAGTCATATAATCCCTCTTTTACTGATATTATTGAATATAAACCAATTATATGTCGTGACTTTTTGAAAGTCAATGCAACTTTGTAAAATAAAATAACATGTGTACTATAATTTATAAAAATGTTATTTTATTGTTTTAAAGTCTAACTGGGTACACTGAACTCAAGCTAGGCTATACCAGTAGTTTTCAATCCGAACAAGGGTTTAAGGATATCATACAAACAGAGTTGTAACAAATCAGTATTATCTAGGGTTTGTCTAGGAAGGGCAAGTACAGGGGATGATCTTCGATTTAATGAAGCTAGGATGTTTCAATGCTATTAAGATCAAACTATTTATGCAAATAAAATAAAACCGAGAACTACATTAATTGACTTAACAACATAAGAAAATATCATAAACTAAAATATACAATGTCGATCAATAATGAAGAATCGTGTATTAAATCTTTATCAAAGTTTAAATCCTTAACTTTTAGTAAATAGGATTAATATTATTAAGTATGAATGGTCTTTAACATGATAGCCATTTTTGATAGTTTTCATAACTGATATTTTTGTCTCTTATCAATTTTTGAAAAGGAGAGATTATATTAAAGTTGAAATCTTCGACAGAATTTTGCAGTTTAAATGCAGGCTCAATTGTATCATTCAAGTCGCTTGATTCTCGGGTTTTAGTCGTCATTTAGTCACCATCTTCTTTACTAATCCAAATAGCTGTATATTTGATGCTAAGAGCGCTTACTTAGAACTAACAATAGCAATTGTAATGCTTAAATGAAATTCCTTTTTAAAATTTAACTATCTATTTTGTATGTAAAAGTAACCGCAGTCAAATACTATCCTCATAATACTGTGTTAACCTCAGTATAGCATGGATTAACACAGATGACTATTTCGAAATAGATAATTTTTACTACTATTATATAGTTAACCTTTCAATTGCTATTTCAAAAACCAGATATGACCAAGTCGCCAGCCTATAGTAAGGACAAAAACAACGTTAAAGATAATAATTACTGTCCTGATAAAAGTCATATTTTGGTAAAATTTTGGCTTGGCCTTTGACCTGACTTGCACAGTCTTGTTAAATGTCTCGTGCTGTTTATTTTTTTTCAAAGATACCTGATGCTCTTTTTTAATATGCTTTGGCTTAGCAGTTAATTCGCTAGTCACTAGATTATGCTTAGTAGCCTTCATTTTGCTGATCAAGTCGCCCTGTGCAACTGTACGGTGTTGACCGTAACCGTATTTGGAAGTGTTAAAGTCTGAACATGTAATTAGGGTAATCATACTCTTATCCTGCACATTGTTTTCAACTTCAACTTGAGTTGGTTTGATGGCAAAAGACATCCTTTTTATTTTATACACGTAAATATGATGCAAGTCTGTTACATAGATGAGGTCACCAGGGTGTGCCAGATGTAAATTATCCAAAACTGCAGGACCATAAGACCCCATATAGTGTCCTGCAAGCACATAATTATTAGCACCGCCCATGACGCGATCGGGCAGACAGGTAACGACACCGTATTCTAAGTTCTGGTTTTGATCGCCATAACCGGCAAAAAGGGGGTTATGAATATTAACAGCAGGAATAGCAATGCGACCAATAGCGTATGCCTTAATTTGCTTGGCTCTAAGGACGCTGGCTGCACTAACTGATTTGGTTTTGCTGGCATCATAACTTGTTTTGCGTTTTTTATTTCTATCTGCTTTCTTTTGTGTTAAAGTGGTATTTGCTTTTTCCGCATTTTGCTGCACTACATAGGAGTTGCCAAAACCGGAGCCGAAAAAGATCAAGGTTACGCCCAGATAGAACAGGGCACCTAAAAGTAACACACGAATAGTGGACCATATTTGTGTTTTTAAAGATTTTGCTTTCTTTTTATTTGCCATTTGATTCTTTTCCTTTAAACTGCTATTAGGCTTCTGCTACTATTTAAGTATAAATTTGCGTAAAGCACAATTATTTATCTTGAATTAAACACTTAAAAAAAATAATCAAATAAGTATTGAAATCGCTTTAATACTGATTTATAATATCAGCTGTATGTAGACGTGTTACTGATTTGATCAGGCATTACCTATGAACAATACTTTTTTGGTACTGTTTGTAGGTTTTTTTATTGGAAAGGAAGTAGTTGAAGTGAAATTTGTTAAAAATTTTAACAACAACGCTGCCTTGGTGTCTGATAAAGCTGGAGTAGATTGGGTGGTGATTGGCAACGGGATTGGCTTTGGCAAAAAAGTTGGCGATCCCATTGATGAGAACAAAATTTCACGCCGTTTCGTTGCTGTTGAAAAGAACATTAAGATGATTGACAGCGTAAGAGATATTGATCAGCGGACCTTGACGTTAACGACTGCTGTGATTAATTTGGCAAGTCAAAAATTACAGATTACTTTTTCTGATTATGAATTTTTGGTTTTGGCTGATCACATTGATTTTATGTTAACCCGTGCTACAGGAAATATTGAATTAGGTCAAGATACGCTTGGCTGGGAAATGAAAAAAATATTTCCTAAGGAATATGGCACGGCTCAAGAAGCCTTAAGGTTAATGAAGGAAAAAACTAAGCTTGACTTTCCTCAAAGTGAGGCAGCTTATCTGACATATCACTTCATTAATGCAGGTTCTGGTCAAACAAAACTGCAGGATACAATTAAAATTACTAAACTGATTAAGGGAGTAATTGATATTATCCAGTATCAATACGGAATGCAGCTGGATACTGAATCATTTAACTTCAACAGGTTCATGACCCATTTACGTGCCTTTATGGTAAGGCATATGTGTGGTGAAAGCGACCAGGATTCAGGCAGTGAACTTGACCATTCCTTAATTGAATTAATGAAAGTCAAGTACAAAAAGGCTTATGATACTGTCCAAAAAATCGGCACGTACTTATACAAGCAGGCAGGCTGGCAATTGCAGCCTGACGATCAGGTATATTTAACTCTTCATGTCTGGCGGGTAACGCATAGACAAAAAGATGCTCAATCGCAGAAGAATTAAATTTACTCTATTTTAATAATTTATAAGTTTAAACGGTGTGTTACTGTTTACAGGCATTAACCCGAGAACTTCAGGTGAAAATCTCACAATAAATTAGTGAGGTGCTTTCTTGAGGTCCTCGGGTTTTGATATTTAGGAGGAAAAAATGGCTTACGAGGATCTAAGTCGTGAAATTATCGCTGATGTTGGCGGTAAAGATAACGTGATCAGTGTTGTGCACTGTACTACGCGCTTGCGTTTTAAATTAAAGGATATGAAAAAAGCTGATGATGACAAATTAAAGGCCACTGATGGTGTAATTTCTGTTGTGAAATCGGGCGGTCAGTACCAAGTTGTGATTGGCAATAATGTCGCTGATGTTTATGACACGCTGGTTAAAGTAGGCGGCTTTTCTGGTGGCGGCAGCGTGCCCGATGATTATGAAGATACCAGCAACATGAGTTTGGCCGATAAGTTCATTGATTTAATTTCCGGTATTTTCAACCCGATTTTAGGACCAATGTGTGCTGCCGGTATGATCAAGGGCTTTAATGCCATGTTTCTGGCTTTTGGCTGGGAAGCACAAACTTCTGGTACTTACATTATTTTGAATGCCATTGGTGACAGTTTATTCTACTTCCTGCCAGTTATTTTAGGAATTTCAGCAGCTAAAAAGTTCGGCATGAATGGCTATCTAGGTGCAACAATTGGTGCTGCACTTTGCTATCCTTCAATTGTCGCAATGGCCAGCAGTAAAACAACTCTGTTTACTGTATTTAAAGGTACTATTCTCCAAGCACCAATTCACATGACTTTTTTGGGAATTCCAGTAATTTCGATGAACTACACTTCATCAGTCATTCCGATTATCCTGTCAATTTGGTTTGCATCTAAAGTGCAAAAATTGGCTAAAAAGATTATTCCTGATGTTGTCAAAACTTTCTTAGTGCCATTTATGGTTTTACTAATTACTATTCCTGTTACCTTTATTGTCATTGGTCCTGTTGCTACCTGGTTAGGTAATGCTATTGCAGCTGCTGTCAGTGCTGTTTACCACTTCAGCCCAATTGTTGCCGGCATTTTAATGGGAGCATTCTGGCAAGTATTTGTTATCTTTGGCGTTCACTGGGGCTTTGTGGCAGTTATGATGACCAATATTGCTGCTTTAGGTTATGATCCAATCTTAGGCTTATCTTTAGCTGCATCATTTGCCCAAACGGGTGTCGTTTTAGCAATTATTTTCCAAACTAAAGATGAAAAAACCCGCAGTATTGCGATTCCAGCCTTTGTTTCTGGTATTTTCGGGGTTACTGAGCCAGCTATTTATGGTGTCACCCTCGAAAGAAAGAAGCCGTTTATTTTAAGTTGTATTGCCTCTGCAATTGGTGCCGGCATCATTGGCTTTTTCCAAGTAAAAGTATTCCAGATGGCCGGAATGGGAATTTTCTCAATTCCAGACGCTATTGGTAAAAATGGTATTGATACTGGCGTTTATGGTTTAATTCTAGCAATGGTTATAGCAACAATTTTAGGCTTTGTTTTCCAAATGCTATTTGGTAAAAACAGTGTTGACGCACCGATAACTGAACAAGCTGCTTTAGCCACAGCTACAAATGCAGGTACAGATGATGCTGCAGCAAACAATTCTGCAAGTTCCGCAAATGTTAAACCAGAAGTTTCATACAATAAGGAAGAAAAATTGGTAGCTCCGTTAAATGGACAGGTTGTGCCATTAAGCGAGGTTAAAGATGAGGTCTTCTCCAGTGGCTCAATGGGCAAAGGTGTTGCGATTGCACCACGAGAAGGCAAAGTTTGTTCACCCCTTGATGGTGAAGTGGTAATGGTTTTCCCTACTGGCCACGCAATTGGTCTTAAATCGACTAATGGCGCAGAAGTAATGATTCATATTGGTATGGATACGGTGGAACTTGATGGCAAAGGCTTTACTACTTTAGTTAAAAAGGGTCAGAGTATTAAAAAGGGTGAGCCTCTTATTAAATTTGACCTTGAAGCTATTAAAAAAGCTGGCTTTGAAACTACAACACCAGTAATTGTTACTAATTCTAATAATTACCATGAAGTTAATGTAGTTGCGAATGGTACAATAACCATTGGGGATGCATTATTAGACTTGAAATAACGAAAGGAGACAATAATGACCACAAATAATTTTCCTAAAGGATTTTTATGGGGCGGTGCTACTGCTGCCAATCAATTAGAGGGTGCTTACCAAGAGGGAGGTAAAGGTTTATCTTTACCAGATGTTATGCCTGGCGGTAAGGACCGAATGAAAATCATTGCTTCACCTGATTTTGATTTTAAGATTAATTCAGATTACGTTTATCCTAACCACATTGGTATTGATCACTATCATCATTATAAAGAAGACATTGCACTTTTTGCCGAAATGGGCTTTAAGTGCTACCGCTTTTCAATTGCCTGGTCCAGAATTTTTCCTAATGGGGATGAAGAAACTCCTAATGAAGAGGGACTTAGGTTTTATGACTTACTAATTGATGAATGTCTAAAGCATGATATTGAGCCTGTGATTACTATTTCTCACTATGAATTACCTCTTCATTTAATTACAGAATATGGCAGCTGGAAGAATAAGAAGTTAATTGACTTCTACGAGCGTTTTGCCCGCACTGTTTTAACCCGCTACCAAGATAAAGTTAAATACTGGATGACTTTCAACGAAATTAACAGTGCCGCTCACTTTCCAATTATGAGTCAAGGCTTAACGACAAGTAATGGTGCTGACGATAAGAAAAATATTTACCAGTCATGGCATAACCAATTTGTTGCTAGTGCAAAAGCGGTTAAAATTGGTCATGAACTCAATCCTGATATAAAAATTGGCTGCATGATTTTATACGCTACCACTTACAGCTATGACTCAAATCCTAAGAACCAGTTGGCTACCCTGCAAGATAATCAGGCTAATAACTTTTTCTGTGCTGATGTTCAAGTCAGAGGACATTATCCTGCCTATACTAAGAGTTTATTAGCTCGTCAAGGCGTGCAATTAGCTGACATTGATTATACTGATGATGAATTAGCATTGTTAGCTCAATATCCAGTTGACTATATTGGTTTTAGCTATTATATGTCATCTGTAGTTGATGTTACCCATGAAAACCAAGAAACTGCTAACGGCAATATGATAGGCGGCGTTAAGAACCCATTTTTAAAGAGCAGTGACTGGGGCTGGCAAATTGATCCGACTGGATTAAGAATTGCCTTAAACCAATTGTCCGATCGCTACCAAAAACCTGTTTTCATTGTTGAAAATGGTCTGGGCGCGGTAGACAAACCTGACGAAAATCATTATGTGGCTGATGATTACCGGATTGACTACTTGCGTGAACATATCGAGGCTATTTCCCAGGCAATAGACGATGGCGTTGATGTTATGGGCTATACTCCTTGGGGCTGTATTGACTTGGTCAGTGCTTCAACTGGTGAAATGTCGAAACGTTATGGCTTTATCTATGTTGATGAAGACGATGAAGGCAACGGCAGCTTTAACCGTTACAAGAAAAAGTCTTTTGACTGGTACAAAAAGGTTATTTCCACTAACGGTGCTGATTTAGGGTAATTATTGTCGGAGATACAACTCGGCTCATGTGAGCAAAATAAATAAGAAAAAGCGTGCTTAAAAGCACGCTTTTTTGCTATGTCAATTTCTATTGCAATTTTTTCAAAACATTGATTGCTATAAACTAATTAGTCATAGTTAGGCTGCATAGATTATATAAATCACCTTTTTGCTTCATTAATTCTTCATAAGAACCTTCTTCAGTAATAGTGCCGTCTTTCATAAAAATTATCGCATCATATTTTTGTAATAAGTTTGGATTCAATTTATGTGTTACCACAATTGATGTTAAATCCTTTATTTCTAAAATGGCATTTTCAATTGCAGTAGTATTTTTTTGATCTAAAGATGACGTTGCTTCATCCATTAACAAGATAGGTGTTTTTCTAATTAATGCTCGCGCTATAGAAATTCTCTGCTTTTGGCCACCAGATAAAGCTTTGCCATTTTCGCCAACATTCAGATCAACGCCCTTAGAATTGCCGTCTACTAGCTTTCTTAAACCAGCCTTATTTATAGCATAATTCAGTTCTTTATCTGTAAAAGATTTCCCTAGCATTATATTATACGCAAGAGAATTATCAAAAATATAGACGTCCTGTTGGACAATATTTATTAGTTTATAAAGCGATGACAAATTAATGTTATTGATATTTACGTTATCTATACTGATGTTGCCATCCTTAGTCAATTTGTAATATCTCATTAGTAACTTTAATAATGTTGTCTTACCGCTGCCCGACATACCTACAAGTGCGTATTTTTTGCCTTTTTCTATTCGTAAGTTGATGTGTGAAAGTACCCTCTTTCCCGTTTCACCATGCTGGGGATAGGAAAAACTAACGTTGGTCAATTTGATTTCATTTTCAAATCTGTTCAATTTCAAATAGTTGCTGTTATCTTTTACCGGATTATGCACTTTCTCCAGCAACTGATTCAGAGTTTTGCTGGCGGCTAAACCAGCCTTTTTGTTATTCATTTCCAGACCCAATTTGCTCAGTGGCATTACAATAAAATTAACTAATTGCACAATTGCTGTAACTCCGCCAATACTGGTGTTTCCATTAATTACCATAAACATTCCTAGTCCGTATGCAACCAGAAAAACTAAATATCCAGAGAAATTCGAAATTGATACCGAAATATTATTAAGTTCTGACAGAGAAAACTCACTATCAGCCCGTTTATCGTTACCGTTCTGAAATTCTTTGCTAATTTGCTTTTCAATATTAAAGCTTTTAATTACTAAAAAGCCTGAAAATGCGTCTTTTACCTTGGAGACATAGGCATTTTGTTGCGTCAAAGCCAGATTTTGCTTTGCCTGCATTTTCCCACCCAACAAACTCATAACAATAATTGGCACTAAACTTACTATTAGCACTGGTATTGACAGCTGCCAGTTAATCATAAACATCCCTATAATCGAGAAAAGCAGTAATGACGAGTTAGAAACAATACTAAAGAAAGATTTGATATATTTTTCCTCAATTGTCGAGACAGTATTTGTCATTGTTGCTAAAAAATCTCCGGTACTATTGTTGCTGAATTCATTTAGGTCACTTGCAATAATCTCATTAAAAATATGCCTGCGATATTTTTTACTAAAATTATTAACAAACCTATTTTTGGTTAGTTCACTGGTAAAAACAGCAGTTGCCAAAAATATACATACTAATAAACAAACAAATATTGCATTTTTTAATTCATAAACATTCCTGGCAATCCCTGAGTCAATTAATCTTTTTAACACCAAAGCAAGCAATAAGTTTACAAGGGGATAAACTATTCCCGAAAAAAAGAGCGCAAGATAATAATTTAACTTATCATATTTTTTATACTTTTCCATTAATATAAACAACCTTTCTATTCTAAAAAACATAAGTAAAAGTATCTAATTATTTTAAATTCTTCTACGTCTTCTCACTATACGCTAAACATTTTATAATCGAAAGAACTATTTTAAAATAAAGTTATATTTTTTAAAATTATAAAATAATAGTTATTTTGATAGTTCTGCGTGAAAAAAATTATAGAAAGTTTTTTTAAAAATAGGCAGGTCAAGTTAGTATTAATTTGAAGGATATTAAGCATAGAAAGAAGTATTTCATTACAAATACAGAAAAAAATAGTTTTTACGAATCACAAAGGATTGTTTATATTTTGTCTTAATGAGAACATCTAATCTGGAGTATTTAAATAGATACAGGAGGAAAATAATGAAAGGAAAAATTTATGCTAAGGCGCAACAGGTTGGCAAGACATTCATGTTGCCAATTTCGTTGCTTCCGATAGCGGGATTATTTCTAGGATTGGGTGCTTCTTTTACCGGTCCGACTTTTATAAAGTTGTATCACTTGGAGAGCATTTTATCGCCAGGGATGCCGTTAAACAGGTTTTTAAGCATTTTAAATGACTGTGGCTCTGTAGTCTTTGACAATCTAGGCTTGCTATTTGCTGTCTCTATAGCGTTGGGAATGGCAAAAAGTGAAAAAGGGGTCGCTGCGCTTTCTGCGGTTGTAGGCTACTTTTTAATGTACGCTTCCTTAACCAGTTCAATTAAAAATCTCAGAAATTTAAATCAGCTCAAACAAGTTAATGGCTTAATTACAAATGTGTTGGGTTTTAACAACACAATGAACCTGGGAGTATTCGGGGGAATTATTATTGGGTTGATAGTCGTATGGCTACACAATAAGTACTACAATATTAAACTGCCAGATGTAATTTCATTTTTTGGCGGGACTCACTTTCCGCCAATAGCCGCCGCGGTTTCTGGCGTAATATTAGGAATTTTGCTTTCATATATTTGGCCTTATTTTGCTGCTGGAATTTCTGCTTTGGGCTTCTTTATTGCTAAATCAGGAGTAGTTGGTTCCTTTCTATACGGATTAATCTACAGAATGTTGATACCCTTTGGTTTACACCACATTTTCTATTTGCCATTTTGGCAAACAGCGGTAGGTGGAACGGCTGTTGTTGCTGGTCATACCGTGCAAGGTGCCCAAAATATTGTCTTTGCACAATTAGCTGCCGGCGGGAAAATTTCGTATGAAGCTGCCAGATTCTTTTCATTTCAGTTCCCAGAAATGATTTTTGGCTTGCCAGCTGCTGCCCTTGCAATGTACTCTGTAGCTCGTAAAGATAAAAGGAGTGAAATTAAAGGACTTTTAGTATCCTCTGCGGTAACTTCCATTTTAACTGGAATTACCGAACCACTTGAATTTACTATTTTATTTGCTTCACCATTTTTGTATTTTGGCGTTCACTGTGTACTTTTTGCTTTTTCTGCAGTCTTTGTAACATTGCTAAAAGTAGGAGTAGGCTTTACCTTTTCCGGTGGCTTAATAGACTTTGTTCTTTATGGTGTGTTACCCGGAAATGCCAGAACTAATTGGGTTCCAATCATCTTCTTAGGTATTGCTTATTTCGTTGTTTACTATTTCTTGTTTAGATTTGTAATTACTAAGTTCGATCTCAATACGCCTGGTCGTAAAGATGATACTACTTTAAAAACCAAGAAAGATTATGTTGATAATAAGAAATTTACTGCTCTAACTAAAGATGAGCAAGTAGCTTATGAAATAGTAGCAGCTCTAGGCGGAACTGATAATTTAGTGAATGTTGACAACTGTGCCACAAGGCTGCGGGTGACAGTTAAAGACGGCAATTTAGTAGATAAAGAAACTTTAACCTCAACGGGAGCAGCCGGAACAGTAGTTAACGGTGCGTCTGTCCAGGTAATTTATGGCACTACTGTCGGCAACATTAAAACAAATGTAATGGATCTGATTAATAGCGGCAAAGCACCAAAAACTGTTGCAAATTCTGTTAAGCCAGCAAATAGTTCGAAGTTAGATTCAGAGGATAAAAAAGTTCAAAAGTCAGTTGAAACGGGTCCGAGTCAAAAAATTGCATTGTTTGCACCTGCTGATGGACAGCTGGAATCATTGCAAACCTTAAATGATGGGGTCTTTTCCAAAGAGTTGGTAGGTAAAGGCCTTGCGATCTTACCAGAAAATGACAATATTTATGCTCCAGTTAATGGCACTATAACAACAATTTTTCCGACTAAACATGCAATTGGCATAAAAGATGAAAATGGCATTGAGTATCTTTTGCATATGGGATTAGATACTGTTGAACTTAAGGGCAAAGGCTTTAAGATTCTTTGCTCTGAAAAAGAACAAGTCCATCAGGGTGACAAGCTGGCAGAGATGCATATAACAGAAATTAAATCTGCTGGAAAGGCAACTGATGTTATCTTTGTAGCTACTCTGTCTGACCGATTATTAGATGTCAAAATTGCTGATAATGATAGAGTTACTGCTAATGATCAAGTAGCCGAGTTGTTGGTTAAAAAATAAACAGCTATAATGCCAGATTTCTATGTTAGAACATATTGCTTCAGCCAATTGCTGCAAGTAAAAAAGCCAAGCTTTTCGTTTAGAAAGCCTGGTTTTTTTTACTCAAAAATTAAATTGATGGCAAATTTGAAATAGGGTTTAGTTGCCAATTTGCTTACGCTATATTTATTCACATTTTATTTTTACTGTCATAGATTCAACAAAAAATCGACTTTTTGTGGACAATACAATTGTGCATTGTCTACTTATGCAGAATCGTCTACTAACATTTTTTGCATATTTCAACAAAAAATTAAACAAGCTGTGCCTTTTTATCTATGATGCCACTATAGTGATGCCCATTTACCATTATGAAAGTGATTAAATAAATTTTTATTCTCTTTAAGCAACCAAACTACTGTTGTCTATCATAAACAGCTACTCCAAGATTAGTAAGTATAGTGACAATTTCTATTAAATCTTTTGCTTGAATTTTCCTAATTCTAATTGAATAACTTTTTTATTCACAGTCAAATTTAGTTTAAAAAAGTCTGGGTTAAAATCAAGTGGACTGATTCGAACTTTTTTATGATATGTAATTTCAGCATTAGTGATATTCTCGAATAAATATGATTTTGTATATATTTTTTTGATATGTAACAGCTGCATAAGTTTCATTGCATCATTTGAACTATAACTCACTACAGTAATTCCATTTTTATCGATCAGCCAATATCCACTAAAACATGTTGGTAAAGTAATAAAAATTCCTGCCAAAATTGTGAATCCCAGTACCCACCATGGTTGATAGCCAAATCCAGTCATAAATAATGACACTAAAATGACTAAAATTATTCCTGTGATTACATGCAGAATGTTTACTTTATGTCCAACAGTCACACTTTTATTGGAGTTAGTAAATCCTGAATTATTTGAAGGATAGAGTTGTTGTCCTTCAATCATTTCTTCGTTTGACTTCATGATATTTACACTTTCACAACTTAGCAGTAACTGCTTTATTTTCATTTAATTATACTGCGTCTTAGCTTTAGAAAGGCTTTTCTTGGCAGCAACGGAAAATTTTTGCTTTTTGTTGATCCCTAGACTATAGGAGTGTCTTAATCAAATTGATAATAAAAAGCTGGTTACCAGTGAATGCTGGAACCGGCTTCTATTTATACTAAATTGCCACCTGTCTTTTCCTGCACAATTTTTTTCAACTGCTTACTATATTCAGTCATGCCGATTAAGGCAAACTCTTCTATTTGCCTTGCGCAATTATCCAGATAAACCTGTTGGGGATCAAAATGATAGTTAATAATGTTTTCCAAAAATAATAGAGTCATCTTATTAAAGCAGGTTAGTGGCTGGGTGTGAATCTCATGCGATTTTTCCACCAACTGCTTTGCTTCCTGGTACTTGTCTTTTTCCAGACACATACTAATCATATTGATTAATATTCCCAACACTATAAATTGTATATTGTCATTATCGCTATCTTTAAATTGTTGAAAAATTTTGTTAGTAATGATCATATCACTGGCAAAATCATAAAAAACCATGCAGTTCAGGAAAATTTTGATAGTTTTCCAGTCAAAATTCTCTTCATTAAAGAATTTATTTTTTAGTTGCTGGATTTCCGCAGCGCTCAATTTCTCTTTAGTACCATCTATAATAGCCAGGATCGAGTTCACACGTAGCATTAATTCATTTTTACTAGCAAGCTGGCTACCTGCGATAGTCTGTTTGATTTCTTTTAGGCGCTTAATATCAAAATTATAATAAGCGTCTGTCATTTGGGCAACAATCTTCTTTTTGAGATTATCTTCACTTTCAGCCTGGTAATCAAGTTGCTTAAAAAAAGTAGCAATTTTCACGTGATTTTGCCGTAATAGTTCAATTAGGTCTGCCGCTGAAATACGGGTCAGATCTTTTTCTACTTTAGAATAAAAAGAGGGGCTGATAACGTCGCCAATCCATGCGCGTTGAGTTTTGCCAGCTTCTAAACGGTATTGTCTAAGTAATGCACCGATAGTCATAATTTAACCTCATTAATATTTTTTTGTTTCATATATGACACTTTTCTTTTCTCAATTTTAGCTCAAGTACAATTGAAAATAAAGAAAGCTAAAAAGGAGAAAAAATTATGACTATCTTTTTTAAAAATAAAGAATATCGCAAGTTTTCAATTGCCAGCATTTTATCTAGTGCTGGAGATATTTTATTCTATTTAGCGCTGATGACTTATGCCAGTCGGCTCAAAAATTATTCGCTGGCCTTATCATTAATCGCCATTTCAGAGTCAGTTCCCCGGCTGTTTTCCAGCGTTTGTGGCTATCTAGCTGACCGGACGCAGAATAAATTTCAAAAAATAGTCTGGATGGCCATGATTAGAGGTGCGCTTTATTTACTGGTTGGTTTTCTTTTTAGCCAGAATATTGCGGGTTGGAATCTGGTAATTATGGTGATTATCATCAACTTTATTTCTGATACGGCCGGAACTTATTCTGGCGGACTGACCACACCACTAATTATTAGTCTGGTTAAAAAGGATGAGATTGCTGAAGCCGAAGGCTTTACCAGCGGTGTCTCACAGGTAATTACTTTGGTTAGTCAGTTTGTTGGGTCAGGACTTTTGCTATTTATGTCATATTCTGCACTGGCTGTAATTAACGGCCTGACCTTTATCTTAGCCGGCTTGATCTATTACAATATTGCCAGAAGTAAACGTAAAAAGGGTATTGCAACTATTACGCAGGAAATCGATGATCGCGGTTTTTGGGCTACCTTGGTTTTAGCATTAAAGCAAGTGAAAAAGGCTAGTGGCCTAGTTACTACAGTACTGGTAATCGCCGTTTTAAACGGAGTTCTCAGCACGATCGAGCCCCTGATTTCTATTGTAATTGCGGGCAATCGTCAGGTGATGGTCATCGGAACTTATAGTTTTACAATAGCGTTAATTGGCGCTATGGCAGGAATAGGCGCTGCCTCAGGCAGTATTTTTGGTACTAATTTATTTAAAAAAGTTAGCCTTTATCTCATTATTATATTTGCCAATATTGCTGGTGCCAGTGTCATAATTGCTATTTTAAGCAAACAAATCTGGTTCTGTTTAATAACCTACTGTATCTTAGGCTTTTTTGCGGGAACTGCTACACCAAAACTAACGCAGTGGATGGTAGGTGCAGTTGATCATAAAATTTTGGCATCTTCCATTGGCCTGATCAATACGATTTTATTAATTGCCAGTCCCTTAATGACAACTGCTTTTACCACCTTATCAGCGGTGACAAACGTGCAATATTCTCTTCTAGGATTATTAATCGTCAGTATTTTGCTCTTTGCAATTACCGTATTGGTGATGAGAAAATCCGCACAAAAAGCGCAATAAATAGCCATTTAGCTGGTAAACTTGCAGTTGCTTTTTGCCAGCATTTTTCTAAGCCAGATATAAAAAGCCACCAAGATAATGGTGTGAATACCAAAATTAGCACACTTTATGGTTGTTAACTGAGAACTAATTGCCCTTATTTGATCGGAGTTAGTTCTTTTAGTTTGGTCTTAATTTGATAATTATGCCAAAGCTGATAGATTATAATTTTATCTTGTTTAGCTAATTTAGACATAAAAAAGACCCAAAAGTTGGATAATTTTTGGGGTTCAGTACAGTTTTTGCTTTTTTTAAAAAATTGAACTAAAATTGTGCTAATTTTTTCATATTAGCTTCGTCTAATCTTACTTTGATATTACCTTTCATTTTGACAGTTGGATCTATTGCCCTAACATGCTGTAGTAAGGCTGCAGCTTAGATTTCCTCTTGATCTATCTCCATAAATAAAGGTAATTTAATAAGCTTTTCTGCTACTCTATATTTCTTTGGTGAAGATATGAGAACTGTTAAAACCGTGTTAAAAAAAGGACCAATTTTAGCTTCACAACATATCATGGAATTATCTACAGAAAAACCGCTTGGCTAATCTTTCTGAAAAACTACTTTTACAATTTTGAGTATCTTTTCCATATAATCATCAGGTAGTTGCTCTAAATAATGAAATGGTCGATTATGATAATCGATTGTAACTAGCTGATCTAGCATGACTACACCTTTTGTTTGAGATGCAGCAGGTAATTCTTGATATAATGGGTAGCGTCTTTTAGTAGTAGATATAGGAGCAAACACAGCAATATGGGCGTATTTTTCAACTCCTTTATAGCTTAAATATAAATAAGGTCGTTTGCCAGATTGTTCATGCCCCTGTTTAGGACTTAAATCCATTAATAGAATAGATCCTTGCTTAATTACCATTTTTCATTTCCTTTTCTCTCATCTGGTAACTTAATTTCAGTATCAAATTCTTCACCTGAATAATCTTTAAAAAGTTCTTCAAAAGTTAAATCAGGTGTATCATCTTGCTTTGACATTATTACTTTGTTGTCCTCAATTTTAAAGTTTAACTGATCTCCTATAGTAGCGTTTAATGCTTGCAAGACTGCTTGGTTTAATCGGATGCCTTTAGAATTACCCCATTTAGATATAGTAGCACGAATCATAATTTTCCCCCTATAAAAATAAACAATGTATATCCTGAAATGTAATAAAATTATACAATGTTTATCTACGGAGATCAAGCAAAACAAAAAAGCATCCTGAACGAAATATGATGTGACCACCAAAATTAGGATACTTTATTGGTTGTAAGTTAGCTCTTATTTATTAGTGCTTTTTCTCAAACTGAAAAAGATAATCAGAATAAAGTTAATCAATAGGGTGAAACCTGTAGTCCAGAAAACTGTAGCGTAGTTGAACAGACCGGAGATAGTAGAACCCATTAGTGAACCAAACACAGAACCAACTGCTTGGAAAGACTGATTGTAGCTAAAGATTCGACCAAAGCTTTCGGCCGGAGTGTTCAATGTCAAAACAGTCTGTGCTGCCGGTAACATTGCAGCACTGGCAATTCCCAGTAGAAAACGCAATCCTGCCAGCACCCAAGGTGAGTGTGTTAAAGCCATAGGTACGAAGAGAATCGCACCTACTATTAAACCTAAGCGTAATATTTTTAGTGGTCCAATTTCATCCATTTTATGTCCGATTTTGGAAGCAGCCAGCAGTGTTCCGAGACCTGGGGTTGCGGCTACGATCCCCGCTACAAAGGCAATATTCTTGCTATTAGGCATCATCGATTTGACATACAAAGAAACAATTGGATCAATTGACATGTTAGCGGCCTGCACTAACAGGGTGGTTATGAACATGACTACAATCAGTTTAACGCTTGGTAGAGAGTGCATGATTTCTTTCATAGGCTTCATTTCTTCACGAGAAATTGGGGTAAAGTTTTCATGAACTAAGAATGTCGACCCTAAGAAGACGAGCACCATCAAAAAGCCGGTGATGAAGAATGGAATCCGGTAGCCCCAGACGCCACCAAGCCAGTTACCGAAGAAGTTTGACAAAACACCACCTAAAAGTGGTCCAACTAAGTTTCCAGCTGTACCGGCAGTCATCATTTGACTCATTACCCAGCCACTTTTTCTGTGGGGAGTTTCTCCTGCGATCAAGGCAGTAGCATTGTTAATGTAGCCGGAAAAAGCACCCTGAATAAAACGCATGACAATTATGTAAATAGCATTAGGGGCAAAACCTGTAGCAGTAATAGTTAAAGCCATGACCCCAGATGCCCGCATGCACATTAATTTACGACCCTTGCGGTCAGCCAAGTTGCCCCAATAAGGTGAAACAATTGCCTGAGCAATAAAGGTCATGGCAAATGCAAGACCGGAATACATACTAATCTGCAACTTGCTGTAGTGGCCCAGATCAGCGATAAATAGTGAGATAAAGGGCATTGTCATGGAATAACCCATACCTGTGATAAAGCAGCCTAGCCATAAAGTGACAAAAGCTTTATGCCAGCCAGCCGGAAATTTTTCGGAAACTGTCAAAACGTCCTCGCTTTCTTTTTTAATGTTTTTCTAAAAAATATGATATCTTTTCTATTTTAGCACAATAAATTTGCTAAGAATTTGCTAAATAGATGATATTTTCATATTAAACATGTTAGGATATTATTTCTGAAAGGAAGGGATGTTGGTATGGGAAGAGATTCGCACTTAACTAGGCAGGAATACCGCCAAAAATCCCAGTCGCACACAAACAAGGTGCCAAAGGCAACGATTAGAGAAAATAATACTTCTCAAACTCGTGCCGACTGCCGCCATTTAAAGTTAAATTTCTGGGATATTTTTGCAGATCGGCCATACATCGCGGTGGCAATAGTTGTTTTGGCTATTTTCTTAGTTATGGTCAAACTCTGGTGGCTTCTTGCTGCACTGGCAATTGTGGTCGCAATTGGCATCTTTGTGATTGGTCGCAGTCATCATCCTAACCGGGTACTTAGTCTCGAATTTAAAATGAAGTCATCCCGGAAATTAAGCATGTTACGAGCTTTGCAATTTGGTGGCTCGATTATCATGTTTCTGGCCACTTATATGAAAAAAGTGGTAACAGTTAATTTTTCCACAGCTGGTTCGACTGATGGCTTGCAAGTCGTTCAGGGCATCTTGTCTAATCGTGGTGGCGTCTATGGTCAACAGGGATCATACTTCTTGAGTTTATTGAATACCCTAACTGGTGGACAGCTGTGGGGTAAATATCGTTATGCGGCTAACAGTGCGCAAATGATGAACAGTGGTGCAGGCCGTTTAATTATTATGTGGGTTCTGCTTTTAATGATTGCACCAGCATTTTGCGTTTTAGCACAATTTTTTCGGGAACCATATTCGCGCAATACGGCCTTGGTAGCTTCAATCATAGCTACTATCAGCTTTGTTTTAACTCCTCGTTTATTGAGTAAGTGGATCGTAGAATACGCTGTCGAAAATCGTATGGCCAGCAGTCAGGCTCAGGCTGCTATTAGTGTCGGACCTATGGCCTATGTGGCAATGCTTTGCGCAATTTTAGTTTTAGTTATTTCAGTTTACCGGGTAATTAAAAAGGACAGATTCGTTTAAAAACCAGAAAAAGTTTTAAATTAAAAACCAGCTTTGTTTTCTATAAGCTGGTTTTTATGATTTTAAAAACTGCTTTGAAAAAGCAGTTTATTATATTTTGCATAGCAAATTTATTTTTACTTAATATTGTAAAAGTATAGGTTTGTCTTTAAAATCAAGTTAAACAGTAAATAATAAAATATCATCTGTTTAAAAATTTTTTTGACTTAAATTGTAAATAGGAGGGGATTATTTATGCTTAATGATATTGTTTTGATTTTACTAATAGTTGATGCTATTTACTTAATATATCTAGTTTGCGTCAGATTAACACACAAAACACCGCAGAATTCTAAACTTATACAATTTTATCAGCACCAACATTTACGGTGGACTAAAGTTAAGTACTTCTTCCTTGTAGTTCCTATTGTTTTATTTCTTC
Source organism: Lactobacillus kimbladii (assembly GCF_014323605.1). Lineage (GTDB taxonomy): Bacteria > Bacillota > Bacilli > Lactobacillales > Lactobacillaceae > Lactobacillus > Lactobacillus kimbladii_B. The sequence goes on along the minus strand of NZ_SCMB01000001.1, from coordinate 413,246 downwards.
TGCCATATGATAATAGCTGGAATAATTATGTAACATCCTTGTTTGTGCGCATTATTGGAATTGTTTTGTGGACGCTGATATTTGTGATTGGTGACTTTCTCGATGGGAAAATGTATCACTGGTTTTTCAAAAAATAATACGGATAAGTAAAAAAAACATAAGCACCTCAGGTTAAACCTGAGGTGCTTTTAAAATGAAACTATTTTTATTTTTTGAGTGACTTGAATTAAGCAATATTTTGATAAAAATTAGCGCTTATCTAAAATTTGATATGCTTTAGATAGCAGGTTATCCAAGTCTTTATCACTAACATGTCCAACAATTTTACCATTTCGACCGGAAAAATCATAATTAGGCATTTGAAAAGTAACTACACTACCAGATATCCCACTGCTGATATCAGCAAGACGATAGTATAGACCACGATTATCTTTTTTAAGATCATGCGTAAGAGGCATGCAGATAGCGAGTCCTGTTTTTTGATTATATGCATTATTTGATGTAACTATCGCTGGTCTTTGAATATTGCCAGATTGGGGATTATGACCGCCTTCTTATCGTCCTGCATGTGGTTCAGCATCTATCCGAATAATGTTTCATTGATTAGATGCTACATTTTCCTTACCAACCTGCATAGTATCAGGGTTACCTACTTGTTCAATTTCTTTTTTAAAGTCAATATCGTCATATTCTCCATTAAACCAAGGATTAGAGTCAATAACCTTATAGATTAAAGTGCTATTTTATCTTCCTGAATCAATTCAAATCGTTGTCCAGGTTTAACTCCAGCCTTACTCGGGACCATAAGTGCTATAGAATTACCAACTTTTCTAGCAACAAAGTTACCCAGTTTCTTTTTCATTAATATTAGCTCCCTAATTTATGTTAGTACAAGTATACACCGCACCCGATGAGATTTCGATTATGTCTCTCCAAAATTTAGGTGATCTTGATTTTAAGTAGCAATATAGTTTTAACAGCTATTTAGCATAATTAATAGAAGTCATAATCATATTTTCAATGCGATAATGCCTTAAGACTAAAATATATAGATAAATCATGAGCCAAAAGTTTAATTAAATGTCTAATATAATTTTTAAATAAAAGAGCCCCAAGTTTAGGACAATTTTTGGAGGCTCAGTATATATTAGCTTTGTGTTTATATTTATTATCTTTTTGCCCTGAAAAAGATAATTTCTCTTGCAGCAATGATCGGACCGGATGATTGATAGATAGTCAAATGCACTTTTTTTGCACGGACATCTCGCAGACCAACCACCTTGTTTTTCGTGTCAGCTTTCCACTGCAAGTGGTCTGCATAGGTAGTATATTGCTCGCCATCCGTTGAAACAGCAATTGAAACGACAAGAGGATCACCATTATGATCAATATTTCGTGGCACATAGACCATTCTGCTTAATTTCTCAACTTTTTCAAAAGTAAAGGTTAGTTCCAGTGGTTGTTCAGGTGAAATTGATTGATCCGTTTGCCATTCGCTTGCCAGTTTAAGATCAGTTAAATAAGACAGGGGATGATTTTCTTTGCTGGTATAGTTGCTAGTCACATCAATATTTTCAATAGCATAATCTTTAGCAGCGTGCTTGGTAATGACGCCGAAAAGATCAGACCATTCAGAAACTTTATTTCCTATTACATACCGCATTCTAATGATATAGCGAGTATTAGGGGTTAATTCGTGAAAAGTGAAATTTTTCCCAGTAATGCCGACATAAAGGAGATTATTAACTTCTATCTGAACTGCGCTTTCGTGAGGCCAGGCAAGTTCGAACGAATGAGCGGAAATTTTACTTGAATCAACTGCCGGCAATTTAGGCGACGGCAGTACGCCACTGGTAATTTCATGTACTAAAACTTTCTTGCCATAATTAAAATTGTGCACTGTAATTTCGATTTTAGTTGTGGTAACGTCTCGACTTGCTAATTTTATTTGCAGGGCAGTTTGCGTATTCTTGTGATATTGTTTAAATTCATCCAAGCCATAATTAGCATTGTAAAAAATGCCTTCGCGAGCATGGTTGAAAGCGTCAAGCGATCCGTATTCTTCCACTGGGACAACTTGATCGTTAATTTTAATAGTGATGCGATCAGGGTAAGAATCACACATAATAGTCAGCTTAGTAGGCTGTTCAACTTCTTGGTTTTCCCAGTTGCCTGCAACTGGTGGAATAGTTACCAGCAATGTTTCATTTTCAGTTTTACTGAAAATTTTTGAAGTGGAATTATAGGATTCAGCGGCTTGAGAGTTATCGTTGTAAATAACTGTCTCGCTTTGATCTTGTGGGTAAAGCAGAAAATCACGATTGCCCCAGTCAAAAATACTGCCACCGCGAACAAAGACTGGTAAATGCCATAATGGAAAAGATAAATTATTGTAGGCCTTGCCACCGGCATATTTTTTACCTGTAAAAAGATCAATCCACATTGTCTTCTTCCCAGGTAAATACAGATTATCTTTGCGTGAATCTCCGTTTTCATTTTCACGACCATTAGTAATTGGTGCAATTAACAAATCGGAGCCTAACATGAATTCATTGCCAAACTGTGCTGTGTAATTAGCCAGCTCGTCTGGAAAGTCACTAAAAAGGGGACGCATGATTAATGCGCCATTTTTTGCCTGTTCATTTAGTGTATATAGGTAGTTAGTCAAATGCTGGCGTAATTTTAGGTAAGCCAAATTAATGTCGGTTATTTTCCTATTATAGGCAAACGGGTTTTTACTGAAGTCGCCCTGATCATCAAAGTTAAAGAGCAGAGGGGTAAAACATTTCCATTCAAAATCACGGACATTGATTTGTGCATTGCCACCGCCTTGCAGTCCATCAACTGCTGCACCAACTAAAGGCTGACCTGAAAGATTTGCTCCGAGCATACCAGCTACTTGTGTAGCAACATTGCCCCAGTTGCCGCCAACATCTCCAAAGATCAAAGCAGCGTTTTTTTGCATGCCGGTACTGCCGCTATCAGCAAGCACTAGTGAACGCTTTGTTTGTGATTCGTTTTGAAGCTGTGCTTTATCTTTAGTCGCTATTTCATTAGTAGTAAAAGTAAAAGCAGTTTTTTCCGGTAATTCGACTTCGCTTTGGTGCCAAAATCCGGGATGAACGTCTTGGTTTAACGCATATTCATTAAAGAAACTGAGAGCTTGTTGATTGTTGGCTTGAACACCATAATTGGGTACAAACCAGCTCAAAGGAAAATGCATGGCATGATAGCAGTCAATTAGTGCCCGCGCGGAAAACTGGTAATTTTCTTCGCCGTTAAGTGAAGCTTTGCCCGATGCGGCTTTTTCATCTTTTGTACGAGTATAATAATTATTGCCAATTTTACTGACATTGCGTTTCTTAGCTTGACTTGGTTGCCACAAAGTTGTACAGAAATTGCCAATATGACCCAGACCTAAGGCGTATTTGGGCAATAACATTGGTTTGCCCGTTAAAGTATAATAGTGCTGCAAAATTTCCTGAGGATTAGTACCAAGAAGGTAAAATGCATCAAAAACTGCATCTTGATGGGTAAGAATAGTAACTCCTCTCTTGGTTTTGCCAAAATCATAAGTTCCTGCTGCAGTAGTGTTTCTTAATTCGCCATAACCAGCATTCGACCAGAAAAAAGGGACAGGCATAATGACGCCACCTTGACCGGTTATTTGGTCATGCTTAATTGCGATTTTGTGTCCTCTGTGACTAAAGTAGCCGTTTTGCAAGCCGCCACCATAAAAAAATTCATTTTTATTTTCTGTTAAAAACTCACGGGTTCTGGTAGAACTAAGTTCAAGTGGTTGAGTTTGGTGCATCCTGTTATGGTGCAATGATTCATCAAAAATACTTATGACAGCTGGATTTTGTCCAAAAATAATTTGGTAATTGCCAGTATGGATAATTAAGGAATCATTGGTGGCTCTGACCTGCGACTTTGCAAAGGCTGAGTTATCAAACTGGGTTAATTGAATAGTTTCCGTTCGATTTTCAGTAAAATTTTGCTCTGGATCAATTAAAAGGCGAAAAATGCCGTCAGCTAAGACATAAAAGCGCGCAATTTCGCCCGTGGCAAAATGTAATTCGTAATAGTGGTCACACTTGCTGGCACCAGTAAGTGCTCCTAGTTGATGTTGATTTGTTTGCGTATTTTGAATCATATTTCTTGTTTCCTAATTAGTTACCTATACCACTATTATAACTAAAAAATAAAAAGTTTCTGTACTATTTGAAATTGAACTGGTAAATACCAGTTGATTAAGCTAAAATTAAGCTATAAATACGAGTTTTATTTTAAAAAGAAAGGCAAAAATATTATGACTTATTATATTCATGCAGATAAATTCTTTCTTGAAAATGTGACAGAACAAGGTGGTTACTTAGAAGTTCAAGATGACGGCAAATTTGGCTTTTACTATACTGAAGATCAAAAACCTGAAGGCAAAATAGTAGACTATAAAGGCAAATGGATTGCACCAGGACTGGTTGACACACATGTACATGGTTCACTAAAAGAAGACGTGATGAAAAGTGATTGGGCAGGAATAAACCGCCTGTCAGAAGGCTTTTTACGGTCTGGCGTTACCAGCTGGCTGCCAACGACTTATACTGCCGGTGCAGATACATTAAGCAAAATTTGCCAGATGTTTGGCGCCCATAAAGGTGAAGAAACTGGTGCTAAAATTCAAGGGTTGCATTTTGAAGGACCATACTTTACTGCAGAACATGCTGGTGCAGAAAACCCTAAATATTTGATTGATCCTGATATTAATCAATTTAATGAGTGGCGTGAAGAATCTAAAGGGCTGCTGAATAAAATATCTCTTGCGCCTGAGAGAAAAGATGCCCGGGAATTTATCCGTGCTGCTGTTAAAGAGGGTGTAGTTGTTTCTTTGGGGCACTCGAGTGCTGACTTTGAAGAAGCTAAAGCCGGTGTTGAAGCTGGTGCAACAATGTTTACTCATACTTTTAACGGAATGCCTGATCCTTCACACCATGATACATCAATTTCTAACGCTGCGATGGCTCTGCATAATGTTACAGATGAATTGATCTGTGACGGTCACCATGTTCAAAAAGAAATGGTGCGGGCATTGGTTCAGCTTAAAGGTGCCGAACACATTTGTTTAATCACAGATTGTATGGAAGCTGGCATGATGCCTGACGGTGACTATATGTTAGGTGAATTACCTGTTTATGTTAAAGAGGGCATGGCTCGTTTGAAAGGTGGCAATAATTTAGCCGGCAGTATTTTGCAATTAAAGACTGCAGTCAAGAATGTTGTTGATTGGAATGTTGCTACTCCTGAAGAAGCTGTTATGATGGCTTCTTATGTTCCGGCTAAGAGTGCGCACGTACTCGATAAATGTGGTTCAATTGCACCTGATAAAGATGCTGATTTCTTAGTATTAAACCCTGACATGACTTTAAGTGAAACTTATTTAAATGGTGAGTCACGCTACCAGGCATAAAGCAGCTTATTAATTATTATATAGAATAAAAAACCAATTCATTAACTTGAACTGGTTTTTTTATTTGCACAATTTTTAATAAAAACTATATTTAAGCACATATTATATACTATATGCTGTTAATATAAGTTTAATTTATTGCACTTTTTACATGCTGGTTATAGTCTAATCATATAGTACGTGCTAATAATAATTAAATAGACGGAGAGTGAAAAAATGGCTAAAACAGGACAAGATAGGTTGAATGACCCATTTTTAAACAAAGGTACTGCTTTTACAGAAGAGCAGCGAGAAAAGTATCAGCTGGCAGGGATGTTACCTCCTAAGGTGCAGTCATTAGAAGAGCAGGCGCGGGAAGTTTACCTGCAGTATCAGGAAAAATCAACTAATTTGGAAAAGCGCATTTTTTTGATGACTGTTTTTAATACTAATAGAGTGCTGTTTTTTAAGGTCTTCAGTGAGCATGTTACCGAATTTATGCCGATTGTGTATGACCCGACGATAGCTGAAACTATCGAAAATTACAGTCATTTGTTTGTAAATCCGCAATATGCCGCATTTTTGTCAATTAATGAACCTGATCAAATCGAAGATAGTTTGAAAAATGCGGCTGATGGCCGTGATATAAAACTAATAGTGGTTACTGACGGTGAAGAAATTTTAGGAATTGGTGACTGGGGTACACAGGGAGTTGACATTTCTGTTGGCAAGTTGATGGTTTATACTGCTGCAGCTGGTGTTGACCCGGCGTGTGTATTGCCAGTAGTGCTGGATGTTGGCACTAACAATGACAAATTACTCAATGATTCGCTCTACTTAGGCAACCATCAGCGTCGCGTAAATGGTGAACCATATTATCAATTTGTTGATCGCTTTGTGCAAGCTGTAGAAAAATTATTTCCAGGACTATATTTACATTTTGAAGATTTTGGTCGGGATAATGCTGATAATATTTTAAAACACTATCGTGATCATATTTTAACCTTTAATGATGATATTCAAGGTACCGGTGTCATTGTTTTGGCCGGTATCTTGGGAGCATTGAAGATTAGTGGTCAGAAATTAACAGATCAAAAGTATGTCTGTTTTGGTGCCGGAACAGCTGGCACAGGAATCGTGGAGCAAGTCTATGCCGAGATGCTGCAAGCAGGTTTACAACCTGATGAAGCACGCAAGCACTTTTACTTAGTTGACAAACAAGGTCTGCTCTTTGAAGACACCCCCGACTTAACACCAGCGCAGAAACAATTTGTCAGGAAACGTTCTGAATTCAGCAATGCTGACCAGCTTAAAGATTTAAAGAGTGTTGTACAAGCAGTTCATCCTGATATTTTAGTGGGAACTTCAACTCGTTCAGGTGCTTTCACTCAGGATATTGTGACGGAAATGGCAACCCATACCGAGCGGCCAATTATTTTCCCATTGTCAAACCCAACTCAATTAGCGGAGGCAAAAGCAGAAGATTTAATTCATTGGACTAAAGGCAAGGCTTTAGTAGCTACTGGTATTCCTGCTGATCCAGTTGATTATGAGGGCACTAAGTATGAAATTGGACAAGCTAACAATGCTTTGGTCTACCCAGGACTTGGTCTTGGTGCTCTGGCAGTTAATGCTAAGATTTTAAGTGATGAAATGATTAGTGTAGCGGCCCACTCACTTGGCGGCATTGTTGATTCAAGTAAACCAGGCGCAGCAGTTTTGCCACCAGTTGAAAAACTAAATGTCTTTTCTCAAACTGTAGCAAAAGCTGTGGCTAACAAGGCAATTGCCGATCACCTCAACCAAAATGATTTTCAAGATGGTGACAAGGCAGTGGCTGCGCTTCGCTGGGCGCCTGAATATAAAGATGAGCAGGAGTGAGAATAAATGCAAGCCTTTATTACTTCATTAACTAGCGTCGTTGAGCTGTTACTTGTAATTGCTTTAGGGTATTGGTTGCGCACCAGTGGCAAGCTGGGCGATCAGTTTAAAGGTAATATTTCCTATTTAATTATGAATATTGCTTTACCAGCTTCAATTTTTGTTTCGGTCTTAAAATACTTGAACCGGCAAAAATTGTTTGGCTTAACAGGCGGATTGATCTATGCCATTATCTGTTTTGCTCTCAGCTATTTGTTCGCATGGATATTATGTAAGCTTCTGCGGATCCGCAAAGGTCGCCGCGGTACTTTCATTAACGCCATTACGAATGCCAATACCATTTTTATTGGTTTACCATTAAATATTGCCTTATTTGGGCAAAAAAGTATGCCGTACTTTTTAATTTATTATGTGTTAAATACGGTTTCTACCTGGGCAATTGGTGTCTTCTTCATTTCTAGCGATGACCCAACTGAACAAAAAGGAAAACAACAAAAATTCAACTGGAAAAAATTGTTGCCAGCACCATTAGTTGGTTTTCTAATTGCCTTAATTTGCTTATTAGTTGAAGTACCAATTCCTAGTTGGATTACGGCTGTGTTAAGCATGGTTGGGGGCATCGTCACGCCGATGTCATTGATTTATATTGGTATTATATTGGCAGATGCCGGTTTGAAGTCAATCCACCTTGACCGCGATACCATTTGGGCATTGCTTGGCCGCTTTATCTTAGTACCGGCTTTAATGATGCTTTTAATTGTTGTTGGTGCAAATTGGCTGCCATCCTTGACGGGTCTAGCTAAACAAACCTTAGTAGTACAATCTGCTACTCCTGCTTTGGCAGTTTTGCCAATCTTAGTGGGTGAATCGCACGGGGATGTGCAATACGCTACCAACGTTGTGACTACCTCAACAGTTTTATTCGTAATAGTTGTACCAGTAGTTTTGGAAATCACGCAAATGCTAATATAATTAATAAAAATTCATGTTATAAAAACCCGTCTTTGATCATGTAGATAAGGCGGGTTTTTGTTTGGAAAATATTTTAAATTAAAGTGCTATATTATTAAGTTGTTAATCCAACTTTTTACCAAATCGTTTTTGAATTTTATTACTGGTATAGCCCAGTTTTTCGTAAAATTTATGAGCACCTAAACGTGATTCTCCTGAATTTAACCTAATTTCTTTCATGCCTAAATTTTTAGCCTGTTTTTCCAAAGTATGCATAAGTTGACTGCCAATGCCTTTCTTTTGCACAGAAGAATCTACTGCTAAAGCTAAAACGTTGAACATGGGGTCAAAATAGGTTTCTTCAAAAACTTCTGCATGCAAATAACCTTCAACTTTTTTGGTATTATCATCTTCAAAGACCCAGAGATAATGATGTTCAGGATCATTTAGCAGCCTTTTAATGTTGGCAGCCGTTTTTTCTACAGGATAATCATAACCTAGTTCAATTTGATTGATTTTTTGAATAGCTGGACTGTCAGCAACTTCACATTTTCTAATCATGAAAATTCCTTTCTTATATTTATTGCTTTATGAGTTAAAGTTATTTTAGCGCTCTCAATAATAATTAGGAAGCTCTTTTGTATGTCTAGATATAATAAAAGCACTATTAAAGTTGTACTGCCAAATTTAATAGTGTTTTTTTAATTCTATACAAGTGGTAGTATTGGTGTAAGCTATTTCATTTTTAAGAAGTGCGAGTGTAAACAAATAAGGAGAGAACAATTGCATTCTAAAGCGGTAGACTCAAAAACATCTCTTGTAAATTTATTTTGGGATCAATTTTTATTTTTGTGGCAACTAATAAAATCACGCTTTCTTTTTTGGTTAGGCTTAATAAGCTTTGTAATACTGATGTTGAAATTAATGCCGAATTCTGCTATAGTTCCTATTTTTTTCATGGGTGTTGATTTTAACGCTGTTAAATCACGCCAAGTTATTTTGCCTGTTTTTTGGTTTGTTTATTTTGTAGTACCGCTACTGATAGTCTTAAGCGGTATTAAACAATTATGGCAAGTAAGGGGAATGCAATTGCGAGGGCTGAGATACTCACCATTAAATTTTGCTGTAGTTAACATTGGGTTAATGGGATTGATCACCCTCATTTATGTGGCACTAACAGAAGGAATCATGGCTTTAGTGACTGATTTTTCCTGGCTAAAAAATTTTAAACTATTACAATTTCACGGATTATCAGCTTTATTAGTATTGGTCATTAATAATTTTTTAGGAATATTTCTGTTGTTGATAATTCAGGCCACTATCGGTCGCTTCAATGCTCCACTGGGCATAATTATTCCTTTTAGTTGGCTTATAATGACTGTTTACACCACTTGGAAATATAATCCGCTCAATAGTTTAATGTTGTTGCGGATCAATAAGAACAATATTCTGTTGTTATTAGTTACAACGCTATTAATGCTAATTGTCTATTTAATTACTGACCGTTATAGTGAACCAGATTATTAAAAGTCTAATTCTACTATTTTTAATAATTCTAAAATGGTACTATGAATGTATAGAATTAAACGATAATGAAAAAATAAGAAACAAAAACTGGCTATTTATAATAGTCAAATTAATTTATCTTTATTGTTGCGGCTACCCCCACTCTTAAAAAGAAGGTCTTTATGAAACGTTTGTTTTGGAATCAATTACTATATTTATGGCAAATAATTCGCTTCCGTTTTATTTGCTGGCTAAGTTTGATCTGCTTTTCAATTATTTTTCTCAGTACGCAGCTAATTAATAGTTCACATACTTCTATATTTAATCTTTTCTTTGCCGATACCAGTCAAGGTACATCTTTTAATTTTATTTTGTGGCTGGTCTATTTCTTAATACCACTGCTTATTGTATTAAATAGCTTTAAACTGCTTTGGCAAACTACCATTATGCACCTAAGAGGATTACAAATTCCACCGAAAAATTTTACTGTCGTCACTATGTTATTAATGGGAGTAATAGCTTTTGCCTATGTGTTTGTTACACTTTTAGTTATGTTGCTTGTTACGGCTTTATTTAAATTGCCCTCTTTGTCTTTTTTTAATTTAGCTGACTGGCAGGCGATCCCACTACTTTTCATCAACAATTTTTTAGGAATATACTTCACGCTTATTTTGCAAGGTACAATTGGAAAGTTTAATTCGGCATTGGGTCTGATTATTCCAGCTTCACTTTTGATAATGACATCTCTTTTAAAGTGGCCATTAAATCCTTTGAATAACTTGATAATTATGAGATTTAATTTCCCTGGTTTTTTATTATTAGTGCTGGCAACTTTGATTATGGTGATTGTTTATGGGATTATTGACCATTTCTTTAGTGTAGAGTAAGGAGCAAAAAATGAGTTTTATTGAATTAAATGAAGTAGGAAAAGTAGTGAAAAGACGGCCACTATTGCATGATGTTAGTGCAGAGATTCCGGAAGGCAGTATTACTGTTTTAGAAGGAATAAACGGTTCCGGTAAAACGTTAATCTTAAAAACGATTTTAGGTCTAATAAATACCAGTGGGGAAGTCATAGTTAATGGTAAGAAGATGAAGGTCCAAGAGCCTTATCCAATTAAAGCGGGAATTTTAATTGAAAATCCCAGTTTAATAGAAGAATTTACTGCTTATAAAAACTTAGATTTGCTAGCAAAATTAGATCCGGATATTCAAGAAAAGCAGATTAATGATTTATTGGCATACTTTGATTTAACCAGGTTTCCTAAACAAAAAGTTAAGAAATTTTCACTGGGGATGAAGCAGAAATTAGGAATTGCACAGGCTTTTCTTGGAGCCTATCCGTTAATTGTTCTGGATGAGCCTACCAATGCGCTGGATCATGAAAGTATTGGTAAATTAATCAGATTGATTGATGGGTATAACCATAAAGGTTCAACCTTTGTTATTGCTTCGCATGATCATGAGTTTGTAAACAAAGTCGCCACGCAAAAGCTATATGTACAAGAAGGAACAATAAATTATGAAAAATAAAAAATTATTATGGAGCTTCTTAATTGTGATAATAATTGTAGTTGGCTGCGTGGGCTTTTATCGCTACCGCCAGGTAAACGCCCATCCTCAGCAGTATGGTGTGACTAAAGAACAGCTTTTTCGCAAAAATGAATTGGTAAAAGCCTATCACGTTAACTTTATTGTTCATGAAGCTGCAGTTAAGAAAAGTAAAGACGCTGTACAAGCCAAAGTCAAATTTAATATACGTCAAACTGGCCGGCCATTCTATGGCGAGAGAAAAAACAATCCTAATTTTATAGAAAATATGTATCTAAATAATCCTTATGGTACAAGCAATCCCTCGGTAAAATTGTATGACAAAAGTCATCACAGTATTAATCCTTATAAAGCATTGGAGCATGGCAAGCAGCCTTTTACAATGGACTTTACTATTCCGCGCTATTCATATGACATGCGCAATCAAAAGTTACGTTTCAGTTTCTTGGTACCAGCTAAAAAGCACTATGTTAAATATTCGCTTCTGCTAGAATAGGGAGAATAAAATGAAATTTTTGTGGTCACGTTTGAATAAATTATGGTTGTTTTTGGCATTGGTTATAGGAATAAGTATTAGCGTTGTACAATGTGGCGTTTCTGCGTCTAAAAATATTCCTGCGACAAACTCACCTTATACTATGTGGATGTCAATAGATGGTTTTACTTTTGTACCTACTATATTTTTTATCTTGTTACCTTTAATAGCGAGTTTACCTGCCAGTACATTATTAAAAGAAGATTTTACCAACGGCTATTTTTATAAATTAAAGATGGAGAAGTCCATTAAACAAATCTTGTTAGGATACCTAGGGATTGCATTTATGACAGGTTTTATTGTGATCGCTGTTCCTTTACTGTTTAACTTCTTATCTTGGTTTATGATATTACCTAATATTAAGCCCGATAACTTACTTAATATTAATATTGGTGCTAGAAATTTTACTATGCTGTTTGTCTCCCTTTATTATTCCCATCCATTTGTCCACGCTATTTTGTCAATTATATTTTCTTCTCTTTGGGGTGGATTATTTTCTGTATTCGCAATGGTTACTTCTTTGTGGATTAAAAATAAGTTTGCTGCCATGTGTACAGGTTTAGTTTTGCAAATAGTTTTATTATTAATGAATGCAACTATCCGTTTGCCATATTTCATAAGTTATTCACCTGCTGATTTCTTACGTGAACTCCCTGGAATTATGACTAACATCTATGTGGTGGTGTTTATGACTGCAATATTATTATTTTATTGCATGATTATGTTTCATTTAGATGAAAAAAGATTAGCAGAGTTATAAAAAGTGAAAGGAAAAAGGATTAAGACCTAAATTTGGACTTAATCCTTTTTAATATACTTTGATTCTGTTAAGTGGCCAATAGCGATATTTAACAACGCCTTCAATTTTACTTCTAGGGATTGCGCCTATATAACGACTATCTTTTGAAACGCTCCTATGATCACCCATTACAAAATATGAACCTTTGGGAACTTTGTTAGTACTTTTCATTTCTTTTAATTGAGAAGGGGAATAAATCCTTTTATATTCTTTTGTTCTTGCTAAAGAACGAATTGAAAAGTCAGCAGTGTAAGAATATTTTGTACCATAAAAGCCGTCTTCGTTATCCGTTAGCTTAAATCCTGGTTTTAAATAGTCTTGATTTATTTTTTTGCCATTAACATAAATCTTATTATTTTTTCCAGTAACAGTTTCACCCGGTAATCCTATAATTCTTTTTATATAAAAGGAATTACGTTCATCCGGAGCCTTTAAAATGACAATTTCATTTCGTTTCAATTTGCTATTGCGATTAGCTATAACTCTTTCTTGGTTTTCAAAAGTTGGTTGCATTGAAATGCCAGACACGGAACATTTAACTATTAAATATTTTGTCAGTAAAAAATTAATTAAAATAAAAATCGCAAATAAGACTATTGTATATTTTAAAAAATCATAAAATTGTTTTGTTTTCTCATTTTTTTCGTTATTCTGATTATTTGCCATAAGTAAATCCTTACAAATAAAATTACATATTAATATAACTAGCCTGTGGTTAATAGATAAATTATAGGCAGATAAATAATTAAAAGTCAAAATAATCTAAAAACCAACCTAAAATTAAACAAATAATCTATTTAGATGTTAAGAACTTTTTTAAGCTTGGAGATCACAATCTATATCAGATCATAAGGCTAATTTCTGTTTTTATTGTAAATAGCAAGTGGATAGTTATAAAAAATTTGCAGTCAAAAAAGAATCAGTACAAAACAAAAAGGACTAGCTTCGTTAAATATCGGAAGTTAATCCTTAATTGAAATTTATTAAACAGAGTAAAAAGTATTTAGAATGGTCTCGTTAAAGCCAGCATACTATTAACTTTTAATTCATCAGCTGGAAGAAACCAACTATTCTGTTGATTCTTTAAGGTGAGTGTAATTTGTTTAACCTCTTGCAGGCTGGCTGTATTTGAACTATTAATTTGCTTTGCATATGCTAAAGCTGCATCATATGTTTCATGTCTGTATTGCTGATAATTCTCACTTGCTTTAACTTTTTCATCTTGACTGATTGCTTTTTGCAGGTCTTGTTTATCAGTTTCAGTAGATACCTTGGCGTCTGCCTTGGCTTCATCTACTGTATTAACAGGCTTTAACAATGGTCCAGAAACAAATTCGCTGTCAGCTGCTTTAACAAAAGTCATACTGTCTTTGTTAATTGTCTGGAGAGAAATGTCACTCACAGTTGTATTTGGAGCAAGGTGGTAATATAACTCAGCCTTGTTTTCCTTGTTATTCCAAATGTATAGTTCCTCATCAACGGGTATGAAAGTGCCTTTAGCAAAAGAAGTAGTTGCACCGTTTATTGCCGTTAGGTTTGAACGAGCCTGTCCGTTGGCATCATAAGCATCGATATTCTTGCTGGCAGAAACATAAGTAAAATATGTATAGTTAAGAAGCTGCTGTCTTGGCTTTTTATTTACTATAGATGTGGCGAAAAAGCCTGTCTTTGTTCCGCTTATGCGATAACTAGCTCTGTATGATGGTCCAGACAATACTTGAGAGACGCGATCAACTTTGACCTTTTCTCCAGGTTTGATACTTGTACGCTCTTTACCGGTGCCAACCTGTATAGCACTAGTTGTATTAACTTTCACACTTACATCAGTTGTGTAAAGTGATTTATTATCTATCTGCCCAACATTGGCCGCATTAACATAGCCGCCAGCTCCAATACTATAGTAGTATTTGCCGCCAATTTTTTCATAGGGGAGCCATGACTGATTATAGTTATCATCATTGACTAGGAAATACTGTTTGCTATTCCGGTCAATTTTTTCAATAGAACCAGAGTATTTCAAAGGGGTGCCTTTGCGCAAATGCGTATTCTTTTTACTACCACGGAATTTCCCCAAACGCTTGCCATTCTTATCATAGACGTAAGAATTGTAATTGAGCTCCAAGTTTCCATCTTGTACCTGTTTGTTAACAACACCAACATTAGCGGCCTTAACGTAGGCACCACCGGTTAAAGGATAGTAGCTTTTACCATTAATTGAAGTTGTTTTGGCACTACCGTTTACAGTGGTGCCCATACGTATAGTCTTCTTACCGTTATAATAGGTGCGCTTGCCCTGAGCCGTATAAACATAAGAATTATGATTCAACGTGAGAGTATCAGTCTTAGCAGCTAATACTTCTGTATTGCTTGGCATTACTGCGGGTAGCATAGGACTAATAGCAAGAATGCTTGCTATGGAAGCATAAACGAATTTTTTATTTAATTTCATGTAATCACCTCAAAAATTGATTAAATACCTTACGTACAGTATAGAATAATAGCCTGTCTTTGAATAGGTTTTCAAACAGTTTAATACTAAGTTAATAAGGTGAAGGTGAGTGAAAGTTATTTACACCAAGCCGTTTAGTTAATTATCTGGCTCTTCTTTTATTCAATATGCAAACAGTATTTGTTATAATTAATTTAGAATTCAAGCAAATTGTTTTGAGGGCGGTTGGCTGTTGATCTGGAAAGGAGATGGTGCCTATGGCACGAAATCTTTTAGAAAGAGAAGCAGTTAATGAGCGTTTACCAAGCATTACAAATAATGTTGGCATTCGCCACGTTTATTATTGTGTTGTTGGATTATATCAATAATCACAAGAAATAAAAAAGACCGTCCCAATCATACTTTAGCAAGTTAGGGATAGTCTTTTTTATATTCCTACTCAGCTAACCGCCTTTAGAGCGGCTGCTTGTTTTCAAAAAGGTCTTGTTAGCGCAAGGCCTCTTTTCTTTACAATTAAATTATATCATGACTGAATTAATTTTGCACAAGTGGACTGAGTCAGGGATTGCATGTTGCCATTTATAATCGTTTTTTTAACAGTTACAAAATAGGATTAAGGAAAAAATTAGTGCTAACGGGAAATTTGTCAGTATAAATATTAAAAGAAAATAAAATTATCTTATTGACTTTTAAAGATTAGAGCCTTAGTATTTTGGTTATCTAATATTTATTTTTTATTAATTTAAAAGCCTGAGTTTTAATAATTAAGCTAAAAATTTCTTCACATGGCTTATTGGACAAGCTTAAGAGCAATATTGAATTTAAAAATGAGTATACATACTATAAGTGAAGAACTAGACTAACAAAATGCTATTTAAAAAATATTGGACGGGAAAACTATGATTATAAAATACTCACACCCATGGAAAATAGCCTTATACGTTTTTTTTGCTTTTTTGAAATCGCTTCAGGTTGTTTTTGCTGCCTTCATTTTTCAAAAATTTATTGATTTCGCCCAAAAGCCTCAAGGCAGCTTAATCAAGCTGACTGTCTTTGCTGTTTGTGGTCTGCTAATATTTGGAATAGTCGGCGTTATATATCAGTATTTCTATTATAAAATTATAGAAGAAATTAATCTTAACCTAAAAAGTGCGTCTGCTAATTATTTAGTGAATAACTATGCTGGCCATAACGAAATTGACAGTTCATTTATGACCAATGACCTCAAGCAAATTGAAACTAATAGTATTGAGGCAGAGCTTTCAATTATTTCTGATTTAATTCAATTTTTGGCAGCTGTAATCTCTGCATTTGTTAGTTCTTGGATTATTGCGCTGGTATTTTTAATAGCTTCATTTACTCCTGCCGTTATTCAGTCTGTTTTTGGCCCTAAGATCGAAAAAAATTCTGAAAAGTGGGAAAAATCCAATAGCAACTACACCAACACCGTTATTGAAACTCATTCCGGAGCAGAAATGGTTAACATCTATGATGTTCAATTTTCAATGGTTAACAGGCTGATTAAAGCAGCGAAGCTAATGGAAACGGCTCTTTTCAAAACCAATTGGACTAAAGGTATGTCTAATGAGATGACTATGATAGTAGCATATATTTTCAGTATGTTCCTTCCTTTTGCCATTGGTATTAGTTTCATTGTTAGCGGTCGGCTGACTTTAGGCACGTTTATGATGATCGCACAACTGGCTAATAATTTTATTAATCCTGTAGTTGGTATTTTTGGGTCAGTAAACGATATTAAAACGGCAAAGCCGATTTTGCAAAAAATCAAAAAAATCGACTTGTTGATAAAGCCGCAGGGCAGTAAAACTGCAACTGCTTCAGATACTTTTCAATCATTACAATTGACTGATGCTGGAGTTAGCCTGGGTAAACAGAAAATTTTTGCCAATGTTAACTTAAAAATTGATTCTGGGGAAAAAGTTCTCCTGCAAGCCCCATCAGGTTGGGGGAAATCAACTTTACTGAATGTCTTAATTGGTATTCAACAACTTGATTCTGGATCCTATGAAGTTAATCATTCTGAAGTAAATGGTAATTGGGCAAAACTACACGAGTACTTTTCCTTTATTCAGCAAAAGCCTTTTATTCTAGATGATACTTTAAAATACAACATTACTTTAGGTCGCCATGTGTCTGAAGAAGACTTAAATTATGCTGTTGAACAAGCAGGCTTAAATGATCTCGTAAACGAAAAGGGATTAGACTACCAACTTGGAAAGAGTGGCAGTAATTTATCTGGTGGTCAAAATCAACGAGTTGAAATTGCACGAGCATTAGTATCAAAAAGACCAATATTATTAGCTGATGAAGCAACTTCATCTCTTGATCAAAACTTATCTTTGCAAATACATCAAACAATTCTAAGTGAGTTTAAAGGAACTGTTATCGAAGTTGCTCACCACATTTCATCAAACGAAAAGGAAATGTTTGACCAAATAGTTGACTTGGCAAAGCAATCTTGATCTTGAGCTATCAATAAAGCATAGTAAAGTAAGAGAGAAAAATAAGTAAAAAAGGATATGACTCTCGAAATTGAAGTGTTCCATAATAGTTAGACAATAATCCGACTATAAGGAGCACTTTTTTCATGAATAAATGTTCCATTGCTTTGAAAAGCTGTATAAGAATCTCACCGAGCTGGGAGACGCAGTAAGAAACTTATTGAGTATTACAATCACAAAAGAATTAAAATCAAGCTAAAAGGACTAACTCCGATCGAATATCGGCAGTTAGTCCTCAGTAAAGCTAATAAAGTGTCCTAATTTTAGGGTTCACATCATTTAATAATTTCTTGCTTCTTTAATTAACTTTGTAAGTTTCTAATATTTTTCTGGCATTGAGTTTCTTGAATTACTGTAGGCAGCATATTCATCAACTGTTAAGTAGGCTAGTTTTGCTTTCATCTGTAAACGTCTCGTGGCTTCTTTAACTTCTGAAACTGTTGCTTTATCTGAACTATTAATTTCTTTGGCTCTTTTTAGTGCATCATCATAAAAATTAAAGTGGTAAAACTTGTATCCATCAGTATTGTGAACTGCATTTTCCTGTTCAATTTCCTTTTGGAGGTCTTTTTTATCTGCTGCAGTTGCTATTTTCGCATCTGCTTTAGCTTCATCAACCGTATTAAGAGGTTTCAAAAATGGACCAGAAATATATTTACTGTCAGCAGCTTTGATGAATGACATATGTTCTTCATTGTTTTCTTCAAAGTTGCTGTTCGAAAAGTTATTGGCGTCGCCTAAATGATAGTAGAGCTCAGCTTTGTTGTCCTTATTCGACCAAATGTATAGTAATTCATCAACCGGAATTTTCTCGCCTTCAATAAAGGTGGTTAGACCGGCTTTATAATCTTGATTTGGTCGTAAATTTCCATTAGCATCAAAAATATCAGTTCCAGCAGTAATTAAAACATAGGTGTCAGCGGTAAAAGTCAGCAGCCTTTGTCTTGGCTCTTTTTGTACGTATGATTTAGGAAACCAGCCAGTTTTTGTCCCACTAATAATGTAACTTGGTGAACTGGTTGGATCATACCTAAATAGCGTTTCACAGTTAACTTTTATTTTTTGTAAAGGCTTAACCGTGATTTGTTCTTTGCCCAAGCCAATCTGAACTCCTTTGGAGTCAATATCCTTTGGACTAATTGTCACGGTTGCTTCTGCGACATAAAGGGGTTTGTTATCAATGTTGCCAATATTGGCCGCATTAACATAGCCACCGGCTCCAATATTGTAGTAATATTTACCACCGATTTTTTTATAAGGGAGCCATGACTGATTATAGTTATCATCATTGACTAAGAAATACTGCTTGCTATTCCGGTCAATTTTTTCTACAGAGCCAGAGTATTTCAAAGGGGTGCCTTTGCGCAAATGCGTATTCTTTTTACTGCCACGGAATTTGTATAGCCGTTTACCATTCTTATCGTAAACATAAGAATGGTAATTGAGCTCCAAGTTGCCATCTTGTACCTGTTTGTTAACAACACCAACATTAGCCGCCTTAACGTAGGCACCACCAGTTAAAGGATAGTAGCTTTTACCATTAATCGAAGTTGTTTTGGCATTACCGTTTACAGTGGTGCCCATACGCAATGTCCCTTTACCGTTATAATAGGTGCGCTTGCCCTGAGCCGTATAAACATAAGAATTATGATTCAACGTGAGAGTATCAGTCTTAGCAGCTAATACTTCTGTATTGCTTGGCATTATTGCGGGTAGCATAGGACTAATAGCAAGAATGCTTGCTATGGAACCATAAACAAACTTTTTATTTAATTTCATGTAATCACCTCAAAAACTGATTAAATATCTACTATTCATTATAGAGCAGTATAGCTGTCTTTGAATAGGCTTTCAAAGAAACTAATACTAATTTAATGAATTGAAAATAAGCTAAAGCGATTTAAATTTGAAAGCAGACAAAAAATTAATTTCCCAAGAATAGTGAAGTTAATCAAGATAAGCGTTTTATTTAGTTGTAGTGCTTTTTGACTCTCTAGATAATTTAGTCATAAAAATAGTCCCAAAAGTTGTCTAACTTCTGGGACTCATTTTATAGCAGTCCGCATTCCTTACTCTACTAATTGTCTTTGGAAAGATATAGTAAGCATCTTAAATGGAGTTGCCTCACAAAGCTTAGTAATATCTAAAATTAATTAAAACTTGTGTAAACCTAGCGCATGTAGTGCGGCTAAGTTTAAAATATTCCATTGCCGATCAAAACTTGGTGAGAAGAAGAAGTCTTGTTCAGCTAAATCTTCTAATGTTAATTTATGACCAATTGCTAAGCTTAAGACATTGCCTTGAGCGGTGATATCATGCTTGGACATAACTGCACCTCCAAGAATCTGATGAGTGTCCTTATTATAAGTTAAGGAAATATGTCCCAACGGATTATCATTTGCAGGAATAAAGTCTGGACGCAAATGATCGATGTAGATGCTAGTTGCAGCATTAATGCCGGCAAATTCAGCAGATTTTTGTGGGAGACCGCTAACTACTGCATGTACATCACCAAATTCTAGCAATTGTCCGCCAACTAAGCCTGGGAATGGACGGCTTGGTTTTTCTTCAAACAAATGTTGTACTAAGTAATTTGCTTCGTGGCGAGCAGCGACTGCTGATGGAATTGGCATCCTTTTATTAGCCGGGATTGACAGTGGCCAAATAGCATCACCCAAAGCATAAACATCTTTTTGATTAGTTCTTAAATATTCGTCTGTTTCAATATAACCCCGTTGGTTTAAATTAATAGTATCTTTAAGCCAGTCTGTATTAGCAACAATGCCTGCAGCAACAATGACTAAATCAGCTTTAATGTCACCATGATCAGTTTGGACTAGGTGATCATTGGTAAAGCCAGTAACTTTTGTATCAAGCTTTAAATCGACACCCTTGTCTCGCATTTCTTGTTCAAAAACATCGGTAAAGTCTTTTGAAAAATAATTAGCTAAAATATGGTTGCTGGCATCAACCAAGGTCATGTTTTTACCAGCTAAAACACCAGCTTCAACGGCAGCGATTCCGTTACCAGCACCTACTACAACGATATTTTTAATTTCATCATTATGAAGAGCTTCATTGATCTTTTTAGCCCAACTGTAGCCCCGCATTAAATAAACGTAGTCTAAATCTGCCCCTGGAATTGGCAATTGGAGTGGATCAACTCCTGGAGACAAGATTAATTTGTCATAGTTAACTTCTTCAGTCTGACCAGTTTGGGTATTTTTAATTGTAACTTGCTTATTTGCCGGATTTAAGGCAACTGCTTGCGAATTATTGACAATCTTACCACCTAATTTTTCCAAATCAGCAGGTGAAAAATTGCGTACATTGTCCTGACCGGTAGTTTTTTCTTCTAAAAAGAGCTTCATTCCGCAAGACATAAATGAAACAAAGTCACTTGCTTCATAAATAGTGACATCAAGATCTTGATATCTGTCTAATAATTCGATGGCTGCCTCATGACCTGGATGAGAAGCACCAATGATGACTACTTTTTGATTCATTGAAAAAATCCCCTTTTTATCAGTATCTAAAAGCGTTTGTAGCACTTTCATTGTATCCTATGGTAACACAAGAAATGTGTCAGTTATACAAAGATGCATCAGTATAGCTAATTTGTATATATATTAAAATTTATAAAGTAATAAAAATTAATACCACCATATAAATTTACTTTACAAATTTCACTAAATATAAAATTTACTGATAATTTATGAGTAAAATACGGCCAAGTAAATCATTTAAAAAGAACCTAAGAAGTATAAGCGGTACTCAAATAATAGTACAAATAGAATATCATTTGAGAAAGGAAAGTGTTCATTTAAGTATGTGAGATCAAAATGAAATTGCAACTTTTGCTATTGCTTTAAAATCCGAAAGAAAAGGCAAAAACAGTTCTTTGTCAAATTTTGTTGATAAAGAGTAAATGAAAAGAATCAAGTATATAATATACTGCTTGGTTATTTTCTTTGTTTTCTTCCAATCTGATCCTTATTAGAAAATTTTTGAAATTGGTGTGGCCAAAAGATGTGTGCTCAATTTATTTGTTTAGAGCAAACTCCTTTTTGACATCTACTATTACAAAATATATTGATCTGCTTTTTTATATATAATATAATCATCTTTATTATGTTATACAAGTTAATTTTAATATTGCTAAATTGCTTGTATATAGTTTAGCATTAAAAACTATTTGAGTATATTTTAACAATAAAAATTATTATAAAAGAGGAAAACATGTCTGATTTAATAGTAACAAATAAACTAACAAAAAAGTTTAAAGATCAAGTTGTACTCAATCAAATAAGCTTACATGTCCCAGAAAATCAGGTTTATTGTCTGCTAGGACCTAATGGCGCAGGTAAGACTACCTTAATGAAGATTTTAACAGGAATCATACCCACTACTAGCGGTACTATTATGTTTGCTGGTCACGATTGGTCTAGAGCGGATTTATCTGCTATTGGTTCCCTGATTGAAAATGCACCTCTTTATGGAAATTTAACGGCTGCTGAAAATCTCCAGGTAGTTTGTCGTTTAAGAGGGGTCGAAGAAAATAAAATACAACCAATTCTGGAAAAAGTAGGCATTAACGATACGGGGAAAAAACTGACAAAAAATTTTTCTCTGGGAATGAAAGAAAGACTTGGAATTGGATTAGCTATAGTTGGTCAACCCAAGTTGTTAATTTTGGATGAACCGACAAATGGACTTGATCCACTGGGCATTCAGCAATTGCGGAATTTAATTACTAGCTTTAAGAAAGAAGGCATTACTATTATCATTTCTAGTCATATGCTTTCTGAAGTCGAGCGTCTAGCCGATAAAATTGGTATTATCGGTAAAGGCCAGCTTTTGCTTGAAAAAACTATAGATCATACAGAAAATCTGGAACAATTATTTAATGATACTTTAATGAATGCTGGTGTAACGAATGCTTAACTCATTGTCTATTGAAGTAATAAAAACAAAAAGAACTTTAGTCAGACAGTTGTTGTGGCTTTATCCTCTTTTAGTAATAATTGTAGTGACAGTGCTTTTTGCCACTACTGGTTATGCTATTCAAAGTGTCATTAATCAGTGGAGTACCATTTGGTTTCCCTTATTGCTTGCTTTGGTTGTTGGGCTGATTGACCGACACGAGAAAAATAGCACGAATTATAAGTTGATTTTGAGCTCACCTTACAATTTATTTGATTATGAATTAGGTAGAATTCTACACGTTGCACTTTTAACATTAGTTTCTTCTTTATTCTTAGTTCTTTTTGTAAGTTTGCTTTATGTTATTTCTGAAATCAGTGTCTCGTTGATCTCTTGTTTTTTAGCAATTTTGGGTATTTGGTTAGTTAATCTTTGGCAAATTCCATTATATATTTGGCTTAGTCGCCTTACTAATATATATGTAACTATTGTATTGGCCTTTGCCGGAATTTTTAGCGGCATAGAAGTAAATAGTTATTTCCTTGGCAAAATTTGGCCATTTACCTGGTCTGAACTTTTCCCAGTACCGCTAATAAAAATGAATATTAACGGATTACCTCTAAGTCATAATGTGGCAGGTTCAAATAATTATTTGATTATAGCAGCAGCTATTCTGCTTTTCATTTTGCTCAGTTATCTCGCTGCCAGATCATTTAAGAAGCAGGTAATTAAAAATGCTTAAAAATATTTTTCGGTCAGAAAACGTTAAACTTAAGCGGAGTTTTTTATTATATTTACATTTGTTAACTTTAATTGCTTATCCATTATTAATGGGATTTTATTATGGTACAAGAAAAAACATTGTAAACTCATCCGTTATGATAATAACTTTTTACGAATTGCTGGCGCTTATTTCTCCGCTAGTTATTAGCATTGTTATCGGTCTGGTTTTTGATCGCGAAGAAAAAGCTGGTCATTGTAAAAATTGGTTGGCTAATCCTGGCAAAAAAGGCTTAACTATTGGGCTGCAGCTATTTTATTATTGGTTATTATATTTCTTTGAAATTATCGGAATGAGTTTAATTTATTTCTTTATTTTAAGATTTGCTTTTCTGATAAATAATATATCCTTTATTAAAATTTTACTAACCAGTTTTATTTTTGCACTTTTCGGTCTTATTCAATACGAACTAGCACAATGGATAGTATTAAAGCTTAATGCTGGTGGTGCCATGATTCTGGGCTTTTTTGGTGTTGTAATCTCAGGCTTAAGCATTACCAGTCTTTTTGATTTTATCTGGCCCGTGATTCCTTGGGCGTGGCAAATAAGATTAATCACTTTTTGGGAAGCTACGATTAGCAGTCAAGTACAAACTCTGACGGCTTGGGAAATGATTATTCCGTTAATTTTAACTATGGTTATAACTTTGTTAATTATAAAAGTGTTCGACAACTGGCAAAATTAGAAATGACAATTAAATAAATAATTGCTCATTGTCGTTGATGTAAATAAAAAGAATCAAGCAGTTTATTAGCTACTTGATTCTTTTCGTTTAATCTCTATCAAAAGGATTTGACAAAGAGCCGTAAAAATCAGCTATTAGGTGCATTATTTTGTATTATGCTATTTAACAATTAGTCCAAAAATTGTAAAAAGGTCCCGAAAGTTAATTAACTTCCAGGACTTATTTTTTCTAGTTATAAATTTAATTCTGTTTTTAAGGCTTTAGTTAGTAGAGCAGAAAAATTTAAATTTTTCTCTTTGCCCATTTTTATCAGATATTCTGGTACAGTTACTGTTTTGCGGATTGTCTTGGAATTATTGCGTCTATAATCATCCATATCAATGGCAACAATAGTTTTAATATCATTGTCAGCAACATGAATACTTTCTAACTTAGATGGTTTAGGATAATTAGTCGTGTCTTCCAACATTAATCCAATCATATCAGAAGCCATTTCCAAAGCATTAGTTAAATCTTCGCCCTGAGTAAAACCACCTGTAATATCTGGAACTTCGACAGTATAGCCAGTGTCTTCAGGGTGAAGTATAACAGGGTATACTAAAAGTTTAGACATATTAATTCCTCCTAACATGTAAAAATTAGCTGAAAAATTCATTTTAATCCAGCTTCTTTTAGAATTCTCTGTTCTAGTCCTTTTTTCATTTCTTTCGGATGAATGGGAACAGGAATAGTAACATTTGTAATGGGGTTATACATTTTTAGATGGAATCCGTTTTGAGACTTTTTTACAAAGCCTTGCTTTTTTAAAATCTTGATAATTTCTCTTGACGTCTTCGTCATAAAGTAAACCTTCCATGTTTCTTATTATACGTATAAATACATATAAATTCAACGAAGAAAGTTTAAAATTAAGTATCTCCATATATATTAAGATATTTGCCTAATTAAGCCCACCATTTTTTACCTTCATTAATTACTGAGAAAGGTTCAGAATGAATTATAGCCAGTATGTTTGCGCTATCATTTGTTTTGCATTTTTATGAAATAAGAGCGATGCAGTAACAACAGTGCCTGCCTTAAAAGAAAGAAGTAAAAGTTATATGTATAAAAAACTTTTTCGCTACTTACTAGTTGCTATCTTAAGCGCGTCTGTAAGTTTGATATTAAACCAACATGTTAATACTGTAGACGCCAAAAGTATTGTTAAGACTATAATGCATAATGCTCAAGCTTGCGACTTATACGGTGATAAAGTCAAAGGAAAATATACGGCTTATACTCAAGTTAAGGTGGACGATGACCCAATTTCATTCAGATTTAAACCGTTTGCACCAGCATACAAAATTAGCGGTAAAAATAAATATATCAAGGCCAGCAACATAGATGGTGTTAAACGTAAAGTCAAACATAATTCCTTTGTTTACGCTACGAGCTCGCGGAGGGCTGATTCTCGCTTGCTTAAAAAGGGCAAGACAATAACAACTTATGGCAATTCCTTCAAATTTAAGAACGGTTTACGGTACTACCGCATTGGTGGATCAAAAAAGCAATATGTGAAAGCTGCTAACTTGGGTAAAATTATTGGTTCTAATACAGAAGAAACAACTGTGACAGTAACTGCAAAAAAAGGTGCTGATATTACTGATTATGCTTTTATTGATAGTGACGATGAAGACATTGTAAAGAGAGTCAAGAAAGGAACCAAATTCAAAGTTGATTATGCTCAATATTCTTCCATGGATATAGACGATCCTGATGGATATGAATATCATATAAAAGGTACAGACTTTTGGATATGGTACCGTGATGTCAAAGCAGATAAGAAAATACCAATACATGATTATAAATTTGAACATTTTACTTATATTATGTTTTATAAAGATACTGATGTTTATAATGCTGACGGTACAAAGCAAGATCATCATGGGCAAAAAATTATCAAACAAGGAGGTTTTATAAAGGTAAACAAATTGCTTTATATTTGGATAAAATCCAAAAATAAGGCTGAATTGTTTTATCATTTAGCAGGCCATCAATTTTACGCTACAGATTTACCAGATGGAAACAGTGGCTCGGATGTAATAAATGTCGGTCAAGGCTATGTTAAGAAAAAAGATGTTAAATTTATTGATGGTCTTAAGCTAAGTCCAAGTAATACACCAGAAGAAGCGCGTCAAGCTGCAAAACAAGATACAAATAAGAAAGCTGAATAATTTTTGAAATATGTCTAGAAGGGAGAAAATATATGAATAAGCAGTTTCTACATTATGTTGCAGCTACTATTTTAAGCGTTTGTGCAATTTTTGTTATGAACCAAAAAGTCAATACTGTAGAAGCTAAAAGTATTGTTAAGACCGTGATGCACGATGCTCAGGCTTACGATTTGTACGGTGATAAAGTAAAAGGAAAATATGCAGCTTACACTCAGGCTAAGTTAGATGATCAACCAATTCCATTTTCTTTTAAGCCGTTTGCACCCGCATATCAAATTAAAGGTAAAAAGCAATATATCAAGGCAAGTAATATTGACGGTGTTAAACGCAAGGTCAAACGAAACTCTTATGTTTACGCTACAAGCTCTCGGAGGGCTGACTCCCGTTTGCTTAAAAAGGGTAAGACAATAACAACTTATGGCAATGCTTTCAAATTTAAAAACGGGCAACGTTATTACCGCATTGGTGGACCAACAAAGCAATATGTTAAAGCCTGCAACTTAAGTAAGATTATTAGTTCTAATACAGAAGAAACAACTGTGAAAGTAACTGCAAAAGAAGGAGCTGGACTTTATGATTTTATTAAAGACGATACTTATTCCACGAAAGCCAAAAGGGGTACAAAATTTACGGTAGACTATGCTGAAAATAATGGAGGAGATGAAGATGATCCCCAAATATTTACTTATCATATTAAAGGTACAAAATATTGGTTACTGAGCAGTGAAGTTAAAGCCAAAAAGAAAATGCCTGTACATTACTATGATTCTGAACATTATTCTTACATTAAGTTTTATAAAAATACAGATGTTTACAATGCAGACGGTACTATGCAAGATCATCACGGACAAAAGATCAGAAAACAAGGTGGGTTTTTAAAGGTAAATAAATTGCTTTATATTTGGGTACCAGCTGAAAAGAAAGCTGAATTATTTTACCACTTGAAGGGCCATGAATTTTACGCCTCTGCCTCACGAGACGGAGGAACCTCTGTAATAGATGTTGGTGATGGCTATGTTAAGCAAAAAGATGTTAGATTTATTGACGGCGTAAAACTAAGGCCGATCAACACAGCTGAAGAAGCCCAGCAAAACGCTAAGCAAAAGGCAGACAAATAAATTATTTTAAGAGAACTAAATAATTTAAATGTACCTAATAGTAAAAGCCAGCTATTGGATGCATTTTTTATTAAGATATTTGCCTAATTAAGCCCACCATTTTTTACCTTCATTAATTACTGAGAAAGGCACAGAATAAAATTATATGATTCCTTGTTTTGATTACAGAAATTAGACAATCAAAAATAAAGATAGCAATTTTTTGAAGAAGAGAGGTTAAAGTACATGAATAAGAAACTTACTCATTATTTAGCAGCTGGTTTTTAAGGCTTAACAACTATTTGGACATTTAATCATCAAGCCCATACTGTTAAAGCAAAGATTCCCAGCACCATAAGAACTGTTATGTATACGTCACAAGCATACGATGAAGATGGACGGAAGGTTAAAGCTAAGTATCCAGCTTTTCACCAGGTCAAAGTTGAAAAAAGACCATTAATCCTAACTTTCAATCCCTATGCCCCATACTATAAAATTAGCGGGAAAAAACAATATATCAAAGCCAATAATATCGATGGCGTTAAACGCAAGGTCAAACGTAACTCTTATGTTTATGCTACCAGTTCACGCAGGGCTGACTACCGCCTAATTCGGAAAGGAACCTCAATTACAACTTATGGTGGTACCGTCAAGTTTAAGAATGGTTTGCGCTACTACCGCATTGGTGGTCCTGCAAAGCAATATGTGAAAGCCGGCAACTTGGGCAAAATCACTGCTTCAAACACCGAAGAAACTATCGCAACAGTGACAAAAGACGGTGGGACTCCAATTTATGAGATCAATAATGGTCTCAAAACTACTAAAAAGGCTAGAAAAGGTACTACGTTCGTAGTCGACTGTGCTCAAGAAGAAGGATATGCCGACGATATAACCAATATGGCTATCCCAAATGCAGTTATTTATCGTATTAAAGGGACGAATAATTGGCTCAATTGCCTAGACGTTAAAGTTAAAAAAGAGCTTCCGCATCATTTTTATAACTCTGAGCATTATTCTTATATTAGATTTTATCAAGATACAGACGTCTATAATGCCGATGGCACCAAGAAAGATATTAATGGACAAAGAATTAGGAAACAAGGCGGTAATATAAAGGTAGATAAATTGCTTTATATTTGGGTACCAGCCGAAAATAAAGCCGAACTGTTTTACCATATGAAAGGTCATTGGTTTTATGCCACTAATAAGCCAGACGGAAGTGGCGGTAGTGAAGTGGATTTTGGTGATAGCTATGTCAAGGCGAGTGATGTTAGATTTATTGACGGTGTAAAACTAAGGCCGATCAACACAGCTGAAGAAGCAAGTCAAGCTGTTAAGCAAAAAACGACCAAATAAATTATTTTAAAAGAACTAAATAATTTAAATGCACCTAATAGTAAAAGCCAGCTATTAGATGCATTTTTTATTAAGATATTTGCCTAATTTAACTCACCATTTTTTACCTTCATTAATCACTAAGAAAGGTACAGAATGAAATTATATAATTTCTTGTTTTGACTGCAGAAATTAGAGAATCAAAAATAGAGATAGCATTTTTTGGAGAAGAGAGGTTAAATTAAATGAATAAGAAACTTACTCATTATTTAGCAGCTGGTTTTTTAGGACTTACTGCAATTTGGACATTTAATCATCAAGCCCATACTGTTCAGGCAAAGATTCCCAGCACTATAAGAACCGTTATGTATACGTCACAAGCATACGATGAGGATGGACAAAAGGTAGACGCTAAATATCCAGCTTTTCGCCGGATTGAAGTTGATAAAAAGCCATTAATCCTAGATTTCAAGCCCTATGCCCCATACTATAAAATTAGCGGGAAAAAGCAATATATCAAAGCTAATAACATTGACGGTGTTAAACGTGAAGTTAAGCATAATTCCTATGTTTATGCTACCAGCTCACGCAGGGCTGACTATCGTTTAATAAGAAAAGGAACTTCCATTACAACCTATGGCGGTACCGTTAAGTTTAAGAATGGTTTACGTTATTACCGCATTGGTGGTCCCGCAAAACAATATGTGAGAGCCAGCAACTTGGGCAAAATCACAGCTTCAAACACTGAAGAAACTATCGCAACAGTGACAAGCGACGGTGGTGCACCAATTTATAAGATCGATAATGGGGTCAAAACTGTTAAAAAGGCTAAAAAAGGTACTACGTTCGTAGTTGACCGAGCTGAAGAAGATAACTATGCGGAGGAGATTGGTCATTCGGCTATCCCTAATCCTACTATTTATCGTATTAAAGGGACGAATAATTGGCTCTATTGCCTGGACGTTAAAGTTCAAAAAGAACTTCCGCATCATTATTATGACCTTGAGCATTATTCTTATATTAGATTTTATCAAGATACAGATGTCTATAATGCCGATGGCACTAAGCAAGATAATGATGGACAAAGAATCAGGAAACAGGGAGGTAATATAAAGGTAGATAAATTGCTTTATATTTGGGTGCCAGCCGAAAATAAAGCCGACCTGTTTTACCATATGAAGGGTCATAGGTTTTATGCCACTGATAAGCCAGACGGAAAAGGCGGTGATCAAGTAGATTTTGGTGATAGCTATGTCAAAGCGAGTGATGTTAGATTTATTGCCGGTGTTAGACTAAGTCCTATCAACACAGCTGAAGAAGCAAGTCAAGCTGCTAAACCAAAGCCGGCAAAGTAAATAATTTAATGCACCTAGTAGTAAGAATAAGCTGTTAGGCGCATTTTTGTATTAAAAAAAGGTCCCGAAATTGAGAAAATTTTGGGACCTTTGTCAAATTAAGATTACACTTTTCTAAAATAGCTATTTCTAAATGTTTATTAGGGGAATAGTACGCATAACAGACCGGCTTCCATAGAAACAAGACCTGAACCACTTCCCGGGTTATCTATAAGTTCCACTAAAGCCGTAAAAAGTAAAACTAAACCTACGCAAGTCGAAAATATCTGCCTATTCCTATAGACTTTTTCAGAATATTTTTTAGGTTTATCGGCTGGATCCTTTCCAAAAAGAACATTTGCAAAATCCAAGAGAGCAAGAATTAAAAATATGACTATGACATAAAATTTGTGTTTTAAAACAAAAATTGCAAAGAGGCCTAGCAGAATTTGTATAAAACCAGATATTATATGTTTAGTTTTATAAGATAAGTTTTTTAAAACCATAACATTATGACGCTTTCTCTATTATCAAATAATCTTGTATATAACTTGATATCAAAGATGGTATTTATATTATATTTGGATATATTAAACCCTGATAATTAAAAAGGCAACTCTATTTTTCATTATTTCTTAAGTAATTAGGCTACCAAAAAATATACAAGTTTTAATTCAAATAGCTAGAAAAAGATTGTTCATCAACTTTTGTAAAAATTGAATAACTGTCTGATAGCTTGACCATGCTGTTATTAAACCAAAGCTATCGGTCTATTTATCTTTATCAGCAGGACCAAGTTTAACGCCATTTTTGTATACTCTTTTTTCGTTTATTTTCATTTTATTAACAATGTCTTCACCCAGGTCACTGTCCAGCATTTCTGCAATGCCTAATAGGAATATCCCTACATCGGCTAATTCCTCATTGATATTTTTCTTATTATTCTTGCGCCAGGCTTCAAATAACTCATTAGCTTCTCCATGTAATCGCAATAATTCAAACTCAATATCTGTGGTATTGAAACCGTGTTTTTTCTTATTTTCCATGACTGCTTTTTGCAGTTTCTTGGTGTCTATGATCAATTTGGACTCCTAAATAATGATTTTATTCTATTTTATATTTAATTTGTAAATAGGTGCAAAGAATATCAGATTAGGTTGACTAATTTTACTGTGTGAGTTTTGACTCTAGACTATATAGCTTAATCCTTAGATATTGAAATTTTGCCAGTTTTACTGGTAACTTTAAGCAATGGGTTTGCTTGGGAAGAAGTAGAAAAATGATGAGAATAGTATTTTTTACCAACTTTTATTTTTTGTGTAGAATCAGTTGTAAGGTCACAATTGATTTTTGGCAAATCAAACATATCGAACATACTAAAATTACCGGTATTTAGATCGATTGTGCTTTGGCCAATAGCTTTACTGCTGCCAAAATTAAAATTGCCATGATTGATAAAAGTATTAGTTTTTAGCTTACTACTATAAATATAAATGTTTCCTTTATTTACATTGAAATTACTGCTTTTTAATTTAGAATCAAAGACATCTATGCATTCATTATTCTCGTCATGATTTTGTTTGGCATCATAGCTTTTAACTGTAAAGGTCACATTATTTGCTTTAACATCTGAAATAAAAAGGGATCCTGCAGTTGAGCTTAAATTAATACTGGGAATATTCAATTTATCTATTATGACGCCATATTCATAATTGAAACCAGTTATTTTTTTTACGCTATTTTTGTGAGGAACGGTAATATTTATTTGATAGTCACCATCGTTGAATTTATATTCGGGTTCATCATAAACAGTAAGCTGATTGTTGTCCACTTTTGTATTAATTTTATTAACATCGGCTCCTTTTTCTCCTATAACAGTGATTTTAAATTTTTTACCTAAGTCAATGACCACATCTGGTCTGTAACAAGCAAGTTTGATTTGGCTAAATTTGGGAACAGTATAAGTTTTCTTGACTTTGCCTTTCTTTGTTTTTGTGACAACTGCTTTGTAGCTATTTGTTTTTGTAGTTTGACTGGCTTTTGCATCAACGATTCCAGTTTTCGAAAAATTGTTGTTTGCTTTGCCAACTACAAAAAGAAGAGCTGCTAAAGTAGCGATACTGCCACATATTTGATAAAACTTTTTCATTTCTAATTTACCTTCATTTTAATTAATCTATTTTAATATTTCCTCTGCTGTTAACTTTAAGAAGTGGTTGATTAGGAACAGTCTTAGAAAATTGATGAGTGTAATGTCTGCTTTGAAATTTGATTTTACCTTTTGGTTTAGTTGTCAAATCATAACTGATTTTCGGAGCACCCGTCATAACAAAGTCACCTATAGCCAAATTAATTGAACTATTTCCTAAAAGGCTGGAATTTTGAATTTTGACACTACTATATTTGAAGTCAGGTGCTAAAGCTAAATTGGCCTTTGTTTTGAACTTACTATTTTTAATTGTTAAATCTCCAACGCTTAATTTAACTGTACTGTTTTTAATTGTTGAATTTAAGACTTTTAAGTCACCATTTGTTTGCTTGACACTAACATTTTCAGAGTTGACGTGATTAAGGATAACATCGCCATAGCCTGTTTTGACATCAACACTTGGAATATTCAAACCGTTGAAGTAGATATCACTGATATCACAATTCCCAGTCACCTTTTTTATAGAGTTCTTATTAGGAACCGTTATGGTAACTGTATATCCGCCATAATTATGATGACCGGTAGGTTTGTCATAGATAGTTAGTTTTCTGTTTTTAACGCTGACTCTGGTAAGCTCAATATGAGCTCTGTTAGTTCCGCTGGCTTGTACACTAAAAGCATTCCCTACAACGAATTTGATATCAGGCCTATTGGTGTTAAGTTTGACTTGATCAAAATCTTTAACACTAAAACTTTTGTTGACTTTATTTTGAGATCCAGACTTTTTGGCAAAAACGACTTTGTCATCTTGATACTGAGAATTATGTAGGAAATTACTTGCTTTAATGCCAGTAAGTATCAATAATCCTGCAATTCCTATAACGCTGCCTAATTTATATAATCTTTTCATAGTTTATATCTTCTTTTCTGAAAAACTAAGCTAAATCTATCTATAAAATTCTATATTTGCGTTTTTACTAATTACTTTAACAGTTGGTTTGTTCGGTACGATAATAGATAGGCGTTTATGATAATCTTTATTGTCAGTTTCAATTTTATGCTTAGGATCAACGCGCAGGTCATAACTTATTTTAGGAGCATCTGTCATCAAAAATAATCCTTTATTAAGAGTGAAGGAACTATCACCCATGAAAGTGCTGCCAACAACTGTCATGCCACCCTTGCTAATGTGCACTTTAGCTTTGATTTTACTGTCATCAATAGTCATATTACCTTTACCGATGTTAATAGAGCAATTCTTTAAATTCGAATCCATTATGTCTGAAACTTCATGTTTTATTTTTAACTTAACATTTTGAGAAGAGACATGATCAAAGGCAAAATAAGCAATGTTTGATTTGAAATTTATTACTGGTATATTTAGCTTCTCTAAATATATGGAGCCTCCTCGTAAATATCCCGATACCTTTTTCAAAGCATTCTTACTTGGCACAGTAACAGTTACTTCATAATAGCCATCATTAAAGTGTTTTTCCGGTTCATCATAAATAGTCAGTTGCTTATTTTTAACTTTGGTTTTGATTTTTTGTGCATTTCCACCACGTTTAGCTTTAATTTCGACTTGGTATTTGTTACCCAAAGTAACATCAGTATTAGGTTTGTAAGAAGAAAATTTGATTTTATCAAATTTTTTAACTGTGTAAACTCTTTTGGTAATTTGATTGGTTTGAGCTTCTGTAACTTGATTCCTTGGCAAAGCACTATTTATTTTCCAACCTGCGAAAATAAGAAGACCAACAATTCCACAAAAAATGCCAATTTTAAAAATCTTTTTCATTTTATTTCCTTAATATACTTATATTAAATTTAAACAAGTAAAGCTTATTTAAAAAATTCTATATTTGCATTTTTGCTGGTTACTTTAACGGTTGGCTTGTTTGGTACGGATATAAGAAGCCGATTACGATGATCTTTAGTATCCGTTACAATTTTATGTTTAGGATCAACGCGCAAATCATAACTGATTTTTGGCGCACCGGTCATCGAAAATACTCCTTTGTTAAGAGTAAACGAGCTATCACCCAAGAAAGTACAATCATTAATAAGCATGCCGCCTTTGGCAATGAATACTTTAGTTTTGATCTTGCTATCGTTAAAAGCTATATTGCCTTTGCCAATGTTAATGGAAGAATTTTGTAAATTTGAATCCATTATGTCTAAAACTTGATGTTTAATCTTTAACTTAACGTTTTGAGAAAAAATATGATCCAGAGCTAAATAAGCAATGTTTGACTTAAGATTTATTACTGGGACATTTAACTTCTCTAAATACACGGAACCTCCTCGTAAATATCCTGATACCTTTTTCAAAGCGTTTTTACTTGGTACAGTAACAGTGACTTCATAATAGCCATCCTTAAAGTGCTTTTCTGACTTATCATAAATAGTCAGTTGCTTATTTTTCACTTTGGTTTTAATTTTTTGTGCATTTCCACCACGTTTAGCTTTAATTTTGACCTGGTATTTGTTACCTAAAGTAACAATAGTATTGGGTCTGGAAGAAGAAAATTTAATTTTATTAAATTTTTTAACTGTGTAAACTCTTTTGGTAGTTTGATTAGTTTTGGCTTCTGCTACTTGAGGCTTTTGTAAAGCACTATCTATTTTCAAACCTGCGAATGTAAGAAAACCAACAATTCCACAAAAAATGCCAATTTTAAAAATCTTTTTCATTATAATTACCCCCTCATTTTAATTTAAACGAGTTGACGCTCAATATTTAGTTAAATTAATTACGACAGTATGAAAGCAGATTCTGTTTTTTAATAATAAAAATTTTGCTTGTTTATTATTAACAGTATTATACTATCTTCACATATATTATACAATATATGATATTAGATTTTTTAGGTGATAGGCAATAGTAAATAAAAAAAGGTATGTTTCATTTTGATGACGATTAGCTACTGTGCAATTAATTTTTTAAGATAAAAAATAAACCTTTGAAATTTCAAAGGTTTATTTTTAGATGGCTTTTGTTAGTAACATTAGAAGTGGGCATTAATGTTTTTATTTAAAAAAACTCTGCGATTTCCTGTTTTAAATGCCTTGCTAAATTATCAGCACCAATTTTTTCTAATAAACTAATCTGTTCTAGTGCTTCTAATTTGTGTTTTTGACAAATTGCAATTCGAGCATTAACAACAAGCAATTTATCATACTGTCTTTGGCTCTTTAATAAAGGCTTTAAACTATTTAAAGTAGTGACAGCTAACTTAAATTTGTGATGCGTCATTTGTATTATTGCCTGATTAATTAGCGTATTGGTTTTCAGAGTTTTCATAAACGGATAATGACTGTCTATATTTGCAATAATCTTGGCAATAATTTCGTTTGCTGTTCGATAATCAAAAGCAAATAAGATGGAATTAAGGATTGTAATATCTGTAACTGTGAAAACTTGGAGATCACTAAGGGAGTCGAACCAGATTGGTTGAACAAGTTCTTGTGCATGAGTAAATCCCTTTGGTTTATCAACTAATAATAGAGATTTAAGGATAATGGCAATACGTTTAATATCATTATCGTTTTTGACCCAAAGGCAATCCTCTAGCAAAGTTTTTATTTCGTCTTGATCAATGCTGCCGTCAAGGTTTAAAAAACGATGCAATAGCTGATTTTTGGTACTAATATGATAACCATTACTAATATATTCAAACTCATTAGGGTTTAGACCCAATCGTTCTATTAATTTAAGTTCATTTTCGTAAGTCGTTGATAATTCAGCATTTTCAATTTTAGAAATTGTGCTGCGGTCAAACAAATCCTGTGCTAATTCTTGCTGGGTCATTTTACGTGTAGTTCTAAGGTTATGAATTGTTTTGCCAAAATTGCTCATGATTGTACTCTGTTTATACTTATTTATTCTTAGAATAATGTGCTGATTTTGCACATTATTAATAATGATTTAATGTTATTCTTAGTTTAGAAATAAATCAATAATTATATCTGATTTATTTCGTCGATTAAAAAGTCGTTATCTTACATATAACGAAGTAAGAATATGTCTTTTATACATTAATTCGGAAAGGAGGATAATACATGACTGAAATTATAGCAACTACAGCTTTGATTATTGCATGTTGGTGTTTTGGTAAAATTTATAAAGATAATCCAATAATCAAATTTCTTAGAACTAATCGCGGAATGGTGTTGATATTAACCTCCGTTGCCTTATTAGCCTATGACTTAGTAATACATAATTTTCAATTTGGCCAAATTATACCGTCTTTTTATTCTCTAATAGTTTTGCTTATTCTGTTAGGCTTCTTTTATATGTTTAAAGATCGTCGATCAACAAAATAAACGATAAAGTATTTATGAGGTGAAAAAATGTTGTGGATTATGGTTTTACTTCTTGTATTATTTGCTGGAATGGAATATACAGGAAGAGAGCAACTGCAAGCTCTTAACAAAATTTTTGCGGGTGTAGCGGTTGCAATTATTGTTATACCCCCAGTTGTATCTTACTTGCTATTTAAGAATTTCACTGCTTTAAACAGTGTCAGCATTCTTCTTGGAGTAGTTCAGGTATGTGCACTAGCAGCAGTATATTTTATATTCAGAAAAGTTGCTTTGAACGATTAGTTATTAAAAGCATAAAATAATTTGTAATAAGAATTTTAACGTTAAAGTGCTTCTATTAATAGATTAGTAATCTAATTATAAGAAGCATTTTTTTATGATAAAAATTAAAATAAGCTTTTTGAATACATGTATAGTAATAATGTGCTATTATAAAAGTGACAAAATAATAATCCAAATTTAAGAACAGGTGATAGCCATGATTCAGTGCAATAAAAAAATTAATTTACTACACAAATTAAGGAATATGTCTTTTTCGAGTTTACCTTGTAGCAAGATTAAAGAAATTAATGACATTGACTTAACAAAATTTAATGCAATTGGCTATATGGGGAGGAATTCTTCTTATTTATATTCCACTCATAATGGCGAAATATTATGCACGAAATCCAGTAAAAGTCAAACTGCATCTCATGTAAAGCAAGTATTTGAAGATATTCAAGACTTTTCTACCAAAGCAGATTGTAAACTTCTTATTGTTGTTGAAGAGGATTACGTCTTAAAAGATATGCAAAAAGCAGACTTTGAAAATCAAAATACGATTCTCAATAGAATGAAAGAAAATGGCTGCAAAATTATTGGGGCAGCAGAATATCACAGCAGGTTTGGTTTTAAAGTTCCTAATAATACCCCGCCTTTAAATGAACAAGAAAAAAGAATTGTTTATTACTTATATGACGGAAAATGTGCTTATTGTAGTAAAGATCTTTGTTTTACTGATAGTCAAATAGATCATATTGTCCCTAAAAAAGAGGGCGGCAATGATTATTATAAAAACTGGGCATTAGTTTGTGAGCCTTGCAACGAAAAAAAGTCTAATAGGATTTTTGGCGATCCTGAGGAATGTATCGGGGAGAAAGGAAAAAATACATAAGAAGGTTAAGTGAGTGCTATCACTTTTATAAAGCAAAAATAGATAATGACGAAAGATATAGCTTAGTTAGAGAGCAAAAAAATTTTGGCTTTAGAAAATACTATACCATATATAAAAAAGTAAATAATAAATATGTAAATAGGGATAATAAAAACGGTGGGTATCAGTTCATTATAAATATAGTTAACAAAGATAATCTTGAGAAAATAAAAGAAAATGGGAACGAAATATCTGGAAAAGAAATAGAAAACGCGCTGGATCCTAAGGGAACGGATATGTGTGGAACATCTAAGATAGATAATTGGCTGAGTTAAATTTGAAATTAATAAAATTTAAAGGAAATTTTTCTACTAATTAGAATAGCTTATCAATATATAGTTAAGGACTGGTTATCATTATGCAAATGATAGCCAGTCATTTTTATATGTTGCTTTTTAAGAGCTATGACGAATTCTCTTATTAAATTTATTGCTAAGTTAAAATCAACTTTTCCTAACCATTGTACCCATTGATAACAATACCGTAATTGACCAATAATTTTGTTGATAAAGGAAAGCTGAAAGGTTGTTGGTAATTTTAAAAGTAGAGATCAGTTTGCGAAAAAGTCGAAATATGGACTAGTATGCATAACATTTAAGTAAATAAGAGTAGAGACTTAAATGAAGAGCAACGTAGTCTTTTTGAGAAAGACAATGCTATTTAATTTCTCAGATGGTCTTTGCCCTTAATATTAGTATTTATGAAAGCCCTTTAAGTCTCCTAGCCACTTTTTTGAATTTTAAACTTGGTGTATAATAAAATACTATTCAAACCAAATAATGTGTTTTTTATGATTAGTCGTTAGTGGATATCATTTGAATACATTTAAACTTTGTATGTCCAATGGCTGGATTTTAGTAACTAGACAACTCATAGTTATTGATAATAAATATTTCTCTGACTTTTTAATTGTGGCTGCAAAGACCAAAATATTAGTAATAGTTTTAGACTATGTTTTTCATATGGAGGAAGCATGATTATCAGTAATATTTGGTTGATTATTTTTGCCACTATTTCGTCATTTTCCAGGGGAATAATATCAGTTATTGACCGTTACCAAATGGGCTATCGCAAGCAAAGCTCAATTGATGTGAACTTTTTAAATAATATTTGCAGCTCGGTTTTAGTGACTTTCTTCCTGATTTACGTCCTGCACAGTTTTCCCAGTCCCAGAATAACCAACAACTATATTATTAAAGTCCTTTTATATGCTTTTTTGGCTCAAATCGTCGCTTATGGCTACAGCTATGTGTTCAAAAAAGTTTCAATTATGCAGTCTGTGCTTTTGAGCAAGGTGACCGATCTTTTTATTCCTTGGGCCATTTTGCTGACTATGGGCTACTTTAGCAAATCCTCATATTTAGTTTCTATTATTTCCACGGTGATCGTGGTTATTTATATTGTTTTCGAACAGCGCCACAATAATTTAAATTTGAAAAACCTGTTGACGACTTTTGCCGTAATTGCGCCCTTGTTGATTATTCAAGCGGCACTTTCACCGTTATTAACTAAAGGCCTAATCAAACCGATTGATCTGGTCTTTTTTACTATCATGACAATTTATGTGCGCTGTTTAATTACCCTAATTACTTTTATTTATAAAAATAGAACTCTTAAAATCAGCGCTGAAAATCTTAAAGGTAAGGTTTATCTGATTTATGGTTCTCGGGCGGTTTTGACTCTTTTAGCGCAAGTAACTTATACTTTGGCAACGTCTTCACCCAACTCAAGCATTGCCTGGATCTTTTTAAACATGACCTCTTTATACAGCGTCATCTTTGGCGATATTTTCCTTAAAGAAAAGATGAAATTTGCAGATATCTTGGTAATTGTGGCTATTTTTATCTTGGCTTTGTTTTCAAAGTAACTGGAACAGTTTTTGGGGTGCTATTAAAGAATTAGGTTAATATAATAAATCACTTGTAGCTAAAGCCAGAGTTGCTTCTTGTCAGAAAAATAAAGCCGCAGCACTAGAGCAAGTTTGTTTACTTCAAAAAATCGAAGCTGATCATTTAGCTGATAGCTTAAAATCAGGATTTCATAAATTTTTATAACTTAGCATAATAAAAAGGTGCTACCCAATAGTAATGGCACCTTAAATCATACCTAATTTTTTGCTGATTCGATTCTTATCTTTTTTCTTTCCTATTAAAATCTAATTTGTTTATAAATAGCAAATTCTCTGCTAAAGTGGCTAAATTATTATTATAACTAGATATATTGTTTTTAGATACGCAGGGAAAGACTAAAAGTTGCTCTACGCGTTTCGCCAGCTGTTGATTATTATAACCATTATTTTTTATGAAAGAATAAAGAAGCCACTTGTCTTTAAGAATCACACGATCGTAAAGGCAACCACGTGCTTTTATTGAATAGATAATAGATGATCTAAAACACTCAATGGAAGAAATAAAGTTTTCTACTTTAAACATTTTATTTCCATCATCTTCAAGTTCATATGATTTCTCATTGGACAAATCAAATACCAATTTTGCAATATCAAAGTGTGCTATTCCATCTAATTTTTCTAGAGATTTAAAGACAGGCATACTTATTTTTATCCTCCATAATCTTTTTATATCACCATCGGTTAAATCGTACTTATTTTTTTGGAGAATTTTGTTAATTTTTTTATTTGAAATTACCTCTATATCAAGTGGTATATTACCCAAAACAAAACTGAGGCGTTTTACATAAGCCTTGTCATCACTGACTATAACGTAAACATCTAAATCTGAAAATTTATTTCCCAAACCATCAAATTTAGACGAGTATACACATGCATATAAAATATCCTTCTGTATATTACATTTAAGCTTTATTAAATGTAAAATATCCTTCTGTGGGTCTGATAATTTGGTTGCTTTTTTTAAAATGTCTAACTTATCCATAATTTATCCCTACTTCCTTACTAAATAGTGATTAATAAAATTATACGAACTTTTCTTTTTTTAATGTGTACCATACAAGAGAATTTTTTATAACTATAATCATACACTTTCAATCTCTTCAGGTGAACCTTCTACTTTCAAATCAAAATCATTTTCACCACTTAAAAAGTTTATTTAGGTTACACTTTGCTTGCCCTTTTTAAATTTCGTGACCGATAGTCGTTAAATTTTCTTTTAAAGACAGTAGCTGAATTTTTGGAAGAAACTTCTATATTTTGAATCATTTATCAAAATTGATAAATGAATTTTTGGGGCTTTTTAATAATATTCATCTCTATCGAATATTAAAATACCGTTTAATTATTCTCACCAACATTAATCAGCACCGTATAGCCATTCTTAAGCAACGATAGATTATTAGTATTTTATAAAAAAGTTAAGCGTCCATTAGTACAATTACTTAATTTAAAAAGGCTACAAATTAAACAAATGCCAATGAGCTATATATGATAAGTTACCAATTTTTTCAAAAGCTATGATGAATTTATTTTAATATCAGATTTATTATTTTGTTTCTTTGATTATTATATTAATTCTAAAAAGCGCAGATATTAAATTTAAAGTAGTATTAAATGAGCAAAATAATAATATAAAAAGCTATGAATTAAGTACAAAAATACTACTTATAGCATCGAAATCTTTTGTTTTCCCTGCTATTTTTTAAGAATTTGACAAGGGCTTAAAAAAACTATATATTTTTTTAATTTGAATCTACGATTTTTTATAAAAACTAGTTTTTGTCGTTTTTTATGAATATTGGGGGCTCTATGAAAAAAATAGTTAATGTTTTTAATGCTGTTTTTATAAGATCAATAAAAGATAATTTTAGTGCTTATGGTTTATCTCTAGTTACACAACGTGTGGTTTCTCTTTTAGTAAGCTTATTACTACCTCTCTCTCTTTATTTTTTTGTTTTCAATCAACAAGTAAGCTCTGCTTTTAAACGCAGCAGCAGTAGTAACTATGTGCTTTTTCTTTTTTTAGGTTTTATTGCATATTCAGCTTCTTTTTCTTTATTAATGTCGATTGGAAGATCAATAGTTACTGAGTTCAGACAAGGGACCTTCCAATATTATATATACTCAGGTGCAAATTTATTAATTTATTTGGTTGCTGTAAGTCTTACAGGAATAATCTTATCCTTTTTGGAAAGCGTAATTCTCTTTATTTTTTTGTTTATAACTAACTCGCAAATAAGCTTTTTACAGTTGATAATCGGATATGGCTTAATCATATTTAGTTCCATTTCCATAGCTGTGTTTGTCGGCTCTATAATGCTTTTCTTTAATAATACCTATTTGGTACAAAATACAATTAGTGTACTTATTAGTTTTTTATGTGGTATTTCTTTTCCTATTAAGTTTTTACCTAAGTGGGTTCAATATATTTCTGAGGCAATCCCATTAACATCTGCTTTGGACATATTTAGAAATAAAGCAATTCTGATAAATATAGATCTTGGAAAAATGATATAATATTTAACATTTTTTTGTCAATTATCTATTTGACTGTAGGATATTTTTTCTTAAAAAAGACTATAAAGGTAAGATTGGAGAGTTTGGCATAATGATTAAAGGGGAAAACTTAAAAAAAGCTTCCAACAATAATAATGTTAATGTGGTTGAAGCCGTTAAAGGTATAAATATTGAAATAAAAAAAGGTCAAATTACAGGTCTTCTTGGTTTAAATGGTGCAGGGAAAACCACATCTATAAGAATGCTATCTGGGGAGCTTTTACCAGATGAAGGAACAGTTTATGAAGATAACACTCCTATAGAAAAGAATTTAACTAATTTTAGGACAAAAGTTAATGTAATTTCTGGCACTGAGCGTGGACTTTTTTGGCATTTAACTGCCTACGATAACTTGACCTATTTTGCAAGGCTATACGGTATAGAGAAAGAAACATACAGAAGCAGAATTCCCAATCTATTAAAATTAGTCCGGCTAGAAAAAGCCAGTGGTCAAAG
The DNA here is from genome assembly GCF_014323605.1 of Lactobacillus kimbladii. GTDB lineage: Bacteria > Bacillota > Bacilli > Lactobacillales > Lactobacillaceae > Lactobacillus > Lactobacillus kimbladii_B. The sequence goes on along the minus strand of NZ_SCMB01000001.1, from coordinate 370,650 downwards.
AGTAGAAACCTTTCTAAAGGTATGAAACAAAGATTACAATTTGCAAGAGGAATGATTAATAATCCAGATTATATTTTTTTTGACGAGCCAACAATTGGTTTAGATGTTGATATAGCGACCGAAATGAGGGAATTAATTGCGGATCTAGCTCACAATAATAAGAAAGGCATTTTGTTAACTACGCACTACTTAAAAGAGGCAGCGGAATTATGCGATAACATATATTTTCTACGTAAAGGTGAGATAACCTCCAAGGAATCTTCTGTAGAGTTATCAAAGGAAGCCAAAGTAAGTGAAAAAATTCTTATAAGTTTCAATAAGGTTGTAAGTCAAGATCTTATTAAGATGCTTAAAGAAAGTGATGGTGTAGTTGACGTTAAGAAGGAATCTCCACTATCTGTGAGTGTATTTGGTCATTCTAATTTGATAAGAAAAGTAATAACAAATGACAGGCTAGCAAACTATTCAGTAGAAGAAATGAAAAAGGAGGATATTACACTTGAAGACTTCTTATTTACACAAATTACGAAGTAGATTACATTTATTAATTCAATCAATATTTGCTGAATTTTTGAGATGTAGTAAGTTAAATACTTTGAGTTTCAATGGTATCGTAGCTTCAATAATATGGCCACTTTTGGGACTTCTAACTACTTTGTTTACATATAAGAGTTTTAATTTGAAATTGTTTACTCATTTCGGTATCAATTCACATTCAGATTTTTTAATTTTTCTTTTATCAGGATTTGTGTCACTTTCATTTTATTCTGCTATGATTACACAAGCTTTATCAATCCAAAGGGATCGTGAAGATGGTACATTGCAAATAATTTACATAAGTCCAGCAAATAGATTTGGACTTTTGCTTGGCAGGGCATTGTCTGGTTTTCCACAAATTATATTTTCTTTTGTATTAATATATTTTTATATTTTCTTAATTAGTTCAGGAAATCCTTTTATAAAAATAATGTTCTATGCAATTGCTGGTATGATCCTTTTTATTTCTGCTTCTTTATGGGGAACCTTTATGTGTGCTTTATATTTAGTGAGTAGAAATACTTCTATTTGGTATATTCTTTTCAATACCGCCGATGGAGTACTTATCAGGAGTCTCAATTCCTATTAGATCTTTTTTAAAGTTTTTGTATTTCTTTTCTTTTATCTTTCCGCTTACTTATACTCTACAAATAGTGAGAAAGATGTCAGTTCTTTCTTGGCCAGGAATTATTGAGTGGCTAACTTTTATTTTTATTAACTTGGTATGTTTTTTCTTTACTTTATTTGTGATAAACAAAAGTGAGAAAAATTTTAGAAAAAAAGGCACTATAGATTTATTTTAGGGATTTAGTTTTTGTAAATATTTCTAAGAAAATCATAGAATAGAGCTTGGGAAAATAAGTGATTTTGATTTGAGGAAAATGTAAAATGATAATCAATACACAAAAACTTCAAAAGGACGTTATTGAAAACAAAAAGAAACACGGCTTTAATACAACTGATGTAGAATTCGAATTACTTAGGTTGTATGGTGAAACTAATGAACTTTTTGAGGCATGGCGTAAGCAAGATAAAGAAAACATAAATGAAGAATTAGCGGATGTGGCAATTTTTTTATTGGGCATTTCAGAGATTCTTGATAGTGATTTAGGAGAAGATATAGTTAAAAAGATGAAAATAAACGAAAAAAGAGTGTATAAAAAAGGGATTAAGTGCTCATAATTTTCGGGTGTTTAATTTAGTTGGCCTAATAAATTAAAATCTATCTTTAGAAAATGATTCATTATTACTAACAGAAAATTTGCCCTTTGTTTTTTATCTAGCTAATTTGAAGACATACAAAATTATGCTTAGCAAATTAGAAGTTTTTTATTTTCTGTAAATAATTGAGCAGATGGAATAAACGTAACTATGATTCACAAAAATTTATATAAAGTAATATGAAATATTTTCGTAAAAAAGATTAAAGGATAAAAGCTATTAAAAATTTGGGAACAAATATAGAATAATAGATGTAAAAACATCAACTGATATGATTTTTACATGTAATTTGGAGATCTCGCTGATTACTAAGATAAAATTGAAATTGGGATTAATTATTAGACATTACGCATGCAAAAAATGTTGTGATTGATACATTTAAGGGAATAATTTTTAAAAAAGGGAGAAAATATGAAACGTGGAAAACTTATAAGCCTAGAGGGTATAGATGGCGTTGGAAAAACAACCTGTGTAAAGTACTTGATTGAACACTATTTACAAGATCAAGATACCACATGGCAATATGTAAACAGAAAAGAAATTCCAAACACTAATAGTTATGTTAAAAAGCATATGGAATATCTTTATGCAATAATGTGGGGAAAAGGAAAAGTTTTTTCTCAGGCTCCAAATGTCCCCTTTAATGGCTTTAACAAAGAACATTGGCGTTATCTTTTTCTAGTTTGGTATAGTGCTTTCGAACAACACAGGATAATACCACTTTTAAACAAAGGTGTTTCTGTTATTTTAGATGGCTATTTTTATAAAGAAATGGTAAAAGCAATTGAGAGCTCCAAGACATTAAAAACAAGTGAAGAGTTCGATTTTCTTTATAAGCCTGATCTTTCAATTCTTCTCGAAGCACGGCCTGAAGATTGTATACGTCCAGATTCGAATTCTAATCCAGTTGAATCCGGAAGTTTCGGTGGAAATCCTAAGGACTTTATTAAGACACAAACACATATGTCAAAAATTTATGAAGAATTAGCAGAAAAATACCATTGGGCCAAAGTTAAACGTGATAAATCAGTTGAAGTAACATGTCAAAGAATTATGTCTCAGATAAATGAATTTATATAAAATAGGCATTATTTACTTTTATATAAAGTAATAAAAACTTAATTAAATATTTCTACAGCTTGATGTCGATTTTCATTAGACGTCGAGCTTTTTAGTTTTCTTTAGCGTAAAGCTAAGAGGGTTCTAACGGCTTATCTAAAAAGCAAAAATTTGAACTTTTTTGGATCTTTTTTTGCTAAATAAAAAAGAAACTAAAAATATAAGACTATTAAAGTCAAAATTCATTAAAAAATGTAATATCATATGAATTGCTTTTTTAATAAAATGAACTATTATTTGTTCAATATTGTAAATGAGGTGGCAATAATGACTAGAAAAGTGAAATTTGGTATATTTGCATGTATTGTTGCTGCAGGTCTTTTTTTATTTTACTATTGGTCATCAAATGACTATGTACCTGACGTAGCACAGTACCAGGTTAATCACATAATAAGGAATCACGATACACGAGAAATTAACCAGGTAGCAACTAATAGAAAAACAGCGAACTTTTTACATTCTCTTAAAACTAGTGACCGCTGCCATAAAATTAGCGATTTTCAAGGTGGAACTAAAGAACGGGGCTATTATGTTGCAAGTATCAAAAATAAAGCTGTTGGGATTTATATGCAAAAAAAATCCAATTCTTTTTGGAATTGGAAAATAAAAAGTATTGCATATTTTGATTAAGCCAACCCTATAAAAATGTAGGCTACTTAATATATCTATAAATAACAGGTTGAGAATTATTAAGATTTAGGCAACATTTTTACCAGATCACTTAAATCCAATCCGTAGTTTCTAATACAAATTTGAAACTCTAATTCAGGCTCAGGTAAATACGAGGTACTAAAAAAGGCACCTATTGCTCCAAGTAGTCCTAAAGCCCTGCGGAAATCCTCTTTCGTAAAAACTGATAAGTAAATGTTATCATCATAATCATCTACTCTAGCAGTGTATTCTGTTTCTAAATTTTTTAGAGTGCTTTTGAAAAGTTTCATTAAATTTTCTTGTTTTGTTTTTTCCATGATAATTTGTAACTCCAATTTATGGTTATTGATCTGGCTAAAGTATAATTTAAAAATTATTCCTTGCTTTTTATGCTAGTTGACAAAATTTTGTATTATAAAACAATACTCTACTCAATCGCTTTTTCTTAACTGGTACTACATATTACTGTAATATACTTATTTAACTAGATATTGTATCTAAAAAATAATGACAAAAGGAATTGAGAATTTTAATGGTAAAAAATAGTAAGCTAATTGGTTCAATACTCTCAGTGGGAATACTTAGTTTTTTGGGAATTGTGATAGAAACAGCACTCAATATTGCTTTTCCCCAATTAATGACTGAATTTAATATTTCTGCCAGAACGGTTCAGTGGTTAACAACAGGCTATATGTTAGTATCTACGATTATTATTCCTTTTGGTTCGTATTTACAAAAGAGATTCAAAGTTGTTTCTTTATTTAGAATAGCTGTTTTATGCTTTTTACTAGGTACTTTTTTAGCAGGAATTTCATCAAGCTTCGCCTTATTACTATCTGGGCGTCTTTTACAAGGAGTTGCTGCCGGCATTGGTTTGCCACTAATGTTTTCAATAATCTTAAGAGAATCACCTCAGAAGCAAGTAGGCATGTTTATGGGACTTGGCACTCTTGTTATTGCTTTTGCTCCTGCAGTTGGTCCAGTATACGGTGGAATAGTTCTAAAACTATTTCAGTGGCAGAATTTATTTTTGTTTATTATCCCAGTAATTATATTGATCTGGGTATTAGGCGAGTTTAGTATCACTCAAACTACTAAAACTGAAAAAATTCCACTCGATTTTCAGGGCGGCTTACTTTTAATTGCGTTTCTCCTGTCCGCTTTATTTGTACTTTTGGGTTTTACCAGTGGCAATAATATTTACCTGCAATTAATATTGGCATTAATCACTATTATTACTGGATTCTTCTTTATTTTGGTTGAAAAGCATAGCAATCATGCAGTTTTAAAAGTTAGTTTATTTAAAAATTGGCAGTTTACTTTCTTTTTGCTGGCATTTTTTCTGTTGCAATTAATGTCACTGAGCATGTCGTTTTTGATACCCAACGTGTTACAGACAGCTTTTGCACAAACAACGGCCACAGCTGGGTTGCTGGTTTTACCTGCTGCTATCACAGATGCAGTTGTTTCAGCGTTTGCTGGAATAATTTACGATAAGATTAATCAAAAATTACCAATAAAATTTGGAGTAGTAATAATTCTTCTCACTTTTATAATTGCTATTTTTTTGAACCCAAATATTACCAACATGGTCTTTATTTATATCAGCTTTATGTTTGGCTTGGGATTTAGCTACGGTAATATCATGACTTTTTGTTTATCCCATATTCCGACTGATGTCAAAAATGATGGAAATGTCATTTTTATGACTGCCCAATCATATTCTGGGGCGATAGGCACAGCACTAGCAGCTTCGTTAGTAACCTTGGCGCAAACAGGTTTTAAAAACAAAAAGTTAGCGGCATTGGCAGGTCTAAAACTAAATTACAATATGTTAGTATTCCTATCTTTGATCGTACTGGTTTGCATTTTAGTCTGCTTTATTTTTACTAAATCGAAAAGTAAAGCATCTCAAAATTTGTTTTAATTTTCAGGTACTTTTTTAATTCAGCACAATAATTAAAATTATCGTTCAGTATATGCCTTCCAATATTAAAAATGAACATTGAACTACTTTTTATTTACTACTTTTCCTGGAACCAATAGGTTAAAATAGGATAAATAATAAGAATGCATCAATTTGCGGAATATATGAAGTTCGATTAGTCCTATCAAAAAGTATTGCTAGTAGAGAAAATGCTAAAAGTGCTAAATTTAAGTATTTGCAAAACTTTTCTACGCCATCCAGATTAGCCTTTTGAATAATTTTTACAGGGTGGGTGGTTTTAATGAAAATAGCGCCTAGCAGTAATATCACACCAAAGAAAAAGTAAGTATATATAGCTATTTTATTTTTATGATAATAAATAAAAAGAATACCAATTAAAAATTGTAAAATGCCCATTAAAAATAAGGCAATTTTCGGATTAAGTTTATATTTCAGCATGATTTGAATCTTTCAAATTAAATTTAATAAGGCTACGCAATAAAAAAGTAATCTTTTTACTGTATAGACTTAAATTTTATTTTATCATTGAACTTTAATAATATTAAAACATTATTATAATATTTTATTAAAAACATTATGATGCTAAATTATTTTAAAAGGAGCAAAATAATGAGAATTAATGTATTACAACACACGCCAAACGAAGGCCCTGGTTCAATTCACGAATGGTCTGACCTGCATTACCATGACTTTTATGTATATCATCCCTACCAATTTGGCATTTTGCCTACTGCTGCCACAACAGATTTACTAGTTATTTTAGGCGGTCCTATGAGTCCAAATGATGATTTGCCATGGATTGAGCAGGAACGTCAGTTAATTAAGCAGCTATTTCAAGAAAAAAAACCTGTTTTAGGAGTATGCTTTGGCGCACAACAAATTGTTAAAACTTTAGGCTATCAGGTTAAAAAGGCCCCAGTTAAAGAAGTGGGCTGGGGTCCGGTCAAGTTGCAGTCCAAATTAATTAGCGGTTTGCCTGAAAGTTTAGAAGTATTACATTGGCATGAAGAGATGTTTGAAATACCAGAAGAAGCTGAGGTCTTATTTGCCAATGATAATTTACAAAATCAGGGTTTTGTCTTAGGTAAACAAGCCGTTGGTTTGCAGTTTCATTTAGAACCAGAAACAGATAATATCAAAGAAATTGTGGTCAACGATGCGCAATATCTATCCGGTTCGGTGTTTAAACAAACAGCTAAGCAAATTATTGAGCATCCTGTTCCCAAGGAAAATAAAAGGGCAATGTTTCGCATTTTAGATTATTTGACAGAATAAATAATTTAGATATAGAAAATTTGTTTTAAAGAGTGTCGCTTTATTTGTTCCCATAACTTTAATTGCTATACTACGAGAAACGAACTATCTGCTGGGGCAGACCTTACTTCAAAATTATAAACGGCAGATACCATGGCAGAGGCATGATTAGCATTTGGGGCGTACATTAATTAGGTATTGTAACTACTGAAATAACCTTCAAAATAAAAACCAAGCCATTTTAATGGCGTGGTGTATATGATTATAGGTAATTCTTATAAAATCCAGTTAATATTTGGGATTGGTTTGTTATAATTTAATTAGCGTAGAAAAGTTAAAAGGACGGTAGCTGCCGCTTTCATGAAGGAAGTGAGGCCTATGAACTATCTTGATTCATACTCCAATCTCCCAAAAGAAGGGAGCAGCAGTTGATGAGCACTGCCGAAGCGCTAAGTTTAATGCTTAACTTTGGCATGTTTATCTTGACCTTGTTAATGTTTATTGACAAGCATCATGATAAATAATCGCATCAAAAAACCGTCCTAGATACTAGCTGGGCGGTTTATAAATTTAAAAAATTATAACTATAAGCGCAGTTACCGTCCTTTGTGGCGGCTCTACGTGAGGAAGACTTATGGCGTAAGTCTTCCTTTTTCTTACATATGTATTTTAGCATGGATACCTTTATGGTGCAATTAAGTATTATAGAACAGAATTCATTGCGTAAAAGAATACAAGGCATTTTAAATTGCAAAGCTAGCACTAATTTAACAACATGCAGTTAATTATACGCACTAAGCTAAACTGCCTTGAACAGTCATATCTTGCTCATACAAAAACCGTTTCAACAGAAACGGTTTTTATTAACAAGCATCATGATAAATGAGCAAATCAAAAACCGTCCTAGATACTGGCTGGGCGGTTTTAATGTAAAACAAAAAATATTATAAGCGCAGTTACCGTCCTTTGTGGCGACTCTACGTGAGAAAGACTTATTGGCGTAAGTCTTCCTTTTTCTTACACCTGTATTTTAGCATGAATGCTTTTATGGTGCAATTAAGTATTATAGAGCAGAATTCATAGCGCTAAAGTATATAAGGCATTTTTAAATTGCAAAGCTAGCGCTAATTTAGCAATATGCAGTTAATTTTATACACTAAGCTTAAACTACCTTGAACAATCATATCTTGCTCACACAAAAACCGTTTCAACAGAAACGGTTTTTTGTCATATTTAGTTTTGCTTCGACAAAATGTTATTTTTAATAAACAGCACCATCGTAAAAGCCAAAGCGAGGCTTATTAAAATCAAAATCTTTTAATTCGCTCACTTTAAGAGCAATGTCGCAAACGCCCCAGCTCATTAAATTAATTGGTTTGCCGTAGTCTTCATCAGGGATGACCAACACAATGTATTTTCCTTGTGATAAAGCATAACCCAGCTCCATACCTAGACCAACATCTTCTTCATCAGGTAGATATACTCCGATCATAACATCACTGGCTTTAATACCGGTTAAATCGCCACGGTAAGTTGCAGTTTCCCATTCACGATCACGCAGATATTCGGGATTTTCCTCAACGCTGATGTTTTTGTATTGATGATCCAAAGGAACATAACTGTTTTCCAGGTCAATGGTTGGGTTTTCTTCTAAGGCTTTCATTGCCTTTTTGTAAGCATCGTTTTGCTTATCGTTAAACCAACCGGCACCAAAATAAACAGTTTTTGTTTTAGTCATAAAATTTCTCCTTACCATTAAACCTAATTTAAATAAATTTCACGCAACTTACTGATTTCATCATCAGTTAATCTCATAATATCACGTAAGTAGTTTTCAACGCTACCATAATTTTTATTTATAGTTGTAAGTACAAAGTCAATGTATTCAGAATGTACAGTTTGCAAGTCTTTTAAGATGTTTAGGGTTGCGTCATTTGCTCCTTCATCTTTAGCTTTTTGTAAAAAATTATGAACAAAGTCTTTGGTGGCAACGTTTGTTAAAAGATAATCTTTTTTGATTGTTTCAAATGGTACGCCAAGAGCCGACAAAATTAACAATGCCGCAAAACCAGTCCGGTCTTTGCCGGCAGTACAATGAAAAATTATACTTTGATTTTCCTGGTCATTAGCCAGCAACACGTCAAAAAAGTGGCGGTAAGCTCTTTGGGCAGACTCACTTTTAATCATGTCATCATAGGCTAAAAACATGTGGTCAAATCCAGCTTTAGGATCTTGATGCTTTTCGCTAAGAATTTCGTCAATTCCCTTTGAGGATTCGGTCAAATCTTCGCTAAATACCGGATCAAAGCTATAAATAGCACCCTCAGGTATACGATCAGGTTCCCGGTCAACTTCGTCCTTGCTTCTAAAGTCAACAACGTATTTTACGCCGTAGTCTTGTAAAAATTTCAGGTCAGTCTTATCAAGGGTTGCCAAATTAGCGGTTCTAAGCAATTTGTGCATTTTGACGGTTTTGCCATCTCTAGTTTGATAGCCACCAAGCTCGCGAAAATTACGGCCACTTTTTACGCCAATTAATTGATTTTTTAGTTTTTGGGTCATGATACCTCCACCTTTGCGTTTGACAATTACACCTAATTTTAGCAATAAACAAGTATATAAACAATTATAAAAAAAGCCAAGAGTATATCGAAATTATGGTAAAATAAACAAAAGAACAATATATTTCAAAAGGGTGAGAACATGGAAACGAAAAAAGCTAGTATTTTAGTTCCAGTCGACGGTTCAGAGTCGGCAGAAAGATCCTTTGATAAAGCAGTTAAAATTGCAATGACGGAAAATGCTCACATTGATGTCTTAAGCGTAATTGATACCAGACAGTTTTTAGGTGAGATGCAAGATACGCTGATTACAGGCGACACCGTTTATCAGATGACGCAAGATTCAGAAAAATATCTCAAGAGTTTGAAGGAATGGGCTCATGATAATTTGGGTTTTGATGATATTGATTACCACATTCGGTATGGCAGCCCGAAAGCAATTATTTCCTATGACTTTATTAAAGACCATCATAATGATTTGATTATCATGGGTGCAACTGGTTTAAATGCAGTAGAAAGAATGTTGATGGGTTCTGTTACAGAATATGTTAATCAACATGCTTTGGCTGATGTGTTAATAGTTAGAACAGATATTGACAATAATCCAATTAAGCCAGAACGTAAAAACAAGTAGATTTCTAAAATAAAAGACATACGATAAATAAATCGTGTGTCTTTTTTGTGCAAAATAAGGAACCTTAAAAAAATTTGTATTACTGATGTTCGTAAAATTTACTTTCATAATACAAAAACAAAATAAAATTCGATATTTTATTGCGTTTTTGCGAATATTTATGGTATCATTTTCAATGAATGAACGTAATTATACTGTTTGGAAGGTTGAGGGCAATGAAAGTAAATGGAAAAATTTTTAATATGTTTTCCTATTTGTATACTTTTCAACTAGCTTCGTTAACCGTTCGTTTTTCTTTCAAAATATCTTCAAGGGCATGATATGACATAGTCATATTTTGCCTTTTTATTTGCTCAATATTTAGGAGGGTGCAATGGAAAATAGCAGCGGAAGTTAATTCAGGTCAATTTTATTTGAATATCTACATAAATGTAGTGCCATTAATGTGACAACTAAGTTTATGCTCAAAAAACAAGAAATATCGTTAGTGTATATTGATTAGGAGTATAAAAAACAAATGACCAAAATTAAAAAGTTTCTGATAGCATGTTTTGCTTTGTTACTAACAGTCGGTGTGACAGCATGTTCCAATTCAAGTAAGAAATCTAGTTCAAGCAGTGACGCGCCTAAGTCACTTAACGTCCAGTTTGTGCCCAGTGTAGCTGCCAATAAGTTGGAAGCACGGGCTAAGCCGATGGAAAAACTATTGTCTAAGCGCCTTGGCATCCCAGTCCATGTTTCAATGTCAACTGACTACAATGGCTTAGTTGAAGCTATGAAGTCAAAGAAAGTTGATGTTGGTTTCTTGCCTTCAGACGCTTACATTATGGCTCACAAGCAAAAAGCAGCTGACCTGCTTTTACAATCAGTTCGTTATGGCATTAAGCAACCAAATGGTGTTCAAACCAAAGAATTAGTTAATTCGTATCGTGGCGAAATCCTGGTTAAGAAGGGTTCTTCAATTAAGAGCTGGAAGGACTTAAAAGGCAAGTCAATTTCAGTTCAAGATATTACTTCCGACTCTGGCTATGTTTTCCCAGTTGCTGAATTAAAGCAAAAGGGTTTAGATGTAACCAAGAGTTGCAAAACTGTATCTGTTAAAGGTGCTGATCAAGGCGTCTTAAATGTTTTAAACGGTGATACTGATGCAGCTTTCGTATTTGAGGACGCACGTAATAATGTTAAGAATGATGATCCGAAGATTATGAGCAAGGTAGTACCAATCTACTTCACCAAGCGTATTCCTAACGATACCATTTCAGTTATCCCAAGTTTGCCAAAATCCTTCCAGAAGAAACTGGCTAAAGCATTTATTGCTATTGGCAAGTCTAAAGAAGGTAAAAAGATTATTGAAAATGTTTATAACCAAGAAGGCTATACTTACGCAAAAGACAGCGACTACGACATTATTCGTCAATATAATAAAGTAATTGCTTCTACTAAGAAATAATTTCCCCAATATTTTAAAAATCTAAAAAGGCTACATAATAGGAATTAAATAAACTTTCTTAAACAAAATAAGATTTCTAGTCAATTCTCTTTTCTAAATAAAACATTTCTGCTATTATTTGATAGAATAAATACAGTATGTCGAAAGGAGGGTGAAGGTAATGCAAAAACGGCGCTTGGCGTTCATTGAAGTTTTTGCAAAAAAGCCTTTTCGTTCCTTTCAAAATGGTATTGTTCGCTTTTTAGTAAAAGTGTTATTGAAAGACTTAGTTTAATTCACATTCGTGTTTTTAGCTAAAGTCTTTTTTTATGTCTGGGAGGGCATGATGAAAAAATTTAGAAAAATACTAGCTGGTGCCGCTATTTTTTTAGTAGCATTCATGATGGCTGCCTGCTCAAACAAGGAAAAGAGCAAAGATACTGGCACGCCTAAGTCTTTGAACGTCCAATTCGTTCCTAGTCAGGCTGCCACTAAACTGGAATCTCGTGCAAAACCACTGGAAAAAATGTTGTCGGACCGTTTAGGCATTCCAGTACATGTATCAATGTCTACCGACTACAACACGGTGGTTGAGGCCATGAAGTCTAAGAAAGTTGATGTAGGTTTCTTGCCGCCAAATGGCTATATTTTAGCTCATAAGCAAGGAGCAGCAGATGTATTGCTCCAAGCACAAAGATATGGAGTTAAACAACCAAACGGACGTCCAACCAAGGAACTGGTTAACTTCTATCGTGCTGAGATTGTAGCTAAGAAAAATTCTAAAATTAAGAGTTGGAAAGATTTAAAAGGCAAGTCAATTTCTATTCAAAGTCCTACATCTTCAGCCGGCTACGTTTTTCCAATTGCCGAATTGAAGGAAAAGGGTCTTGATGTACGCAAGAGTTGCAAGTTAGTCACTGTGACTGGTCAAGATCAAGCTGTACTAAATGTGCTCAATGGTGACACAGACGCCGCATTTGTGTTTGAAGATGCGCGGACAATTGTGAAAGACGACAATCCTAAAATCATGAGTCAAGTAGTACCAATTTACTTTACCAAGCCTATTCCCAACGATACGATTTCCGTTGTTCCCAGCATGTCTGACTCATTCAGAAAGAAGCTGGCTAAGGCATTTATCGATATTGGCAAGTCTAAGAAGGGTAAAAAAGTCATCGAGAGTATTTACACCCATGAAGGATACGTTCACACTAAAGACAGTGACTTTAACGTTGTGCGTAAATATGAAAAAATTATCGAATCGACCAAAAAATAAGGAATACAAAGGAAGTTTATAATGGCAGATTCTGCAGTTAAGCCAATAATCGAATTAAAAAACGTTAAAAAAGTTTATGGCAAAGATGTTGTTGGTTTAAAAGACGTCAATTTAACTATCAATAAAGGTGAATTTGTCGTTATTGTTGGTCTATCTGGCGCCGGCAAATCAACGCTTTTGCGGTCGATTAACCGTTTAATTGATATTACTGAGGGTGATATTTTAATTAACGGTGAATCTATTACCAAGGCTAAGGGTAAAAAATTAAGAACTTTGCGTCGTCATATTGGGATGATTTTCCAAAGCTTTAACTTAGTTAAGCGCTCAAGCGTGATGCGTAACGTTTTAACTGGCAGAGTTGGATACTATCCAACTTGGAAATCTACTCTAAACCTTTTTACTAAAGAAGATAAACAACGGGCCTATGACGCTTTGCAACAAGTTGATCTTGAAGACAAAGTTTACTCTCGTGCTGATGAATTGTCCGGTGGACAGCAGCAGCGGGTAGCGATTGCGCGTGTTTTAACCCAAAACCCGGATATTATTCTGGCAGACGAGCCAACAGCTTCGCTTGACCCACAGACTTCACGTCGGGTGATGAAAGACTTGCAGATGCTTAACGAAAAGCATGGCATGACTGTTGTCATTAACCTGCACAGCGTGCAACTGGCACAGGAATTTGGCAAGCGAGTCATTGGAGTTCGTGCTGGTGAAATTATCTATGACGGTAAGATGTCTGATACTCCGGCAACCACGTTTGATAAGATCTATTCCGGTGGTGATGAAGATGAGTAGCACAGAGCAAGAAAAATTGAGGGCTTTGCCTAAGAAAAAGTTTAAAATCTTAAACTTGCTTTGGGTACTGCTCTTTATTGCTGGATTATTCATTTCTACTAATGAAACCAAAACTGACTTAGGTGCCTTGTTTGCCAACTTCGGTCAATTTGCTGACATTTTCTTGCAAATGCTGCATCCTGACTGGTCATACCTTGGCACTGTAGTGCCACTTTTGCTGGAAACTATTAAGATGGCGATCTTGGGTACGGCAATCGGCTCTGTAATTGCTTTTATTTATTCTTTGCTTATTGCCCGCAATATTGTGAAAAATAAAGCACTTACGGGAATATTGCGGATTATAATGAATATCATCAGAACAGTTCCTGACCTGCTTTTAGGTGCTATCTTCGTAGCTATTGTTGGTATAGGGCCAGTAGCCGGTGTTTTAGCCTTGGCTATCTGTACGTTCGGAATTGTGGTCAAACTGTTTTACGAAGCAATTGAAACTATTGATCCAGGTCCAATTGAAGCCTTAACCGCGGTTGGTGCTAATAAGCTGCAAATCATCGTCTTTGCGGTTTTGCCTCAGGTTATGACCTATTTTATTTCCTATTGTTTGTATGCATTTGAAATTAACGTGCGTGCTTCAACTGTTTTAGGTTATATCGGTGCCGGTGGTATTGGTTTGTATCTGCAACAGACGCTGCAAATCTTTGATTATCCTAAGACAGGTACAATTATTATCGTGATCATCATAGTAGTGGTACTAATTGATTATGTTTCATCTAAATCACGGGAGGCGTTGATGCAATAATGGATACGAGTATGAAAAAATTGCCTCCTAGGCCTATAGATGTCAAAAAGCGTGTTTTGCACTGGCTGATAGCAATTGTTACTGCAGCTTTAGTTGTTTGGTCATGCACAGGAATCGATTTTGGTGGAATCAAAGAAACGGCTGGACAGATTGCCGGTGCGATCTTTTCTGGTATTTTTCATCCTGATTGGTCTTATGTCTATAACGGTTCAGGCGAAGACTTACTGTCGCAATTATGGGAAACTGTTTGCATTGCCTTCTTAGGAACATTCATTTCTGCCATTATCTCACTGCCTTTTGCCTTCTGGGCCGCGAATACTAAGCACAAGCACTGGTATGTCTCACGGTCGGGCAAGATTGTGCTGGCAATAATCAGATCATTTCCAGAAATTGTTTTAGCCTTAATGTTTATTAAAGCTGTCGGACCTGGTTCTGCTGCCGGTGTTTTAGCACTTGGCTTTCACTCAGTGGGGATGCTCGCCAAGCTCTTTTCTGAAGCAATTGAGAACTTGGAGGATGGTCCCAACGAAGCAGTTACTGCTGTTGGAGGCTCAAAAACAAATATTATCATGTTTTCTACTTTGCCTAATTTAATGCCGGCGTTAATTTCAAACACTTTATACCGGTTTGATGTTTCGATTCGGTCAGCTTCTATCTTAGGCTTGGTTGGAGCCGGAGGTATCGGCTACCCGTTAATCATCGCACTGCAATACCGTCAATGGAATCGTGTTGGTATCATTTTACTGGGTATCATCATTATGGTTGTGATCATTGACTGGATTTCGGGCTGGATCCGTAAAAAATTAGTCTAAAAACGAAAATATCTCAAAATAGTGAATCAAGCATGTGGATATCAGCTTGATTCATTTTTTTAGCCGTGATATTTAAAGGGACAATTTTCTAAATGATCGTTGATTAAACCAACGCCCTGCAGAAAAGAGTATAGAATTACTGGCCCCACAAAAGTAAAACCGTCTTTTTTCATATGCTTTGCTAATTTTTGCGCAATTTTGTTTGTCGTTGGCACCTCATCACTTGTTTGAGGATGATGAATAATGGGAGTAGGAATGAATTTTTGTAAATAATGTGCAAAATTGCCGTGTTTGGCATCAATAATTAATAGTGCGCGTGCGTTGGTAATTGCAGCGGCAATTTTTCTTTGATTGCGAATGATTCCTTTGTCTTGCAATAAGCGCGCCTGATCCTGTTCGGTCATTTGCGCAACTTCTGCGGGAACAAAATTGCAAAAAGCCTGGCGAAAATTTTGCCGTTTATGCAAAACTGTAGACCAACTGAGACCAGACTGAAACAGTTCCAGCACCAGCATTTCAAATAAGTAACGTTCATCTAAGTTTAATTTGCCCCATTCGTGGTCGTGATAATCCCTAATTAAGGAATCATCATGGTCACTCCAAGGACAGCGAGTAATATTATTCATGTCTTATTCTCCTTAAATATATATTAACGTTCATAAATAAATACGCCAAAATATTTTTATTCTTTTAAAAACAATTTTTCCCAGTTATTGTGCTGAAATTTTTTAATTATTTTCTTTTTGCTTAAATATCAGAAACTTTTCCTTCAAAAAGTGCAATAGTTGTTTTTTTGGTATAATATATAATGAACTTTAGGAGGAAACCATGGAGAAGTTAGAAATAATAACTTTGGCCGATGACTTGGCCGCAAATCAAGAAAGTATTTTAAATAAAGAAACAGATTTTGATGCCGAGGAAGTTTATCGTGTAATTGATAATTTGCACGTTTTGCATAAGCCAATAAAAGAATACTTCGGCATGACTCAAGAACAGTATTACGACACTGAAAGTGATCATAAACTGACTTTAATTAAGTTGTCAGAGCAATTAACCGATTTGCAGGATCGGATTTTAACTAATCACGTTGATGGTTTTGTTGATAAAAACGAAATTAATTTAACTTATAATCATGAAAATCCCTATGAAGATGGGTTTTATAATGACTTGGTAGATTTTCATGTCGTTAGTTACAGTTTAAAAGTAATTGGAGCCGTTGAAGAAGTAGCGCCAAAAACATTACAAGGAGTTTTGTCTAAAGATGCACTTCTATCAATTGGTTTAGCGGCACACGCTTTAGAAAAAAGTTTATAATTTTAGAGCTGAATGTGTGTTCAGCTCTTTTTCTTTCTGCTTGAGGCAAAATATGGGTGTTTTAAAGTATACTAAAGGACTTGCTGATAAGATAAATGGTGCTAAATTACGTTCTTTATTTAAGAAAAATGATGCACAGCTTGATCCTATGCAAAATTATTTAACGGTAGGAGAGTATCACGTTGATGGTGAACAGGGTACACCTAATGATCAGCCGTATACTCTGACAGTTTACCAAGATGAAGAAAAAATTTTGCATCAAGCTCTCAGCTTGGAAAGTACAGATAAATTAGAGCCTGAATATGTCCGCCGATTTAGTCCTGAACTGCAACGCTACCGCGCTTTTGTCAACCGCAAAACTGGCAGACGATACGTTGTAGAAGAATACTTGGATCGCTTTGTTGAAAGAGTCAAAGGCCACATTCGCACAGGGAAAAATTCTGTTAATGTCAGCGTTATTACTGATACCCATTATAAAGATCGTAATAGTATGGACTTTTATGGCTGGAACGGCTTAACTCACGTTAACGAATTTTCTTATCTTGATGACTCAGGACTTTTAAGTTTAAAAGTTCATTTGGGTGACTGGATTGATGGTTCCGATACCGGCTTTTTGGGCGAAAGTGAATTAACCAAGTTGCGTGATTCATTTGTTTCCGACAAAGTGCCTTATATGCTGATTAAAGGCAATCATGATGAAAATGATAAGTTTGATGAACACCATGATTTAAGTGCTTCTTTTCCTGAAAATGAGTTTGAAGGGATTATGTGGCCTGCTTTGTATAAGCAAAAGGGTGTCCATTATATTTCGCGTCAACACGGGGTTTGTTACTATGATGTGGATGACTTGCGCTTTATTTCCGTTAATACTTCTGATTTGCCTTACTATTTGGATGCCCAAGGCAGAAAAAAGTATGATGTGAAACTTACTTTGGCTGTGAGGGAAGATCAAATTGAAGAAATTATTGAAATATTGGAGCAGTCATCAAATAAGCAAATTATCTTTATGAGCCATGCTAATCCGATTAATCGTAAGGGTTCAAATGCTTTAAAGTATAATGGTCGTTCTCTGCACGAGTTACTGGTTGCCTTCAATCAGGGTGAAAAAGGACAGATGCATTCCAGCCACGGAATTCCACCAGAGTTTCGTTTAGCTAATGACTTTGATTTTACTAATGTGAAAAATGCGCGCATTATTGCCTACTTTTGTGGTCACAGACATAACGAAGACCAATACCGGATTAACGGAATTCAGTATATCTTGTTTAACTGTTCGGCACTGATGGGTCCTAATCATGCTTTAACCACTAAATATAACAAGAATTGGAAAAGACAAATTGATCATCAAACCGAATTTGCGGGTTATATTGTCAATATTGACATACAGAGGCATTATATTCAGGCCTTTGGTTATGGCGCTGCCAGCAAACGCAGAATTTTTTATATTTAGTAAAATCGCGACGGGCAATTTGGAAATTGCCCGGCTTTTAGCATATAATAGAAAAGTTAAATTAAAGACAAAAATATACAAAGTAACATAAATTAAGGGAAGATAAGCAATGTGCGGAATTGTTGCATTTTATAATCCAGAAATAAATGATAAACAAGCCGCTATCGGTAAAATGATGGCAGCAATTATGCATCGTGGTCCTGATTCAGATGGTTATTATACCAACGATAAAGTTGCTTTAGGGTTTAGAAGATTATCAATCATTGATTTACGTGGCGGCAGTCAACCAATTTACAACGAAGACAAAACAAAGGCGATTATCTTTAATGGTGAAATTTACAACTTCCAACCTTTAAGAAAAGAACTGCTTGCGGCAGGTCATACTTTTACCACTAAGTCTGATACGGAAGTGCTGTTGCATGGCTTTGAAGAATGGGGCATGGATGGTCTGCTTAAGAGAGTTCGCGGCATGTTTGCTTTTGCGATTTGGGATGACAATACCCAGACCTTGTACGGTGCGCGTGATTTCTTTGGCATTAAGCCGCTCTATTACAGTGATGAGAATGGACATTTAACTATCGGCTCAGAAATCAAAAGCTTTTTGGCAATGCCTGGTTTTAAAAAACGTTTGAATATTGAAGCAGTCAAACCATATTTGATGAATCAGTATAATGATTTGCATGAAACTTTTTTCAAAGGAATTTATAGATTTCCTGCCGGCCACTGGTTCGAATATAAAGATGGTAAAATGAAAATCCATCAGTATTGGGACGCAGAATACAAGGCTAATACTTTAAGTTTTGAAGAGACTGTCAATAAAATTGACGAAGATTTACACGAGTCAGTTAAATTGCATCATATTGCAGATGTTCCGGTTGGCGCCTTCTTATCAGAAGGCGTGGATTCAAGTTACATCACTAGTATATTAAATCCAGATGATGTATTCTCAATTTCTTTTGATGATGCAACTTATGATGAAGCTTCAAAGGCTAGGGCTTTAGCTGATATGAAGGGCTGGCATTTCTTTTCTGATAAGGTTAAGGCAGATGAAGCAATGCATGACTTCCCGGAAATGCAGTATCATATGGATGAGCCGGATGCTAACCCGTCAATAATTCCATTATGGTATTTATGCAAGATGGCACGTAAACATGTGACAGTTGCTTTGTCCGGCGAAGGTGCGGATGAATTATTTGCAGGTTACGTTAACTACGGAATGCACACGCACAACAACATTATTAAAGTTTTTACTTCCCAATGCAAAAAGTTGCCGAAGAAGACTAGGGTTAAACTGGCACACAGAATTAAAAAAATGCCGAACTTCCCCGGTAAGGTTCATTTATATACCAATTTAGCTGAACCGAGTGAATTTTACGTTGGTCAATCAGTAATCTATGACATGGATTATCCGACTATCTTTACATCTGAAGATGCTAACAGTGTTTTAAAGCCTTCTTATCGGAATAAATTAACTGTCAACGGGATTTATCAAAGTGATTTCAAAAAAGTAAAGGACCTTGATAATGTTCGCCAGATGCAGTACATTGATCTGCACCATTTTATGCTAAATGATATAGAGCAAAAGGCGGATAAAATTTCTATGGCCCATTCCCTGGAATTACGGGTGCCATACCTCGATAAAAAGGTTGCAGAAAGAGCCAATTCAATTCCAACTGATTATTTAGTGAACAAGCATGATACTAAGTATGCTTTGCGCAAGGCTTCAGAAAAGGTTTTACCGGATGAATGGGCTAAACGGCCAAAATTAGGCTTTCCCACTCCAATTAAAGAATGGTTGCAAGAACCTCGTTTTTATAAACAAGTGCGTGAATTATTCAGTGAAGACTTTGTACAAGACGTTTTCGAGCAGGATAAAATTTTGGCTCTGCTTGATGAAAACTACAAGGGTGACGGTTCCCATCGTCGACAAATTTGGACTATTTATACATTTTTAGTATGGTATAAATTATTCTTTGTTGATTATGACGGCACAGTTGCCAAATACCAGCATGTTCAACCGGAAGTTGCTAGCTTGATTAAGCAAGGCAAGCTGGTTTAATGAGGAGCACAATTTATTAATGAAACAAAACTTTACGCCAATTTTACTTGGCAGTGACATTAATGTTTACGGTATGGCCCGATCGTTTAACGAGGCATATGGTATTAGCGTAAAGGCGTTAGCTGACAGTCAGCTGGCGGCAACGCGTTATTCTAAGATTGTCAGTGTGGAATTACATCATGGCTTCAGCGAAGATCCAACTTTTATTGAGGTTATGCGTGAACAAATGAAAATTTACCAGGACCATGAAGAACCGGTAATTCTAATTTCATGCGGAGACGGCTATTCTGAACTACTTGCCAAACATAAGGAAGAACTGCAACGAGTTTTTGTCGTTCCCTATGTTGACTACGATTTATTACAAAAACTAATTTCAAAAGAAAACTTTTACCAGATAGCTGAAGAATGTGGACTGCCATACCCTAAAACCAAGATTGTGACGATGGCTGATTACAAGGCAGAAAATTATTTGGAACTGCCTTTTGGCTATCCACTGGAGCTCAAGCCGGAAGATCCTGTTTCCTGGCTTGATGTGCAGTTTGAGGGGCGTAAAAAGGCTTTTACCATTCATAATGAAACTGAATTGCGTGATATTGTTACTAAAATTTATGAAAATGGCTATCAAGAAGACTTAATTTTGCAAGATTTCATTCCTGGCGATGATTCCTACATGCGAGTATTAAACGCCTATGTTGATAAGGAACATCATATCAAGATGATGTGTATGGGTCACCCATTGCTGGAGGATCCGACTCCGCAATCAATTGGCAATTATATGGCAATTTTACCTGATTATGACGAAAAACTTTACGAGCAAGTTGAATCATTCTTGGAAAAAATTAATTATACGGGGATGGCAAACTTTGACATCAAATATGACACGCGAGATGGCAAATATAAATTCTTTGAAATTAACTTGCGCCAAGGCCGTTCAAGTTTTTATGTGACTCTTAATGGTTATAATTTAGCCAAATGGTACGTAGACGATTATGTTTATGACAGCTTAAACGATAAGGAACCGGTTTACGGTAATAAATTAAAGTCAAAACATAAATTGTGGTTAGGCATCCCTGTCAATGTGTTTAAGCAATATGCCGTTGATAATGAAGCTAAAAGAATGGCTGAAGAGCTAATCCATGAAGGACGTTATGGTACAACAGTCTTTTATGATCAGGATCGCAATTTTAAGAGGTGGCTGCTTTTAAAATATATGTTTCATAACTATAAAGGACGCTATCAAAAGTATTATCAAGAAAATAAGGGTCAATTCTTTTAGATTCTGCATTAATTAAATAGCAATAAAGATGATTGCAGCAAATTACTGGTGATCATCTTTTTTCTCTAAGAATAAAATTATTATTTTATATGTAAAATACCAGTTCAGCTATTTATTGGGGGTGTTCTTTTTTAATACTTCTTGCTAAACTGGTAAATGGAAACTAAAAAAGAAAGGACTGAATAAATGAAACTTAAACATGGATCTCATGAAGAAACTGAAATTAAGTTACGCTGGCTATTACTGGGGGAGCTGGCCACGTGGATCGGGTCGAGTTTTGTTTGGCCCTTGACTTCGGTTTATTTAAACAAGCAATTACACATCAGCCTTTCTGTAATAGGGGTTGTTTTATTTTGCAATTGTGCCAGCAATGTATTAGGTTCGCTTTTAGCTGGACGCTTATATGACCGTCTGAACCCATACCCACTAATTGTTACAGGATTAGGACTGGATGCCTTTGTTTTGTTCATGATGGCTTTTTTCCATGGCTGGCCGCAATATTGGTTTTGGCTTATTCTTACCGGTTGCATCAGTGGTTGGAATGGCACCTTAATTAACTCAATAGCAACAAGCTTGCGTAAATATTCAGGGCGTTATGTTTTTAATCTGATTTATTTTGCCCAAAATGTCGGTACTGTCACAGGGACACTGCTGGTAGGATATCTTTATGACTTTTCAATTGAGTTCTTATTTATTTTAGCAGCTTCACTATTTGCCATTGCCTGCGTTAATGCAGCGATTCATTATCGCCCAATTAATACTTTTCACCAAAATCGCAAAAAGAATGGTATTAAAAAGGGTGTAAAGCAAAAGGTTGATCCTATGCCCAAATATAACGTGATGTTAATGGTCGGATTTTTGATTTCTTTGGCTGTGACATGGCTAATGTACATGAATTGGGAGTCTAACCTGTCAGTTTACATGGTTTCATTGGGAATACCTTTCCATTTATATAGCCTGTTATGGACTCTAAATGGTGCCGTAATAGTCATTATTCAAGTGATTTTGGCACGCTATCCTAATTTGTTTAAGAACTTGTTTCAGCAAATTATTTTTGGCACGCTCATGTTTGCAATTTCTTTTGCCACGTTGATTTTGGCTAAAGATTTTGCCCACTTTGCATTATCAATGTTTATCCTGACTATGGGTGAAGCAACTGCATTTCCAGCTGTTCCGGCATACATTAACGATTTATCTCCAGCAAACAGCAAGGGCAAATATCAGGGTGAAATCAATGTTGCCCGTGGCATTGGTCAGGCTTTTGGTCCATTATTTGGCGGCATGATAATTGATCGTGCAGGTTACATTCCATTCTTCATTATTGCTGCCTGTGGTATTTTTCTGATGGTATTGCTCTTATTGCCATTGCACGCAAAATTGCATAAGCATATCACGCTTTATAAGTAATTTTGTAAAGACTTTTTAATGTTAAGGGTATAATTAGAATGATAATATTAATTTAGTCTATTTTTAATTTAGATAAAAAGGGGAGGACTCTCTGAATGAATAAAAACTTCGCAGTTCGAGGCGGTAGTGGTAATATCATCGAGCCTAAGCTTGATGCACGCCCACAGGACAACCTATACCTGGCTGTTAACTCAGAATGGATTGAAAAAACTAAGATTCCGGAAGACCGGTCACGAATGGCTTCGTTTGATGGTATTGATGTTGATGTTGAAAAGCATTTGATGCAGGATTTTGCTGCTTTTGCGGCTGGAAAAAAAGAAGTACCAAGTGTGCCTAACTTTGATGAAGCCGTTAAGTTGTACAAATTGGCTAAAGATTTTGATAAAAGAAACTCTGATGGAGCTGAACCAATTAAGTCAGACTTGGAACTTCTTGATGGTTTAAAAGATTTTTCTGACTTTAATTTAAATGCACCAGATTTAGTAACTTTTGCCGCAATTCCTTTTGGTCTTGATGTTGAACCTGACATGAAGAACACCAAAGTCAATGCGTTGAATTTTGCAGGTCCTGGGACATTTTTACCAGATACAACTACTTATCAAACACTTGATGCGCCAAAATTGTTAGGTATTTTGCAAAAGCAATCAGTTAAACTGTTAACTATGGCAGGTATAGCTGAAGAAAGAGCAGAAAAATATGCTGAAGATGCAATTAAGTTTGACAAAAAGCTGGCCAAAATAGTTAAGTCAAGTGAAGAGTGGGCTGATTATCCTGCTACTTATAATCCAATGAAGATTGCTGATTTTGAAGCTAAGTTTGCTGATTTCCAAATTTCTTATTTTCTTAGAGAAGTAATCGGTGAGGAACCAAGCAGAATTATAGTTCAAGAACCGCGTTATTTGGATCATATTAACGAAATTATCAATAAAGAAAACTTTGCTGAAATCAAAGGCTGGATGTTGGTTAACTTTATTAATGGTGTTGCCGATGTTTTGTCACAAGATTTCCGCGAAGCATCATTTCCATTTGCTCAGGCGCTTAGTGGTCAACCACAATTGACAACTGGTGAAAAACAAGCTTATCACATTGCAAATGATTCATTTAGCGAAGTAGTTGGCGTTTATTATGGTCAAACCTATTTTGGTAAAGAAGCCAAAGAAGACGTTGAAGACATGATTCACCGTATGCTTGATGTTTACAAGGAACGTCTGCAGAATAACAATTGGCTTTCTGAACGAACCAAGAAACGTGCAATCATTAAACTTGATGCTTTGGTATTAAAGATTGGTTATCCAGATAAAATTGAAGAGATTTACAATCGTTTAAAGGTTATTCCAGCTAGTCAAGGAGGCAGTCTTTATTCTAATGAACGTGCCTTTGCTATTGCTGAACAAAAATATAATTTTGAACAATTACATAAAGAAGTAGATAGAACTGTTTGGGCAATGCCAGGTAACTTAGTCAACGCCTGCTATGACCCACAAAGAAATGATCTGACTTTTCCTGCAGCAATTTTGCAGAAGCCATTTTATGATTTGAAACAAGACAGAGCAGCCAACTTTGGTGGCATCGGTTCTGTAATTGCTCATGAAGTTTCCCATGCCTTTGATAACAATGGTGCTCAGTTTGATGAATTAGGCAATATGACTAATTGGTGGACTGATGAGGATTATGCTGAATTCAAGAAACGGACACAAGCTGAAATTGACTTGTTTGACGGTATAGAATATGGACCAGTTAAACTCAATGGTAAGCAAATAGTTTCTGAGAATATTGCTGATCAGGGTGGCTTGACTGCTGCTGTTGAAGCTGCCAAGAACGAAAATGATGATTTGAAGAAACTGTTTGAAAACTTTGCACGCATTTGGGCTAATAAGCAACTGACTGAATCAATTAAGAGTCAAACTGCTGTTGATGTTCATGCGCCTGGTCCACTGCGGGCTAACGTTCAAAGTCAATGCCAAGATGACTTTTACAAAGTCTTCGATGTTAAACCGGAAGACGGCATGTGGCTCGACCCAGAGAAACGAGTACATATTTGGTAATTAATATTAAAAATAAAAACATTGTTCCAATCAGAACAATGTTTTTTGTTAACTTAATTATAGAGAATAGAAAAATCGCTTTAACTAAAAAATAGCACCTGTAAATTTGATCTACAGGTGCTATTTTATATTATTCAAATTCTTTATTCTTTAGATTGGAATAGTCGCGCGGTGCAACCCTCTTAATATGCAGGTTATGTCTTGGTTTACCTAAAATGAGTGGTACTTCCTCGACCACAGTGTCAGTGTATTCCAACCCAAACCATGAAGCTGGATTAGAAGACAGGTTTTGTAACCAAACCCGTGCCTTTAACATAACTTTTTCAAAGCCTTTAAGTCGGGTTAAAGGACTGACAACTTCATTAACAATTACAAATGAGAAGTCACCCACTTTACGACCGGGAGTTGTAGTGTACTCCTGAGGCTGTGCTTCGATAGTACCATCTTTAATTAAATCATGGACAATCTGGCGCAGGTAAACATTAACACTGGTTTGTTTTTTGAAACCAAGGTAGAGCTGAACGTTAATGACATTCTTAGTACCAAAAGTATTAACAGCATATCTGGCAGTAAACGGTTCATTCGTAATATTGACAGTTACAAACCAATAGGCCTGAGCACGTTTAGGTCTTTTATCCAAGATGGAGTACATAATTTCACGTTTGATAAATTTATTGTATTTAACTTTAGCCATGTAAACTAAGTTAGTGGCATAAGTGGGATAATCATCGTCGTGGCTTAAATCCGTCAGCATATCAGTGTATTCGTCCAAACGGACATAGGTATGAGCACCTTCATGCTTATCACGAACTTTATTGCCAAAGTACCAGATGAACATAATGACGCCAATGAAACCGGCAATTAAAACGGTGACGTAGCCACCATGCATAAACTTGGTCAAACTGGAAATCAAGAACATGCCTTCAATAAAGCCAAAGGCTATTAAAAAGCAAAGGCGTAAAATTAATGGGTGATGCTTTGAACCTAAGTATTCAAAGAGCAGCAGGGTAGTCATTAACATTGTGACTGTGATTGACAGACCATAAGCTGCTTCCATATGTTCTGAAGTCCGGAAGAAAATTACGATAGCGATAGTTGCCACGCAAATCATTTTGTTTACGGAAGGAATGTAAATTTGTCCATGCTTAGTAGTAGGATAATTAATATTCATCCGTGGTAAAAATTTCAGACCACTTGCTTCAGATACTAATGTAAATGAACCGGTAATCAGTGCCTGGGATGCAATAATAGCTGCTACTGTTGCCAAAATGATGGCAAAAAGTCGTAAATTTCCTGGTACAGCTTCAAAGAATGGATTCAGTTCACCACCATTTGTCTGGTAATGTGGATTTTGCAGAATCCAAACTCCCTGACCAAGATAATTTAAAGACAGGCAGAGAAAAACATAAGGCCAGGATCCACGAATATTTTCTTTACCAACATGACCGACATCAGAATATAGCGCTTCTGCACCGGTAGTAGCCAGAAAGATTGAACCTAAAATAAAGATACCGGCTTTATTAGATGGACTAAAAAGAACTTTAATAGCCCAAACGGGATTCAGTGCTTCTAAAATTGACCAGTCATTAGCCATATTATAGATACCGATAATGCCTAAAAATGTAAACCAGACAAACATTATAGGACCAAATGCTTTACCAATGCTGCTGGTGCCAAGCATTTGAATTGAAAAAAGTACCAGCAATATCGCAATTGTAATTATGATTACAGCATTTTGGTTAGGCACCGGTACGCTTGAACCGAAGTGCATATTTTTAAGCCCTTCAATCGAAGTGGTAACCGTCACAGCAGGGGTCAATGTCCCATCAGCTAATAGGGCTGCTCCACCAATCAGTGCCGGCATAACAAGCCATTTGGCTCGTTTACGTACCAGAGCGTATAATGCAAAAATACCACCTTCACCACGGTTGGTAGCTCTGAGTGCAATCATGACGTATTTAACGGTGGTTAGCAGTGTGACTGTCCAAAAAATGAGGGAAATTGATCCTAAAATCAGTTCACGATCAACATTGGCAATGCCACCGTTGCCTGTAACGATTGACTTCATTACATAGAGCGGACTAGTTCCGATATCACCATAAACGATACCGATGGTAATTAATAGACCGGCAGCTGAAATCCGCTTCGTCTTTTTATCCATAGTAATTATGTACTCCCATAGACAATATTGAAATATTCATTTTTAAGTAAAAAAGAATGTCAGTGTGGCATTCTCATTCAAGTATCTATTTTGTTCTTTTTTTTGCTTTAGTACAAGTAAATTATGATAAAGAAGTTGAAATTTTATTGCGACGTTCTTCGTACCAGTTATCCCAATCTTTATATGTTGTCATTTTTTCTGCATCAACACCATCTTTATCAGCAATTTCGTCAATTATGCTTTGGAAATTCTGGGCATGGTATTGCAAAACATGTTTAACTAATTCTTTGCGAGTGAATTGAATGTTATTAAGCAGATAGTGGTTGATGTCAACCATGTCGGAATTGGTATCATATAAGTTCATGATTTCCAAATCGCGCTGGTTAAACTGAGCAATGTAAAAGTCAGCGAAAACTTTAAGGTAATCCGGTTGCTCTGTAAACTCTTCTTCTGGCATGGTAGTCCATTCAGCATCAGGCATCACAACCTTGATTTCTTCTTCTTTATCCTTTTTTTCTTGTTCTTTTTCGTTATCTTTTTCTTTGTTATTATTTTCTTTTTCAGTCAAAGCAGACACTCCTTTAATAAAAATAGGAAACGTGAAAGTCAATAGTCATTTTACAGAGTTTAGGCTATAAAAGCAACTATTGAAGCAGTTTAACTTCTATATATGGTGGTTTTTAATAAAATTATAGCATTACCTACAGCTGCATTAAAATAGACCAACTGGTTAAATAAAAACCGTCCTGCATAGTAATCAGGACGGTTCAGTATGTTAATTTTTGGCTAATACTGTTTGTTATGGCTTAAGATAGTTTTGAATATCTTGTTTAGTAATTTTGCTTGGTTTAGTTCGACCAGATTTTCTGTAAAGATCGATCAAATCTTGCGGGCTCCAAGACATTGAGTCATAGCCAAACTTGCCTACACGTTTACGCAGTTGAGCTATTTGCTTGTTAGTAACTGTTTTACCATGTACCTTGTGGTTGCCCATAGAACCTTCACCGGTTTTACCGGCATTGCCAGTATCTGGTCCTTTGCCTGAAATTGAATTGTAGCTTTGACTTGAGGAACCATTATTATTTTCTTTAGCAGCTTTTTGGTTATCTTTGAGACCTTTTTCTGCTTTTGTCTTGTACTGACTGTAATATTGTTCATCAATATAAGGCAGATCCAGCACCTTTTGGTATTGGTCAGCTGCTTTAAGATATTGCTTAGCTAATTCCGCTTGGGATGCAGCGAGGAAGATTGGTTGAATTTCATGTTCATAATTATCTTGAACATCTTCGATAGTAGTCTTTAATTTTTTACCTTGTTTTACTAAAACTGCATAGCCGTTTTTTCTTTGAATTACATTGGCAGTTTCGTTTAACGCATCATTATATTTGCCTTTTTTAGTTGCGTTAATTGCGGAAATCATATTATCCGACTGGTTTTTATAAGCTTTAGCCTGGTCAGTCTTCTTGATACTGAAAGCTTTGGCAAATGCAGAGCTTGCTTCTGAATAGTCCTTATCAGCAACCGCATTTTTACCGGTAGTCATTGCACTATTATAGGAAGCTTCAACTTTATCATTATTGGATTTTTGTGTTGCGTAAAAAACGCCACCACCAATAGCGATAATTACTACTGCTACAATCGTACCAATTGTCGTTTTTTTCATAATAGGAATTTATCCTCCTTACTAATACTTAGTTTAATTATAGATGGTTTAAGCAGATTTGACTACTCAATGGTGTTTTTTCACCTTTACGTGACCATTTTTTAAGAAAAAATGTTACATTTTGCCGCCCATTTTCGTTAGTAATAGTGTAAGACATCTGGCGCGCGGGTTGATTACACTATTTAGAAAAGGAAGAAAGATAATATGAATTTTGCATTATTAGAACAATCAGTCCAATACACATTTTTAAATTCCAAATACAGCAAAGACGGTACTAAATCACGAATTTTATAGAACGTTAGAGAAGGAGCAACAGCTGGCAGTTTGGCTAAAGTAGGTGCAGCTTTAGCACAGCTTCAGGGTGATGATCTGGGCGCAGCGACTTTAATTCAAAGACAAGGTATCCCTATTGGTGATGAATAATAAAATCTCTCAACTAAAAATGATTAAGACAGGAGCAAATAATATGGTAACAAAAACCAAAACTTTACAATTAGTATTTCTAAACGGTGCAAACAAAAAGGTTAATTTGTCTTTACCAGATGCTGCCGCTAATTTGGCAGGAACAGAGGTAAAGAAAGCAATGGAAACAATAGCAAATGCAAAAGCATTTGCGCAAGAAGGGGTGGATTTGTATAAAACTCCACAATCTGCTTCATATGTTGAACGAACTGTTACTAGTTTGTTCGATAATACTCAGGGTCAGTCAATGTAACCTGCAGTTTTTGGAGACAATTAAAGAAACGATAATTAAAATCAAACAATTTTGCGGTAAAAATAATTAGTAAAGATAGGAAATCACGTCAAGGCAAGTTTGGCGTGATTTTTACTTTATTTCAAATTATTTTGTTATTATTTTGTAAAATTTAATAGAAAATAAAATAACTTTATTAACTTTGTTAGCGGCAAAAAACATTGAATGTAGTGCTGTTGAGGGTTTTATTATTTTTTGAAAAGTAAAAAATAAGCTGTAAATCTGTAAGCGTTTGTTACAAAAGTATGTTAAATAACTACATGTCTTGCAATTTGAGCAAAAGGTAGGTACAATAAGAAATGTGGTAAGTAATAGCTATGCTTCAGGTTCGAATGCCTGTACGCATGCGCGTTCTTCAGCTCGAAAGCTACCTCATAAGAGTTATAAACTTATGAATTCGGCTTGAAGGGTGTTGTAACAATGTAGGCTCATCACGACTGAACCTATAGCCTATTACTATTTTGTATATACACAAGGAGGAAAGACCACATGAAGAAAAATTTAAGAATTGTTAGTGCTGCTGCAGCTGCTTTATTAGCTGTTGCTCCAGTTGCTGCAGCCGGTGTATCAACAGTATTTGCTGATACTAATATTCCAGTTGTTGGCGGAACTACACAAGACGGCATTACTACTGCTACATTGGAATTGAATATAACTAACGCTACTAGTTTAGTAGATGGCGATGTAGCATCCAAAGTTGCTGCTTCACTCTCTACCCCAACTTTGCCAACAGGTGCTAATGTAATTCCTGGTAAAGCTTCTATTTATGAAGCTACAGCAAATGCTGATGGCACTGGTACTGTAGCTAGCGGTGCAAAAGCAGTTGATAAGCTTGAAAAAGGTAAATCTTATGTAGCTATTGTTCCAGTTACTATTAGTGGCTTGAAAGCTAATACAGACTATACTGTTAATAAAGCTACTAAGCCTTCAGATGGTACTGGCGTAATTTCAGGAGTTCAAGTTCAAAGTAAAGTATTTAGTGTTGCTAACACTGATTTGAAGGGTGCACCATACGTTACTTATAGAGATAAAGATACTGATAAGGATGTAATTGCTGACTCTGGTTCAGTAGATCTTGATACAAATAGTTACAGTGTTTCTGCTGTAGCAGACAAGATTGACGCTTCAAGAGGTAAGAATGGTAAGTATACCCCTAGAACAACTGCTGGCAATGACTCTTCAGCTGCTACACCAAGTTTCTTGAACCTTGAACAAGATATTAGAGATGGCTTGAAGGCTGCTGGCGTTACTGTAAAGGCTAATGGTAGTTTTGACAAACCAGCAGCTCCATTTACAGTTACTACACACCTGTATGCAACTAATGGTAAAACTGCTACATTTAATGTACGTGTTAACCCAACAGCAACGGAAGCTGATGGTTCATTCCCTCAAATGTACTTTAATGGACAAAGCACTGCTTTGAGAGGTACAACTACTCTTGACACAATTGGTGATGTTAGTTTCAACTATGTTCCAGTTAATGGTGTAGTTAATACTAAGGCTATTCAAGATGCATTTAAGACACAAGTAAGTAGTACTGACACAACTACTATGATTCCTACAGTTGATGTAAGTAAAGTTAATACTAAGGTTGCTGGTAAATATCCAGTTACTGTAAGTGCTACTAATGCTGACGGTAAGACTACTAAAGTTACTTTCTTACTAACTGTTGGTGTTAAGGGTGCAGAATACAAGACAGTTCAATCAGATGGTGACGTTCCAGTTTACAAGATTGACGGTAACACTGTAACAGATTCAAAGACTACTGTTAAGAACGGTGATCAGATTGCTATCTTTGGTGAACCAATCAAAGTTGGCGATAAGACATATTACCGCATTAACAGTGCTGATTCAGACCTTTACGTAGAAAGCAAGTATGTTGACGGTACATTTAAGCCTGCAAACAAGGTTAAGAAGACTGTTATGCACAACTCATACATCTACGATAAAGATCACAAGCGTGTTGGTACTGATATGTTACGTGCTTACTCCACAGTTGAAGTAATCGGTGCAGCTACTAAACTTGCTGATGGCAGCTTAGTTTACCAAATTGCTGACAACCAATACGTAATGGCTGATAACATCGATGGTACTTCACGTACATTAAGCCACAACGCTTATGTGTACAAGACCAGCAAGAAGCGTGCAGACAGACGTGTATTGAAAGCTGGCTCAAAGGTTACTACTTTTGGTTCACCTTACACATTCAAGAATGGTAAGGCTTACTACAGAATTGGTGGACCAAGCAAGCAATACGTTAAGGTTGCAAACTTTGCTAACTAATTATTAGTTTTATAGCTAATTAAGGAACAGGAGCGATTATATCGCTCTTGTTTTTTTGTGCTTTTTTACCTTTGATTGAGCTATGCAAGCGATAACATTTTCAGTATAATAGTATTCGTCTACTTTAATTAAAGGAGAGGAATGAATTGTCAAAAAAAGAAAGTGATATCTGGAACCTGCCTAGTGGACATAAATATCGTTTTTGGTCGCAAAAGCTTTTGCGTCAGAGAATTGGGATAGATCGAAAAATAGATAAATACTTGGTTGAAGATGAACTTTATTGTGTAAATCCTGCAACTATTGCTTTATATCAGTTTCAGAAGCAACCCCTTTTAGGAAAGTACAAAAGCTAATTTTTGACTGTGATCAGGGGATTATTTTAAGTTGTCGCAGTACTCAAGCCCACCTAACATCTTTTGCTCAGAATTGTCTGTTAGCAGGGCTGGAATTTCAAAGAGAATTTGCACGTAAGATTAATTTAGTCGGGCACAATGTGATTGCCACAGGACGCTTAGCTTATTTTTCCTTGCGTAGCTATAATACTGGTAATATTGACTGGATTGCTCTGCATAATATGGCAAGTTTTTCGTCATTGCGAAATAATGTAACTGCTTTTGAATCCGTGACAG
Source organism: Lactobacillus kimbladii (assembly GCF_014323605.1). Lineage (GTDB taxonomy): Bacteria > Bacillota > Bacilli > Lactobacillales > Lactobacillaceae > Lactobacillus > Lactobacillus kimbladii_B. Next base: position 338,579 of record NZ_SCMB01000001.1, on the reverse strand, counting down.
TTAATCGCTTTAGCTATATTTTCACGTATAATAACTGCAGTCGTCATATTCCCCGCAAAGTTAGCGATAGTTTATTTTTTAATCACGCACTTTACCTTCTGGGTACAGTACATTTAAAAAGTAATTTAGGCTGGCGGGTCAAAAGTTCTGTCGGAGATTCTCTTATTGACCAGTCTTCTTACTTTCATCCCCATCAATCTCTGGAAGAAATATCGTTAAAAAAAGTAATGACCGAATTATTAGATAAAAAGCATGCTCGGTATGGCAATTTATTAGCTGATTATTATGAATTACCGTTAATTTCTGATGCTCACAAATCTGCTTATTTAAACAGTAAACGTCCAGATACTCTTTTTTAAGAAAATGCACAATCTTTCTGAAGTTCGTATATTTTTTTACTCTTTTTTTACCCGTAGATTTATTGTAATTATGATATATGGGATAAGCTTAAAGAAATTAAAAGTAAAAGTTAAATGTTTATTAATCTAAACGCTAAAAAATTAATATTATGTTTTTTAAATTTTAAGCAGTATTGCTAATCTATAAGAGCACAAGCGCTTGTGACATATTTGAAACAGAGGAATGTCACAAATGAAGATTAGTAGAAAAGCATTTATAACTGCATGGCAGAATCAGAAATTAGTCAGAGGCGCATTGAAGTACGCCCACGTCAGAATGGACTATACTAATTACGAAGACTTTTTGCAGGAAGGTATAATAATTTACGCAGAAATGTTAACGCGATTAGCAGGCAGAACAAGAACTGAAGTTGATCGGCTTAGTTTTCGTAAAATTATTTGGCATACTTTGGACTTATTGCGTAAGCAAAAGCGAATAACTGAGCAAGAAATTGGTTTTGACTCTGCTGAACAGGTAGGGTTGCTGGATAACTGGAATAATCATTTGGCACTTGAAAAAGAGTTAGCGCAAATGACTAAGGTTGAACGTATTTTGTTCATAGGTCATTTGCTGGGTGGACAGACAATCAGTGCTTTAGCTGAGAAGACTGGTATTAATCGAGTACAACTTCAAAGATTGAAACGAGAACTTTTGTATCATTTACAGGAAGTCTTAGACAAATAAATTACTATTTGTAATATTAAAACTGACAATATTACTTTTTGACTACAAATAAGCGGATTCTATTGTTAATACTTTAATTGCTCGATACAATAAAGATGTCGGTTAAGGAGGAAATTTTATTTATGAAGAAAAAACTAATCACTGGTTTTTCAGCAGCGGTGCTTGGTGCAGCGCTCTTGATGCCGGTTACCAACAACTTAATTGCCACTTCTCCAGCAAAGGCTGAGACAGTATCTGCAACTAAAGCAGATGAAACAACATTTTTAAATACTGCTGTTAAGCAGGCACAAAAAGTTTCTAAAAAATATGGGTTATACCCTTCAGTTATGATTGCACAGGCAATTGTGGAATCTAACTGGGGCAAATCAGGTTTGGCCGTTAATGCCAATAATTTATTTGGAATGAAGGCTGATGATAGCTGGCAAGGAGCAACCTATTCTTCTAAAACACGTGAAGAAGACAAAAATGGCAAGAGCTACTACGTGACAGCGAAATTTAGGAAATACAATACTTACCAGGATTCATTTGATGATAATGGTAAAAAACTTCGTTTAGGTGTTACCTGGCAGCCAGAGCGCTACAAAGGAGCATGGCTCGAAAATGCTGCTTCTTATGCAGATGCCACCAAGGCTCTAACTGGTACATACGCTACCGCCAATAATTACAACACTATTTTAAACACCAGAATAACTACTTCGAACTTAACGCAATATGATCCTAAGATTTCGAACACCAGCAAATCTTATGTTGTTAAAAAAGCAGGTGCCACTTATGCTTGTCCAACTGACCACTCAGTATCTGCCAAAACCGATTCAGTTGCTAAAGGTGATGCAGTTACTGTAACTAAGACCATTACTTTTTACAACGGTAAAAAGCGCTTGTACATTGCCGGTAAGGGCTGGGTTAACGATACTATTTTAAATATGGGCAGTGCTCTTCCACCGGCTTCTCAAGCTCCAAAGGGTGAGAAAAAAGTTAACAAGACTTTGATGCATAACGCTTATGTTTATAATTCCAAAGGCAAACGAGTAAAAAAAGTTAAGGCAATTAAAGTAGGCAACACCGGCAAGGTGATTGCTACCTATGGCACTAAAACTATTAATGGCAAAAAGTATTATCGCATTGGTGAAAATCAGTACATTGCCAGTGGCAATATTGACGGCACTATGAGACTTCTCAAGAAAAATGCTTTTGTTTACAACGACTATGGCAATCGTGACAATAAAAAGGTGTTAAAGAAGGGTCAATCCATTGCAACCTACGGTGGAGCAATTTCAATATACGGACTTAAATATTATAGGGTAGGCATTCACCAGTATGTTAAGAAAGGCAATTTTTAGACAAAGGTAATTTCTCACAAACGAAATAAGGAATGAAAATTTAGATGAAGATAAAGAAACTAATAACTACTGTTGCTATCGGAGTAGGTTTAGTTGCACCTATTTTTAACGTCAGTCAATCTCAGGCGGTAGAGGCTGCCTCAATTAACTCGATTGCTAAACAAAACAGCTATGTTGACGTTACTTTTTTATATAAAATGCTCCAGACACAGAACATTAAGTATAACAAATTTTACGCCAATGGCAATAAGATCAAGTACAGAAAAGGAAAGCCGGAAGGTATTGTAATTCACGAAACTGCAACTCCCGGGGCATCCGCTTATAATGAAGCTATTTATTTTAACCGTGAATGGAAAAATATGTACTCTTATGTCCACGCTTTTGTTGACCACAAACAGATTATTCAGATGATGACTCCAGGATATGGCGTCTGGGGTGCTGGAGCAATAGCCAACAACCGTTTTATTCAAATTGAACTTTGTCAAGAAACTACCAGAAATAAATTTGCTAAAAGTGTGAATAACAATGCCATTTATGCGGCTAAGTTGTTGCATCGATATAACATCGAACCCTCTAATGCTTCAAATACTGGTAAAGGGACAATCTGGTCTCATCATGCAGTATCGCGCTTTTTAGGAGGTACTAATCATACCGATCCTGATGGCTATTTCAAAAAATGGGGTTATTCAATGAATGACTTTTACTCACTTCTGAAGTACTATTACGATTTGCAGGCAGGAGAAACAGTTACTTCTACCCTTCCTGACGATTCATCAAATGCAACAGATTCTGATCCTGTTTCTCAAGCGCCTACTGGCAAGAAAACCTTGATGCATGATGCTTATACATATGATGCTCAAGGTAAACGCACTGATGCGGCATTAAAAACCACTGGGACGGTCGTAACCGTGGCACAAGAAAAGGTAATAAATGGTAAAAAATATTTGCAAATTGGTAAAAATGAATACGTTGTAGCCAGCAATATCATTGGTTCCAAGCGTGTATTAACCCATAATGCCTATATTTACGATACTACCGGAATTCGTATTGGCACTACCAAGTTTTTGAAGGGCAAATCCGTTCGGACATATGGTGGTCGCGTCAATATTAATGGTAATAAGTACTACCCAATTGATACTAATCGCTTTGTTAAAGCAGCCAATTTTTAATTAAAGAAACAGGTCATGATAATTGTCATGACCTGTTTTCATGTGCAGAAAAATTTTAATTTATTGATTTTTGAAAGCTATGAATACTTGCTACCCTTTTTATTTTTTCTGCTCGTCAATATTTTGTATAATCGACTAAGAATAAATGAGGAGGTAATCCTGTTGGCCCAGTTGTCTTTATTCCTAGTTGTTTTGTTTGCCTTAATTGTTCCTATTTTAATGGCACGATTAAAGGTAAATGCTGTTCCTACGGCCGTTGCAGAAATTATCATTGGTATTATTCTTGGTGCAAGTGGGTTTGATGTTGTACAGCCAACGCATGACCTCTCGTTTTTATCAAATTTGGGCGTCATTTTGCTATTGTTTTTGTCAGGGATGGAAATCAACTTTGATTTGTTGAAACCAAAGCATAAGCAAGAACAAAAGCCGGATCAGATATCTCCCTTTAAAATTGCTTTAGAAGCATTTTTAGGTGTGGCCCTTTTATCTGTTTGCCTAGCATTAGTTTTAAAATGGTTTGGCTTATTTGGCGATACGATGCTTGCAACCATTATTTTCATGACTATTGCACTGGGAGTAGTAATTGCGACCTTAAAAGAAAAAGATATTTTAAATAGACCGATAGGTCAGACGATTTTATTAACTGCAGTTTTAGGAGAAGTAATTCCGTTGATGCTGCTGACGGTTTATGCTGCAATTAATGGTGGCAATACTAGACAATTGTGGCTCATTATTTTGCTTTTTGGCGTGGCTATTTTACTGTTGTGGCACTTTAAGCAGCCTTATTTGTGGTTTGTTAAAGTGACCAAGTCAACTACGCAGTTAGATGTTCGGTTAGCCTTTTTCTTAATTTTTGCTTTAGTAACAGTTGCTGAAAGAGTCGGGGTAGAAAATATTTTAGGGGCATTTTTAGCCGGCATTGTCATGAAGCTGCTGGAGCCTAGTCAGGAAACTGCTGATAAGCTAACTTCAATTGGTTACGGCTTCTTTATTCCTATTTTCTTTATTATGACGGGAGTTAAACTCAATTTAAGATCACTTTTGGCACATCCCAACTCTTTAATTCTGTTACCAATATTAGTTCTGTTTTTATTTCTGGCAAAATTGCCTGTTGCGTTAGTTTATGCCAGAAAGTTTGGTTTCAGAAATGGTTTTGCGGGTGGTTTTTTAACCGCTACTACGATCACCATTGTTTTACCAACTTTAGCAGTGGCCAGAAAACTAAATGTTATTACACGCTTGCAATCTGATGTTTTTATTCTAGCCGCTGTAATAGTTTGCATTTTTTGCCCGATACTTTTTAATGCAATATTTAAATTAAAAGCTGAGGATCGTATCAAGGAAAAAGTTATAATTATAGGCACCAATGCGTTAACAGTTCCAGTCATGCTTGATTTGCATGATAATTGGTATTCAGTTCAAATGTATACTACCAGTAGTGAACACTATAATATTTATAAGAGTCGTGTGCCGGATTTAAAATTATTACCAAAACTGGATGAAGCAAATCTGCGTCAATCTGATGTTTTTGCCGGGAATATTTTTGTTGCAGCTATGAGATCTGACAAAACTAATTTGCGACTGGGGCAATTGGCAAAAGCTAAGGGTAATTTCAAGCGGATTATTATTTGTCAAAAACGTGCTGACATTGCCAAGGTCGAGCAATTGCGCAGCAGTGGCATGGAAGTTTTTGATTTAAGCAATGTTACTTCATCATTGCTGCGAGCACTGATAGAATCGCCTGCTGTTTATAATGTGATGAGCGATACCAAAAATGCTGTCTATTCTGTTGTTGTCCGCAATAGGCAGTACTCAGGTCGTCAATTGATGGATTGGGATATAGCAAGTGATATCACAGTCAGCCGTATTCGTCGTGGACAAGAATGGCTGGTTCCACATGGTCATACAGTTATTGAAATGGGAGACGAATTGATATTTACTTCTAAATATCAGGTTGCTGACCGTATCCGCAGGGTTGTAGGCAATAAGTAATTTTGTTAATTAAAAAAAACAGTTTGCAGGTATAACACTTAAATGTGGGATACTTTATTAGAATTTTAACTAAGGACTAACTTCCTATACAATAAGAGTTAGTCTTTTTTGTATGTCACATTTTGATAAATTGTAAAAGTATAGGAGATAATTTGATATTATTAAAAAGCAGACTGCTTAATTGCAATATACAAAATGTTTGCTGTAAAAATAGCAAAAATTAGAAAAAATTTTGCGAGTGTGTATGACAAAAAATAATAATTTATTAAAACTATAGTCTTTTTTTTGGATGTTTATAGTGCTAAAATTAATCCTATGTAACTCAGTAAGAGTTATAGCGTTCTTAAGTCTGTTTAGCTAGGGGCGTCGAATTTGTCAATGAAAAAGGAAGGCTCAAAAAAATGAGTAAAAATAGTTTTTATAAGAAAATGATAGTTTCAGTAGCTGGTGCATCATTATTAGCTGTTAATGTTAATCAGTTACCTACTAACGCTCTAAGTAGTGTCCCAACTGAAGTTAGTGCAGCTAAGAAGGCCGCTAAGACCAAGAAAGTCGGTGCTAATTCTGCTGTTTACAAACTTAAGGGCAAAAAATTAGTTAAGACTAAGAAGACACTTAAGGTTGGTCAAAAAGTAACTGTTCTTGGCAAAAAGACTGTTAAGGGCAAGAAGTACTACAAAGTTGGAAAGAACCAATACATCAAGGCTGTTAATGTTAATGGTAAGGCTGCTAAAGTAGCTAAGAATACTGTTTTGGTTACTAGGAGTGGCAAGGCTTTGAAGAACGGTAAAGTTCGTAAGGGCCAAAAAGTAACTGTATTTGGTGCAGCTGTTACCATTAAGGGCAAGAAATACTACTCAACTTCAGCAGGATACATTAAGGCAAGTGCTTTAGCTAAGAAGAAGACTTCAACCCCATCAACTGGTTCTAACGGCTCGACAAGTTCAACAGGTTCCAACGGATCTAATGGCTCGACAAGTTCAACAGGTTCCAACGGATCTAATGGCTCGACAAGTTCAACAGGTTCCAACGGATCTAATGGCTCGACAAGTTCAACAGGTTCCAACGGATCTAACGGCTCGACAAGTTCAACAGGTTCCAACGGATCTAACGGTTCTACTGGTTCCAACAGCTCAACTGGTTCAACCGGATCCAACGGTTCTACTGGTTCCAACAGTTCAACTGGTTCAACCGGATCCAACGGTTCAGCTAGCTCAACCCCTTCAAAGTAATGAGTAATCATTAATTTGCTTTTTATATTAAATTATTGAGTAAATTTAATATAAAAGATAAAGAGGTCTTTGATGTTTTTTGAAAAAATTGCTTTTACAGGTTTTTTCAAAATTCTCTGACCTCTTTTTTGATACAAAAAAACGCAACTTTCTCAACTGGAGAACTGATTGCGTTTTTTAGTTAATAATATTAATTATTAGAAACAGACTGCTTTGCTTTGGCTAATACATCCATGACAGCTATGCTATGCTCGTATAAATCATTAGCTTTCTGTGTATCGTGGGTATCAATAATTTTCACAAAATCCGTAAACTCACTTGCCATTCGGTGGTCAAACTCGTTAAAGTTGAACTCACTGTCATCACCGTTTCTGTGTTCAACCGTGAAATTTTTAATAACACCAGTTGAACCATCAAAATAGATAGTTCCTTTTTCACCTTCAATAAACGATCTTGGAGTAGTATAACTGTCTTTTGCGGCAATTAAAACTGCTTGTTTATCAGGATAAACTAAATTAAGTATGCCTGAAGTATCAACTTGTTTTTGCATTACTGGATAATATTGCACTTTTTCCGGCTCACCAAACAAACCAACAGCTAAGTGAATATTGTAAATGTTCAAATCGGTTAGGGTTCCACCATCTTTAGCAGGATCGAATACAGGCGCAATTTTGCCTTGCAAAAAATCATCATAGCGACTGGAATACTGCGTATAGTTTAAAGAAATAATGTGAATAGGTGCAATTTCAGCTAATTGTTGTTTAATCGCTTTGAAATTTGGCAAGTGAATATTTGTGATAGCCTCAACAATGATTAAATCCTTTTTGTCAGCTAATTCTTTAAGTTCTTCAGCTTGAGCAACATTTTCTACATATGGTTTTTCACAAATAACATTTTTGCCTGCAAGAAGAGCTTCTTTTACGATTTCATAATGTAAAGAATTAGGTACGGCTACATAAACTGTGTCGACATTTTCATCATGACACAACTGCCCGTTATCAGCAAATACCTCTTTAATGTTGTATTGCTTAGCTAAGTTTTTGGCAATAGGCTGACTACGTTTAGTAGTGGATATTGCTGCAAGTTCAAGGCCTTTAATTTTAGCAGCAGTCGTTAAAAAATCGTGAACAATTTTACCGCTGCCAATAATTCCTAATTTCATTTTTGGACCTCCGATTACTAATGAAAATATTTAAACGACTCTATAGTCATTTTATCTCATTAAGTAACCTAAAAGCACCATAATTATGATAGTTAAATATTTACTAAAAATAGTTGTTTTCATATAAAGACCTTTACTTTATTGCTCAAATTAGTTTGCAGATGCTGGAGTGGCGATTTTGACTTCATCTGGTAACTTCAAAGAGTCGGAATTACCGAAGCCAAAGATTCTAAAGTTGAATGAAGCTGGCATTTTTTTGTCGTAGTTCATTTTAAAAGAAGTAGCAGAGCTTGTTATTTTTTTATCTTTGATTTTAAAAGTAACATTACACTTGCTGAGTTTAACGTGCTTTTTGAACGACTTGAGATCTACCTTATAGTCTTTAAAAATTTTGTTCAGAAATTTACTTGCCTTAGTAATATTGACATTACTTTTGAGGGTATAAACTCCATCTTTATGACTAAGTTTGGCATTCTTGCTCAAATCAGTAGTGATGCTTTTAGCAAATTTCTTCAGATCGCTACTATATTTTTTTATATCAGTTTTGGCAGTATCAGCGTCTGCAATAGGTGTATATTGCCATTTGCCATCTGCTTTGGTGTAGACACGTTTTGCGTCCATATCAATCCATTGCTCTACTGTTTCAGCGTGTTTGCCAGATTTTACTTTAGTAATGGCTTGAACTAGTTCAGGCTTGGTGGTAAAAGCACCATGAGAGTCGAAATTTATTTTTTGCTTACCACTTTTAATCTTTGTGCTGGTAGTATATTGGCCACTAGTTTGGTTGCTCTCTTTCTTTTTAACAATTGCAATAGCCTGCTTTTTTGATAATGCTGCATCGACTGTTTTTGCATGAGTTAGACCACCACCAACTAAAGTGGCAGACAATAACATAGCCGTCAAAAATTTCTTCAATTTCATTGTGGACATCTCCTTTTTAATATTTTTATTTTACCTTAAGGAAATTATATAGCATTTTTAGTTAAGTTGATATAAAAACTTGTCCGATTTTTTTTCAGCGTAACAATTGCATCATTGACGCAATAGAGTTTAAAAATGATAAGAAATTGTTTTGTACATTAATCAGAGTATGATTTTTTAATTTTTTACATAAATTAGGCTTAAAAAAACAGGTTTTTGATGAATTAATTAATCCTAAATTTGCAAGTCTTGGTTTTGTCTCTGGTCAAAGAATTATCTTAGAAGTCTTACACAAATAAAAGCCCCGAAAGTTTTAGTTTCGAGGCTATGATTTAAAATTATTTTTTCTTTTTGTTGGTTTTAGGCAGTGGTTTAGCATTAAGGGCATTGGTAGGTATCTTTAAGAAGTCTTTGCTGCCCATGTTGCCATAACTTTGTCCAGCGCTGAATTGCATTAATTTATTTACTCTAATTTTAACTAGATATTGAAAGCTATACATCTTTTTATTTTTAACCACAAGTTTTGCAGTCATACCTTTAATTTTGCCCATTTTGACTAATTTATGATAGATGGTTTTTTGCTTAGGGCTTTGAGTATTGGTGGTAAATATCGGATCTAATGCATCTTTCATCGTTTTCTGGTCTGTGATGTTCGCTTTTAAAGTATAAGTGTGACCTTTTCTAGTCATTTTATAAGCGTTAGTAAGAGCCTTAGGTGGATCCATTAACATTGAATTATTAACTATAGAATCGAGTAAATCAGCGTAAGAGTGCCCGGTTAATTTGTTAAAATCCGCTTTATACCAGTCACTTGAGCCGTTAATATAAACGTGATTGGAATTATCAACCCACTCTTGCGAAGATTGTGTTTTACCTTTGGCTTGAGTTTGGTAGTTAAGTTGAAATACAGTAGGGTTGCCACCAAAAACAGCAGTTGTAGTAACAATTTGCTTGGAAGTATCGGTTCCTAAGGTTACGACCTGCTTGGCTTGTCCACTCTTAAATGATTTCTGTGAACATTTGATTACTTGGCTTTTAGTTAGAATGGGTTCGCTTTGCTTTTTCTGCTTGGAGCATCCGCCTGCAGCAAGCGCTGCAACTAAGCTCAAGCCCATTAATAATTTTTTGAATTTCATAGTGAGTTAGGTATTCTCTTTTCTTATAATCATCATTATATCTATTGTATCGTAAAACTTGGATTTTAAAAATGATTTTTAGTCCTAAACCCTATGAAAACAAAATGTAAATGTGTAAAATAGTAAGTGAAACATTTAATTTGCAAAGGAGATATTTCATGTCAAAATTAGTTTTGATCCGTCACGGACAAAGTGAATGGAACCTTGAAAATAAATTTACTGGTTGGATTGATGTAGATTTATCAGAAAAAGGCGTTGAAGAAGCAAAGAACGCAGGTAAGTTAATTAAGGAACATGGTCTGCAGTTCGATCAAGCTTATACATCTGTTTTAACTCGTGCCATTAAGACTCTACACTATGCTTTGGAAGAAAGCGGCCAACTTTGGGTTCCGGAAACTAAGAGCTGGAGATTAAACGAACGTCATTACGGTGGCTTGCAAGGCTTAAACAAGAAAGCTACTGCTGACAAATACGGTGATGAGCAAGTTCACATTTGGCGTCGTTCATATGATGTTTTGCCACCAAAGATTGAGGATGACTCTAAATACAGCCAAGTTCATGATCGTCGTTATGCCGATCTTGATCCACACATCATTCCTCGGACTGAAAACCTAAAGGTTTGTTTGGAAAGAGTTATGCCTTTCTGGGAAGACCACATTGCTCCAGACTTGTTAGCTGGCAAGAACGTTATTATTGCAGCTCACGGTAATTCACTTCGTGCCTTGACTAAGTACATCGAAAACATTTCTGATGCTGATATTATGAACTTGGAAATGAAGACCGGTGAACCAGTAGTTTACACCTTTGACGACAAGTTGAATGTCACTAACAAAGAAAAATTAGACGACTAATTTTAAGTTAAAAAATAAAATTCCTAACTTTCACAGTTAGGAATTTTTTTAGTACTTGCAACTAAGTTGTTACTTGTTACAAAAATGTTAAGTGCTGTCACTGTAACTCAGTATATTTTGATGAAACTTTAATCTATAGAAAACCAGAAAGATATATCTTCTCGCCTTTTATTTGCCTCAAGTTCTTAATCCGGTTCATTAATGTTTAAAATTGCATCGAAGACGCTTTGGGGCAACTTAATGTCGCTTTTAACAGCTTGTCTTTTATTTAAACTTTGTCTGCGTAAAAGTTGTTGCTTTTTCGAGATGCTTCTTTTTTCACCGTTCACAGCCGCATTTTTGCGTAAAGGCGGCACGTCAACTCTCGCAATTGATTTGTTTTCCACCATTGCTTGCACAGGCATCGGGTATAGATGACGCGGCACAGTATATTTCAATTTTTTAACTAACTTATGGGCGATCAAATCGGCTTTTTGACGTGGCACAATAATGTCGAGAGCATCAACAACGGCATAGTTGATCTGAATTTGAATTTTGACTACATCAACCAGTTCGTAATCCAGAAATTCGGTATCAAGTGTAGCAAAGCCATGAGTAATTGATTTTAAGCTGTTGAAAAAGTCATAGGCAATTTCAGAAACAGGCAATTTGTATGTCAATGTGACTAAATCTTGTTGATTGTCCAAGTCAATCATCTCTCCAAAATGCTGGTCACATAATTTCATGACTGCACCTAAATATTCATTGGGCGTTGTAATGACTGCTTTGACATAAGATTCAGTGACGTAATCAATCTCAGAAAAGTCAGGAAATTTCGCTGGATTGGTGATTATGAGGTATTCCTGCTTAGGCTGAGGCTGCTTGAGATAAACATGATAGGTTGCATTCGGTGCAGTGGTTAATACTTCCACATGATATTCATCGCGCAGTCGTTCCTGGATTATTTGCAAGTGAAAAATGCCTAAGAAACCGCAGCGAAAGCCAGCATCAAGAGCTTCAGACTGTTCGGGAGCGTAATGAAAAGCGGAATCATTTAGAGCCAGCTTACTAATAGCTTGTTTTAAGGCTTCATAACTGGTATCTCCCTTAGGATAAAAACCGGCATAAACCATTGATTGCGCTGGCTTAAAGTGGGGAATGGCATTTCTAGTAGGATTTTCTGCAGTGGTTAAGGTATCGCCAACCTGGACACTGGCAACATCTTTAATTCCAGTCACAATATAGCCGACTTCTCCCGCATTTAATTCCTTTACCGGCTGCATGTTTGGAGTGAAAATCCCTATTGCTTGCGCATTAAACTTGCTGCCGCCCTGCATTAGCTGCAATTTTTGCTGGTTCTTTAACTGACCATCAATTAGTCTGACATCCGCGATAATTCCCTGATATGAATCATACTGTGAGTCAAAAATCAGTGCCTTAAGTGCTGCATCGGGTTTTCCCTGAGGGGCTGGAATTTTTTGATAAATTGCTTCTAAAACTTGATGAATATTTTCTCCTGTTTTAGCAGAAATTTTTAAAATATCCGCATCTGCAAATTCTGGTCTTAAGGCACGTATTTGTGCCTCTGTTGCCTCTACGTCTGCCGCTGCATTGTCAATTTTGTTAATCACCGGAATGATAGTCAGATTATGTTTTAAAGCTAAACGCAAATTGGCTACGGTTTGTGCTTGTACACCTTGAGTTGCGTCGACCAGTAAAATAGCACCATCACTTGCAGCCAGACTTTTAGAAACTTCGTAAGAAAAATCAACGTGCCCTGGAGTATCGATTAAATTGTATTCGTATTCCTGACCGTTATCCGCTTGATAAAAGTTACGCACTGATCTTGATTTGACTGTCACGCCATGCGCCTGCTCAACTTCCATGCTGTCCAAAAGTTGGTCACTTAACTGTCTTTTGCTCACAGTATCAGTTTGTTCCATAATTCTGTCAGCTAATGTTGATTTACCATGATCAATATGAGCAATTATGGCAAAATTTCTAATATTAGCAAGTTTCATTTTATTTTGCTCCTTCCAGTTTTTGCTCTATGCCTTGTAAATAAAAGAGCATTAATTGATTTGCTTCTTGTTCGAGGTCGATTTGAAAAACTTTAAAATCAACGGGTAATTGATCGTGGTGAAACTCATCCAGGTTCATCATATTCATTAGTCCGCTAATAATTGCACTTTGAATGATGAAAAGGTGACTGGCTTGCTTAACGCTAAGCAGTGAAATTCTCTCGGCTATTGCTTGTCCCAATTTCCTGTTTATTTCGTAGAGTTTTTCGCGACCAGCCAATGTCTGTTCTCTGTCAGCGGCAGTTTCTAAAATTGGACCACGTAGCGCGTTAAGACGTAATAAATCAGTCCTCTGACTAATTAACAAATGGTTTTGCTCTAGTATAAAAGAGGAAAAATCAGCCCAAGAAGTGATATTTTCAGTTTTTTGAAAACGCAGAAGAACTTCCGTGAGGTAATCTTGGTAACCAGAAAGCAATAAGTACATAAAGATATTTTCTTTAGTTTTAAAATAATTAAATAGTGTGCCCTTTGCCACGCCAGATTCATTGGCAATTTGCGCCATAGATATTTGGTTAAAATCATTTTTTTGAAATAACTTGCTGGCAGCAGTTGCAATGAGCTGTTTTTTTGCTTCTTTTTCTTTGGGAGTCAAGACATACATAATGGCAAATATACTCCTTTCATTCAATAATGACCATCGGTCATTTTACAAATAATCATGAATTTTTGCAAGAAAAAACCATCTTTATATGAAGATGGTTTTCATTGCTGATTTAATTATTAATGTATTTCTTTAATTGCTCATTTTTCAGACCAGCACTTAAACCAACTAAGAGCTTAATTCTGGCTTTTTGTCCATTGAGGCCGCGGCAGAAGATAATGCCCATTTTGGCTAATCCGACACCGCCACCTTGATAATCATAAACTGGTTCAGCAATACCGTTAAAACAACGGGAAACCAATACCAGGGGAATTCCATTATCAAGCAGTTTTTGCAATTCAGGTAATGTTTGGGGTGGCATGTTACCGGCACCTAAAGCTTCAATTACTAACCCGTTTGTTGATGGCTTGTTTAAAGCTTGAAAGATCTCTGGTCCCATTCCTGCATAGGCCTTTACTAAATAAACATTTGAAATAATGTGGTCAATTGGTAAGTGTTGCTGGGGATTGATGGTTTGCACGTAATTAACGTGACCTTCGGATACAACTCCTATAGGACCAAATGTGGCTGTGCGAAAAGTAGCAACATTTGTAGTATGGGTCTTCGTAACATAACGGGCGGGATGAATTTCATCATTCATCACAACTACAACACCTTTGCCAATAGAAGCATCAGAACTGGCTACCATGATTGCGGTTCTGAAATTGTACAGTCCGTCGCTGCCAATTTCATTAGAAGAGCGCATAGCTCCGGTTACTACCACAGGCATTTTACTGGAAATGGTTAAATCTAAAAATAAAGCTGTTTCCTCCAGAGTGTCTGTGCCGTGAGTCACGACTGCCCCGAAAAAACCTTCGGCTTCTGCTTGGCGGATCCGCAAAGAAAGTTGCAACATGCACTCCGGTGTCATATGAGGAGAAGGCAAGTTGAAAATTTCTTCAGTAACTATCTGAACATCGTCATTAACGTTTAAAGACAGGTCAGCCAAGGGATTTTGACTGTTAGGCTTAATTTTTCCATTTTCATCTTCTGACATTGAAATGGTGCCACCAGTATGTAAGATTAGAATTTTTTTACTCATAATAGGTTTTTGCTCCTGTGATTTCTTTAATTAATACTTCTACAGGTTAGCATAAAATTAGGGATGCAGAAACCGTTTAAGACCATAGATTTTAGACATAAAAAGCAGCCGGACAAAAGGTCAGCTGCTTTAAATTAAAGGCTTTAATCAGTGAAAATTTCTTTTGCCAAATCAAAAGCAGACCAAGCCTTCGGCCAGCCGCAATAAAATGCCAAATGAGTAATCAGTTCGACTATTTCGTCTTTCGTAATGCCGTTCTTTTTTCCAATAATCATATGTGATTTAAGTTGAGGAAAAGCTCCTTGTGCCATTAATGCGGCACAAGTAATTAAACTACGGTCACGTGCAGACAACTTGTCCTCTCTTGACCAGACTTCACCAAATAAAACATCATCATTCAATTCTGCAAACTTAGGTGCAAAATCACCTAAATTATCTCTACCGGCTGTTTGCTTTTTCATTTTTAATCCTCCAATTTTTCATATTCTTCATCTGTGACTGGCTCCAGCCATTTTGGTGTTCCCGCAGTGATTGCAATATGCGCAAACCAACTTTTTTTGGTAGCACCATGCCAGTGCTTAACACCGTCGTGAACAACTACTACATCTTCCGGATGTAATTTACGTGCACTCTTTCCTTCTTCTTGATACCAGCCTTCGCCAGCTGTAGCTAATAAAATTTGAAAGCCGCCCATATGTTGGTGCCAGTTGTTGCGACAACCCGGTTCAAAACTAACGTTTGAGACGCTTACGTTAATCTTAGGATCATTGACCAAGCTTTGCAGGTAACTCTGGCCAATAAAATATTTTTGATAAGCAGTATTCTTTTCACCCAAAGCAAAAGTACCATTTTGCACATCATCTTTGTGATCGTCCATATTGATTCTCCTTTACCTGATTTATACGATTACTTTAGTACTTAATGTGTACTTTAAGTCAAGTTATTTTAACAGTAATTATGAGTTAAATTACATTTATTAATAATTAGTTATTGTTTTGTGAATTTGTTATTTTGTTAAAAAATAACGTGATAAAATTAATTTGATAAATGAAAGCGATTTATACAAAGGAGATTAACATGATTTATCAAAA
The DNA here is from genome assembly GCF_014323605.1 of Lactobacillus kimbladii. Lineage (GTDB taxonomy): Bacteria > Bacillota > Bacilli > Lactobacillales > Lactobacillaceae > Lactobacillus > Lactobacillus kimbladii_B. The sequence continues at coordinate 322,857 of NZ_SCMB01000001.1, read as the reverse complement.
GAATATTGCATGGGATGCAAATTATGATGTTGTTGTTTTAGGATTTGGCGGTGCTGGTGCCACTGCTGCTCGGTTTGCGGCTGATCATGACGCTAAAGTGCTACTGGTTGATGCAGCTCCTGAAGGGCACGAAGGTGGTAATACCCGGTATTCTGCCCAATTAATTGGTACGGGTAATGACTTTAATGAGTTGAAAAAGTATTATCAGAAACTAACGGCGCCAATGGAACTTGACGAAGAGATGATTGATACTTATGTCGATGGGATGGTGCACATTCCTGAATATGTTTCAAAATATTTGGGTGTTAAACCAAATAGTGCTAAAGAATATGCGCCAGATAAAAGTTATGCTTTCAGAGAATTTCCTGAGTTTGAGGGTTCAGAGTCTTATGACTTTACCACTGTCACTAAACATTGGTTTGACGCTTCCTTATGGCAGATTTTAAAAGAGCAAGTAGTGAAACGGCAAGACAAAATTGATGTTTTGTACAGCACGCCTGCTCAAGAACTAATTCAAGATCCGGAAACTAAAAAGATTTACGGCGTAGTGATTAAGCGTGACGGTAAGCTGCTCAAAGTTCAGGCTAAAAATGGTGTTGTCATGACTACCGGTGGTTTTGAAAATAACCAAAGAATGATTGAAGACTTTATTGGCGCCAAGAGACTGGCACCACTGGGTACCCTTTATAACAAAGGTGACGGTTTGCGAATGGCTCAAGAAGTTGGCGCCGACTTTTGGCATTTGCACAACTTTGAGTCTTTGGGTTTGCTTCATGGCATGGCTTTTGCAGTTCCAGCGGGCCAGCGTGGTCGTTTAATGCTGGGAGCCCAAAATGAAGCTGTTTCTACTGGTAGTGCCTTTGTTATAGGTGATGACGGTACCAGATACTTTAATGAAGCAGAAGAAAATCGTCACGGTCACATCAAGAATCACGGTCAGTGGAAAGTACCACTAAATCAAGAACACCCATACTTGATTTTTGATGAAACCAAAAAGCATGAATTAGATAATGATAAAATTATTGGCGATTACGAGCCATACACAGAAAATGTTATCAAGGCTGACTCTGTTTCCGAACTAGCCGATAAAATTGGAGTTGATCCAGCAGTTTTGTCTGATACTCTCAATCGTTTTAATAAAGCATGTCAGGAACAAGACGACCCCGAATTTAGAAGAGATCCAGCTACTTTGCGTGCGTTTGACGGTAATACAATTTATGCCGTCAAACTAGAGCAGACAATGCTTAACACTCAAGGTGGTCCAAGAAGAAATAAGAATGCGGAAATTTTGGATACCAGAGGAAAAGCGATCCCTAACCTTTATTCTGCTGGTGAACTTGGCGGTATCTGTGTTAACCAATACCAAGGCGGCAATAACTTGGCAGAATGTTTGATTTGGGGCAAGATTGCCGGAGAAAATGCGGCTAAACCCAAAGTTGATGAAACAACTGATGCAGCAAGTGGGGCTACTATGCATGAAAAGCATTTAACTTCAGATCTTAAACATGAAACCTATGAAACAGGAGAGAACCAATACATTGGTAAATCTACTAAAGGCATGGGTGATGAAATAGTTGTACGGGTAACTGTTGATGAGCAAAAGAACCTAAAGAATATTGAAGTTTTGAAACAGGCTGAGTCAGATGACTATGGTTTGAAAGCTATTAAGACTCTGCCTGCTAAGATGGTTCAGGAAAATACTGTTGATGTTGACGCAGTCAGTGGTGCTTCGAGTTCATCACGTGGTCTCAAAGACGCAGTTAGGGATGCACTAAGTAAAATAAAGTAATAAGTATTGCTAAAAAGGGTCATTAAAATTAAATGACCCTTTTGTATAGCTCAAAACAGTAACTAATAGGACAGTCTTTTTTAAGTATGTTAATTTTTAGTATAATATACACAGGAAGAAAATTTTTGTTAATTTGATGAGGTAATAAAATGAATTTCACTCAATTACGCTGTTTTATTAAGGCCATAGATAATTCCAGTTTTACTATTGCAGCTGAGCGCTTAAATTTCTCCCAGTCGGCAGTTTCTAAAAATATTAAGGATCTTGAGGATACACTGGGGGTAACTTTAATCAATCGTGCTCATCACCGTATTTCCTTAACGAGCGCTGGCAAGTACTTCTATCGTGTTGCGCGCAATGTGGTAGATGATATGGATTACACGGTAGCATACTTGCAAAGCAAAAAGAATGACCCAGAAACGCTTTTAAGAATAGGGGTCTGCGATACACCGTTTGAACAAAAAATTCTGCCCATTTTTTTGCGCAAATTGCGTGAATCTGGGAGTAATTTGAACATCCAGTTTGTCTTTGTACTCAACAATTCTATTGGTGAGCTTCTTAACCATCACGTTGATTTGTGTGCAATTGCACGAGAAGATGTTGATGTTGTTGAAGATATTCACTTTGAGCCAATGGTTCAAGGTAAAGTGGTAGTAGCTTGTCAAAAAGATTCTCCTTTACCAGAAAAATCTAAGATTTCTATTTCAGATTTAATTGATCGTGACGTATTTTTGCTTGATCCTAACAGTTCTTTAAATGTACAGTTGAATTTTCAAACTGCTTTAATCAATAAATTAGGTATGGAACATATCAAATTTGTGCAAGATTTCTTGGCCATGGATATTTATGTCAGAGGCGGTTGGGGTTATGGCATTTTGCCCAACTTCATTGCAGATTATCAATCAGAGGGAATTAAATATATTCCCATTGATTATCATGATATTTCACCATATGGAATTGCATACATGGAGAGTTTTACTAATGATTCTGTACTTGAAAAAGTGGTCAGTACATTAAAAAAAGCAATAAACGAATATTTATCTGAGGATAAAAATAAGTAATGCACAAATAAAAGTTGTTTTTGGAATGCTTGTAGTCAGCACTTAAACGTTGATCTTACAAGCATTTTTATTTTGCCTTTTTAAATTGTTATGTTCTGTATTCCATTTAGTAATTCTTAATTCTAAATATGGTGCATAAATTCACTTGATTCATAGTATTATGAAAACGGTTAAAGGATTTGTTTAAAGAAGTGAGGTATAAAAATGGAAAATACTTATGATGTCATTATTGCTGGTGCCAGCAATGCTGGCGCAATGGCAGCTTGTGCTGCTGCTGAAAAGGGAGCAAAAGTTCTCCTGATTGACAAGCAAGGAAGTTCAAGATTTTTATTCCGTTCATTCTTTGCTGCGCTGGACAGTAACGCCCAAAGAAGAGCAGGAATTAAAGTTGATAAAGCTAAACTAATGAACTTTTTAACCTTGTTCTTCCAAGATAACGTTGATGAACGTTTACTTTGGACTTGGGCAAATCATGCAGACGAAACTGCCAATTGGCTTGAAGATAACATTTTGAAACCAAATGGCGGTGTTTTGAGACCACAAAAAGATGCCCACTATGAAACTGTTGTTAATACAGCTTTCAATACTGAGTTAGCAATTGCAACACCTGACAACGGCTGGGCTCATTATGGCGATTGGGTAATTGATAAGGTCAAAGAACTAGGAGTCACCCTTAAATACAACACTAAATTAGAAGAATTAGTGACAGATGATAGTGGTGCAGTAACCGGTGTAATTACCAGCGATCGCGGAAGTGGCGAAAAGACTGAATATAAAGCTAATAAGGGTGTCATCATTTGTACTGGCGGTTACGGTGCCAATGTTGAATTGATGAAGAAATGGGATCCACTTGGCTACAAGAAGAATGTTTATTCAGATGGACCTCGTGATGATGGTTCAGGTATTCTTGCTGGCCTTAAAGTCGGTGCTGCTCGCGATGAAGAACCAGCTGAAATCATTTTTGACCGTGGTGCAGTTCCTGTTGGCACTAAGGCTGAAGACCATTATGTCATTGACTTTAAGGATCCAGGCTACTTCTGGATGGGTGCTTACCCACTACTAAAAGTTAACTTAAAAGGTGAGCGTTTCGGCAACGAAAGTGTACCTTACCAATTTGATATTAATGCAATGGCTAAGCAACCAGGCTACCTTGAAGCACAAATTTGGTCTGAAGATACTATGGATCACTTGGCACAATTTGATACTCAAGGTTGTTCTCGTTTAGGCTGGCCTGGTATTTACAATACAGAGGAGAACAAAGAAGAGATTCAACGCAGAATTGATGACGGCCTGGTTAAGAAAGCTGATACCATTGAAGAATTAGCTGAAAAATTGAATTTGCCAAAAGATAACCTGGTTAACAGTGTTAAACGTTATAACGAGATGTGTGAAAAAGGCGTTGATACCGACTTTGGTAAAGAGAAGTTCAGATTATTCCCAGTAGATAAAGCGCCATACTATGGTGTCATCATGGGTGGACGTTTGCTTGCTACTCTAGATGGTTTACGGATCAATACTAAGATGGAAGTCATTGACCAGAATGGTGATCCAATTCCTCACCTATACGCAGCTGGTAACGCCAGTGGTGGTTTCTTCTGGGGCAGTTATCCAGATAGAATTCCTGGCCTTACTTGCAGTCACGCCCAGACCTTTGGTCGTCTAGCCGGACAATATGCTGCTGAAAATTAGTTTTTATCATAAAAGGAGTTTTTATATATCATGGATGAAAAACAGTTACCTAAACTTTCAAATTATAGGTGGGTAATTTTAGCAATAGCTGCTTTGCTTGACGCAATTAGTAGTTACATTCAATTTCAGATTTCTGCTTTAGCTGTCCAAATTATGCCAGCGTTGCACATTTCACCAGCACAATTTCAAAGTTTATTAATGGCACCAATGCTTATTGCAGTTTTCTTAAGTATTCCTGCCGGCTCTCTTGCTGATAAGTTCGGAGCTAAGAAAATCGTTTCTGTTGGTTTGGTTATCTCAGTACTAGGTGCATATGGTCGCCTTTTTGCTAATAACTTTATCACAATGTTTATTTTCCTGTTACTTTTTGGAGTTTATATGGCTCTGTTAAATGCTAATACTCTGAAAATCTTTGGTACCTGGTTTAAACAAGATACTAATACAGCTATGGGTGTCTTCTTTGCTTCTGCCAGTGTCGGAATTATGCTATCCCAAGCTACCAGTTCTTTATTCCCGACTGTTGAAAAGGCATATATCTTTTCATCAACGGTACTATTGGTTTTAGCTGTTTGCTGGATGATCTTTGTTAAAGACACTCCTAAGGGTGAAGAAGTTCCACAACCTCAAACAGAACAAGGCAAATCTGAGTCATCGTTTGAATTCTTCAAGGCTGCTGCCAAAAGTAAGAAAACTTGGTATGTTGCTTTAGCCGTTGGCTTTGGTATGGGTGCTAGTGAAGCCTTTTCAGGCATTTTGCCCCAAGCATTTGCTGCCAGAGGAATGACTCCTGCAGCTGCTGGTGTGGTTGCTTCTGTTGCTACTATTGGTAGTTTAGCAGGTTCACTCTTTGGCCCAGCAATTATCAATAAGGCCAAAAAGGCTAAACCAATGATGATTGTTATTACTGCTCTTGGTGGTCTGTTGATGGCCATAACTTGGTATATTCCATTAGGAATGCCATTAAGCATTGCACTAATCCTTGGCGGCGTATTTGGCGCTATGACTGGTCCTATTATGCAGGCTATGCCAATTACATTCCCAGAGATCGGTCCTAAGAACGCTGGTAGTGCTGGTGGACTTGTTGGTACAGTATCACTGCTATTATCATTCTTCCTTCCAGTTATTATTTCTTCAATTGCTGGTAAGAACTATGCATTAACCTTTATTATTCAAGGTCTTGTATTTGTAGTACAAATTATCGTACTGGCAGTTTTACCAGACGCAAACGCTGCTCGTCGTCATGCTGAATAAGATTTTTTAAAGTGAAAGGGGTCATTTACATGGCAAAAAAAATAACCGAGAACCCAGGAAAGTATACCGGTTCTGGTCAAGGTAAGGAAAGTCAAATTAATCTTGAAGTTGAGGTTGACTCAGACAAGATAGTAAATGTTAAACCGTTAGATAAATATGCTCCCGATAGTTTAGCTGATAACGCATTTAAGAAAATGGCACAAAAAATTGTGGATCAGCAATCAGTCGATGTTGATGTTGTTTCTGGTGCTTCTGAAACTTCACACGGTATTATTGAAGGCGTTAAAGAAGCCTTGAATAAGGCAGGGGTTGACTTTGATGCCCTTAAAGAAAATGGTGGCCAAACTGCTGGCAAGAAGGAAGAAACTATTGATGTTGATGTCGCAGTAGTTGGTGCCGGTGGTGCAGGCGTAGCAGCCGCTTTAGCAGCTCGTCAACATGGTGCAAGTGTAGCTTTGCTTGAAAAAACCATTTCTCCACTTGGTGCGACTACTTTTGCTGGTGGTATGTTTGCCGGCGACAGTCAACAACAAAAAGATCAAAATGCGGTTGTTTCTAAGAAATGGCTTTATGACGAATACATGGATGCCTCCCAAGGCTACATGAACTCAATTCTTGTGCGCCGCATTATCGACGAATCAGGTAAGACGGTTGACTGGTTAAATGAAAACGGTGCAATTATGAAATTGGTTGACGCTGGTACAGGTGGCAGTTACGATCACATTGGTATGCCAGCCACTCTTCATGGCTATCAAGAAGGTGGCACTAAGGCCGTAACCAAACTAATTGAAAAATTCAAGTCAATCGGTGGCAAGATGTACTTTGGCTTTGCAGGTAAAAAATTGTTGCAAGATAGTGCAGGTAAAGTCACTGGTTTAATTGCCGAAGGTGATGAAGAAACTCTTCACGTTAATGCTAAGAAAGTAGTTATTGCAACTGGTGGCTTTGGTGGCAGTCCTGAAATGCGCAAAAAGTATCTTGGCGACGTCAGCACGCAAGGTCAAGTTTTGCAAAATACTGGTGATGGTTTGAATATGGCCTGGGATGCTGGTACTGCTCACCACATTAATGGCTCAACGCACTACTTCTGGCAAACTTTTAGTGATAAAGATATTGGCGAAATGGCTAAACTTGTTGGTCCAAACTGGATGCCTGTCAATGCCCTAGCTGATTTTCCGAACTTGCGTGTTAATAATCGTGGTCAACGTTATGCTAGTGAAACCCATGCAATAGATTTCGCTGTTCACGGTGCAGAATTGTCAGAACAACCACAACAAACTGAATTTGTTGTCTTTGACCAGGCAATGCTGGATAAGATTAAAGAAGGCGGCACAGTTGCAATCGAAGACCACTATGGCAAGTGGAAGAATCATCATCAATTTTACATGGAATTTAACTTCCCAACGGATACTGATGAAAATATTAAGCACGAACACGAGAAGACAGACTTTACTTCATTATTGAATAAACTGGCTTCAACCAATGTTATTTTTATTGCAGACACCATCGAAGAATTAGCTGAAAAGATGGGTGTTGACAAAGATAATTTGGCTAAATCAGTTGAGCAATACAACAACGCTAAGAAGAAGGGCGAGGATGACTTGTTCTTCTCTGATACCAAGAGAATGATTCCAGTAGAGCAGGGTCCATTTTACGCTGTGAAATTCATCGCCCGTAACCTGGGCACTCTTGGTGGTGCAACCATTGATGAAAAAATGCACGCCTTAGCTCCAAATGGTGAACCAGTACCAAACCTTTACGTAGCTGGTGCCGATGCCTCAGGAATGTATGGCAAAGCTTACGTTGATTTTGAAGGTGGTACTTTAGGCTTTGCTTATATTTCTGGTAGACTAGCCGGAATTGATGCGGCTGAAACTGCTAAAGCCTGTAAGTAGATTATGGCAAAAATCATGTATGAATTAATTGATTTGTACATAATTTTTACTAGAGGAACAAATTATGACACAAGAAAAATATGATGTAGTTATTGTGGGAGCAGGTCTTGCAGGCTTTGCTGCTGCAGATGAAGCTGTCGACAATAATTTAAAGACCTTGCTGGTCGAAAAAGGTAAAACAACCGGTGGCACTGGTAACTATGTTGAAGGAGTTTTCGCTGCCGATTCCGAACTGCAAAAAAAGGATAATGCAACTCTTGATAAAGATGATTTGCTCAAAGAGGAGTTAACTTATTCGCACTATAAAGCAGATGGCAAAATGTGGCAAAAATACATTGCCAATGCCGGCAAAAATGTTTCCTGGCTCGAAGATCATGGTGCTAAAATTGAAATGGTAGCAAATTTAGGTTCTGGAGCTAGAACTTGGCACTTGTTTAAAGGCAAGGGTCATGATGCCATTCACAATGGTTTAGAACCATATGCTAAGAAGAAGGGCATCACCATAGTTACCCTAACTAGCGTGACTGATCTAAAACAAAATGCTGACCACACTTTTGATGTTACTCTAACTAATGTTGTAGCAAAAACTACTAAAGTTGTTAATGCTAAGAATGTGGTTTTGGCTACCGGTGGTTATTTAAATGACCAAAAGTTGTTAGAAAGTACGCCTCACCAAAACCCAGACAATATTATTCCAGTTAACTCTGGTAAAAATACGGGAGACGGTTTGAGATTGGCCTGGAAGTTGGGCGCTAAGAAGTACTTTACCGGAATGGCGATGATGTTTGGCGGTCAATTGAAAGATAAGACAGTCCCATCATTTAAATTGTGGGGTACCGCTATCTGGAGTTCAGTTTGTGATCAACCGCAAATGTGGGTTAACGAACTGGGCGAGCGCTTTGTCGACGAAAGTGCAGCTGTGGTCAACTGGGCTAATGAAGGCAATTCAATGAACCGTCAAGACCGCGTCTTCTGCATTTTTAGCCAAAAGATCTTGGATGACTTTACTGACAAGTCTTATCCAAGATCCATGAAACCATTTGTTCCAGAAGACAGATATCCCACTTTGCGTGATGATATTGCCAAAGCCGAAAAAGAAGGCCGCGAATACCTGCATAAAGCTGCAACGCTGGAAGAATTAGCTCGAGAAATTGATACCCCTAACCTAGTGGCATACGTCAAGCACTATAATGAAATGGCTGCAAACGGTGAAGATACTGATTTTCATAAGCCAGCTAAATACATGTTGCCAGTAGATGGCGCTGGCCCGTTTTATGCTATCGAATTAGGTGTGGGTGCCTATACTACCGGTGACGGCTTGCGGGTTAACACTAATAATGAAGTATTGGATACTAAAGGTAGACCAATTGAGGGTTTGTATGCTATTGGTGGCGATGGCTCTGCAGTTCTTTATGGTGACACCTATGGTGTTAATATTCCGGGAACACATGCAGGATTTTGTATCTTTTCAGGTCGTAATGCAATTAAAGCAATTGCAGCCCGGAAGTAAAATAATCAAAAAAATAATTTCTAAAATAATAAAATAAAACACTATACCAGCGAAAAAGCCAACTCATTTAATATGAGCTGGCCTTTTTGTATGAGTTCTTAAATTATGCGTTGGCTTTTACAAATTGATCAATTTCATCTAAATATAATTGCTTTTGCCGTTGACTTATCCAGGAAGTTTCAAAAGAATTTTTAGCAAGTTGCACGATTTGGTTCTGAGAAAGATCATATTTTTGTGCTAAAGCATAATAATTATCGCTAATATAACCTTTAAAGTAGGCAGGATCATCTGAGTTAATAGATACTTTGACTCCTGCATTCAAAAGATCGATTACTTCTTTACCTTTCATTTCTGGTGAAACAAAACTGTTAGATAATGGGCAAGATGTTAAGCCAATCTGTCTTTTGGCTGCTAATTCTACCAAATCTGGATCTTCCACGATATTGGTACCGTGATCAAGACGTTCAACCTCCATAATTTCTAAAGCTTGACGGATATGTTCGATTGAATCTTTTTGATCAATATCACAGTGAGTGGTGATATGAAGTCCAGCAGCTGCTGCATCTTCAAACTGGCGGGCAAATTTTAGCGGTGGATTGTTATGCTCATCAGAATCAAGTCCAATACCAATAATTTTATCTTTGTATTTCAGACCTTCTTTCAGTGTTTTTCTTGCTGATTCCTTTGAAAAATCACGTAAAAAGCACATGATTAGATGAGCATCAACGTTTAATGCCCGTGCATCAATAGTAGCTTGATAAAGACCATTGAGTGCAACTTCAAATGGGATGCCGCGGCTAGTATGAGCTTGGGGGTCAAAAAATAGTTCTACATGTCTAACGTTGTTGGCGGCAGCCTTAGTTAAATAGGCCCAGGCCAAGTCGTAAAAGTCTTCTTCAGTTTGTAAAACATTCATTGCTGGATAATAGACAGCTAGAAATGATGCCAAATCATGGTAATTATAAGTCTTTTGGACATCTTCAATTGTAGTTTGTCCTATATCCACATGATTACGTTTAGCTAATTTTAGTTTCAATTCAGGTTCTAAAGTACCTTCAACATGCAAGTGCAATTCGGCTTTAGGCAGGCCACGAGTAAATTCTGGTGTAACGACTGAACTCATATAATCCTCCTTAATAATGTTCTTGCTTTTTTACTTTTTATTTTAGTTTAGCACAATTTTTATAATAAAAATAGAGTTAAAAACGAACAAATTAAAGAGCATTGACGGATATGTTCCTAATAAAATACCTAACTAAGAATCTAGTTAGATAAAATAATTAAAAATTCCAATTAAATATTTTAGTCGCAATGGCGCCATTTTGCGTCCGTTAAAATGCGAGCAGTAAGTAAACCGATTGGCAGAGCAGTAATAATCATTAAAGCATCCATAATCCAATAAGCACCGACATTAATGTTAGTAATACCAAAATTAAAGACAGCGCGATACATGTATAAACCGGGGACCATGATGACAATTGCGGGAACCGTGATTGCAATGCGGGGAAAACCAACTTTATCCCGCACAAAACTGGCAATTAATCCTGCTAATAATGCTCCGATGAAAGCTGCTAGGGCGACGGGAACGTGATTAAATTCAACTAGACTTAAACGCAAGGTATTTGCTAACGCACCAATAAGTGCCGCTACAGTTGCCATTGATACTTTGGCGTTAAACATGATTGAAAAGCCAAAAACACCGCAAAAACTGGCAATAATTCTAAGCATTGTTAATAAAGCCGGATTAAGATTTAATTTGGGCATGGTACCTGGCGACAAATTGAGCATAGTAGCCATGCCCCAGCCTACCATTGCCGCAATCATAACAACTAAGATAGCATAAGCCAGCCTTTCAAGACCAGATCGCATATCAAGCTTTGACATATCAAGGCCAGAAGTAATAAAAGGGAATCCAGGTATGACATAAAGCATCGAACCGATGTAACCATAAGCATGATTGTTACTCCAGCCACAAATTAATGTGCCTAATCTAAAACAGATGAAATAAACGGCGCAGGAAAGCGCTACGCCAACAGTTATTTTGGCGACCAAAGTAACTTTTTTCTTCCCTAATAATTGGCGCAAATAGTTGCCAATAAAGGCTCCAAAAAATGTGCAAAACATTTCCGGTATTCCGCCACCAAGTAGAAAAATAAAACTAGCACACGCCAGGCCGGCACTCAAAGCGGAAATGATTAAAGGATAATTTTGAGTATGGCGTTCAATTTGATTCAGTTTGTAGTGAACAGCTCCAATTGTCAAATAATTATTTTCAGCTTCAAATTTACGGACAAATTCTTCCATTTCATTGAGCTTGTTCATATTTACTTCCGTAGTTGGTAAGGAAAGAGTCTGTGAGTATGATTTGTTATCAACATCAAAGCAGGTATAGCTAATAGTTACTAAACCAATGTCAGCTGAACAAGTGATTTTGAGTGCCCTTGCAATGGTATTCATCGAATCGCGCACGCGCCAGGCTCCAGTGCCGCATTGCAGCAGCATTATACCAATTCTTCCGACTAAAGACCCTTTTTCTACCAAGGTGATATCTTTGACTAAGGTATCATCTGAACTTTTGAAGAACTCTTTCCAATGAATTCTCATATGGTGTTTACTAGAAATCTTGGGATATGATTCTGGAGTCTGCTTGTCTTTCATAACTAAATTTATGACCCTTCTTTTGATAACGTAATATTTTAATTTTACCACACTCGTGGTTGGACCAATTTTGTAGAATTGAGTTTTTAAAAACATGTTTATTATAAAAAAGTGTAGTATACTACAGTATGATAAAATATTAGTCTGAGATTTACTTCTAAGGGAATTAATATGACAACTTTTTTGAATCGAATTGGTCCCAAAATTAAAATTGCAAATACTTTGATTGAAAAGGAATTAAACAAGCAGTTTGCAGAAATCTTTAAAGATTATTCTTTAACAGGTGCCCAAATTTCTCTGATGATTTATTTATATGAATCAAAAGCGCGGCAAATTACCCAAAAAGAAGTGGCAGATGCGTTTGTGCTGAGTCATCCTACAATTAGAGGAATAGTTAAACGCTTAGAAGCAAATAAGTTAATTGTTACGTCGCGTTTAGAAAATGATCAAAGGCAAATTGTTTTAAGGCTTTCGGATAAAGGCTTTCATTTAATTGACAAAAATATTGCCAAGATTCGCACAATAATGACAAATATTAATACTCGTATTACCAAGGGGTTGTCTCAGCAAGAAATTTTAAATCTTGAACAAGTTTTAAAAAGAATTTCGGATAATTTTTAATTATTATTAGCAAAAGTGTAGCATGCTACATAGATGAAAGGATAAAAATGATCAAAAATATTTCTAGTAAAAAAAGAAATTTAATGATGGCTGTTTTACTATTTGGAGCATTTGTTTCGCTGTTGGCCGAAACTTTTCTTAATAATGCTCTGCCAACAATAATGACGGTTTTTAAAGTTAATCAATCAACTGCTCAATGGCTTACTACTTCTTATTTATTGGTCGTAGGGCTAATGATTCCCATGTCGGCATGGATCTTTGAATCATTTAACTTAAGACAAAACTTTTTAACAATGATGCTTATTTTTTTAGCAGGTTCACTTATTTGTGTTTTTGCGCCTAATTTTCCGGTGCTATTGCTAGGCAGAATTATTGAAGCAGTTGCGGCTGGTAGTTTAATGCCTTTTATTCAAAATGTCATTTTACTTATCTTTCCTCCTGAAAAAAGAGGTGTGGCGATGGGAATTACTGGACTAGTAATTGGTTTTGGACCTGCTGTTGGTCCCACAATTTCAGGATTAATTTTAAAATATGCAGACTGGCAAATGCTTTTTATCATTTTAAGTATTGCCAGTGGTATGGTAGCCATTTGTGCAACTTTTTGTATGCAAAATATCATTGAACCCCATAGAAACACTACCGATTTAATATCATTTATTGAATCAATTGTCGGCTTTGGTTTAATTTTGTACTCCCTGTCAGATATTGGGAACACTGGTAAAGTTACGATTACAATAGCTGCATTCTTTACAATAGGTCTGCTAATTATTCTGTTATTTTGTCGTCGGCAGTTGCATATGAAAAAACCTTTGCTTAATATTAGAGTTTTTCAAAATTTAAAATTTGATTTGTGTACTTTATTAAGTACTATTAGCAACATTTCAATGGTAGGAATTGAATTAGTTTTACCTTTATATTTACAAACTACTAGACAAGAGAGCGCATTAACCTCTGGTTTAGTAATGATGCCAGGGGCTCTATTAATGATCATTTGCAATCCTGTATCGGGCGTTTTATTTGATAAATTTGGTATTAAAAAATTGGCACTTTTTGGTTTTTCTATGCTTTTATTAGGGACGTTCCCAATGACTGTTTTTAATAGCAAAACAAGTCTGGCTTTAATTAGTTTGTGTTATGCCTTACGCATGGTAGGCATTTCTTTTACTATGATGACAACTTTTACCGCAGGCATCAACGTGGTAGAACCTCAAATGACTGCACATGCTAATGCGGGTTCTTCTACAGTAAGACAAATCGGTGGCTCACTGGGAACGGCATTATCAATGTTAGTAATTAGCTTGTGTGCAAGTGGCGCTTCAAATGCTGAGACTGCAAATTTGACAGTTGCATACCGCTGGGGTTTTGTCTTAATGCTGACTTTTGCAATAATCGGATTTTTAGGCTCATTATTCTTGTCTGAAAAAGAAAAATAAAAAATTTGTTGAATTAACCACAAATAAGGCAAAACTAGTTAAGATTTTACTGTTGCTTGTTTTTAAGTAATATCAACTAATAATTCAGTATTAGTTAAACTTGAATTATCAGTTGATTTTTTATTTATATGACTAAAAAATGTTAATCCTGCTCGTTTTTGCCAGAAAATGACAAATTATGATTGAAAATGATTGCTTTTAATTATTAAACCGCATAAAATACTGTCTGGAGGTTAAATGTATGTTAACGCAGGAACGGCAAAAAGTGATTGAAGACTACGTTAACCAGCATGGACTGTGCCGGGTGAGTGATCTTTGTTCAATGACTTCAACATCCGAATCAACGATTAGGCGTGATCTTAACCAGATGGAAGAACAAGGCTTAATCAAAAGAGTACATGGTGGTGCGCAGTCAGTCAAAAGCTTCACTCATGATGTGTCTCAACACATTCGTTTTTCAATGAATCATAATGATAAAAAACTAATCGCTCAGTATGCTGTTAAAAACTATGTCCATCAAGATGATTACATTTTTATTGACGCAGGTACGACAACTTATGAAATGGTTCCTTTTATTGCCATGACTCCAGGAGTAACGATTGTCACAAATGGTTTAGAAACTGCACTTTGTGCCCTTAATCATGGAATTGAGACTATACTTTTAGGTGGTCGGATTAAAGAAAATACTCATGCTGTGGTGGGGCAAACTGCTCTAAAACAATTGCAGCAAATGAACTTTTCTGCCAGTTTCGTTGGCACCAATGGACTTGATAGCCAGGGGAACTTGACTACACCCGATACTGAAGAAGCAGCAATTAAGAAAATTGAAATTGCTCAGGCCGATCAGGCATACATTTTGACCGATACTTCTAAAATTGGTGAGCGCAGTTTTGCGACTTTTGCACAAGTAAAAGACGTAACAGTTCTTACTACTTCTTTAAGTGCCAAGAATAAAAAATTGTTGCCCGCTAAAATTAATTTGAAGGAGATTTGCTAATGATTTATACGGTTACCGTTAATCCTGCTTTGGATTATGTAATTCAATTAGAGCAGGTTAACCGTGGTGAAGTTAATCGTGCTGATAACTGCACGTTTCTGGCAGGCGGCAAGGGAATTAATGTTTCCCAAATTCTTAACCAGTTGGATATTGATAATACTGCCTGGGGCTTTGTTGGTGGTTTTACTGGCAAAGAGTTAGTACGTCAGCTAAACCAGCGCCGCATTGTTAATGATTTTGTCACTATATCTGATGTGACCCGCGTGAACGTTAAAGTACATGCAGAAGAGGAGTCAGAGATTAATGCCGCTGGTCCTAATATTACAGATCAGGAAATAATTGCTTTTAAGGCACGCCTTAGCGATTTGCAAAAAGGTGACATTGTGGTTTTGAGTGGTTCCTTAGCACCAAGCTTGCCAGTAGATTTTTATAAAGAACTTCTACCTATTATTAAAGAAGCAGGGGCAGAATTTGTAATTGACACAACTGGTCAGGCTTTGCTAGATACTTTAAGTTATAAGCCACTGGTAATTAAACCAAATCACCACGAACTAGCTGATTTATTCAAAACTACATTTGAGTCAGATCAGGAGATGCTTGAGTGTGCGCGCAAATTGCTTGACATGGGTGCCCAAAATGTTATGGTCTCCATGGCAGGTAAAGGTGGCTACTTGATTACACCTAAGCATTTTTATCATGCCAAAGCAGCTGTTGGTACTGCCGTTAATTCCGTTGGAGCTGGAGACTCCATGACAGCTGGCTTTGTCGGTACTTATGTTAAAACAAAAGATCCGGCCGAAAGTTTCCGTATCGGTATGGCCTGTGGAGCTGCTACAGCCTTTACTAAAGATATTGCTGTTAAAAGTCAGATTGATGCGGTCTTGCCGCAAATTAATGTTGAAGAAATTTCGTAATTTGAGGAGAATTTAAAATGAAAATTAAAGATATTTTGGCTCCTGAATCCATGATTATGGCGCTTAAAGCGACTAACAAAGAAGATGCCATTAAGGAAATGGCTGACCTAGAAGTCAAAACCGACATCGTCAATGACGAAGATGAATTCATTAAGTCAATTTGGGCTCGTGAAAATGAATCTACCACTGGTATTGGTGATGGAATTGCGATGCCCCATGCCCGTAACAAGACAATTAACAAGGCTCGTGTGCTTTTTGCTAAAAGTGAAAAAGGAATTGATTACAATTCGCTTGATGGTCAACCAGTTCATTTATTCTTTATGATTACTGCACCTGCTGGTGCCGATAATACTCACCTTGAAGCTTTAGCTAAATTATCCGGTTTATTAATTGATCCTGATCTGGTTAATGCTCTTAAAAAAGCCCAAACTCCTGAAGAAGTGATTCAGCTTTTTGAAGATGCAGAACAGCAAAAGGATGAGGCTAAAAAAGCCGAAAAAGAGCAAGCCGCAAGTGCTAGTGAAACTAAAAAGGAAGAAAAACCTTTAATTGTCGGCGTTACTGCATGTATCAACGGTATTGCCCATACTTATATGGCCCAAGAGGCTTTGATCAAGGCCGGTAAAAAACGTGGCGTTGATGTCCGCATTGAAACCAACGGTTCAGAAGGTGTCAAAGATAAATTGACCGCTGATGAGATTAGCCGCGCTCAAGGTGTTGTTATTGCGTCTGACAAGAAAGTTGACATGCCTCGTTTTGATGGCAAGCCGTTAATTTCTCGTCCAGTTGTTGACGGTATCAACAAACCTGACGAATTGATTGATAACATTTTGAATTCTAAAGCTAGCGTTTACCATTCAAACGGTGAAAAGAGCAGCGATGATAGTGACAATGCTAAAGAAGGCGTTTGGGGCTCAATTTACAAGAATCTCATGAACGGTGTTTCCCACATGTTGCCATTTGTTATCGGTGGCGGTATTTTAATGGCAATCTCCTTTATTGTGGAAAACTATGCTGGTGGTCCAAAATCTCCTGCATTTATTTTCTTGAACAATGCCGGTAACATGGCTTTTGCGTTCATGGTGCCAATTCTATCAGGTTACATCGCTGAATCAATCGGTGACTTACCGGCTTTAATGCCTGGTTTTGTCGGCGGATTTATGGCGACAGTTTATAGTGGCGCTTACGGTGGTGCTTATGTTGCCAATGTGGTAACTAATGCTAAATCACCTGCCGGTTTCTTAGGTGGTCTGGCTTCTGGATTTATTGCCGGATACTTGGTAGTCGGCTTAAAGAAATTGTTTGCTAAATTGCCGAAGTCTCTTGAAGGAATGAAGCCAATGCTCATTTATCCAATCTTGAGCCTGCTCTTCATTGCTCTTATCATGTACTACATTGTTAACCCAATCTTTAGTGCAGTTAACTTCGCCATTACTAACTTTTTAAACCAAATGGGTACGGGCAACTTAGCTGTTTTGACAACTATTTTAGCTGCCATGATGTCAATTGATATGGGTGGACCTTTCAACAAGGCTGCTTACGTCTTTGCCTCTGGTGCTTTTGCCAACGACCCACATTCAACTGTTGCTGCTGTAATGATGGCTGCCGTAATGGTTGGCGGTATGGTACCACCATTTGCGACTGCAATTGGTACGACTTTCTTTAAGAATAAATATACTTTAGATGAACGCCGTGCAGGTTTAACCAACTGGATTTTAGGCTTTTCCTTCATTACTGAAGGTGCAATTCCGTTTGCTGCAGCTGATCCTGGACACGTTCTGCCTTCATGCATCATTGGTTCTGCTGTTGGTGGTGCCTTAGTGGGCATATGGCGCATCGGTGTTCCTGCACCTCACGGTGGTCTCTGGGTATCTCCGCTTGCTAACCATATTGTGCTTTACTTTGTTGCTACTCTTATTGGCTCCATTGTTGCAGGCATCATTTTAGGTCTGTGGAAAAAGCCAGTAGATCAATCAGAAAATAATTAATCAAGTTGAACTTTTATTAATATTAAAAAATTGGCATCAAGCTGTATAAGCAGCTTGATGTTTTTTACTTGTATAATAAATTTTAAAAACTTAGTGAATTTAAGGCACAGATTTAATCATTTCAGGCACTATTTTGAGCAGTTGAATACGATTACTATTGCGTAAGCTAAAAAAATTGTCATACTTATATGATATAAAAGGTAAATTCTATCTTAGTTTACGGATTGGAGAAAATCGTGTTCAATCTATTCATATTATTATCAGAACGCCTGGGTATTATTATGATTCTGGCGTTTCTCCTTGTTAACATGCGCTTTTTTAGAGATTTAATTGAAAAAAGAACTCTAAAATCGCAAATCTGGTTATTTATCATTTTTTCACTCTTTGTTGTCATTGCCAATCTCACCGGTGTAGAAATTTCAAGTTCAAAAGAAATAGTTACCCCACTTATTCTGACAGAATTACCTCAATCTGATTCAATAGCAAATACCAGGATGCTAGTTATCACTACCGCCAGTCTGACTGCTGGACCCTATGTAGGACTTTTAGTTGGTTTAGTGGGTGGTTTGCACCGCGTAATTTTTGGTGGCTTTTCGGATTATTTTTATATTGTCAGTTCAGTTCTAATCGGATATTTAATTGGCGTTTTAGGTGATAAGGTTAAGAAAAATAATTTGTACCCTTCAACCTTTTGGGTAGCAGTTTTATCTTTTTTAGCAGAACTAATTCAGATGGCCTTTATTTTTGCATTTCATGGCTTCGGCTTGATTAAATTAATTTTTGTACCCATGATATTATTGAATACAATTGGCTCTTGCTTGTTTATAGAAATTTTGAAAACTTATCTATCAAATGAGCGTCAATTGCGTGCTGTTCAAACCAAAGATGTTTTGGAATTGGCTAATAAAACATTGCCTTATTTTCGGCATGGCCTAGACTTTGATTCTGCAGAGCATGTCTGTAAAATTATCAAAAAATACACTAATTTTGATGCGGTAGGCTTAACTGATCGCGTTAATGTACTGGCCCATGTTGGCGCGGGACAAGATCACCACATTGCCGGTGAACCGGTAATAACTGATTTATCAAAAACGGTTATTGCTTCAGGACATGAAAAACTGGCACATTCAAAAGAAGAAATTGGTTGTCCCCATCAAGATTGCCCATTAACGTCTGCTATCGTTTGTCCACTGCAAGTAAATAAAAAAACGATTGGCGCACTAAAGCTGTACTTTTGTGCTGAACAAGAAATGACTGTGGTCGAAGAAAATCTGGTTCGTGGTTTGGCTATGATTTTTTCCGGTCAATTGGCTATTGGTATTGCAGAACAGCAGACCAGTTTGGTTAATGAAGCGGAAATTCGGGCATTACAAGTGCAAATCAATCCGCATTTTTTCTTTAATGCAATTAATACAATTGGCGCCTTAATGAGGGTTAACGTTAGCGAGGCTCATAGAGCTTTAATGCAGCTTAGTACATTTTTCAGATTAAGCTTGAAAAATGGTCAGGCAAAAGAAATCACACTTGATCAGGAAAAAAGGTATGTTAGTGCTTATACTGGAATCGAGGAGCTGCGTTTTCCGCATAAATTTAAGATTGACTATCAAATCAGTGTGCCCGATAGTACGCTGCTGCCATCGTTTTGTTTACAAATCTTTGTGGAAAATGCTATCAAGCATGCTTTCAAAGGCAGAAAAACTGGTAACAAAATTATCATTAATTTAAGTCAAAAAAAGGATTACTTGCAGATCTTAGTAAGTGATAATGGCGTTGGTATTAAATCGGAAATTTTAAAAAGGCTGGGTCAAGAACCAATAAGTGAATCTGGTGGCAGCGGGACAGCACTTTATAATTTAAATAAGCGGCTGATAGGCTTATATGGGACTAATAGTCAATTGCATATCAAAACTGGTGAGAAGGGAACGACTTTTCAAACCGAGATACCACTAAAACAAGCTGAAAAAAATGATTTTGAAGGTTAAGAGGGAGCTAAAAATGAGAATTTTGGTAGTTGATGATGAACCACTAGCCCGCACTGAATTATCTTATTTGATTAAAAAAAGTTCAGTCTTAAATAAGCAAACCGTTAAACTCTACGAAGCAGAAGATATCAAAGAAGCACAGGGAACTTTGCTTAAATATAAAATTGATTTACTGTTCTTGGACATTTCACTTAATGAAGAAAATGGCTTTGAATTGGCTGATGAATTGAAGCAACTGAGTTATTCACCGATGATTGTATTTGCTACTGCATATGATAATTATGCTGTGAAGGCTTTTGACGTTGGTGCACTTGACTATGTACTGAAACCATTCGAACAAGAGAGGGTAGATCAGGCACTGCAAAAAGCTGTGAAAGTTTTAAACAGTCAAAATAATAATTCTGTGCAGGTCCAAAAATCGGGAAGTGATATTCTTAGTATTGAGCTTGAAGATCGCAATGTGGTTATTAAGAAACTGGAAGTAATAGCTGCAACGGTTAATAATGGTGTACTAACAATTGAAACGAGCAAGCAAAAATACGAAACACGCAAGACCTTAGCTTGGCTCAAGGAACGCTTAACAGAGCCATGCTTTTTACAAGTCCACAGAAATGCCATTGTAAATATTGAAGATATCAAGGAGGTCCAGCCCTGGTTTAATCATACCTTGATGTTGATTATGAATAATAATTCTAGAGTTCAGGTAGGGAGATCTTACCGCAAGGAATTGAATCAGAAATTAGGCTTATAAATAACTCATTAATTTATATTGACTTGTGAATTTGCTTTAGTGCAGTTCACAGGTCATTTTTTGCAATTCACGAGTTAATCGCTTACAAAAATCGTATTTTCTATTATCTTATTACTTGAAAGCAAGAAAGCTGAAAATGAGAAAGGAAATCGATCTTATGAAAAAAGAAAAAACAAAATCAGCTCCAATTTTAGTACAAATGTTTATTTATGCTGCAATTTTGTTTGTGGCACAAGTAATTTCTGATTTGATGCCAAAGTCTTTTCCCGTACCGACTCCAGTAATAGGGTTAGTTTTACTTTATTTTTTATTAACTGTTCACGTAATCAAAGTTGAATGGGTTGATTCTTTTGGCAGCGCATTAATCTCACTAATTGGTTTTATGTTTGTTCCTTCTGGAATTTCATTAGCTGCAAATTTAAAGATTATGCAGGAACAGGGAATCCAACTGATTATAGTGGTAATAGCTTCTACAATAATTTTATTAGTTGTTACTGCTTATACAACTAAATTCTTTAGTTGGGTTATAGGAAAAGTAACTAATAATCAACTAACTATTATTAATCACAAAAAAGTAGGGGATGTTAAATAATGCAATATATTACGAATCCATTATTTGGAGTTTTCTTGTCATTAATTGTATTTTTAACCGGACAATGGCTGTTCAAAAAATCAAAAGGTTTTTTCCTTTTTCAACCACTCTTTGTAGCAATGGTTTTAGGAATAGCAATTCTGATTATCCTTGCTAAGTGCTTTGACGTTTCAACAGCTACTGTTTATGCTAAAGCTTATAAACCAGGTGGAGATATTATTTTCTGGTTCATTACGCCAGCTACAATTGCTTTCGCAGTACCGTTGTATAAGCGTAATGATGTTGTAAAGAAAAACTGGCTGGTAATTCTTTTAGGGTTGGTTTTCGGTACGCTAATTTCAATGGCTTTAATAACACTTGTTGCTAAAGCAGTCGGTTTAAATACTGTCGGCATAAAGTCAATGCTAAGTCAGTCTGCTACTACTGCAGTAGCGATGCCAATAACAAAAGCTATTGGGGGCAATGCCTCTGTTACAGCTATGGCATGCATACTCAATGCTGTAGTAATTTATGCCTTAGGCAAGCAATTAGTTAAGTGGTTCAACTTGAACAGTGATCCATTAGGAACTGGCTTGGGGTTAGGCTCTGCAGGACATACTATCGGTTCAGCTTTTGCATTGGAAATGGGTTCTGTGCAAGGAGCTACTGCTGCAGTAGCAGTTGTGGCCACAGCTTTAGTAGATAATCTGTTAGTTCCAGTTTTTGCCCATTTAATTGGGTTGTAGTTTATAATTTTATAGTTGTTTTGTTTACTTACTCAGAAAGCACGCGAATTTATGGCGTGCTTTTTGATTACCTTAAATTTATTTTTTTAAAGCAATGAAATTGTAACAAAACTATAATAGGGCGTTGCTTTTAAAGCACTCCCTAATTAGTGTATAATGGTTATTAATTGTAAGTAACTTTTATTTTGTACTGCAATTAAAAAAGTTGCCTTATTACCTAAAAACTACACTTAAATACGAAAAGGAATGACAACAATATTGAAATTTGTTAAATTTAAAAAATTATTTGCTGCAGTTACCTTATTAGGCATAGTTCTTTTAACATTAGGTGCATGTTCACAAAAGTCACACAAAAGCAGTAAGATATCAATTATGACGACGACGAATGTCTATTCTGACATTGCTCAAAATATAGTTGGCAAATATGGCAAAGCAGAAGCAATTATTAAAAAATCTGCAATTGACCCTCACGATTTTCAACCTACTACTAACGACGCTAAGGCTCTATCTAACGCAGACATAGTAATAGAAAATGGCTTAGGTTACGACAGTTGGATGGATAAATTGGCTTCTTCAGTTGACAAAAAGCCGGTTCGCGTTGGTGAAGACTTGATGGGTTTAAAAAAGGGAGATAATCCGCATATTTGGTTTGATTTGACTATGCCCACTAAGTATGTTAATTACTTAGTTAAGAGCTTGTGCAAAAAGGATCCAAATCATGCTCATTATTATAGAAAAAATGCGAAAAGATATTTAGCTAAAATTGCTCGTATTAAAAGAGCTTCGGCTAAATTAAATCATCACGTGGAAAAACCGGTTTATGTCAGTGAGCCAGTTTTTGATTATGCGTTAAGTTCTGTCAATATTAAAGTCGCAAATAAAGATTTTGAGAAAGCAATCCAAAATAATACAGATCCGAGTCCAGCGGCTGTTCAAAAAATGACTGATGGCATTAAGAAACGAAAAATTGCATTTTTTGTGATCAATGAACAAACTTCAAGTTCTACAGTAGACACTTTTCTAAAATTGGCTAAAAAGCAAAATATTCGTATCTTAAAAGTAAGAGAGACCATCCCGGATAATACTAATTATCTTGACTGGATGAATGATAGTTATCAGGATTTGGCTGAAGTAGTCCGAAAATGATTATTATGAGGCGTTAAAAATGAAGAAATTGATTGCCGTTTTAGCTTTAGGAGCGAGCATTGCAACTGTTGCTGCTCCAGAGACGATGATAGTACAAGCAAGTACAATTAATGATACTGCTAAGCAAAATAGTTTCAGCGGTGTAACTTATGCAGAACAAGTATTAGCGCAAGAAGGTATTAAATATAACGATTTTTCTGCTGCTAATCCGATTAATTATCGCAATGGCAAGCCTGAAGGCGTTGTTATTCACGAAACTGCAACACCCAATGCTACTGCACGTAATGAATGTATTTATTTTAATCGTGAATGGATGAATATTTATTCTTATGTTCATGCTTTTGTGGATAAAACAGGTGTCATTCAAATGACAAGCCCAGATTACGGTGTATGGGGTGCTGGTCCTGTTGCTAACAACCGTTTTGTTCAGGTAGAACTGTGTGAAGAAAACAATCTGGCTGATTTTGCCAAAGGCGTGAATAATGACGCAATTTATGTTGCGCAAATTTTGCACAGATATAATTTGGAACCTGACAACGCTGTTCATGATGGCAAAGGGACAATTTGGTCTCACCATGCTGTGTCTACCTTTTTAGGAGGTACTGATCATACTGATCCGGATGGTTACTTTGCTAAATGGGGTTATTCAATGGATGATTTCTTTGATCTGGTTAAATATTATTATGATCAAGGAACGCCAGCTGATAATGCACCTGTTGATAATGATACAGTAACTCCACCAGCACCTGCAACACCTGCTAAAAAGCCGGCTGTTCTACCTAAGCCAGTTGCTACCAAAGTCTTAATTCATAATGCATTGGTTTATGATGAAAATGGTGTGGCGACTGATTTACCAACTAAAAAGGCTGGTACCAAGTTAACAATTTATGGCAATCAAACCATTAAAAAAAGAAAGTATTTGCAAATAGGTGTTAATCAATATGTTGTTGCCAGCAACGTTGAAGGCAAATTACGTCCATTAAGCCACAATGCTTACCTTTACGATGGCAAAGGGAAACGGGTTGGTACAAACAAGTTATACCGCGGCAATTATGTGCGGACATATGGCGGTCGCGTTAAGATTAAGGGTCGTAAATATTACCCAATTGATGTTAATCAATTTGTCAAAGTGGGCAATTTTAAATAGATAATATAGGAAAATACAAATTGTCTGATATTTTAGAAGTTAATAATCTCTCAATGAGATTTGATAAAAATAATGTTTTTGAGAACTTAAAGTTCAAGTTAAAAAGGGGCTCATTGACTGCACTGTTAGGTCCCAATGGTACTGGAAAGACTACCTTAATAAATATTTTAATGAAGATGTTGACTCCTAGCTCGGGATCTTTTACATTTGCAGACGATGTTCGTCTGGGTTATGTACCGCAGTTTCGCAATATTGATGCTGAATATCCATTATCAATTGAGGCTTTTGTGGGTTTGAATGCACCGATTATTAAAAACAGCCGAACTAAGGAAGCAATAAAAAAGCAGTTAGAGGAAACCAATTTATACCAAATTAAAAATACTCGTATGGGGGAAGCTTCAGGCGGGCAAAAACAAAGAGCCTATTTAGCTCAAGCCCTGCTTGATAATCCTAATATGATTATTTTAGATGAAGCTACGGCAAGTCTTGATCCTATGGCAAAAGATGAGCTGATGAAGCTGATCAGACATTTGAATGAAAAACATAAAATAACAGTTTTGTTTGTAACTCATGATATATCATTAGCTCACAAGTATATGCAAAACTATTTATATTTAAATCATGGTCAAATTGAACATGGCGAAATGTCCCAATTTAAGGAGGCATATGAATAATGTTTGCATATGGCTTTATGCGTAATGCATTTTTGGCGAGTACTTTTATTGCGATAACTTGTGGCACTGTTGGTGTCTACGTAGTCGCACGTAATTTTAGTTTTTTGGCACACACGCTTTCCGAAATTGGTTTTGCAGGTGCTGCATTTGCAGTTTGGCTGGGAATTGGGCCTTTGTGGGGGATGCTTTTATTCACTCTCTTGGGTTCTATCAGTGTTGGGGAATTGTCACTTCATAGTGAACAAAAGGAATCCTCAATTAGTGCTATTTCAGCTCTATTTACTGGTTTAGGAGTGCTGTTTCTTGCCATTTCAGGTGCTAACAGTAATTATGCTACGAATATTTTATTTGGCAGTATTATCGGCGTTGATCATCAGGGCGTGATCCAACTTATAGCTCTTTCTATAATTGTATTGTTGATGATTTTTAGCATTCAGCGCTCATTAAATTTCGATTCATTTGACCATATTGGTGCTCTTGCTCATGGAGTAAAAACTGGTGCAGTCAGTGTTATTTTTTTAATTGCTCTGGCGATGTCGGTATCAATTGGTGCTCAAATAGTGGGCTCGCTTTTAGTTTTTATTTTGCTAACATTACCACCAGCCACTGCAAACTATTTAGGGAAAACAATTCCGGCGATGATTGGCTGGTCTGTCTTTTTTGCCTTGATTGGCGTCTGGCTTGGTCTATATTTGGGCTATATTACGAATTTGCCAGTAACTTTCTTTATAGCTGTCATCGAAGTTGCGGTGTATCTTGTTACCTATTTCACTCATATTATTAAGCATAATTTATAGTAATTATTAATATAAAAATAACATTAATTATTATTTTTGCTTTACTTTGTGAAAAAATATACAGTGGGAATCCCGTTATTTAAACATTTATTTTTAAATTTCACTAACTTTTGTAAGCATTTACATGTATAATAGAAGTTGGAAATATTAAATAAAGAAGGAGTCTTAAAAATGACATCATATTATAATGGTTTTCCCCAAAGTGATCGTGACGAAACACTAAAGATGATTAACCTCGATGAGCTTGAGGAGCGTGCAAAGAAAGTTATGCCAGAAGGTGCATATTACTATATTGCTTCAGGTTCAGAAAATGAGTGGACTTGGCGTAATAACACCACTGCCTTTAATCACTTTCAAATTGTCCCACGTGCTTTGACCAATATGGATAGTCCTCAACTGGATACTGAATTTATGGGTATGAAATTAAAGACACCTGTAATGATTTCACCTATTGCCTGCCATGGTATCGCCCACAAAGATGCAGAAATTGCTACTCAAAAGGGTGCAGCTGCAGCAGGTGCTTTGTTTGCCTCAAGTACGTATGCTAATAAGAGTGTAGAAGAGATTGCGGCAGCAGCTCCAAATGCACCACGTTTCTTCCAACTTTATCTCAGCAAAGACTGGGGCTTCAACAAGATGGTCTTTGATGCAGTTAAAAAAGCTGGCTACAAGGGCATTTTCCTGACAGTAGATGCTTTGGTATCAGGCTTTCGTGAAGCTAACCTCAGAACTAAGTTTGCCTATCCTGTTCCACTAGACTTCTTTACTCGTTACCAAGGAGCAAAGGGTGAGGGCCAAACTGTAGCGCAGATGTATGCTTCTTCAGCCCAAAAAATCGGACCAGAAGATGTTAGACGCATTAAGGAAATGTCTGGTTTACCTGTCTTTGTTAAAGGCGTTGTTTGTGCTGAGGATGCATATTTAGCTATGGGCGCTGGTGCTGATGGTATTTATGTTACCAACCATGGTGGTCGAGAAGTTGATTGCGGTCCTGCTACTATTGATATGTTGCCGGAGATTGCTAAAGCTGTTAACCACCGTGTACCAATAGTCTTTGACTCAGGTGTTCGTCGTGGTTCGCATGTCTTTAAGGCTTTGGCACTTGGTGCCGATATGGTTGGTGTTGGTCGTCCATACTTATACGGCCTTGCACTTGGTGGCGCTAAGGGCGTTCAATCAGTTATTGAGCAATTGAACCAAGAATTATTAATTGATATGCAATTGACTGGCTGCAAGACAATTGAAGATGTTAAACACGCCAAGATTACTCATATTAATTACACTGCCGACAACTTGAAGTCAAATACTGATCCTACAAGAGTTAAGCCATATCCTGTAACAGCTGAGAATCAATTAAAAGAAGATGACTCAGACGCTGTAACTGGTGCTTCTCAAGCATAGTTAATTTAAAAGCTTAAGTATTCAAATCGCTCTGCATATATTAGCTGCTCTAACTAATGTGCAGAGCTTTTTTTATTGCTTAAAAAATGATTGTTTTTAATTAATAGTTGTAATTTAATTTTTATATCTTTATAATTGTAATAATAAAATTATTAATGGAGGAAAATTATGAAGAAAGCGTGGAAATTGCTTGAGACTTTGTTGATAGCATTTATAATGTTAACCCTGTTACCCCAGAATGCAGCAGCCGCTGATAAAGGACAAACTGAACAAAGAACCGACAATTATCTACGAAGAGTCAAACAAAAAGGTGAACTAGTCATGGGGACTAGTCCAGATTATCCTCCTTACGAATTTGTCAAAAATATTAAGGGCAAATCAAAAATAGTTGGTATGGATGTTGAAATAGGGCAAAAAATTGCCCATGATATGGGTGTTAAGCTTGTTGTGCGGTCAATGGACTTTGACTCTCTTTTAGTGGGTCTTGAGACAGGTAAAATTGACATGGTCATTGCCGGAATGAACGCGACGCCTAAGAGGGCAAAAAGCGTTGCCTTTAGTCAGCCATATTATAAAAGTGAGCAAAAATTACTGATAAGAAAAGAAGATAAAGGCAAATATCATAATTATAAGTCTTTTGCCGGCAAAGCAATTGGTGCTCAAACTGGCAGTATGCAGGCCACAATGATCAAAAATCAAGCCAAAAATGTCAAACTGAAAACCATGGATAAAGATAACGACTTGGTTTTAGGATTAAAAACGCATAAGGTTGATGCAGTTTCAGTTGACAAGGCGACAGCCGAAGCTTTTGCTCAAAATACGGACGGGATTATGGTTATTCCGGCAGGCCTTAAGACAGAGTCATCCGCTACTTCTGTTGCTTTTCATAAAGGAGCCAATAGTTTAGTTAAAGCTGCAAATAAATCAATAGCGGAGATTAAGCAAAAAGATTTAATAGATAAAGAATATTTACCCAAAGCTGGAAAATATTTAACCGCCGGTAAGACAAAAAAGGAAGTCAAAGCGTCTAATTCGATGTGGGCGTATAAAGACTTCTTTATAGCGGGCGTCGGGTACACTTTACTTATTTCTGCTATATCAGTTTTCTTTGGCTTTTTGTTAGGTGCAATACTGGCATTTATGCGCTTAGGACACAATCAAATTGCACGTTCAATTGCGACAGCTTATGTAGAATTTATTCGTGGCACGCCGTTAATGGTACAACTGCTGTTTATTTACTTTGGCTTGGGAGTAGTAGTAAATATCCCAGCTTTACTTTCGGGTATAATTGCCGTTTCCCTTAACTCTGCAGCTTATGTAGCAGAGGTAATTCGTTCGGGTATTAATTCGATTGCTGTGGGACAGACTGAAGCATCTCGTTCTTTGGGCTTGTCACGGACAGCAACTATGCGTTATGTTATTATGCCACAGGCAATGAAAAATATTTGGCCGGCTCTGGGAAACGAATTTGTTTCTCTCATCAAGGAAAGTTCTATAGTTTCGGTAATAGGCGTCAAAGATTTGATTTATCAGTCACGGGTAGTCCAGGCTGATACCTATCGTGGAGTTATGCCATTGGTAATTACAATGATCTTATACTTTATCATTACTTTTGGCTTATCCAGCTTAATGAAAGTATTTGAAAGGAAAATGAATCATGACTAACGCAAATCCCGTAATTAGAGTTGAGCACTTACAGAAAAATTTTGGCAATAATAAAGTTTTAAAGGACATCAATGCTCAAGTAAATGAAGGTCAGGTTATTTGTCTAATTGGACCGTCTGGTGCTGGTAAAAGTACATTTTTGCGTTGTCTGAACCTATTAGATCAGCCATCTTCTGGCAAAGTGATTTTTGAAGATAAGGAATTAACTGCCTTAAGTGAAGATCAGCTTGATCAACTGCGTGAAAGAATGGGGATGGTTTTTCAGCAGTTTAATTTGTTTCCCCATATGAATATTATTGAAAATATTAAATTAGCGCCTATGAAAGTAAAGGGCATGAGTGACAGTGCTGCTAAAGCAAAGGGAATGGAGCTGTTAGATCAGGTTGGTCTGGCAGATAAAGCAGAAGCATTTCCAACCAATCTTTCAGGTGGACAGCAACAAAGAGTCGCAATTGCCCGGGCTTTGGCAATGGATCCAGAAGTAATGCTTTTTGATGAACCCACCTCAGCACTTGATCCGGAAATGGTAGGGGAAGTATTGAAGGTAATGCAGGATTTAGCTCAAAAAGGGATGACTATGGTAGTCGTAACCCATGAAATGGGTTTCGCTAAAAATGTAGCGGATGAAGTGTGGTTTATGGCAGATGGCTATATTCAGGAAAAAGCAGCACCACAGCAGTTTTTTGCTCAGCCACAAACTCCGCGTGCGCAGGACTTTTTGGAAAAAGTTCTTGAAGCTTAGGTGGGAGAAAGTAAGTGGAAGAAGCACAAGCGATTAAAATATTAACTGACTTGTTAGCAATAAATTCGGCAAATGATCATGAAGGCCTGATAGCTGATTATATAACTGCATTGTTTAGCGAATATTCAGTAGAAATTCACAGACTTTCTTATTCTTCTGGCAGAGATAATTTGGTGGTAACGATTGGAGATCATGGGCCTCTTTTAGGTTTTTCCGGTCATGAAGATGTTGTTGCAGCGGGGAATTTGACCAATTGGCAGACAGAACCGTTTACGCCCACTTTGAAAGACGGAAAAGTTTTTGGTCGTGGTGCAAGCGATATGAAGTCTGGCCTAGCGGCAATGATTGTGGCAATGCTTAATTTACTTGATAGTAAGAAAGAACTGCCTGGTCGTATTAGACTTTTAGCCTCTGTAGGTGAAGAAACCGGTGAATATGGGGCAGCGCAGTTGACTAAAGAAGGCTATGCTTCTGATTTAGATGGACTTGTTATTGGTGAGCCCTCTAACTTTGACGTACGTGTGACCCATAAAGGTGTTATCGACTATTATGTTTATTCTAAAGGTATTTGCGTTCATTCTTCGACTCCTGAAAAGGGGCAGAATGCGATAATGCCACTGATTGAATTTGCACAAGAAACGCAACATTTAATGGATAGGCATCAAAAGAAGGATCCAGTTTTAGGTTCTTTTACTCATGTGATTAGTCAAATTCAGGGTGGGAGTCAAATTAATTCTGTTCCCGATAGTGCTTGGCTTTCAGGTAATATCAGAACGACACCAGTATATCCCAATGAGCAAATATATACTGAACTTGAACAAATAGTTGCTGATTTAAATAAAAAAGGCGCGCGGTTAAAAATTAGATATAGTTTTCCTGAGGTGCCTTTACCTGACCAATCTCAAACAAAATTAGCTAAAATGGCTCAAAAAGTTGTTGAGCAAGAAATTGGCAGGCCAAGTGAATTCGTTGCAGGGACTGCTGCTACAGATGCATCAGAATATATTCAAGCTGGAGATTTTCCTATTATTATTCTGGGGCCGGGAGCAGGAACTACTGATCATGAGCCAAATGAGTATATAGAAGTAAATGCTTATTTAGCTGGCTGTCATTTATACCAAGAATTAGCAAGGCAGTTTTGGAACTCATTAGACTGATTTTTGACTATCATTAATATTTTTATAACAGAAAAAAGCCACTTCTTAAAAATAGGAGTGGCTTTTGATGTGAGAAATTATTATTTACATACCAGTTATATTATTTGTAACTAAAAGATGCAAGTATTAATTATAATTATTTTGGATAATTTTCCTAAATTCGCTTAAACGATTGGCAAAAGTTTTAAAAGCTTCTTCTAAATAATCAGGCTTCGTCATATCAACTCCAGCTTTTTTCATGATTTCAGCAGGATAATCACTAGAGCCAGCTTTTAGAAAGTTCAAATAGGCATTTCGTTGCTCGGTAGATCCATGAACGACATTGTTTGCTAAGGCAGTGGCTGCGGCAAAACCTGTAGCGTATTGATAAACATAGAAGTTGTAATAAAAATGAGGTACTCTGGCCCATTCTTTAGCAATTTCTCCACCAGATTCTACTGCATCACCGTAATAGCGCTGATTAATTTTACCGTAGATATCATCTAAACGATCAGCTGTTAATGGTTCACCATTTGCATCCATTTCGTGAATTTTTTGTTCAAATTCAGCAAACTGCGTTTGCCTAAACAAGGTTCCTTTGAAAGAATCCAGGTAGTAATTAAGGACAAAGGCACGCGTTTTAGGATCGGTAATATGAGCCAAAAAGTATTCTGTTAAAATATTTTCATTAGTTGTAGAAGCTATTTCAGCAACAAAGATAGGATAATCACCATAAACATACGGCTGATTTTGCCTAGTATACATACTGTGGACAGAGTGACCTGTTTCATGAACTAGTGTGTATAATGAATCAACATTGTCTTCCCAATTGAGTAATTCATATGCATCTGTGTCATAGCAGCCGCCAGAATATGCTCCGGTAGCTTTATTCTGTGATTCAACCACGTCAATTACGCGATTATTAAAAATATAGTCGACCTGCTTTAAATAGTCCTCTCCTAATGGTGCTAATGCCTTTTTGGCTTCTGCTTTAGCTTGCTCAAAAGTATAGCTCAATGCTGGTTTACCAGTTAATGGAACATACATGTCCCACATTTGCAGATCCTTTAAGCCTAAAATCTGTTTGCGTAACGCTACATATTCATGCAATAGGTCTAAGTGTTCATCGACTTCATCAATCAAAGTATCGTAAACGACTAATGGTACGCCATTTGCATTCATTGCACTCTCACGAGCTGATAGATAATGGTGAACGCGGGCATTATAGTTATGTTCCTTGACAGCACCCGAAAGGGTTGCCGCCAGGGAATTTTCAAATTGTCCGTAAGTAGTATACATGGAATCAAAAGCATTTTTACGTACTTCACGATTTTGGGATTGAATAAGCAGCGAGTATAAGCCATCGGAAAGTTGAACCATTTCACCGTTATCATCCTGAGTATAGCCATATTCCATATCTGAATTGGTTAGAACGTTATAAGTGTTTTCGGAAGCAGATAAAGCATCACCAGCATCTGCAATTAGCTTTTCTTCTTCTGCAGATAGCGTATATGGTCGCAATCTGGTAATTTGATCAAGTAAGTGTTTGTAGTTGCTGAGTTTAGGCTCTTCTTGTTCTAAAGCACCCAACTTTTCTGCTGAAAGGCTTAAAATTGCTGGATTCATAAAAGAAGTAGCAGCTTCGAACTGGCTGGCTAGTCCCTGCACTTGAGCTACATAGCTTAAATAGTGGGCATTTCCAGTATCAACATCACTGGCAAGAGTAGCATAAGAATAGACTTTTTCCAGTCTCCGACCAACTGTTAAAATTTGAGTAATATCATTATATAAAGATGCACCAGAAGTGGTAAAATTTTCTTTTAAAGTGCTTAAAACTGGTATTTCTTTTTTGACAAGTGTATATTCATCTTTCCAGTCATTATCAGTTTTAAATATCCTGGTTAAATCCCATTTAAGATTTTCTGGGACTTCATCACGTTTAGGAATTGACATAAAGATTCTCCTTTTTAGCTATTTAACTAAATTATACTAAAGATTAAAAAATAAGATATTATTAATTATAATTGATATTATTTTAATTCAAGTTTGAAAGTGTTAAAAATAATAGATGGACAACTACGAAAGGGTTTGTATAGAAGAATGAATCCAAATTCAAAACGCAGAGAAGATTACCGTAAAAAGCATTTTTCTCTAAATCTTCATCGAAATATTGCTTTAGCAGAACCAGCTAAAGCCTTTAAAGGCAGCGTTTTTGCTCGGATTTGTGGTATAGTAACTGTTTTATGTGTCTGCTTCGGGCTGGCCTGGATAGCTCACATGTATTTTGCTTTGCACAGTGCAATTGATGGCAATGGTGGTAATTATGCCACATCTGCACGAATTGCCAATAGACAACCAATTTCTGTTTTAATTCTCGGAGTTGATCAAGGAATTGAAGGACGACATGACAAAGGAAATTCGGATACTTTGATTTTGGCAACAGCAAATCCTGCTAAAAATAAGTCGACAATGACTTCAATTCCTCGAGACACTCTTGCTAATATATTAGGTGATCCTGGAAACAAGTACAATATGTTTCGGGTTAATTCGGCATATGGTATTGGAGGCAGTTCTGCTTCAATGAGAACCGTTTCAGCCCTAATAGGTGTTCCTATTCATTACTATGTGGAAGTAAATATGAAGGCACTAAAAAGCCTAGTTGACGCTGTTGGTGGAGTTGACGTTAAAGTACCTTTCAAGTTTTCATATGATTGGTGTGATTTTCACAAGGGAAAACAACACTTAAACGGACGTCATGCTGTAGCATATGTTAGAATGCGCCATGATGATCCTCGAGGTGATTATGGCAGGCAAATGCGTCAAAGGCAAGTTATCACTGCTGTAGTTCATAAAGCTATTTCAGTTGATTCAATTACGAATTATCGCAAGTTGGTTAATATCTTCTCAAAATATGTCAAAACTAACCTTACGTTTAATGATATGCTAGCCTTAGCTCTGACTTACCGCGGCTGCTCACAGAATATTTCCAGTGGTTATATTCAGGGGCATGATGCTTGGATTGATGGAGCATCTATTCAAGTAGCATCAACTAAAGAACTTCAAAAAGCTTCTGACAAGATACGTACCAATCTTGACTTGGATAAAAGAGTATTGGATAATGATGAAACGAAACTCAATAAGTTAAATGAGCAGAATAATAATATTAAGTGGAAGGATCCCAGTCCATTTACTAATTACCAAATTTACCGTTCAGTAGTAACTGAAGAATCAACTGACAATTTTTCAGGAACTGGAACAAGTGGAGATAATTCTGCAGGTCAATAACTGTTCTAGCAAAGGAGCATAATAAATATGCATAAGCAATCTGTTTTCCTAGCTGTTTATAGTACTATATCAGCCTTTATTGCTTTTATTGCGATAGCGTTCATTTGCTTACGCACATTTCATTGGAATTTAACCGTTGCTGTATTAACAGCAAGCTTATTTGCCTTATTTTTCTTTGCTCTTTCATGGTTTCGCGGTTATGCCTCCGTTGAAATTAAACGAATTGCACGTGAACATCATTTATCTAATAAAGATTTAGCTAAAATTACTGGTATGAAAGCAAGCGATTTTCCAATATATAATGATAAATTGCAGTTGATTTTACCTAAGCGTTATTGGCCTAAAGTATTGGATTCCTTGCAGAAATATGAGCAAGAAAATGATGAAAAGGTGGGCAAATAGCCCACTTTTTTATTGTGCATATTAGCAAAGCCAGGCCAAAAGATTAAAGGTAGTTTTACTTTATTTTGTACAACTTATATTGATATTTAGGGAGATGCATAATGAGCTTACTCACAGTTAAAAATTTGGGACAAGGTTTTGAAGATAAAACTTTGTATGAAAATGCTAGTTTCGTACTCAACAAAGAGGATCATATGGGTGTGACTGGTCAAAATGGGGTCGGTAAATCAACCTTGATTAAAATTTTAACTGGTGAAATACTACCTGATGAAGGACAAATTAGATGGCAAAACAAAATTACTATAGGTTACCTTGACCAGTATGCCAAGTTGAAACCGGGGGTAACAATTCGCCAGTTTTTACGCACAGCTTTTGCACCACTTTATCGTAAAGAAAAAGAATTAAGTTCTTTGTATGAAAAGTATGCAGCTGAAGGTGATAGTTCTTTACTAGAAAAAGCGGGTAAAATGCAAACCTATTTGGAAGAAAATAATTTTTATAATATTGATACCGAAATTGAGCGCGTTGCTTCTGGGTTAGGTCTGGCAGAGCTGGGATATGATCATGATGTGAGTCAATTGTCAGGTGGTCAAAGGTCAAAAATTATTTTAGCTAAATTACTCTTGCAAACACCAGATGTATTGCTGTTAGATGAGCCGACCAACTATCTTGATGTTTCACACATAGATTGGCTCGTTGACTATCTGAATAATTTTGCTGGTGCTTTCATCGTTGTTAGCCATGATTACGACTTTTTAGACAAAATTGCCAATTGTATTATTGATATAGATATTGGTACAATAACGCGTTATACCGGAACTTTAAAACAAGCAATGCGTCAAAAAGAAGCTAATCGGGAAACGTATATGAAGGCTTACAGTAATCAGCAGCGCAAGATCGCCAAAACTGAAGCTTATATCCGTAAAAATAAGGCTGGTACCCGTTCAAAAAGTGCAAAATCACGGGCACGGCAACTTGCGAAAATGGATGTACTGAATCCACCTAAAAATAACCATAAACCGCACTTTGCATTTCCTTATGTGGCTACAGCAGCCAACCTTTTATTGCAAACGCAGGATTTAGTAATTGGTTATGACCAGGCGTTAGTCAAAGAAGCGTTCAATTTTTCGGTTGGAGGCAATGAAAAAGTTGCTATTACCGGTTTTAATGGTATTGGAAAATCAACACTATTAAAAACATTATTAGGTCAACTAGACCCGATTTTTGGCACTTATAAATTATCTGAAACTGCCAAAATTGCCTACTTTAAGCAGGAATTAACTTGGCCGAATAACAATATGACGCCTCTGCAATATTTGCAGGAAAATTTTGAACGCATAAAGCCTAAAGAATTAAGAGGAGCTTTAGCAAAATTGGGCGTCACTGCTCAACAGGCAATGAGCCCTTTGAAAAAGCTATCAGGCGGTGAGCAAGAAAAAGTCAAACTGGCAAAAATGTTATTTGAACCGGCAAATTTATTATTTTTGGATGAGCCAACCAATCATTTGGACCGGGATTCTAAAGACGCATTAAGACAGGCTATCATCAAGTTTCCTGGTGGAGTGATTATTGTGAGCCATGAACGTGATTTTTTCCAAGGCAATTGGGTTGATAAAACTATTGATATTGAGACTATGAATAAACTTTGAGGTGAAAAATGAGTGCTAGACCAGGTGAATTATTTTACCAAGATTTACTTGAGACTTGCCTAACTGCCGGTGAATTAATGATTGAAGGCGGCAGTGAAATGTATCGGGTTGAAGATACAATGGTGCGCATTGCTAAAAGCGCCGGTGAACCTGATCCACGTGTTTTTGTGGTACCAACTGGTGTATTTATGAGTTTGGATCACGGTAACTATTGCCAGAGTACTCTTGTACATGAGCGCAATATCAACTTGGAACTAGTTGATCGCATTAATTCTTTGTCCCGGGCTTTTGCGGATAAAAAAATTACTTTGCAAGAGGTTAAAAGCGAAGTTACCAAGATGGCCAAGGGAAGTTATCCTACTTTTCCTATATGGCTGCAGACAACTGGCGCCGCAATTTTGAGCGCAACGCTCATGGTATTGTTCATGAATAATTATGACTGGATTGATTTTCCCGCAGCGGCTGTTGTGGGAGCAGCCGGGTTTATCTCATTTTATTATTTTAAACGTTTTACTAACGTTAGATTCTTAGCAGAACTTGTTGCAGCTCTGATTATGACGGTCATTGCTGCCGGTTTAGTTCGACTTTTCCCACAGATGATTATTGACCATATTCTAACAGGTGCATTAATGCCGCTTGTTCCGGGTCTTGCCTTGACTAATGCATTGCGAGACCTGTTTAAAGGCGATATACTTTCAGGAATGGTAAAAATTTGTGAGGCGCTGCTGACAGCATTTGCATTAGGCGGTGGAGTTGGTATTGTATTGAAATTTTTAGGAGCTTAAAAAATGCCTTTTTGGTTAGAAATCGTAATTAATATTGCTTTTGCCTACCTTGCTTCAGCTGGCTTTGCCTTAACAATCAATGTCCCGCGCAGAGTACTTAATTTGGCCGGTATGAGTGGTATTATTAGCTGGATTATTTACTGGCTGGCAATGAGAGCGTCAATGGGACGGTTATTATCCAATTTACTAGGCTCTTTTGCTATCGGCATTTTAGGCATAGTTTTTGCCAGAATGAAAAAATGTCCGGCTACAGTTTTTTACATACCTGCAATTGTGCCTTTAGTGCCAGGTGTTCCCGCTTATCAGGCTGTGCGTGAATTAACTTCCGGCAATTTGCGTGGAGCAAATGATGCAGTATTAAGAGTGATAATTGTGACAGGTTCAATTGCTTTGGGAATGCTTTTGTCAAATATGTGCGTGGAAATTTTCTTCAGAATAAAAAAATTTTACAAACGTCATTTAGATAAGTATAATAATTAGTGCGAGTCGACAAAAACGCGAGATGCGTATTTGTATGAGGACACCCGCCTTAAGTGACAGGCACGGGAAGTGCTGGTGGTTGACCAACCTGATGTGAACAGAAGTAGTCACCTGTTAATTTTAACGGGCCTCGATTTGAAAAAGAGCAGATTCTTAATTGAATCTGCTCTTTTTTATTTTAAATATAATGCTTGTTTACCTTGCTGGTTATAACTTTTTTCCAGATTTTTCCAAGGAATTTTCTTATTTTTATGACCAAAAGGATCGTTGACGTAGACAATACGTGCCTTTTTATCAAAGCCGGTAATGACACAAGCATGTGAAGACGGAGTCACGTGCACCTCACCTTGAGCTGTCTGCCACGTTTGCATGTCGCCCACATGATTAAAATTGGTGGTAGTAATGATCAGAACCGGATGACCGTCAGAAACCAGTTTCATTACTTCGATAAAATCATGGCTTGTGAAATTACGAATGCGATTAGTGTACTTGAGGGCCACTTGCTCTAAGGGTTCATTATAAACGCACCATCCTGCATTTGCCTGACTCATGTAACCAACAAAACCAACATGAGGGTTACCCCGATATTTGCCATTATCAGTATAAGAGGAAACGTGTTTTATGTTTTCAGACAAATTTAGTTTGTTTACCTTGATACCATAATAGCGTAAAAGCATTGACAGAGAAGTTACTTCGCAACCATTAGGCAGGTCAGGATATTGATTTTCTAGGGGAACACTTAGCTTCTGGGAAGATTTCAAGGTTAACCAGTCATAACGGTCTTTAAAACCAGACGAGTTAAAGATTGTAAAAACTAAACCTAGAGAAAAAATACCCAATAGTAGTATCAAAATTGCTTTAAGGGAAAATCTTTTCTTTTTCATAAAGCTATTTAAACATAGGAAGATTATTAAAAGCAAAAAATCGCTCAAATTAATGAGCGATTTTGCTAAATTTTATTTATTGAAGGTAGAGATTAATGGTGAGTTGCGCTTGATAAAGCATCAAGACTATGATCTTCACCTTTAACTGCCATACCTTCAACGTCCATACCTGGGCAGAAGACTTCATCTTCTGGCACGCCTCTTTCTTCAGCAAAAGCCTTATTCAGAGTTTCCATGTCCATCAAATGATATTTCTTGTCTGGGTGTTTTGGATCAACAATTTGAATTTGCGCCATCATACCGGCATCTTCGTGCTCGATAATGTGGCAGTGATACATGAAGACACCAGTGTTTTGGAAGTAAACCTTTATACGAACTGTTTCTTGAGGTGCTACTTCGATAGTGTCCTTATAAACTCCTCTTTCGTTTGGATATGGGTCTTTACCGTTACGTGATACAACAAGGAAGTGAGCTCCGTGAGTGTGGAATGGGTGCAACATGCCGTTAACTTTATCGTTAGTGTTAGTTACGTCCCAGTATTCAGCATTCATCAATTCCTGCTTCATGTCAATTCTTTCCATTGAGAACAACTTGCCGTTAATCATGTTGTGGTTATCCATAGTAACATGAGGAACTGGTGAGTTAGGGTTAACAACTGGATCATATGCTTTGAATAAAGTATCAGGAATTACGCTGTCGTCTTTTTCATAACTGTGAATTCTGAATTCAACCAGCTTGAAGTCGTCAGTGTAAAGGTTGACAACATCGCCATCTTTATAATTGCTGAAATCAACAACTACTTGTTGACGCTCACCTGGTCCAATTAAGACTTTAGTCAATTTAACTGGGTGCTCCAAGAATGAGTCGTCACCTGCGATTTGGGTCATTACCAAGTCATCGCTAAAGTGCAGGCGCCATTCACGACGGTTAGAACCACCTAAGAAAAGCAAACGTACTTTTTGAGTAGTGACATCAACGTATGGCCGAACAACACCATTGATGATTGGAGTGTCGCCAAAGATACCCATTGCGTTGTAGTCTGCCTTATAGTCAAATTGGTTGTCTTCGTGGAAAATACGGTCTTGTAAAATAATTGGGAACTCGTCCTTGCCGTAAGTCTTAGGAATTGGCAACTTAGCTTCGTTAGCATCAGTAATAACAACGCCCATAGCTAATCCCATCCAAACTTGCATGGCAGTTGATGGACATGGGTGAGCATGAAGCCATGTTAAAGCAGCTGGTTGCTTAACTATGAAGTCAATGTGCTTTTCTTCACCTGGGTAAACCGGTGAGTGACAAGCACCATCGTTACCAGGACCTGAAAGTTCCATACCATGCCAGTGGTAAGTAGTCAATTCTGGCAAGCTATTCTTCAAAGTTACGTGAACATGTTGACCTCTGGTTAAAACCATGGTCTTACCAAGAACTGGGAAGTTGTAGCCCCAAGTATGAGTCTTTTTACCTGGCAAAAATTGGAAGTCACCTTCTTGGGACTCAATTGTGTACCAAACATCATTGTTTTCTTGTTTATCAGGCTCTAATACTGGTGGAACGACTAAAGGTTGAGCTTCAACACCTTCAGGAATGTGAAGATCCTTGTATCCCATTTCGTGATTTTTATCAAAATCTTCGGAATTATAGAAATAATCTGTGTAAACTTTATCTGACATATTCGTCTACCTTTCAGTTAAAAAATTTAGTGAAAAATTTTTAGTTACATGATAAATTTACTCTATGTGAAAACGCTTGTAAAGTAGATACAGCTAAGTTTTTTTAATAATAATTTATAAAAGCGCTTTTTCAAAATTTTATAGAGCAAAGTGTTATTTAATATTGGCAAAAATTCTGCTTAAACAGTGGTTTTCTTTGAATAAAAACAGCATTTAACTATTTTTAGTTAACATTGATTAGCAAAAGTGTTTTTTAAAAAATTTTTTTTAAAAGAAATAAAAAAATTGTTTTTAAACAAAACTTTTTGTATCGTATAAAAGACTGATAAAATTTGATAAATTTAGATAAGGGATTTTAATTTGAAAATAAGCTTAACAGATTTAACTGCAAAAATAGAAAAACAAGATTATATTGAAGACTTAGAAACTGTTAAATACGCAGAAATTAGTAAGTCAAAAGCCAGAATACAAGAGTTGGCGGCTAAATTAGTTGAAGAAACCAGAGCTGCGCTTAAACATAATTCATTAAGTCATGTTGCACTTGAAATAAGCGGACAGAGATCAGTTGCCTTTGCTTTAGAAAGCAATATTATTAATTTGCCTTATAGTAATTACAAAAAGATCGCTAATTTCTTCGAAGAAGGTAAAGAATATCCTGTTGCTATATATTTTGAGACACAATCAGAATATTTGAATGCATCAGGGTTTAGAATTGACCAGATAGCAACAGAAGAAGAAATTGAACAAGATGAAACCGGTATTGTAGACAGACTGACAGATGCAATGCAGGAAAAAATTAAACAGGTGCGTGAATATCAAAAGCCTTCGACCAAAAAAAAGCCTGCCACTAAAAATACTGCAAAAACTAAGAAAACTAAGAAAACTACTACTAAAAAGACTAAATAGAAATCCTTATTTTTTAACAGGGAAATGTTTTTAATTATTGCTTTAATAATGCTATTTTTAAGCTCAGCTATTCAAAAGATACTTTTTACAATATAATGGAGAAAGAAGCAGGAGGTCCATTATGGTTAGCTGGAATCTACTTGGAGTTTTGTTATGGGTAATTGTTATTCTTTATTTAGTTTTTGTTGTGCAAAATATTCGCAAACGCCGAATTACTATGATTATCAAGAAGCACAGGCAGTTTAGCTGGCCAAATTTTTTAATCGATATTATTGAAGTGGTTGCTTTAATAGTAAGTATTGTATGGTTGTTTAACAAAACTATACTGGACAATCCTGACCTTGAGGATACAAGTAAAATTACGTCGCATATTACTTACGAACCTATTGTCATGAACACCGGGGAAGGTAATTCAAGTTACGTTACGATTAATTCGAAAAAGAAAAGAATTAGCACTCAGACTTTTACCTATTATAGACCAGGTAAGAAGATCAAAGTATCCAGCGATTTTGCCACTGTTGCATATGGCAAAAGCCCTTTAGACCTTAATGCTGCAAAAATTCCGTATGATAAAAAAGAACTACAGAAAATGGACCGTAAGTATCAACGTGCTTATGTTGCAATTTATACGGCCGATTATAAAAAAGTATGGCAGAATGGCATTGGAATGCATGCTGGTCATAATGCGACTCGCTACTATTTAATTAGAATTCCAGATTCATCATTTATCAAAGAGAAATAAAATTAATTTAAATAAAGCGCTTGCATAATTTTAAAAGTGTGCTATGCTTTATTTACATTGAAAGTTTAAGTAGATTGTTACTATCAAATTAGGCGAGACTACTAGTAAAACTGGTGAATTTTATATTATTCATCAGCTGTTGCTAGTAGTCTCTTTTTTTTCGTAAAAAAGGAACAAAGATATGCGCCTTAAAAAAATTTTTAATAATAACAGCATTTTAGTTGATGTTGGGAAAGGACAAGAAGCAATTGTTTTCGGTAAGGGAGTGGGATTTGAACAAGGAAAAAACAGACATGTTGATTCTAGTAAAATTCAGAAGATTTTTTATTTAGATAATAAAAAAGATAAAGAATCGTTTGACTATTTATTTCATAATATCCCGGCAGACATAATTGCAGCAGTTTTTGCAGTTATTGAAAATGCAAGAATAAATTATCATTTGCAAGTTTATGATTCGATTTATTTAACATTAAGTGAACATATAAATGGAGCTTATAAATTACTTTTGGCAGGAAGGTACCAAGAAAATGAGATCCCAGATTTAAGCGCAAAGTATCCTGAAGAATATCAAATAGCAAAAGAAGCACTTGGGATTATTAACAACAAGTTAGGCGTTGAATTTCCAAATTCTGAGGTTAAAAGTATAGCCCTTCATTTTATCAATAGCAAGATTCCTAATGGCATTGCAAAGCATGAAGGCAAATCAAAATATATTTTTGACACTTCCAAATTAATTAACGTGGTACTCAATGTGTTAGACAACAATAATGTTTATCAAAACAGCAAAAATAGGGATAGTTTCAGGCGATTTCTGATTCATCTGCAGTATCTGGCTAAAAGGCTTTGGCGCCCACCAGAAAAGAATGAATCTATTGATAAAAAGATTGAATGTGACATGATCAAAGTTTATCCACGTTCGTATCAAATAACTCAGGAAATCTTTCAGGCGTTAGACGGAGAATTTGATTTTCATCCTTCTGATGCGGAAAGAGTGTATTTTATCATTCATATTCATCAAATATTAGGACAAGAAAAAAAGGAGTAAAAATATGGTAACCAAAGAAGAAATTTCAATGGCCGGTTTTGAAATAGTTGCTTATGCAGGTGACGCAAAGACTGCAATAATCAATGCTTTAGATGAAGCCCGAAATGGCAACTACGATAAAGCCAGAAAATTAGTCAAAAGTGCAGATAGTTCACTAAATGATGCTCATAATGCGCAAACAAAATTAATGAGTAAAGAAGCCAGTGGTGAAGAAATGGAGACTACATTCATTATGTCTCACGGGCAAGACACATTAATGACTACAATGCTGCTAAGAGATGAAGCAAAGTATTTTATTGATTTATATGAAAAGTATAATTCCGCTTTAAAGGAATTGAATGAACTAAAAAACAAGTAATTGCATGAGAAAGAGGTTTAAAAATGAATGCTGTAATTAAGCAAATAGAAAAAGCGCAGCCGTTTTTTCAAAAAGTTGCTGCCAATAAATATTTGCGTGCCGTAAGAGATGGCTTTATAGCTTTAATGCCAATTATTATCTTTTCAAGTATCTTTTTATTAATAGCAAATGTGCCTTTAATTTGGCACTTTGCCTGGCCTACTAAAGTGGCTAATGCTCTAAACATGTTTTACAACATGTCAATGGGTGTTTTAGCCTTGATGGCTTCTTCATCAGTTGCCAAGGCTTTGACTGATTCATTTAATCTGGACTTGCCCAAAACTGACCAGATTCCAATGGTAGGTGTGCAGTTTACTGCTCAGGTTTCTTTTGTCTTAGTTGCTGTTGACACTTTAACTGATAAAATGAATAATCTGTATTTTGCAGTTGCAATGATCGGTACTAAAGGCCTGATTTGTGCTTTCTTAGTAGCATTTATTGTACCTAATGTCTACTATCAATGTTTTAAGCATAATATCACTATTAAATTACCAGATGCAGTACCTCAAAATATTGCGGGAGCTTTTAAAAATATTATTCCTTTTGCAATCAGTACATTTTTCTTCTGGATTTTCTCTTTAGCCTTTAGAGCGATGACTGGCACCAATTTAGCAGCTTGGATTATTCAGGTTTTATCACCTTTATTTACCGCAGCAGACGGGTATTTTGGCTTGGCAATAGTGTATGGTGCAATGGCTTTCTTCTGGTTCATCGGAATTCAGGGACCAT
This sequence comes from Lactobacillus kimbladii, assembly GCF_014323605.1. Classification (GTDB taxonomy): domain Bacteria; phylum Bacillota; class Bacilli; order Lactobacillales; family Lactobacillaceae; genus Lactobacillus; species Lactobacillus kimbladii_B. The sequence continues at coordinate 279,319 of NZ_SCMB01000001.1, read as the reverse complement.
CAATTGTTGAACCAGCGGTTACTGCTATTTATTTGAGTAATGTTGAATTAAACTTGTCGGCTTGGAAAGCTGGCAATATTGCTGGAGCAAACAGGATTTTAGCTCAAGGTACGCAATACTTTGTTGCTACTTTAGGGGGTACTGGTGCTACTTTAGTTATTACATTAATGTTTGCTTTCATGTCTAAGTCCAAGGAATTAAAAGCGGTTGGTCGAGCTGCTTCAATTCCAGTACTATTCGGGGTCAATGAACCGATTTTATTTGGAGCGCCCTTAATTTTGAATCCGGTCTTCTTTATCCCCTTCATTTTGACACCAATTGCCAACGTCTGGCTTTTTAAGATATTTGTTGATTTCTTCCATATGCCTGGTTTTATTTATAACCTTCCTTGGACTACTCCAGGAACACTTGGATTAATAATGGGTACAGGGTTCTCAGTCGGTTCAATTATTTTGGCAATTTTGCTATTAGTTGTAGATGTTGTAATGTACTATCCGTTCTTTAAAGCTTATGACATTCAAAAATGTGCTGAAGAAGAAGCAAAAGAAAATGCCGGCGCAAACACTGTGACTAATGAAACTCAAACCGAAACTAATGCTAATAATGCAGAAACAGATAATTCAAATAGTTCAGGATCAGGAAATAATGTTGCAAGCGCAAGCAAGATTCCTTTAGCAAGAACAAAAGATGGGAAGAACCTAAATGTTTTGGTTCTTTGTGCTGGTGGTGGTACCAGTGGTATTTTAGCAAAAGCCTTGAACAAGTTAGCTGCTGAAAACAATTTGCCTTTAGCAGTGGCTGCTACTTCATTTGGTGCTCACCATGACTTGCTTTCAGGAATGGATATTGTTATTTTGGCACCGCAAATGAATGCTATGAAAGATGAACTGAAAAAGGAATGTGATAAGAATGACGCTAAGATGATTACGACTACTGGGAAGCAATATATAGATATGACACAACATGCTGACAAGTGTCTGGACATGATAATTGCTAACATTTCAGAATAGAGGAGAATAAAATGACTTTACTAAATAGAGTACAAAAATTACCTCACGATTTCGTGTGGGGTGGTGCCACTGCCGCTTATCAAGTTGAAGGTAGCACTCAAGCTGATGGCAAGGGCAAAACAATGTGGGATGATTACCTTGAAAAACAGGGCAGATTTTCACCAGATCCTGCTAGTGACTTTTACAACCGGTATCCAGAAGACATTGGGCTTGCCAAAAAATATGGTTTAAATGCTGTGCGCGTTTCAATTGCTTGGACCAGAATCTTTCCTGAAGGTTACGGTCAAGTAAATCAAAAAGGCGTGGAATATTATCATAAATTATTCAAAGAATGTCTTGATAATGGCATTGAACCTTACGTTAGCCTGCATCATTTTGATAGTCCTAAAACTCTATTTGATAATGGTGACTGGTTAAATCGCAAAAATATTGATTATTTTGTGGAGTATGCCAAGTTTTGTTTTAATGAATTTAAAGAGGTAAAAAACTGGTTTACTATTAATGAACTAATTTCTTTAGCATATTCACAGTACATTGCCGGTACTTTTCCACCAAACCATCATTTTGATGTCACCAGTGCAATTCAGGCCGAACATAACGAATTAGTGGCACATGCCAGAGTAGTTAATTTATATAAAGAGATGGGTTTACCCGGTAGAATTGGCCTAATTCATGTTATTCAACCAGTATATCCAATATCAACCACTACTGAAGATAAACATGCAGCTAAATTGCAAGATGCGCTTTTGAATAAGTTTTTGCTTGATGGGACGTTCTTAGGTTATTACTCAGATGATACCATGGCATCAATTAATGAAATATTGCAGTTAAATGATGCTCATTTGAATATTCAAGACGGTGACTTGGACATTCTGGCTAAGGCAGCAAAGCAAAACGATATTTTTGGTTTGAATTATTATCAAAATCAGTTTATTAAGGCATATCATGGCGAAAGTGAAAACCACTTTAACGGTACTGGTGACAAGGGTACTTCTTCCTTTAAGTTTAAAGGAGTAGGAGAAACTGTCAAAAAGCCGGGGGTACCGACAACTGATTGGGACTGGAATATTTTCCCCCAGGGTCTCTATGACACATTAAAATGTATCAGTCATGATTATCCTAACTGCAAGACAATTTATGTGACTGAAAATGGTTTAGGTTATAAGGATAAATTTGTCAGCCCAGATAAGATTATTGATGATACTCCAAGAATTGATTTCATTGATCAACATGTCGCTGCCCTTTTAAAAGCTCGCAGTGAAGGAGTGAATGTCCAAGGCTACTTTGTATGGTCTTTGCAAGATCAATTTTCCTGGGCAAATGGCTACAACAAACGTTATGGTCTATTTTATGTAGATTTCAAAACTCAGAAGCGTTATGTTAAAAGGAGTGCTTTATGGTTTAAAGAATTAGCAGATACAATGAATAAAGAATAAAATTTAAGCAACTAACTTAGTTTAAACCCCGAAATTGGATAAATTTCGGGGTTTTCTAATGGTCAAAAAAGTTAATAAAGGTAAAAATAAAGGGACCGAGTCCGATAGTGACATGAGCCCCTTAATTAAAATTAAATCTTATGATAAATTTGCAATTTTGTATTGTACTGCTTCCTTTTTACGAACTTGAACCAGGAGATTTCCTTCGATAAAAGCGAGAATAAAGCTGGCTGTCAAGAAGTCGACTACATTACCGGAAGAAAAAGCTGCCAATAAAATGAAACTGCTGGAAACAATTAAAGAACTGGCTAAATAGGTGCGTGATGTCTTATATCTTAGCCATCTGTAAGCACTATAAATTAATACTGCCAAGTATGGTCCGACAAACAAGAGCATTCCGAGCCAACCTAAAGAATATATTTGAGCAGTGAAATCGCGCTCTAAATTAAAGATGTTGTTTTCTCGAATGTATGAAATACCCAAAAATTTATCTAGCTTGTTGTTATTGGTTTTGACTACTTGATTAAGCATTGCTTTTTCAATATGGCGATTTTCCATCCGCGCTTGACCCGGTTCATTCATAATTTTGAGCCAAAATTCTGGATCATACTGGTACGGGTAACTTTTGAAAACAAACTTGGGATTGAGAGCATATTCCTGATAATTTTTCTTAATGAAGTAACGTAAAAATTCAGCTCTTTTTTCGCCACTGGGATATTTTTGTAAGCCCGCAGTCAGCTCCTTTTTTTCATCAGTTAAGTCGTGGTCAGATTGTTTGGCTAAATAAATTTCATAATTGTAACGCTGAATTGCAGGGCCAAAAGGCAAAATTACCAGAGTTCCTACTTCAATCAAGACTGCAACTAAAAATGCCTTACCGCCTTTTTTCACATCTTTAATTAGATATTTATGAAGGCCGAATAGGATAAGGCCAATAATTATGCCACCAATTAGGCCAATTGCTGCTACTTTAGTACCAATCTCAATCATTGCCAGAGCTTGCACAACATTTAGCAAAACTGTATGCCAGCTAAATGAACTAAAAAGGTAGAACAGCATAAGTGGCAGCAGCATGAACAAGACTGCCGAGATCATATTGGTAAAGTTGAAGAAACCTTTGGAAGCCATATGAGAATAGCCAATATTAGGATTAAAAAACCATTCAAAAATATTGGCGCTAATAGTTCCTGTTTCATATGATTTAAGGGATATGACAAAAAGGTTGGAAACAACGATAGTGCCTGAAAAAAGTCCTGAAATGCCTTCAATCACCAGTTGCAACTGTTTTTGATTAAAGTCTAATTCATTAGTCAAATAAAGAACTGTTATGGGCAGCATCATTCTAATTAAATAAAAGATTTCTCCACTGGCAGTATAGCCGTAATTGTTGGGGCTAACACTGGTAAAGTGCTGCACATGCACTAAATGTAGCGCTGAATAGATGGCTAAAAGAACAAGATAAAATAGCAGCAATTTTTCATGTGATAGTTTCTGCCATGAATTTTTTGAGCTAAAGTAAAGACAAACTAGTGCAGCCACAGCCAAAATACGGATAATTGTGGGCAAAGTAAATGGTAAAATATTAGCCAGAGTGCCATGATAAAACCAATATAAATCTAAAAAAGGTTGAATTAAAATGAACCAAAATAAGACAGTTCTTGCTTTTTCTTTCACTTTTTTCTCCATAACATAAATATTTACATGGTTTAATTTTAGGCAAAAATGAGTCAAAAAAAAAGAGCAGTGAATCTAATTCACTGTTTCTTAATTAAAAAATAGTTATTAATCTTTCTTTTTATCAGTATTTGTTTTTTCTTTACCAGTCTTTTTGATTTTTTCTACCTTGACATCACTTTTGGCCAATGCTTGAATTTCTTTGATTTTCTTTTTAGAAATGCTTTTCAAGTTTTTAAAATTCACTACAATTTTTTGATTAAGATCACTAACTGCAGTTCTGTCAGCGGGATCAAAATCAATGATTTTTAGCAGGGCAGAATTTTCGTAAATTTTTTCTACTTTACCTAAAAAAGGTTTAGTCAGTTCTTCTTCAGATTTAGCGCTAAGAATGTCATCTGCTTTCACATCTGCTTTTTTCATAATAAGTTTTACTTCCTCTCTTACCCATGTTTCATTATAATAGAAAGATATTATTATAAAAGCGAATTGTTTTCAAGTAAAGGAAGCTTGGATTTTGCAAAAATTAATTTTAATTGCTGGCCCTAGTGGTGCAGGCAAAACTACTATTTCAGAGTATTTAGCAAATAAGTTTGATATTCCCAGAGTCTTGACTCATACGACTAGGCCAATTAGACCAGGAGAAAGTCCCGAGAGTTCTTATCATTTTGAAACTAATGACAGTTTTAAAAAATTGCATTTTTTTGAGCACGTTAAATATGGCTCATATCAATATGGCTCGAGCAGAGAAGCATTAGAGAAAGCCTGGCTGGACCATGATATAGTATCCTTGATTGTTGATATTAAGGGAGCTGCTTCATATTTGGCTGCAATCGATAAGCAAGTTTATTTTTTATATATTACTACCAGCTCTAAAGAGATGCTTGCTGAGCGTTTATTAAAAAGAGGTGATGATACGCATAAAATTAAGGAACGGCTAAGAGGTAGCGAGCTAAATGTGCTACCTGATAACTTGAAAAAAGATGCTCACATATTAATTAATGATAACTGGCAGCAGACTGAAAAAGAACTCCTTACCACTGTTACAAGACTTAGAAACTCGCCGAACTAATTAAATTACTTTTGTAAAAAATATCCGTTTCAAAATAAAATTCTTAACGTTTTGTAGCTCGTTTGAAACAAATGTGTAACATTAAATGAGTATTATAGAAAATGTCGGAGAAATAGGACGAATGATTCCTAACTATCATTTGTTGGAATTACGAACGATTTTTGTATATGAACTAGAAAAGAGTTTAATTTTGAAACACAGACACTCAAAGAGATTATTTAAGTTAATAACTTTCATTGCTTTGTTTTTCACTAGTGCAACTAGTGTAACGGTAGTTAGTGCTGTTACTGCAAACGATGTCAGTGCCAGTAGTGTAACCAAAAAGCGAACAGCTGTAGCTAAATTAGCCAAAAAACAGGTAGGTAAAGGCTATGTATACGGAGCCACAGGTCCTTACTCTTTTGATTGTTCCGGTTTAGTACAATATGTGTATAAAAAAGCTGGAAATAAAATTTTACCAAGAAGCACTTATTCTCAAGTAGCACAGGGTAAAAAAGTTTCATTAAAAAAGTTAAAGAAGGGTGATTTGCTTTTCTGGGGTTCTTCTGTTGAACCTTATCATGTTGGCATTTATGTTGGAGATAACCAATTTGTTCATGCAGCTACCCCACGTCAGGGTGTTTTAAAGCAATCACTTAGTGCATATTTCTATCCTTCAGCTGCTAAACGTATACTAGATTAATTAAGCTCTGATTCTAGATTTAAAATTTTAAAAAAGTAGGTTTGCCCTTTCAGGCACAATAAAGCTGAAAGGGCTTTTTTACTTACCGGTATTATTGTTGTAACCTTATTGTAACAATATGCGAGTAAAATTGATTTTGTGACGTAGAAATAGAACTTAATTTAAAAATATTTAATGCAAATACGGGGGGATTTTGATTTTGAAAGTTAAAAGTAATTTAGTTAAATTTACTACTGCTGCTGCTTTGACCGTTACTGGATTTGGCATTGCAAATGCAGTAAATACCAGTTCTGCTGCTACTAATGTTAAGGCTTCTACAAACAAGTTAAAAATCAATTATGTTCCTGGATATGGCATTAATGTGTGGGATAATTATGAAAATCCTACTTTTACTGGTAAAAGAATTAAGCACGGTAAAAAAGTGAGCGTTTTAAGCACTGCGATTGATAAAAAGGGAAATACTTGGTATCAGATTGGTGAAAATCAATGGATTCAAGCTCGTTATACTGTCAAGCCAGGAGTTAAAATAGCAAAAGTTCAAGCTAGAGCTATCAAGAAAAAAAGTGTAAAACAGGCAGAAAAAGTTGTTGATTTGGCAAACGCTGAAGTTGGAAAATCATACGCGTGGGGCGGAAACGGACTTCAAGGTTTTGACTGTTCAGGTTTAGCCCAATATGTTTATAACAAAGCTACCGGAGTAAACTTGGGTCGTACAACTTATTCACAAGTTAAGCAGGGCAAGAAAGTTTCAATGCAAAATTTAAGGCCTGGTGACCTTCTATTTTGGGGTTCATCGACAGCACCATATCATGTAGGTATCTATGTTGGCGACAATCAATATGTCCATGCTGCTACTCCAGCTCAAGGGGTTGTAAAAGAAAATTTAAGTTCATATTTCTACCCATCAGTTGCAAAACGTGTTCTGGAATAAGAATAAGCTTGAAATTTAAACACTTAGAAAATTTTCTAAGTGTTTTTTTATTGCTAATTGATTGGAGTAACTTGATTAAAAATCTGAAGCGTTTAAAATAAAATTGAATACTAATTTTTGATCACATTAAGCTATTGAAGGAGAACTGATTTGATGAAGCGTAATTTTTGGAAAATGGGTTTTGCCGCGGCATTGACTCTTACCGGAATTGGTGTGGTTTCACCGCAGAAAGCTGTGGATGCTGCTACATTAAAAGTCCCAATCAAGAGAATTCAAATTAGTTGTTTACCAAATAAAGATGTCAAGATTTGGACAAATTTTGAAGGTGGTCAACTGATAAGTTTTCGTGCCAAAAACAAAAGTAAGTGGAATGTTGCTAAAACTGCAGTGGACCGCAAAGGTAAGCTATGGTATATGATTGGTGACAGTGAGTGGATTGAAGCTCGTTATACTGAAGATCTAGAAGAAAAATCTGATGCTAAAACTGCTCGTGAACAAGTAAAATCTGTTGCCACAAAAAAGAAAGATAAAAAAATAAAGCCTAAAAAGGCATTAAAAGTACCAAAAAAACAAAAGGTTCAAAAACAAAAAGTAATGGTTCCTAGTTTAAATAATGTTATTAAAAAGAAGAGTAATAAAACTACCGTAAATCCAATTAATTTGGGTAATAGAACTGTTTCTAATAATTCTTCAAGCGATACTTCAAGACGTGCACAGGCTGTAGTCAGTTTAGCTGAAAGTCAATTAGGTAAGGGCTATGTCTGGGGTGGCAACGGTCCAGATAATTATGATTGTTCTGGTTTGGTGCAGTATGTGTATAATGAAGCTGGTGGTGTAAAATTACCACGAGTAACGACTGATCAAGTAAAGGTTGGGCAAACGGTGGCAATGAGCCAGTTGCACCCTGGAGATCTATTATATTGGGGCTCGACAGATGCGCCTTATCATGTTGGCATTTATGTTGGAAATAATCAGTACGTCAGTGCCGCTACACCGGAACAAGGCGTTGTATTACAAACAATCAGCTCATATTTTTATCCTTGTATAGCAAAACGTGTTCTTCTCTAATTTACAGGCAAATTTTATGATTAAATTGATTTTCGATTATCAATTTATATTAAAAAAGATTCTCATATTGAAGTGAGAATCTTTTTTATTAGTGTTAGTTTTCTATCGTTTATTTTCGTCTAGACAATATAACTGGCCAATTGTGCTTTTTCTCTAGATGATAGCCGCACAGCAATATGAACACCATCATTTTGATATGTCTCTGTTAATACTTGGGCATTTTCATGTAAATAGGATAAAATCTTTCCTGCGGATAAAGGCAATAACAAATTGATTTTTTTATAATTGGTAAAAATTCGTTTTGTTATTAAATCAGTGAGGGTTTCAATAGATTTAATGTCAACTGCAGAATATAAAATGCCGCTGCCTTCAATTTGGGGATAATTGCGTTCCGACTTGTCAGCCTTATTATAGGCAGTGATCATCGGAGTATTTTTAACACCAATTTCATTAAGCACATTTTGTGTAGTGCGAATCATTTGAATCATATTAGGATCTGAAGCATCAACAACGTTTATCAATAAGTCGGCATCTTTTACTTCTTGTAAAGTTGCTTTAAAAGATTCAATCAAATTATGAGGTAATTTAGAAATAAAACCAACTGTGTCTGAAAGAATAAAACTAAAATTATTCTCTAAGTCAATTCTGCGCACATTTGTGTCTAAAGTTGCAAATAACATATTTTTAACAAAAACCTGTTTATCACTATGTTTGGAAAATTCTTTTAACAGCCCATTCATTGTGGTTGATTTGCCAGCATTGGTATAACCTACAAGCGCTACTTTAGGAATATGGTTTTGATTACGCCTTTTGGCCTTGATTTGTTCCTGCTTATCAATTGCTTGTAATTCTTTTTTTATAATAGAAATTTGTTTACCAATGGTGCGGCGGTTCAATTCCAGCTTGGATTCTCCAGCACCACGGTTGGCAAAGCCGCCGCCAGTTGAGCCACCATTACCGCGTTGCTGGTCCAGGGTATTTTCTGATGGATGCAAACGTGGCAATTCATACTGCAGGCGTGCCAGTTGAACCTGCAGTTTTGCTTGCTTAGTGCGTGCTCTACTTGAAAATATTTCTAAAATTAATTCGGTACGGTCAATTACTCGTAATTTAGTTAATTTCTCTAAGTTCCGAATTTGAACCGGCGTCAATTCATCATTGAGTACTAGAACTTTTGCTTTTAAACCGTGTGCCATATCCTTAATTTCATTGATTTTTCCTAAGCCAAAATAAGTGCCAGCTATTATATGTTCCTCATTTTGTCGAGCTTGTCCTACAACCTCCATGTTTGCAGCTTCTGTAAGGTTGGCTAGTTCACTCATGTAGTATTCAAAATTAGGATCATTTAAATTAGCTCCAGCAATAAATGCTTTTGTTTTACGTGGAGTATTTTCAATCATTTAATTCTCTTTCTGTACATAAAGTAATTAAGTAGTATTTCTCAAAAAAATTAAAAATTATTAATCCTCATGTTTCGTACTTCTTTTGCGTGTATGATAGTTTAATTTTAATACAAAACGCTTAGTTTACCAAAAAGAAGAAGTAAATTAAAAAAATAAATAATTAACCTTTTGTTAATGATATTACAAATTACTGCTTTTGATGGACTTGCCAGTAATATATAAATTATCTTGATAATAATAATGATTAATAGTTAAAATATAAGCAGTCTATATTTAAAGAAAAGCTAAATCATCAAAAGTAAAAAAAGCACATTTCAAAAAATGCGCTTTTTTGTTGCCCAAATCTCTAGTTAACTGATTGCACCAGAAATAATAGATAACCTTGACTTTTGCTTATTCAGTCGTCGTGCTTGAATATTGGTTAAAAACGATTACATCTAGAAAGAGGCTAAATAATGTCAAGCATTTACTTAGTGCTCATAGTCTACAAGAAGTTCGTAAATTACTTTTATCAATTTAGATTACTTACATAATATTCACCTGCTAATCAGAAAAAGCGACTACATAAATATGTGGTCGCTTTTATACTTGGCAGATAGAAAAAAAGGTGTATAATTCAATCTATTAAGGTACCTAACTAATTTAGAAATGGAGAGTATATTAAAATGGCACAAACATTAAGCTATCAATCTAATCAAAAGGTACAAAAAAATCGCTGGTGGATATTAGTTGCTGTGGGGCTGTTTACATTTATGTCAACCCTAGACGGTACGATTGTTAATATTGCTTTGCCAGTGGTCAGTAAGGACTTACATATTCCGATGAGTCAATCTGAATGGGTAGTTTCACTATATTTGATTGTAGTTTGCAGCTTTATTTTATTTTTTGGCAAATTAAGTGACACATATGGCAAAATAAAGTTTTTTCGCTTAGGAGCCATATTCTTTATTGCCGGTTCGCTTTTATCAGGAATTAGAATTGATTTAATATTTTTATTGCTGGCTAGGGCACTGCAGGCTTTTGGTGCTGCCATGACCATGGCTACTAATAATGGAATCATTACTGAAGTTTTTCCGGCTACTGAAAGAGGAAAGGCATTAGGTACAATCGGTTCTTTTGTTGCTTTGGGTTCCATTGCCGGCCCCGGACTTGGTGGCTTAATTTTAAGTCATCTTTCATGGTCTTATATTTTCTGGTTAAATGTTCCTGTTGGCCTGATAGCTGCAATAATTGGGGCTATATTCCTGCCTAAGGACATTACTTATACTAAATCCGCTTTAGATAAGGCCGGTTCTTTCAGCTTTGCTTTAGGTATGATTACTTTGTTTGGCGGTATTTTTTTAGGGCAGCAGCTAGGGTTTAGTTCTTTACTCGTTTTATTAATGTTGCTAGTAGGTCTGGTCAGTTTTATCTGGTTTATTTATGTTGAAAATCATGTAGCAAATCCATTATTGCAATTTAAATTATTTAAAAATCCAGATTTTTCAGTTAGTCTGCTTTGTGCATTATTAATTTTTATAACTAACTTTTTCTTTAATGTGGTCACTCCTTTTTATTTGGAAAATGCTCGTCACTTGTCACCGGGAAAAACAGGCTTAATTTTAATGATATTACCTGTAGTCCAACTGTTTGCTGCCCCAGTTGCTGGTTCTGTTTCTGATAAAATCGGTCCTAAATTGATTACTTTTATTGGTCTGGTGTTATTGCTGATCAGTCAGATTGGTTATACATTATGCGGTTTAGATTCATCTATGTGGTTATTCATAATTAGTATCGCAATTATGGGATTGGGCAGTGGCATATTCAGTTCCCCAAATAATTCTTTAGTTATGAGCTCAGTCGAGCAAAAAGATTTAGGCATTGCAGGCAGTATTAATTCACTTTCTCGAAATCTTGGAATGGTCATTGGTATATCAAGTGCTACTACTGTATTGTTTGCTGCGATGAGCAAAGCAAAGGGAGCAAGAGTTACCGCTTATCTGCCCAAACAACCTGAAATTTTTATTTATGGCATGCATGTAGTTTTTATTATTTCAATGGTAATTTGTTTGATTACGGTTCTATTGAGTGGATGGAGACTATTTAAAAATAATAAATAATTAAATATAAAAAATGTGTTGAAAATTTGATATGACCCACAAATTTAGGACAAATTTTGGGGTTATTTTTATGTCTAAATTATCCAAACAAGATAAAATTGAAATCTATCATCTTTAGCATGATTATCAAATCGGCCCCGCTGAGCTAAGTCAGCGTTATTAGGTTGGCAAATCTAATATTGGTTACTTGTTGGCTTTAATTGACCGTCACGGTCTAGCCATTTTAGATCAGCCTTTCACTGCTTATACAAGTAATTTTAAGGAGCAGGCTCTTAGGCGAATCATAGTTGACCATGAGCCCCTTTATCACGTAGCGCTAGATTTAGGTTTAAAAAGTCATGGCATGTTGTCCAATTGGCTGCGCGAATACCGTAAAAATGGGTATAATATCGTTAACAAGCAGAGAGGACGACCGCCCCATGACCAAAAGAGAACAGCTGATCAAACAGGAAAACCATCGACTCAAGCAAGAAAACGAACGCTTACGCCAGCAGAACTTAAAGCTGAAAATCGAGAACGAATTTGTAAAAAAATTGAGTGTCTTAGTCGACCAGCGGACCAAGAACCGCAAGCCTCGGAAATAGCCCAGGCAGTTACCCAACTAAGGCGCGAGCTTAAAGTCAGCGTAACTTTTATTCTTGATGCCATTAATGCCAATCCCAATCTGCCCCATCTATCCCGCAGCAATTACTACTACACTTTAAAGAAGAAGGACAAAGAGCGGGACAATCGAGAAATAATGGCTGAAATCAAAGCTATTTATGAAGAACACAAGCACCGCTATGTCTATCGCCGCATTACTGCAGAGCTTAGGTGTCGCGGTTTATTAGTCATTCATAAAAAGGTGCAGCGCCTAATGAACAAGCTGAAGCTGTTCGGCATAGTCAGTAAACGCTGGCTCAAATATAATAGCTATCGTGGCACTCAGGGTCCGATTAAGCCTGACCTGATTAAACGCAGCTTCAGTGCGGTTTATCCCAATCACAAATGGTATTCAGATATAACTGAGTTCAAGCTCAAAGGGCAAAAGACCTATTTATCACCGATCATTGACGGCTGCACCCAAGAGATTGTTTCCTATACTATTTCCCGCAGCCCCAATCTTAAGCAGACCATGGATATGTTAAAAAAGGCCTAGCACAAATATCCGGCCTTGAATGGCTTGATCTTCCATACTGATCAAGGCTGGCAATACCAAAATGGCCAGTTTCAAGCGTGGCTCAAAAATCATGGCATTAGCCAGTCAATGTCACGCAAGGGCAATTCGCTTGATGATGGGTTAATGGCAGGCTTCTTCGGGATACTCAAGCGAGAAATGTTTTATGGTTTTGAAAAGCACTTTAAGAATCTCACTGAACTGGAAGATGCGATTAGAGACTACATTGAGTATTACAATCATAAAAGAATCAAAATCAAACTAAAAGGACTAACTCCGATTGAATATCGGCAATTAGTCCTTAGTTAGCAGCTAATAAAGTGTCCTAATTTTAGGGTTCACATCAATTATAAAAATCAACTCTTTTTTATTTTAAAAAATAATTTTTTAATAATTATTTCTTCTTTTTGGCAATTTGGGTATATTATGGTAGAAGGAAAGAGCAAAACGAGGAGGTTTAGGATGAACCATAAAGTTGTGACGTATCCAGCTATTTTTAAACCACTGGAAAATGATATATATGTAATCAGTTTCCCTGATGTTAAAGGTGGAATAACTGAAGGGCAAGGCTTGCGTGAGTCAATGAAAATGGCTGCTGACACACTTGCCAGCCGTCTTTATAATAAAGCAGTGTTGCCCAAGGTCAGCAAGGTAAGTGATATTGAATTGCCAGATGATGGCTCATTTGTTGCACCGGTTTCTGCAGACCTAACCGAAGCTTCACGTGATCGCATTAATTACGAAATATAATATATAAAAAAGCATCCCAATTTCTTGGGGTGCCCTTTTTATTAACTTGTTCCAAAAACTTTTTATATAATTCTCGGGAACAAATTAATTATAATATATCTGAGTAAATTTTTCTAATAAATTTAGCTTCTTTTAGTAAAATTGCTTTAAAATAACCTTTAGATTAAAATGTTATCTGAAAAGCGCAGTACTATATCATTTTTTGAAAATTTAAATATAATTTTTCTGCAATAATTTGATTGAATAAAAGAAAGAATTGCAAAAAATCTTGTATTTTGAGCTCAAATTGACAATAGCACTATTTGAGTGCTATTTTTGAGAGAGAAAAAATTTGGGAGTAGATTATGCAAACAATTGAAAGTTCTATTTTGCGTGTTGCTGTTTCTGAAAAGGGAGCTAAGGTGGTTAACTTTGTTGCCCAAAATAGTCAAATTGATTATTTTAAAGATGCTGCTACGCAAAAAGCATTAGAAGTTATTTTTAGAGGAGCCGAGCAGAAGGAAAATCTAGCAGATATCCTGCCATGGACAGTTGTAGACAAGGGAGATTCACGTGTTAGTTTGGCTTTGATTGATGACAAATCTAGTTATAAAAGGTTCCCGTTTCACTTTGAAGGAATATTAACGTACGCACTAGAGGGAAGTGGAATTGATATTAAATTTTACCTGAAAAATAATTCTCATAAAGATATGCCGTTTTCAGTAAAATTCGTGATTCCAGTTTTTTCAGGCTGGAAAGTGAATACTAATGCTAACGAAATAGTGTTAAATAAAGATAAAACTAATTTAACTGTAGCTTCTCCTAATTTAACTTTAACGGCTGAAAGCAATCAGATTAGTGCTGCTTATAATGCTGCTACACTAGCTAGTGACAGTGATGAAGATCTAAGATTAACCCTAGCCTTGAGCTAAATAATTAATGATTTTATAAGATAAAATAGACAAACCAGCAATGGTTTGTTTTTTTTGTTATAATGTACTCATTGTAATTAAAATTTGGGCAAGTAAAAAGTTATGGATCACAACGATAATCATCTGAATAAAAGTCGAGTTGAATTACATGCAAAAGATTACCATAAAAAAAGACGTATTTTAGCATGGTTATCATGTCTTATAGCGCTTTTAGCTTCGGCTGTTTGTGTGTATTCAGCATATATTTATTTTCGTACAAAAGATACGGTTGATGACGCGTATGACGCTAAAAACAGCGTGCGGATTATAAAAGGTGAATTCAACGGTAAGAAAAAATTTGCGGTGTTGTTAATGGGCAGCGATACTGGAGCACTTGACCGTAAAGAGAAGATAGGCAACACTGACACCATTATTATTGTCGTTGTTAATCCCCAAAAGAAACGCTATACCTTAATGTCAGTTCCACGAGACACTATGGCTCAAATGGTTGGTGCCGAACAATTTCAAGTTAAAAAAATAAATGCTGCTTATCCTGTTGGTGGGGCTGCCATGTCGATGGCAAGCGTGTCTAAATTAGTAAATGTACCAATTAAGTACTATGTTTTGGTAAATATGAAGGGTATTATGAGTCTAATCCGTTATGTTGGTGGTATTAATATTAGACCTACTATGAGTTTTGAATATGGTGGCTACATTTTTAAAAAAAATCAGCTGACTCACATGGGTGGCGGTGGTGCTTTGGCGTATTCACGAATGCGTTATGATGATCCAGAAGGTGATTATGGTCGTCAAAAGCGCCAACGTCAAGTGATTACTACTATTATAAAAAAGGCAGTTTCAATTAATACTTTAACTCGCTTGGATTCAGTATTATCGTCAGTTTCTGGGAATCTTAAAACTAATTTACCCTTTGATGCATTGCGTCAGATTGCCTTCAATTATCGTGATTCCACTAAAGATGTGAAAAGCGATTATCTTCATGGGCACAATGCTACAATTGATGGTTCTTCTTATCAAGTGCAATCTACTAAAGAATTACAACGAGTATCAGATTACTTACG
This sequence comes from Lactobacillus kimbladii, assembly GCF_014323605.1. GTDB lineage: Bacteria > Bacillota > Bacilli > Lactobacillales > Lactobacillaceae > Lactobacillus > Lactobacillus kimbladii_B. The sequence goes on along the minus strand of NZ_SCMB01000001.1, from coordinate 264,066 downwards.
ATCAGAACTTGGTTTACCCGAAACATTTATAAATAATAATGAAACTTATCAGAATAAGCGTAATAAAGTTGATGGCTTCAGTTTTAAAAACCCTGATAGTCAAGAATATCACATATATGAGGATTATCAAGATCAAAGTTATCAGGAAGAAGGTGACTATTGATAATGCGTTTGTGGTCAATCATTATTGGATATGGGTTTGGTTGTCTTCTCACTGCAGTGTTGATTTGTCGTTTTGCCCTGAATCAAGATCCTACAAAAGTGGGGTCAGGTAATCCGGGAACTGCAAATGTCGGAGCAGTTTTTGGAAAAAATGGGGAATATTGACTTGTCTTGGCGATATACTAAAAACTCTTATTTGCATTTTAATAGTACACTGTTTTTTTTCAGACAGTATTGCTTTGTTATATGCTGGGTTAGGATTAATGCTAGGCCACTGTTTTCCTCTTTGGAAACATTTTCATGGTGGTAAAGGTGTAACGATTGCTGTGATAGTAGCAGCACTATATGATACACCAGTAGCTGCAGTGACACTGTTAATTGCTTTTTTCTTGTTAATAGTATTACAAAATTTGACGGTTCCACCAATAGTTTTTATAATATTGTTCAGTTTATATGAATTTTTAACGACTCAGGAAGCCAGAATCGTATTATTGATTATGACGTTGATTATGGTCTATAAATTTAGATATGATCTTCGTGACTTTTTTGTCGGAAAAGGAAAAAAGTTTGATGTTTTATACTCAATTAAGAAAAAGTTGGGTATTAAGCGCGATAACTAATAGCATCATTTTTAGTGAGGAAAATAATTGGAAATATGAATAAAAATAAAAAATCTTTAAAAGCTATCCAGATAATCTGTCTGCTGGTAGCATCTCTGTTCATGCTGATCCAAATGTTCAACTTGAAAGGAATTGCTGCCAGAGCAAATTTTTCATTTGTTCGTTTTATGCCAAATATGTTGCATAATGCGACTTTAATGATTGTTCCTATGATATTTGGTGCTGTTTATAGTAAGAAAAAACAAATTATTAGCGAAAGTTTGAAATACTGGTTGTTAGGCAGTGTGACTCTGATTGTCTATTACATTTTATTTTTCTTTATAGTTCCTACCCGCTTTAACATGTGGCGTGTATGGGGCATGCTGTTTCCGATCATTACCAGTACATCCGTTTTGTTTTCTGGTTTGATTTTCTGCTTGCTGATTCAGCCACATTTGTATGATTTTTTGCATAAGTTGACAATTAAGCAAAACCTCTTGGTGTTGAGCTTATTAACTCTGCTCGGCTTTTCTTTAAGTGCTGGCAACCTGTCATTTCAATATTCGCTATACGGTCTTTACTTGGTTTTATTTTTTGCCTGGGGCATGTTTTTAGCTAATGTCCATATTGGCAAAAAATTGCTCATCATATCTTTAATTAGCGGTTTTCTTTCTTTCTTCATTGTGATAATCGGTGTTTCTGGGTTCGATGCTGTTTACTGGTCACAAATTATTTCTGGCAACGGGGGTGGTGACTGGAACAGAGAGTTCTTAAATAATCCTTCCTCTCCGTTCATGTTTTTACTGGTAGTAGCTGTTTTCTTATTATTTAAAAAAGTTATTATGACTTTTAATAAAAAGCAAATGCGCTATTTTATCCCAGTAATCATGATCATGGATGCACCCATTTCTCCGAGGTTTATGAGAGCGTTTCAGTTCACTGACTCCTCAATAGTTAGCAAGTTGGTTTTGCTTGTTATTATGTTATTAATTGTGATTGTTTGGTACCAGTTACTTGATCGCTATTTGTTCCAAATCAATCCGTTTGCAAAAATGATTAATTATTTAGATAACGAACCTGATTTAGCTAAGATATGTGAAAAAGTATGGGCACTCTTTACCAAGTTTATAGTTACTAATAGAGTAAATTTGCTTACTTGGGCCTGGTTCTACATTCTAAGTTTTGGTTCTTTCTTAATTGAATCTGATAACTTACGAATTCAAATAAGTACAGCTTCTACAATTAATGCGATAGTTTATCTTCTAGGAACTAAATTCTTTGCCATGATTTTAACAACTATCTTTCTTGATGCGTTGTTCTCCATCTTTTACTTTGTAACTACACGATACTGGACTTCTAACATTTTAGTCAGTTTGATTGCGATCGGTTGGGCTGTTGCTAATAAGATTAAGCTGATTTTGCGTGGAGAGCCAATTTATCCGACTGAGCTCAGTGAAATTGTCAATTGGAAAACATTAATTCCAATGATCGGTAAGACTACTGTCATTGTGATTTTAGTTGCACTCGTTGTAGTTATTGCTCTTGATATTTTCTTAGAGTTAAAATTCCCTGTTAAAAAGCGCGGATCATGGAAGAGACGTGGTATTTGGGCACTTTTAAGCTTATTATTATTTGTAACGCCATTGCGCTTTAACCATGACGGCGGAGTTATCTATCATATCAATCGTGGTTTTGATAATAAGCAAAGGTTCCGTAATCCAGAACGTGATATTCAGGTAAATGGTCCTGTACTTAATTTCTTGAATTATATTGATTTGCAAATTATGGATCAGCCTGAGGGATATTCGGAAACAAGTATTAAGCAGTTAAATAATAAATATGAAAAAGTTGCTGCTAGGATAAATAAGAAACGCAAAAATACTCTTAAAGATCAAACTATTGTCTTTAATTTGAGTGAAAGTTTTGTTGATCCAAGCACCTTCCCTACGATTAGATTCGATCGTGATGTTCCAAATCCAGTTAAATTTATCCAGTCGATGAAGTCACGCTCAACCTACGGTAATATGTTGAGTGCTGGTTATGGTGGTGGTACTGCCAACATGGAATGGGAAACCTTAACTGGTTTGAATATGGGTATGTTCAAGTCTACTTTGACCCCTTACGTTCAGATTGTGCCAAATTATGACTTCTACCCAACAATAGGGATGAACTTTGATTATAAATCTGCAGTCCACCCATTTATTGGTACTTATTACTCAAGACAGGAAGACTACCATAGATTTAAGTTTGATAAGTTTATCTATGTTGGTTCAAAATATAAAATTATTGACCAAAAGAAGCTAGGTAAGAGCGGTTATAACTCTGACTTCACTACCTACGCCAACGGACTAAAAGAAATCAATTCACGTAATGGCGGCCAGTTTATCAACCTGATATCAATTCAAAACCACATGCCATACAATAACTGGTACCCCAACAACGAATACATGGGTAAGATTTCGGGAGAGTTGTTCAAGTCTCCAGCAGTACGTGATCAAATGGCTACCTATGTCAAGGGTACGCAATATACTGACAAGGCAGTTGAGCAATTTATCAAGCAGATTGATAAAATTCAAAAGCCTATTACTCTAGTCTTTTATGGCGATCACTATCCAAGCATTATTTCTCAAAACTATACTGCTAAGTATCCGGTACAAATGCATTCAACGCGCTACTTTATTTACTCAAACAAGTATGCTCGTCAACATGGTGCTAAGACTAGGTTGCCGCGTAGGGCTAATAACTTCGTCAGCTCGAGTGACTTTATTGCTATGATGCTGGAACAGACTGATTCGAAAGTTACTCCTTACCAGGCTCTGTTAACAGAAGTTCATAAAAGATTACCCGCAATTACTATTAACTTTAAAGGTGATAAAGGCTTCGAGTTAATTGGAAGGCAAGGACAAGTAATAGAACCGAAATACTTGACCAAGAAGCAGCAGGAAGTTTTAGCCGATTATGAGGCTATTCAATATGATATGACAGCAGGTAAAGCATATGGCTTAAAGATTAAAGGCTTCTATAAGTAATAAAATTGTGTTGACTTATTAAGAAAAAATGAGTATTATCATTATAATAAATTTTAAGTAGCACCTTGATTCAGCGTTCAGAGAACTAGCGGTTAGTGTGAGCTAGACAGGTCAAGAGTAGCGAAATACGAGTTGGGTGGTTCCCATAAAGACCGTAATTAAGGCACTTGTCATTGAAGTGCGAACGTGGGTGGTACCACGGCTGAAAAAAGTATTTAGTCGTCCCTAGATTCTTAAACGAATCTAGGGATTTTTTATTGGAGGAAAAAGATGGCAAACTTTGATATTTTAGCAGACTTAAAATGGCGTGGAGCGATTAACCAGCAGACTGATGAAGCAGGACTGACCAAATATTTGCAAGACCACGATGACATAGCCCTTTATTGCGGCACTGATCCCACTGGTGATTCACTGCATATCGGTCATCTTATTCCCTTTATGATTTTAAAAAGGTTTCAGCTGGCTGGATATCACCCTGTGATCGTTATAGGTGGCGGCACAGGAACAATTGGTGACCCCTCTGGACGTAAGTCAGAGAGAGTGCTCCTTAGTGCAGAAAAATTACACGAAAATGAACTTGCTCTGACTAAGCAAATGGAAAAATTGTTTGGAACTGATAACTTTCAAATTGTTAACAACGCAGAGTGGCTTGATAAATTAAGTTTAATTGAATTCTTGCGTGAATACGGCAAGCACTTCCAAGTTAATAATATGATCAATAAAGACGTGGTTGCCAGTCGCCTGGAAAATGGTATTTCATTTACCGAGTTTTCATACCAGATTTTACAGGCCATTGATTTCTACCAGTTAAATAAAAATTATGGTGTTCAAATGCAAATTGGTGGTAGCGATCAATGGGGCAATATCACAGCAGGAATTGATTTGATCCATAAATTAATGGGATCAGACAGACAGGCCTTTGGTTTGACTATTCCATTAATGCTAAAAGCCGATGGCACTAAATTTGGTAAATCAGCTGGTGGTGCAGTTTGGCTTGACCCAGAAAAGACCAGTCCTTATGAATTTTACCAATTCTGGATCAATCAGGATGATCGTGACGTTGTTAAGTACTTGAAGTACTTTACTTTCCTTAGTCATGAAGAAATTGATGATCTAGCGGAGCAAGTAAAAGCTGAACCGTGGAAGCGGACAGCGCAAAAGACATTAGCTAGAGAAGTAACAAAATTCGTTCACGGAGAAGCAGGCTTAAAAGAAGCAGAAATGATCACAGATGGTTTGTTTTCCGGAGATATTAAAAATCTGTCAGTTAAGCAGATTAAGCAGGGCTTAAAGAGTGCACCTGCAGCCGAATCAACATCTCAGAACAAAAATATTGTAGACTTCTTGGTTGACACCAAAATCGAACCCTCTAAGCGCCAGGCTCGAGAAGATGTGACTAATGGAGCAATTTATGTGAACGGAGACCGTGAGCAGTCGGTAGATTTTGAAGTTGATCCTTCTAAGGCATTTGATGGTAAATATGTCATTATTAGAAAAGGTAAAAGAAAATACACTTTAGTTACAATTAAAGATTAATCTAAAAGAGGCAGTTGCTATTTTCGCAACTGCCCTTTTTTAACTCCAATTAAGAGAGTATAATAAGAAACACATCATTTTTTAATTTAGGAGGATAAAAATGCGTGCACGCGTAATACTTTATAATAAAGAAAATAAGGATGTTTTATTAATCCACAGATTTAAAAATGGTCGTAACTACTGGGTAATACCTGGTGGTGGAGCTAAAGGACATGAAACTCCAGTTGAAACTGCAATCAGAGAAATTGAGGAAGAGTTAAATATTCAGCTAAGACCAACTGATCTGATACATTTTTTTAAATATGAAGGAAAAGAGGATGAGGAAATTTTTTATGCTAAAATTCCATATATAACTGCACCTAAAATCAGTGGTGAAGAAAAAGGGCGCTCGAGCAGCAATAATGTTTATCAACCAGAATGGATAGCAGCTAAAGAGCTGCCAAAGATTAATTTAATGCCACCTGAAATAGCTGCTAAAATAGTAACTCTGATTTGACAAAAAAATGCGGTGAATTCATACTATTAAATTAGTAAGATATATATTGATATACGTTAATAGGAAAAAAATGGCTCACAGAGAAATTTTAGTAACAACTACCGAAAATATACCTGGTAAAAAATATGAAATTATTGGTGAAGTGTTTGGTTTAACAACTCAGTCTAAAAATTTGGTTAAGGATTTTGGAGCTAGTCTTAAATCAATGGTTGGCGGAGAAATTCACAGTTATACTAAAATGCTTGAAGATTCACGCAGTCAGGCATTGAGTAGATTGCGAAAAAGTGCTGAAGATGAAGGAGCAGATGCAATCGTAATGATGCGCTTTGATTCTGGTTCGATTGGTGGAGACATGCAATCTGTTGTTGCTTATGGTACTGCCGTAAGATTTATTGCAGACAACGAATAGATATAGTATTATTTGAAGTATTCGCTCTATAAGAGATGGATGCTTTTTTATTATTGTTAATTTGCCACTTTAGCTCAGGAGGCAGAGCACCGCCGTGGTAAGGAGGAGGTCCTCAGTTCAAATCTGGGAAGTGGCTTAGTTTTATAGCGGATAATTATGGCTATGTTTCTTTTTCCTGTATGATGTAAAAATAAAGCAGCTTTTAAAGTTGTTATGATAACATTTATAAACTACTTTTATGTATAAAATTTTGTCTTAAATAAGTTTAAATAAATCAATAATCTTATAATTTTATGTTGTCTAAATTACGCGCTAGTTGGCTTGAATTCTCATTCGGTTGCTGCCAAGCCGCTACCGTCTCTACCAGTTGCAACGACAAAGGATTTTAATAAGTTACAGAATCTCTCTAAAAAACATGGCACTCATTGTATTAAAGCAAGAAAGTGGTATGCAAGCTTTGTTCCTGGCAATAATGTTGAGGCGTATCGCTATCTTAAATCACATAAAAGGACAGGAACTAAATCTGACCTAGGAGTTGATGACTGGGATATTTTTGTAGGTGCCGGAACAATTGCTGGTAAACGTTATTTCATTAGCAATATTGAAAACAGAGATGGAAAAACAAAGTACATGATTCCAGCAGAGTATTGTCATGTACCTTATGGCTACAAGTTTAAAAAAGGTCATGCTACAGTCCATGATTATATTGGCTCATTGGCAAATGCCTGGAATGGTTACACAGAATTAGATAATGAATATGGTCGCGCATTTACCGAAGAAAATATCATTTATAGTAATAAAGAAGATGCCACCTGTACTGTTACCTTCAAGGAAGATGGAAAAACACGAGGTAAATACAAAGGTTTCTGGATTGGGCTATGCCAATAAAATTCAGGGTTGACGGCACTGATACCTACAAAAATTATTATCCGCTATACAACTACGTGCCAAATGGTGAATTAGTTGTGGGTTATATTAAGACAGAAGATTTGAGTCAATTTAAACGCGCAACAGTTAAATATGATCACATTGGCACAATTACTAAGAGCCATAAATTTAAACCGGCTCATAAAAAGTTAGATATGTAGTTAATGTGAGTGAATTTACGCCTATATTAGCTGCTATATGCTTATAGACATTTTTGACCAATATTAAATAAATTTGGTCAAATTTAAAAAAAGAGATAGACTATTAAACTAGTAGTATAAATTACTAAAGTTAATAGTCTGTTTTTTTATAATATAAAGGGTAATAAAGCTAGTAATAGCTGTTGTCGTACTCATAAAAATTAAAATAACTGAGCATTTTGGTGCCTAGGGGACTTTAAATTGCCTAAGTAAAAGCCAAGCCATTATTGGAACTGCTTATTTTATGAAAAAGTATTTTACAAATTAGAAAGGAAATTAACTTGGATTTAACTAAAGTAACTGATTTTGTTAAAGAGCAGTTGAAAAATGAAAAAACAGGGCATGATTTTTATCATGGACAACGAGTAGCTCATCTGGCCAGCAAAATGTATTTACAGGATAATCCTGATGCACATGAAGATAGCCGCATGGTTGCTATTATTCAAACTGCGGGATATTTACACGATACTATTGATGAAAAAATCTGTGCTGACCCTGATCAAGTTCTTGCCGACATTAAAGAACTGCTTCCTAAAGTGGGTTTTGCTTCCCTAGAAGTCAAAGATATTTTATTCACTATGCAACATATGTCTTTTTCCGCTAATATAGAGCATCATTATCAATTGCCAGTATCAGGAGAATATGTACAAGATGCTGATCGCATTGAAAGTTTGGGTGCAATTGGCATCGCCCGTGCGTTTACATATGGCGGTGCTCATGGCAATGTGATATACGACCCCAGAATCAAACCACAGAAGCTTGTAAGTCATGAACAATATCGTGAACATACAGAAACAACAATTAACCATTTTTATGAAAAACTGTTTCATTTGGCTGATTTAATGAATACTGCTGGAGGTAAAAAAGAAGCGCAAAAAAGAACGGAATTTATGCGTGATTATGTGAAAGAATTTATGACTGAATGGAATGTTTAAGCTGCATATAGCCTTATGTGGCTTTTATTTTGCTCTTTTTAAAAACACGAACATTAAAAATCAAAGCAAGTCTAACTGACTGGAAAATTTGATTTGGGGATTTTCCATTTTTAACAGTGCCCTCTTGCGTTCAAGACCAGCGGCATAACCAGTTAAAGATCCATCACTGCCAATTACACGGTGACAGGGAATAATTAAACTAATTGGATTATGTTTGACTGCATAGCCAACAGCGCGCGCCAAATTTATCTTATTTTGTGCTTTTTGTACGCGATTAGATAATTCTTTATAAGTGACTAGTTCACCATAAGGTACTTTTTGTAATTCTTTAAGCACTTTTTGACTAAAAGTAGACCCATTGGGTTTAATTGGTACAGCAAATGGATCAGGAGTTTGGCCAGCAAAATAGTTCGTTAGCCATTTTAGAGTTTGTTTAATAGGTCTAGTTGCAAAAACTTCGGCAACATTCAAATCATAGCCGGCACCAAAATATTTTTGACCGTTAAACCATAATCCTAATAAATTATTTTCGTTACTTAAAAGCGTTAATGTTCCTAATTCTGATTCGAAAAATTCTTTATATAGCTTCATTTTATTTCTTCTGTAATAAATAAATTTTTTACTGTATTATACGTTAATTCCTGAACAATAGGTGATTTCAATTTTTAGCACTAAAGCTTACTCAAGATTTAGCAGCTTAACCAGTTCTATACGAAAATTTTAACTTTTTTCATTGTTGTATACAAAACATTATGAATAAAGCTTAGTTTCGTTTTCATGAAAAAATAGAAATGCTATCAGATCAACACTTTATCTTGTAGTGATTTTTTGACAATGGTACCAGATGTGGTATGTTAATTAATGTAAAAAATAGGAGGTCACAAGATGAAGTCAAAATTTAGAAAATTCTTTTCCATTAGTGCGGTGGCAGTCGCTGCAGGATTAGCGCTTACAGCATGCTCAGGTAAAAAGCAGGGAGGTAGTAGTAATTCGAGCAGCAGTGCCAAGCACTCCATTGCGCTAATTACTGATACTGCTGGGGTCAATGATAATTCTTTCAATCAGTCTGCATGGCAAGGATTTAAAGAATACGGCAAAGATCACAGTCTTAGTCGTGGACGTAATGGCTACCAGTATTTTCAATCTGGCAGTGCTGCAGATTTTGAACCCAATTTTGATCAAGCAAGCAAAGCTGGCTATCAGACAATTTTTGGTATTGGCTATAGCTTAAAAGACGCTGTCAAAGCAGCTGCTAAAAAGAATCCTAAAAAGAACTACGTTATTGTTGACGAAGTAATTAAGGGGCAGAAGAATGTGGCCTCCGCCAATTTTAAGAGTGAGCAAGCTTCTTACTTAGCGGGTGTTGTAGCAGCAACTGAAACAAAGACCAACGTCATTGGTTTCATTGGTGGTGCTCATGGCAATATTATTGACTTGTTTGATGCTGGTTTTACTAAAGGTGTTAATGATCAAGCCAAAAAGCTGCATAAAAAAATTACACTGCTAAATCAGTATGTGGGTGATTTTAAGAGTGCAGACAAAGAAAAAGCCATTGCTCAGTCAATGTACGCTAAAAAAGCTGATATTATCTTTCATGCTTCTGGTTTAGCAGGCAATGGTCTGTTCCAAGAAGCTAAATCTATTAATCAAACTAGAACAGGTGCTGAAAAAGTCTGGGCTATTGGTGTTGACTCTGATCAATCACATTTAGGCAACTATAAAACTAAAGATGGTAAAAAAGATAACTTCGTTTTGACTTCTGTGATTACTGGTGTCAATGTTGCTACCCGAGATATTTCGAACCGTGCTTATGAAGGTAAATTCCCAGGTGGCCAGCAATTGGTTTATGGCCTAAAAACCAATGGTGTCTCAATCAAACACGGACAAATAAGTGCTAAAGCTTGGCAATATTCACGTCAGGCACGTAATGAAATAATTAAGGGCAATATTAAAGTGCCAATTCACCCAAGTAAATAGTTCGTTGATAAGCCGATTTCTTTATCTAAATCTTACCAAAAAAATAATTATCTTGAATTAATACGTATTTTATTATAATATTAGTTATGAAAAGTTCGTATTTTGTGGAGGGTAATATAAATGGGTAAGAAATTTACGAAATTTTTGTCATTAGGAATCTTAATGGCTTCATTTACTTTGTTTTTGAATGCTTGCTCGGGAAAAAAGCAGGGAACAAGCAGTCAAAACAAGAAGGACAGTATTGCGTTAATTACGGATAGCAACGGTATTAACGATCAGTCCTTTAATCAGGCTGCTTGGGCCGGTTTTAAAGATTATGGTAAAGAACATAACTTTAAACAAGGCAAAGGCTACCAGTATTTTCAATCTAGCAGTGCCACTGACTATACGCCTAATTTTAATCAGGCTGCCAAGTCTGGTTATCAAACAATATTCGGTATTGGCTATATGTTAAAAGATTCAGTTAAGGCTGCTGCCAAGAAGAATCCTAAGAAAAATTTTGTAATTGTTGACGATGTGATAACTGGTCAGAAAAATGTAGCTTCTGTTACTTTTAAGAGTAACGAATCATCATATTTGGGTGGTGTAGCTGCAGCTTATTCAACTAAAACTAATAAAGTTGGTTTTATCGGCGGAGCAAAATCTGCAATCATTGATACTTTTGAAGCAGGTTTCAAACAGGGTGTAAAAGACGCTGCCAAAGCTCAACATAAAAAGATCAGTGTCAGCACGCAATATATCGGAAACTTTACTTCAAATGATAAAGCTAAGTCAATTGCACAATCTATGTACGCTGACAACTGTGATGTAGTCTTCCAAGCTGCCGGTTCTGCCGGTAGTGGAGTTTTCCAAGAAGCTAAAGCACTTAATCAAACTAAGTCGGAAAATAAAAAGGTTTGGGTAATTGGTGTTGATGTTGATCAGGAAAACCTGGGAAACTACAAAACAAAGGATGGTAAAAAGGCTAACTTTACTTTAACTTCTGTATTGAAGGGACTAAATGTTGCAACCAAATCTTTAGCTGATGATGCAGCCAAAGGTAAGTTCCCTGGAGGAAAGCACCTGGTTTATTCATTAAAAGGCAATGGTGTTTCAATTACTAAAGGCAATCTGACACCAAAGGCATGGATTGCAGTACAAAAGGCTAAGCAGCAAGTAGTTTCCGGAAAAATAACAGTAGCGCAGAATTAAAGTAAATTAACGTTTAAAACTCTTTGTGTAAATTTATGCAAAGAGTTTTTTTAGAAAAAGGAAATTTACGCAAAATGAAAGATATGACGAACGTAATAGAGATGCGCCATATTGTGAAGGATTTTAACGGTTTTAAAGCCAATAATGATATTAATTTGACTTTAAGGAAAGGTGAAATTTTAGCTCTTTTGGGAGAAAATGGTGCAGGTAAATCAACTTTAATGAGTATTTTATCTGGCTTGATTACCCCTACCGCAGGTTCAATTTTGGTTCGGGGGAAAAAGGTTAATATTAAAAATCCAACTGTCGCAAAAGATTTGGGTATAGGAATGGTACACCAGCATTTTATGTTGATGGATTCCTTTACTGTTTTAGAAAATATCATTTTGGGTCATGAAACTACCAAGGGTCCTAAACTGGATTTTAAAAAAGCAGAAAAGCAAATAATGGCCTTGTCTGAGCGTTATAACTTAAATGTTGACCCATTGAAAAAGGTCAGTGAGATTACGGTTGCTCAACAGCAAAGAGTGGAAATTTTGAAAGTTCTTTACCGTGGAGCAGACATTATGATTTTTGATGAGCCCACTGCTGTTTTGACCCCCCAGGAGATTACAGAATTTATTCAAATACTGCATGAACTGGCAAAAGAGGGCAAATCAATCATTTTAATTACACATAAACTGGAAGAAATCGAACGAGCAGCTGATCGTGTAACTGTGATTCGTGCTGGTAAAAGCGTAGGAACTTTTGATGTCGCTAATGTTGATAATAATCGTCTGGCAGAATTAATGGTGGGACGTCACGTTAACATGCAGGTTAATAAGTCCACAGAAAAAGGTGGACGCACAATGTTGCAAGTTGAAGACTTACATGTTAAAAACAAACAAAATGTTGCGGTAATTAAAGGTTTGTCTTTTGAATTGCATGCTGGAGAAATATTGGGAGTCGCTGGTATTGATGGCAACGGTCAGGATGAACTTGTCAGAGCTTTAACCGGTTTGCAACATATTGATTCTGGCAAAATTTTGATTGACGGTGAAAATATGACTAATCGTAAGGTACGGCAAATAACCGAAAAGGGCGTGTCATATATCCCTGCTGACCGACAAAAATATGGTTTGATCCTGCCTTTTTCAGTTTCTGATAATTTGGCTTTACAAACTTATTATAAGGAACCATTTTCTCGCCATAACGTGATGCATTATGATGTAATTCATGAACATGCCAAGAAATTAATTAAACAATTTGATATCAGAACTACAAGTGAAAGAATGCCTGTAAGTGATTTATCTGGAGGTAACCAGCAAAAAGTCATTATTGCCCGTGAATTGAGTCGCGACAGTAATTTAATTATTGCTTTTCAGCCGACTCGTGGCCTTGACGTTGGTGCCATTGAATATATTCATAATCAGCTCTTAAATGAGAGAGCTCAGGGCAAAGCAATTTTGTTAATATCTTATGAGCTTGATGAAATTATGCAATTGTCAGACAGAATTATTGTGCTTCACGATGGTAGAATTTCTGGTGAAGTCAAGCCAGAAAATACTAGTGATGAAGAATTAGGTTTGTTAATGACCGGCGTTAAGAAAGAAGGTAATGCACTTGCTTAAAGTTACACTAAAAACCAAGAAAATCTTAGTGCCAATCATTTCTATTTTGGCAGGCTTTTTAGTCGGAGCAATCATCATGCTGGTTTGGAGTTACAATCCGTTTCAAGCATATGCTTCAATGTTTTCCAGTGCGTTAGGAAACATGAACGGCATAGGTGAGACGATCCGTGAAGCTACCCCGCTGATTTTTACCGCTATTGGTTTTGCTATAGCTTCTACTGCCGGTTTTTTCAATATTGGCTTGCCTGGTCAGGCTCAAGCTGGCTGGTTATCTTCTATCTGGGTGGTTTTGGCTAATCCTAATATGCCTAAGGCAATTTTGCTACCTTTGGCAGTAATAACAGGCATTCTGGCTGGCGCACTTGTTGCTGGTATTGCTGGTTGGCTCCGTGCACAATTTGGGACTAATGAAGTCATAACAACCATTATGATTAACTATATTGTGCTTTATTCGTGTCAATATTTAATGCAACAGGTTATGTCATCTAAATTGCGTATTGATACTGATACTACTAAAACAATTGCTGATAATGGCAGCTTGAAAATTGGATGGCTTAGCACAATGTTTGGTGATTCACGCATTAATGCAGGTATTTTTATTGCTTTGGTTGCAGTTTTTTTATATTGGTATTTAATGAGAAAAACTACTACAGGTTTTGAAATTCGTTCAGTTGGTACCAATGCTGAGGCGAGTCGTTATGCAGGAATGTCAGCCAAAAAGAATATCATGCTTTCTATGTTATTATCTGGTGGATTTGCTGGCTTAGGCGGTGTTGTTCAAGGTCTTGGCACATATCAAAACTATTTCACCCAAACGACCAGCTTAGATATCGGGTGGGATGGTCTGTCCGTTGCTCTTCTTGGTGGTGGGACAGCTGTTGGCATTTTACTGGCTTCACTATTATTTTCAATTTTAAAAATTGGCGGTCTAGGGATGCAAACCATTGCCGGTATTCCTTATGAAATTGTTTCAATAGTAATTGCTGCTATCATTTTCTTTGTTGCTATTCAATATGTAATTGGATTATTGTTTAAAACTAAAAGGGCTAAAGAAATCCAAAAAGATACAGCGACTGAAGAAACTGAACCAAATAATGTTACAGTGAGTTCTACAAAGACCCAGGGAGGACAAAATTCATGAATTTAGTTACAATTTTAGCGTTAATTGTGTCATCGACTTTTGTCTATTCAGCACCATTAATTTTTACCGCTTTAGGCGGTGTTTATAGTGAAAATTCAGGTATTACCAACATTGGCCTTGAAGGAATAATGACAATGGGCGCTTTTTCTGCCATTGTGTTTAACCTGACTTTTGCTTCTAATTTTGGTAAAGCAACTCCTTGGATTGGTCTTCTTGTTGGGGGAGTTGTAGGTTTGCTATTTTCACTGCTCCATGCTGTAGCAACCATTAATTTTCACGCCGATCACATCATCAGTGGAACTGTCCTCAATCTTATGGCTCCACCATTAGGAGTGTTTTTAGTCAAAGCTATATATGATAAAGGTCAAACTGAAAACATTACGCAGAGCTTTGGTTATTTTAGTTTTCCAGGCCTTGCTAATATTCCTGTTATTGGGCCTGTTTTCTTTCAAAATACTTCTGCACCTGCCTGGCTGGCAATAATTGTATCAATCTTATTATGGTGGATTTTGTATAAAACTCGTTTTGGCTTGCGTCTGCGTTCCTGTGGTGAAAATCCTCAAGCTGCTGATACTTTAGGGATCAATGTTTATGGTATGCGTTACGCTGGCGTGCTAATATCCGGCTTTTTAGGCGGAATTGGCGGAGCAGTTTTTGCGGAAGCAATTTCAGGCAATTTTTCAGTTTCTACTATTGTTGGACAAGGTTTTATGGCGCTGGCAGCCATGATCTTTGGTAAATGGAACCCATTAGGGGCAATGCTAGCTTCGCTTTTCTTTGGTTTTGCTCAAAGTATCAGTATTATCGGCAACCAATTACCGTTCTTTAGTCACATTCCTGCTGTTTACATGCAGATTGCTCCTTATGTAATTACCATTTTAGTTTTAGTTTTGTTCTTTGGAAAATCCGTTGCTCCAGCAGCAAATGGCCAGAACTATATTAAGTCAAAATAGGGAAGAATAATGAAAGAAATTTATTTTAATCATGACGGTAATATTGATGATTTAGTATCATATTTGTTACTCTTGCAAGCACCGGAGATTAAATTATTAGGTGTTAGCGCAATTGATGCGGATGGTTACGTTGACCCGGCTGTTGAGGTGTGTCGAAAGATGACAGACCGGTTTAACTTAAGAGGCGATCAATTAGAAGTTGCCAAATCAGATTCAAGAGCTGTCAATCAGTTTCCAGAAGCCTGGCGTAAAGCGGCATATTCATTTAATTATTTGCCGTTATTAAACGAATCTGGGAAAATGATTACTAAAATGGCAGTAAAACCGGCTCATTTAGACATGGCTGAAAAAATTTTGGCAGCAAAGCAACCTGTCACGTTAGTTATGACGGGACCTTTAACCGATTTGGCTCGTGCGCTGGATACTAATCCCAAAATGGCGGATAAAATTGAACAGTTATACTGGATGGGCGGTTCTCTTGATGGTCATGGTAATGTTGTTCAGGTTAATGTTGATGGTACACAAGAATGGAATGCCTTTTGGGATCCGTTTGCTGTTGATAGGGTTCTGAAATCAAATATTCCTATGCAAATTATCGGTCTTGAAAGTAGTGAAGAATTACCATTAACTGATGAATTAAGAATGCATTGGGCCAGTTTGCGTGAACATCCAGCTGTAGACTTGGTTGCGCAAGGCTATTGTCTGCTGGTTAATCCCCCAATTCCAAGCTCGCAACTTTATTTTTGGGATGTATTAACGACAATTAGTGCTCTTTATCCGGAAGTCGTTTTGGCCACTGAAAAGCACAAGGTAAAGGTGGTTACACAGGGATTGGCTGCAGGACGAATGGAAGATGATCCCAATGGACGCGAAATTACTTTGGTAACTAAAGCAAATAAAAATTTATTCTTTAAAAAATTTGATGAGCTATTATTACGTGGCAAGTAAATAATTTTTTATAATATAAAAAAGACGAAATTCGTTTTTGAATTTCGTCTTTTTCTATTAGTTATAAATTCGCTTAAGCTAGTGAATCCCAAGCTGGTAAGTCTGTAATTGGACCCTCAGCAATAGCTACTTGTTCTGGTGTCAAGTACTTTTTGTGGACAACAACTTCATAAACATAGTCATTGAACCAATCATTATTCATAACAAAGAAACCTTTGTCACCGTTCTTTTCGCCCCAGGAATTTTCAACTTTCCATTGACGCACATGGCCACCATCTTCATCAACACCAACAAAAGCCATAGCATGAGTTGAAGCGCCGGCACCGGTACGCAAGCGGTCAGCTTTGGACATCTTGAGGTCAACACCAAAGAGATCACTTAGTTTATATAAGTCGCTGTCAAGATATCCCTTTTTACGATCGCTTTGTTCACCAACATCATTACCAAACCAAACAGCTTCACCATCTTTTAATTGGTTAACAGCTGCAGTTTCCAAGTATTCCATTGGTACATTCAAGAATTTGATGCGGTATGATCCTTCAACGTTATCTTCAAATGGCAGTCCATATAATTTATCATATTCATGATCTGGTGCATTAGACAATACAACGTAATCATTAAAGTCAACATCGCCCATGTATTTATGCAAAAATTCTAGTGGAGTTAAATCTTTGTCCAAATGATATTTCTTGTCATCATCACGGTATTCCAAGTCAAATTTCTTAGGTGGTTCTCCAACTGCAATTGCTGTTATTTGGTAAATTTCACTTAAGAACTTCTTACGGGCCTTTTCTATTTCATCATCTTTACCGTCTTGCTTTAATTTGCGTAAAACCAGAGCGTCTTTTTTCAGTTTATCGCCCAAAGCTTTACCTAAACCGGCAGTGTTATTGGTATTAAAACTTTCAGGCATTGCATAGGAAGGCACAACACCGTATTTTTCAATTAAAGCGGCACCCATGTGGAATTGCCCCCCGTCTGTGCCAGCACTGTCTAAATATGCTTTCACGGTACGGGAATCAAGTGGTTCATCAGCAGTATCTAAAATATTGTCATAAAAAATATTTGCCCGTTCAACTTTGTCCCAGAAAAAGTTGTAACTTTGTGAGAAAGTAAAATTCTTGCAGTGATATTTTTTGCCAAAATAATGTCGTAAAATATTTAAGGTGGCAAATTCCCAGCAACGACCTGACTGGCGCTGGTTAGTAACATTTTCAGTATCCAGCTCTGTTGAAAATACCCGAGTCAATTCGCCTTGAACACGTTCATTGTAAGATGCTGCAAAAACACCGCTTTTTTGAGCAGCTCGTGCCACAACTTGATTTTGCGGCTTTTCATTAAAGTTTTTCGCAAACTCTTCTAGTTCTTGAACAGTTAGTTTGTGAGCCATAATATATATTCTCCTTTTTTAATCTATTTTTAAATTACCTTATATTTTAATCTAAAAGAAAAACGAGTTCAATAGCTGACCACGCTTTGGTTTTATAATCCTAAAACTTGTTTCTTCTTAGCCGAAAATTCTTCTTCAGTCAATATCCCCTCATCAACTAACTCTTTTAATTGCTTTAATTCTGCAATCATATCTTGAGTATTATCTGTTGTATTTTGTACTGGAACATTTTGAATACTTTGTTGGTAATTCTTTGACATGCTTTTAATAGTATCTGCTAAAATTGGTGCAGCAGTTTTATCTAAATCGTTAAGAAAAATATTTGTTGCTCCATTAGTTATTTGAATGTCAGATAAGAAAAGTCGCGTTTTTATTGATACACCATTAATCATATTAAGTGGTATATCTGTAAAATCTCCCCCAATAAACATGTTCTTATTAATTATCATTACACGCATGTTTGTACAAATTATCAGTGCAGTATGATTATCGTAATTGCCACTAGCTGCATACTGGATACTCTCACCGCCTGCAATATCAATATTATCTGACAGGGCTCTTAATTCTTTATTGTTAAACCAAAAATCAAAAACTTTCTTATCAATTAATTGTTTTTTAATTTCATCTGGTATGTTCAATTTATTTATTTTTTTAGCAGCACTCGAAGCTCGATTTTCTATGTATATGTCATTATTTTTGCTCAATTTATACTCCTCCTAAGGAAAAATTGCCCTAGGTTTAACGTCACTGGCTGTGGTGGACTGGTCAGCTATTATTTGAGATTAATGACTAATAATCTTGAAATTGGAAAAAGAGTAGAAGAAAGAGTTAAGCCTAAACTTTAGCAGTCCTAGTATTAACAATAACAAAGATGCAAAATTTTAAATATTAAATTTTACTGATATTATTAGATTAAAACTATTGCAAATAGATATCAATTGTCTTTGCGAATTTTAAATACTATATAAAAGAACCTATAGATGGAAATGCAAAAATAATATTTAAAATGATAGGTTCTGTTAATAATCCTGAAATTTTAAACGAAATATAGTCTCAAAACTTTATTACTTAATCTGGTGCTAAAGAAAAATCTAAAAAGTAACTGGAAACAAAATAAGCCATCCAGACTTTGATCTGGATAGCTTATTTTGGTGCTTCTGACATGTTTTATTTTAAAAACAGTTCAGACAAGTTTAAATAGACTTTCTATTATTTCAGTGAGTTAATATACTTTGATAATTTGAAGACAATTAGTCAATTTGGATTGAGTTATCGCTTGCGCCAGCTTGTTGCTTTGGCAGGGTAATTGTCAATACACCGTTATCGTATTTGGCATGAATATCACTTGCAACTACGTTTGGTAATCTGAAGCTGCGTGAAATGTGACCTTCACTTCTTTCACGGTGAATAATGCTGTTATCCTTGGACATATCTTTAAATGACTTTCTTGAACCTGATACACTTAAAATACCATTATTGTAATTTAGGTGAATTTTATCCTTGTCCATTCCAGGCATGTCAACTTTGATTACATATTCTTTGTCGTTTTCAACAACATCTGATTGCATTAATTTTGCTACTTCGTTATCATCGAAAAATTTTCTTGGAAGATCAAACCAATCGTTCATCGCATCGAATAAATCATTGTGCCGATTCATCATATCATTTGCCATAGTAAAAAACTTCCTTTCAAAATTTATATATTTGTAACAGAAGACTTTCATTTCTTCCTTACAATTATTATTATAGTATGCAGATTCATAAAAAGGAAATATTTAGCACTATTATTTTTAGAGTGCTAATTTATAAAAACTAAAACCTCCATAACAGTAATTATAGCTTGTGGATAATATTGAAAAGAAAAAATTAGGAGAGAATATTTTGGTTTATTATCAAAAAATGACGCCTCAAGGCTATCAAAAAATTAAAGATGAGATTGCTGATTTGAAAAAGGATAGACCTAGAAGAATTAAAATTTTGCAGGAAGCACGCTCTTTGGGTGACTTGTCTGAAAATACTGAATATACAGAGGCAAAACGTGATTTAGGACACCTTCAGAGTCGTTTGCGCTATTTGGAAAAGCAGTTGAAATATGCAGAAATTATTGAAAAAACAGCTGACGGCAAGGTAGATCTGGGCAAAACGGTCACCCTAAAATTTGATGATGATGCAGAAACTGAGATTTACCAAGTTGTTGGCCGAATGGAGGCAGATATCAGTGCTGGTAAAATAGCTTTCGACTCGCCATTAGGTCAGGCTATCATGAAAAAGAAAGTTGGCAAAACTGTTAAAGTGGAGGCTCCGGCAGGGGAATATCAGGTAACGATTGAAGCAATTGAATAATTTTTCACTTGATTATTCGAACTGGTGTTTGTATAATTTATTTTAGCGAACATAAGTTTGCACTAGGAAGTGAAAGCAATGTATGATTATCGTTATGAGCCCCATCATTTAATTTTTATGATTGATAACAAATCATTCTTTGCCAGTTGTGAGGCACTTCAATTAGGTCTAAACCCAATGAAAGCTGTGTTAGCAGTTGTTTCGCATCAGCCACATACAAATTACGGCTCGGGGCTAATTATGGCAGCCTCACCTTTAGCAAAGAAAAAATATGGGTTAACTAATGTTATGCGGGTACGTGATTTACCTACGAAAAAAGAAGCGCCAGACCTTATTTTGGCAGACCCACATATGAATTTGTATATTAAACGTAGCATGCAGGTATTGAAAATTTTTCAGAAATATGCATCAGATGAAGATATCCATGTTTACTCAATTGATGAAAGTATGATTGATATGACCAAGTCTTGGCGTTTGTTTGGGGATGATCCTTATCTGGTTGCTCGCAAAATTCAGGTAGAAATAAAAAATAAGATTGGTCTTTATACTACTTGCGGAATAGGAGAGAATCCACTGCTAGCTAAACTAGCTATGGACATTTCTGCTAAACATCGGTGTTCGATGATTGATTATTGGCATTATATTGATGTACCCGATACAATTTGGCAAATTAAAGATATGGAAGAAGTTTGGGGGATTGGCAAAAGAATAGCTGCACGTTTGCGCAGCCTGCATATTAACAATATGTATGAATTGGCTCATACTGATCCAGCAATTTTAAAAAATGAGTTTGGCGTGATTGGCGAACAGCTATTTGCGATTAGCTGGGGAGTTGATCGCAGCATTATTAGTGAAAAATATTTTCCCATAATGAAAAATTACGGCAATTCACAGATTTTAAACCGTGATTATACGAATCAGCGAGAAATAGAAATAGTTTTACGTGAAATAGGCGAGCAGGTGGGTGCCAGAATAAGGGCACACCGTTTACAAGCAGGCTGTATCAGCTTGTTTGTTGGCTTTTCTAAGTACGAACAAGATGGCAGTCGTAAGGGCTTTAATGTGCAGCAAAAAATTTGCCCTACTAATGATAATGATTTATTAGTTGAAGAAATACTGGCTCTTTTCCGTAAAAACTGGCATGGAGAAACGGTCCGAGCCTTAGGAGTCAATTGTAGTCGCTTAGAACCTGATAATTGCCAGCAATTAACTTTTTTTGTTTCGGCCACTGAACAGATAAAAAAACGTACTATAAATATAACTGTTGACAAAATCAGAAAAAAATATGGTTTTACCAGTTTAGTCAAAGCCTCAAGTTTGTCTAAGGGCGCTACGGCAATAAGGCGCAGCAGTTTAGTTGGTGGACATAATGGTGGAAATGCATATGAATGATTTTGATAAAGTAGTTCAAGACTTTTTTAAGAATTACCAAGATCGCAAAATGAAAAAGTGGCAGGGTTTCTTTTTGAGCGATCATACTATGGCAATTAATAAAGATAAACAAAAGCGCAGCGTGAAGCATCCCGTTAAAGATACTATGAGTATAGAAGAAATAAGCTTGCTGCTGCTTAAGGCATACGGCAATCACCGCATGGTACATCTGCAGGTTAAAGTTATGAACAGCGATAATCAATTACCAGCTGATATTTGCGGCTTTGTCAATGGTTATATTGAAGACGGCATTATTGTTGACGGACAAAAAATTGCTCTAGAAGATATAAATAATATCTGTGTAGATTAAGAAAAATTACCTTGATATTTTATATAGATATCTTTTTTTGCTATAATATGAAACTTGTAAGGTACATAATAGTATAGAGGTAATTTTTGTGAATACACCAGCATCAAGGCAGGGCAACATAATACGCTATCTTATTTATTTTATTAGCTATTTGATGGTAGCCGGGGTGATTAAGTTAGTTACTGCTAATTCACCAATTCATATTTGGGATCTAATTTTATTTGCAACTATCTCATTAATGGTTTCACTGTTTTTTATTTATCGCTTTAATAGGGAACAACGCTTTTTTGATCGTAGTTTCGCGGGATCTTGGCTTAGCAATTTTGGCTTGATCATTGGTTTGACTGCTGTGGTAACAGCATTGCGTATCAGTGTTTCCTGGTTGCAATCCTACGGCAGACTTAAATTATATAATTTTCAAATTGCATATTTGCATCATGAAGCAACAGTAACCTACTGGTTTTTAGTAGTTGCAATTGGTATCGTTTTACCAATACTACAAGAATTTTTAATTACCGGTTTTTTATTCAATTATGCTTTTAGGAGCAATACTGTTTTAACTGCAATTCTAGGAATATTGACTTCAGGGATTCTGTTTAGTTTACTTAATTGGCAAAACTCACTGACACTATTATTAATTAATATAATTTTTGGAGCACTTTTTGCTTGGTCATACCTTTATACGCAAACCTTATGGATGCCGATCTATTTAGCAATTTTAAATGGGGTTCTCCTAATGATTATGACTTAAAGTATTGAAATTAAAATAAGAGTCAGGAAAAATTTCCTGATTCTTATTTTTTACTTGTAATATTTATTAAAAGTTACTCTTTTTGACGTATTGGTTTTTCCCTACGATATAATATAACTTCCGGTGTATCTTAACGGTTGCGCCATAAGTTCTAACTTTTTGCCCCTTCTTTAGGGCTTTTCGCTGCAGCTTTTTAGCCATTTTACTGTAAACGTAACTGTTGCGCCTGAGCCTGCGCTTAACACCTGAGACGTTAGTAGCCTTAATATAGTTATTTTGACCTAATTCGTAATACTTCTTGCCCTGAATAACTTTAGCGCCATAGGTCCAAATGGTCTTGCCCATAAAGTATTCACCAGTTTTACGACTGCCATTTTGGTCGTACAGATAGGAATTATGAAGAACTGTTCTCCTCACTGCAGTCCAGTTTGTGACGTTTTTCGAGTAAATATAGGTGACACTTTGTGGTCTATCAGTATAGAAACCAGTGGCATTATTTGGTCTTTGGGTCAGCTTATAGCCAGTCAATTTTACTTCTTGCGTAAGATAACCATCTCCAACATTACCGTTTAGAACCCGATCAGGAGCAAGCTGCTGGCCGGTTTCATCTTGATAGTGAACTGTAACGACTCCTTCTCCAATATAGTGGGAGCCTGTTTGTCTCGGTTTCTTAGCATAAACATAAGTAACCTCTTGGATTTGGTCAGAAAAAGTTCCTTTGGTGTTTGTCGGACTAGTTTTTAAAATATAGCCATTAATGTCTTTGGAACTACTGGAATATGGATCACCACTGTTTCCAGTTAGAGCATTATCCGGAGCAATGTTTTTTCCTGATTCATCCAGAAAGTGCTCTATGACTGCAGAATTTGTTCTAACATAAGTATCATGATCTTGTGCACCCGTATATTTGGACATTAATTCCTTGGATGTCCAATGTTTACTGCCTTCGGGATGCTCCAAAGTGCCGCTGCCAATATTTAACCAAAAGCCAGGTCTATCTAGTGCAGTATTTTTAAGAGAACAATTTGGTCCTAAAATTAAAGTATTTAAATTAGACGCTCCGGCTAGCATGTAACTTTTCTTTGCAGAAAGCATATTGAAATTACTGATATCTAAAGTTTTCAAGTTAGTACAATTACTAAACATAGCTGTCATTTCAAGCACTTTAGCAGTATCAAAATTTTTAAGATCTAGGCTGGAAAGACTAGTACAATAGCCAAACATGCTAAACATCCTCTTGACTTGAGAAGTATTAAAGCTGCTAAGATCTAAACTGGATAGGTTGGTGCAATTATTAAACATGTTAGTCATTTCATTCACAGAGGTCGTATCAAAGTTTTTAAGGGATAAGCTGGTAAGGCTTTTACAATTTTGAAACATTGCGTACATATTGGTAACGTTTCTGGTGTCAAAACTGCTTAAATCAAGTTGTTTTAACTTCTCACATCCACTAAACATTTGACTCATATTGGTAACTTGAGATGTATCAATATTTTCTAAACCTTCAATTTTAGTCGTGTAAGCAAGGCCAGAAAATATCCCGTTTGCTTTACCAATAATTTTCAACGGACCATCAAACTTTAATGTTTCAGCGAGTCCGAATGTATTGGGAATATAGGGAATAAGTTGATCAGGATCAGTAATTGTACCACCTGAAATAGTGCATATACGTGCATCTGTATCAAGTGTTACTTTTAATCCGTCCCACTCACCAGTCATTACTGATTCAGGATCCTCTTCCTTCACTAACTTTGTTCCTGCTGAGGATTTTTGCGCATCTTTTATGTTTTGGATATTTGATGGCTGAAGTTGTTCTGCAGTATTAAGAGTAGGATTAGAATTTGCGCTAGCATTAACAACTCTTTTTAGGTTAACGTCTGTATTATTAGAAACAAAACTATTAGTATTATTGACTGTGTCCTTGACTTTTAAACTGTCATTATTTTGATAAAATATTTTCCGCTTGCTTTTGTGCTTATTAATTGCTTTTCTTTTTGTAGTCAAAGGTTTAGCTACTGCAGTATCAGCTTTAATGACAGCAGGATTCATAGCAATTAAACCTAGAGTTGCTGTAACGACACTGGTTAATATTAATTTTTCTCTGCCGTGTAAATTAAATTTTGAATTCATTATTATACCTTTTGACCTTTCAAAATTAAAACCAAAACAAAACTGACATTAATTTTAAAAACAATACCTAAATTTATATTAACACTAAATTAATTATAAATATATAAAATTAAATTAATATATATTTATAGTATATTTAAATATTATATGAACAAAACAGATATAAAGGCCTTAAATTAATAATTTGATAAACAAAAAAAGCAACAGCTATTAAAGCCATTGCTTTTTTATTTAAGCGGATAGCGTGAATCGAACCCGCATCTTCAGCTTGGGAAGCTAACATTTTACCATTAAACTATACCCGCATTACTCAAACAGTTTATCATGTTTCGTTTTCGAAACCAAGTTTTGTTTTTTAAAATTTTACAAGTAAGCTGCTAAGAGAAGGAAAAATTTCTTAAAGCAGCGTCGTTTTCTAAGAGTTTCCGTATAAATTTGCGTAATAATAAATAGGAGCAAGAAGTTATTTGAATTAAGTTGGAGATATAGTTGTCACTTTTTAGGTGGTAACTTAACCGAATTAAGACTTAACTGGCTGCGATCAACTAAAGATGAAAAGTTCTGGAATAGCCATTGGCGCAACTCAGCAGCTTGGAGAACTAAAGGCATCCGATTATGAATTTCAGCGTAAGTCCTATTTGGCTGAGTAGTAACCATTGAAAAATAATCCTTTTGGTAAATTCCGGCAATTAGTGTTAATGCACCATTTGCATTCTTGAAACTGAAGCGTTCATGGTAAGTATGACCATTTTTGGCAGAATAAGTATTATGCCCTGATTCAAAAAATTGGCTGGCAACTATAATACAACGAGATCTGGCAAAAGAAGAGTCCCACATTGACCTTTTTTCTTCAAAAAAGCGTTCAATTCGCGCATTAAATATGACTTTATTTTGATCATACGGACTGGGATAACCCCATGATTTGGGCAGCAGCTGCAACTGGTTATCAGCATAAACCAAAACGGGAGCGAGACCTTTAGGAAAAATGCTCTGATTTTGAGGCAAATTTCCTGCCGGTTCTATTAGTGGTAAATTTAAGTCGTTTGCTAAGTATTTTTTAATTTCTGCCAGGCTTGGCAGCTGAAATTGATTGCACATTTTTTCCTCCGTGTTTAATCATTACGTGATTTTTGGTAGAATTACTATAAATTATTATATTAAAAAGATTTTAATTATTTAAGGAAGGCAGATTATGATGAAAAAGAAAGTTATCCTTACAGGTGACCGCCCAACAGGAAAATTGCACGTAGGACACTATATTGGCTCACTAAAAAACAGGGTCAAATTACAAAATTCCGGTGAATATCATCCTTATATTATGATTGCTGATACGCAAGCACTGACTGACAATGCCCGTAATCCTGAAAAAATTCAAAAAAGTTTAATTCAAGTAGCGCTGGACTATTTAGCAGTTGGCATCGATCCTGAAATTTCTACAGTTTTTATTCAATCACAAATACCCGCCTTGTTTGAATTAACTGCTTATTATATGGACTTAGTTACAGTTAGCCGCTTGGAGCGTAATCCAACTGTTAAAGCCGAGATCAAACAAAAAGGTTTTAACGATTCCATTCCCGTGGGCTTCTTAAATTATCCAGTATCACAGGCAGCTGATATCACAGCCTTTAAGGCAACTTTGGTACCCGTTGGGGATGACCAAGAGCCGATGCTAGAGCAAGCACGTGAAATTGTGCGAACCTTTAACCGCGTTTATAACTGCAATGTCTTAGTAGAACCTAAAGGCTACTTCCCAGAAAAGGGTGAGGGGCGCTTGCCTGGTCTAGATGGTAATGCCAAAATGTCCAAATCCTTAAATAATGCTATTTATCTGTCTGATGACGCCAAGACCGTTGAACAAAAAGTAATGTCAATGTATACTGATCCCCAGCACATCCATGTTGAAGATCCAGGTAAAGTTGAGGGCAATACTGTCTTTACCTACCTTGATATTTTTGATCCTGACAAGGATAAGGTAGCGCAATTGAAAGAAGATTACCAAAAAGGCGGCTTGGGTGATGTCAAAATTAAGCGTTACTTAAATGCAGTCTTGGAAAAGGAACTGACTCCAATACGAGAACGGCGCGCTAAGTACGAACAGAATACATCTGCTGTCTATGATATGTTAATTGAGGGCTCTAAAAAAGCAAACGAAGTAGCAAACCAGACCTTACAAGAGGTAAGGGATGCAATCGGTTTGAATTATTTTAAGAGGTAAAAAAATGCGTAAGCGAATTCCCTGGAAGCAGTACTTTATGATGCAGGCCTTAGTAATTGCTCAGCGCTCAACATGTGACCGGGCTTTGGTTGGTAGCGTTTTGGTAAAAAAGAATCGGATCATTGGCACAGGCTATAATGGTTCTGTTACGGGACAACCTCATTGCGATGATGTGGGACACCAACTGGTTGACGGGCACTGCGTGCGCACCATTCATTCTGAAATGAATTCACTGATCCAATGTGCACGTAACGGTGTTTCAACCGATGACACAGAAATTTATGTCACACACTTTCCCTGTTATAATTGTGCTAAGGCATTAGTGCAGGCTGGAGTGAAAAAAATCAATTATTATTTTGATTATAATGACAATCCGCTTGCAATCAAACTTTTTAAAGACTGCGGGGTTCCTTATGAACAAATTAAAATCGATCGACAATATGTGGAGCAATTGGCCCATAAGCTGGAAGACGCTGAAAACTAAACTAGTATTATTTACTGCTTTAATTGGTATTTTTCTAACAATGACTGGTTTTTCAAGTCCTAACATTAAAGATAATAGCAATCTGCTTGAACGAGAAACCAGCAAATTAATTTTAGCAAAAAATGACCGTTATTTTCAGACTAGTGAGCAACCACAAATTATTGTAAAAACGGTAAACCGGGTTGACCATTTAACGCCTGCCAAATTAAATAAGTATAAGCGGACGGTTTTTATTGTTGTTGGCACTAAAAACAAAAAACGCAATGTGCAAATTTATTCCAGTAAAGATCTGCACAGCGCGTTTTCGGCTGATGTTCGCGGCAATATCATTCGCTCACAATCCGATAAATTGCGCAGTACTAATAAAAAGAAATTTAACGAAGGTTTGCGCTTTGTATTTAGAGCATGTGCCACTACTATTGATCAACGTTACCAATATTCACTGGATAAGTATGATTTGTCCAGTAATGAGCGGGCGCAGCTTTCTCACCCTCACAGGTTGGCCTTGCCCATAGCCTTGGCGCTTGCTTTATTAATTGGCGGTTTGATTTATTTCTTCAAAAACAATTTGAACCTAAGAAAAGATAAATAAAAAAAGACAAAAATGTTGACTTTATCATGTGTTATGTATTACACTCACAATGCAATTAAATAAACAACAAATAAACTGTTAGGTGAGACTCCTACGTGAACAAATGCTATCGCCCGGAAACATCCAGAGATGCCAACGGGTCAAATAGTTTTCGTCGATATAAGGCGAAAACCAGATAGCTAGCTGTATGACTTACGTCACGTAGTGTTAAAACTGAACGATGAGTATAATAATACCTGTTGAAAAGGGGCGCCAAGCGGTTAGCATAGGCGGCTCTTTTTTTAGTTTGTTTGAATTAATTCTGTGATGAGGAGTGGGGATAATGCTGAAAAAACCAAATGGCACAACTAGCAACAAAGATTTGGCACTGGTCAAGGCAATTGCCAAGGAAAGCAGATCAGAAACTTTGGCGCGGCTACATGCGAGCAGTAACGGGTTAACCAGCAAGCAGGCTGAAAAAAATAGGGAGGAATACGGTGCTAATACTATTGCTTCAAATAAACATAATTCTAAGTTGCGTTTTTTAGCAGAAGCTTTTATTACTCCTTTTACATTAGTATTGTTAGTTTTAGCAACATTGTCTTTGTTTACCGACTATATTTTTGTGCCGGCTGGTGAAAAGGATTTGACTACCGTTGCAATAATGGTCACGATGGTTTTAATCTCTGGTGTTACCAGTTTTGTGCAAAACGTCAGATCATCAAATGCTGTTGACTCTTTGCTTAAGATGGTTTCTGTCACAACTGACATTATTCGTGACGGCAAAGACCAAGAAATTGATACTAGTGAAGTCGTTGTTGGTGATGTAATTCGCCTGGCTGCTGGAGATATGGTGCCAGCCGATATGCGCCTTTTGACTAGTAAGGACCTCTTTTGTTCATCTAGTTCTTTAAATGGTGAATCAAACCCAGTGGAAAAGATTGCTACAGAAAAACCTAAACTTGGTGCTGATCGCGACTATCTTGATTATCCCAACATTCTCTACGAGGGCACGACGATCGTTTCCGGTTCTGGTTTAGGAATTGTTTTTGCTACTGGTGAGAGAACCATGTTCGGCAAACTGGCTCATGATATTTCACATAATGATGTTAAGAATACTACCTTTGACATTGGTATCAAAAATGTTTCTAAATTATTGATTATCATGACTGCAATCATTGCTCCTTTGGTTTTCATCATCAATGGCATCACCAAAGGTGACTGGGTCAATGCGCTAATTTTCTCAATTGCTACAGCTGTTGGCTTAACCCCTGAGATGCTGCCCGTAATTGTGACCACCAATCTAGTCAAGGGGTCAATTGAGATGTCCAAAAAAGGCACTATTGTCAAAAAGATGAATTCAATTCAAAACTTTGGCTCTGCTGATATCTTGTGTACGGATAAGACAGGAACATTAACGCAGGATAAAGTGGTTTTGGAACGTCATTATGATCTCAACTTAAGAGAAAATCCGCGTATTCTGGAATTAGGCTACCTTAATTCTAACTACCAAACGGGAATGAAAAATCTGATTGATAAAGCAATAATTGAAGCTGCCGGCGATGAATTGGATATTAATGAAATTCAGCGTGATTACAATAAAATCGATGAAATCCCCTTTGATTTTTCCAGAAGGCGCATGAGCGTCGTGGTGGAAAACTCTGATGAGCAACATGGTGAGCACCTCTTAGTAACCAAGGGTGCTTCAGAAGAAATGATGGCTGTTGCTACCAAGCTTGAAGTTGACGGTCAGATTCTGCCTTTGACTCCTGAGCGAAAACAAAAAGTAATGGCTAAGGTTAACGATATGAATGATGATGGCTTGCGCGTTATCATGCTGGGATACAAGCGTAATCCTGCTCCTGTTGGAGAATTTTCGGTTAAAGATGAAAATGACCTTATTTTATGTGGTTATTTGGCCTTTCTTGATCCACCTAAAGAAAGTGCTAAAGATGCTTTGGCACGCCTAAAATATGATGGCATTAACGTTAAAATTTTAACAGGGGATAATGAAGCAGTTACCAGAACTGTAGGCCTGCAAGTTGGTTTGAATGTTGATACGGTTTATTCAGGGGCAGATCTGGAAGGAAAGAAACCAGAAGAATTAGCTAAAATGGTGGAAGAGTGCAACATTTTTGTCAAATTATCACCAGAAGATAAAACCAAAATTATTAATCTGTTAAAGAAAAATGGTCATACAGTAGGCTACATGGGTGATGGCATCAATGACGCGCCAGCAATGAAAGCAGCTGATGTCTCAATTTCTGTTGATACAGCCGTGGATATTGCCAAGGAATCTGCTGATATTATTTTGCTGCATAAGGACTTAAATGTTTTGGAAGCTGGCGTTAGAATTGGACGCAAGGTATTTGGCAATACTATGAAGTACATTAAGATTACTCTTTCTTCCAATTTTGGTAATATCTTGTCAATTATGGTAGCCTCTTCTTTCCTGCCATTTCTGCCAATGCTGCCCTTGCAGCTGTTAGTTCTTGATTTACTTTATGGAACCAGTTGCCTCGCACTGCCATTTGATGATATGTCTGATAAGTTTTTAAAAGAGCCACGAACCTGGTCAACTAAAAAGTTGCCTAAATTCATGTTTTATTTTGGCCCAACTTCATCTGTTTTTGATATTTTAACATTTGCCCTATTATTCTTTGTGATTTGTCCCCAATTAACAGGTGGAAATTACAGCGCACTGGGAGCAACACAAAAAGTAGCATTTGTAGCACTTTTCCACACTGGCTGGTTTATTGAATCACTATGGACTCAAGAAATGGTCATTCACGCACTGCGTGATCCACGTTTGCCGTTTATTAAACAGCATGCTGCACCAGGAGTAACTTTAGCCACATTTGGAGCTGGAGTAATTGGAACATTGATTCCATTTTCGTTTTTAGCAACAAAACTGGGCTTTGGCAAGATGCCAATTGAATTCATGTGGGTAGTATTTGGTATACTTGTTCTATATATTTTACTGACTACAGTTATCAAGCATTTCTATTTAAAGAGTGAAAAATTTTTAATCTAAAAATAAGCGTAAAATGCTAAATATCTACTAAAAAAGAGGACTCCGTAAGGAATTCGCTTTTTTATTGGTGTAGTATAATATAATATAATTAAACAAAAATTAAGGAGAAAATGAATATGGCTGATAAAAAAACTTTTTATATCACAACACCAATTTACTATCCATCTGGCCGATTGACTATCGGTAATGCGTATACTACTATCGCTGCAGATGTAATGGCTCGCTACAAGCGTAGTCAAGGATACGACACCTTCTTTTTAACCGGTACTGATGAGCATGGGTTAAAAATTGAGCAGAAAGCTGAGAAGCAGGGAGTTAAACCGCAAGAATTTGTAGATAAAATGGTAGTTATTTATAAAAAGTTGTGGAAAAGCCTTGATATTTCTTATGATAAATTTATTCGTACTACTGACAAAGAGCATGTAAAAGGCGTCCAAAAAATATTTGAACAGTTGCTAAAACAGGGGGATATCTACCTTGGTGAGTATACTGGCTGGTATTCCGTAGAAGACGAAGAGTACTTTACAGAATCGCAATTGGCTGAAGTTTATAAAGACGATGATGGCAATGTGATTGGTGGTAAGGCTCCATCAGGTCATGAAGTGCAGCTTGTTAAAGAGCCTTCATACTTTTTTAAGATGAGTAAATATGCTGATAGACTTTATCAATATTATCAAGATCACCCTGATTTTATTCTTCCTCACACTCGTGAAAAGGAAATGGTCAATAACTTCTTAAAGCCAGGTCTTGAAGACCTTTCAGTTACTAGAACTACTGTTTCCTGGGGTATCCCTGTTCCAAGTGATCCTAAGCACGTTGTTTATGTTTGGATTGATGCCTTATCTAACTATATTACAGCTCTAGGATATGGTTCGGATGATGATTCGCTATTTAAGAAATACTGGCCTGCAGATGTTCATCTGGTAGGTAAAGAAATTGTGCGCTTCCATACTATTTACTGGCCAATTATGCTGATGGCCTTGGGATTACCATTACCTAAGCATGTTATTGGTCACGGCTGGGTTTTAATGAAAGACGGCAAGATGTCCAAATCAAAGGGCAACGCTGTTTATCCTGAATCTATTATTAACCGTTATGGCGTGGACGCACTGCGTTACTACTTGATGCGGGCCTTGCCGTTTGGTTCTGATGGTGTCTTTACTCCAGAGGACTTTGTTGAACGGGTTAACTATGACTTGGCCAATGATTTAGGCAACTTGCTTAACAGAACTGTTTCAATGATCAATCAATATCAAAATGGAAAAGTTGAACCCGTTGCGCAAGAGCAGGATGACTTGGGTAAGGATTTAGCCCAAACTGCAGCAGACGTCATTGCCAGCTACAAAAAAGAAATGGATACTCTGCACTTTACTCAGGCAATCGAGGATACTTGGAAGTTTATTAATCGTGCTAATAAGTATATTGATGAAACTATGCCTTGGAATTTGAATAAGGAAGGCAAAACAGCTGACTTAACTCGTGTAATGTCAAACTTAGCAGAAAGTTTGAGAATTATTGCTTTGCTGATTGCTCCAATTATGACCAGAACTCCAGTTGAAATGTTCAGACAATTAGGTCTTGACTGGAAGAACGATGAAGAAAAGAAATTTAAATTTGGTGCATGTGATTGGGATACTAATGTTATTTCTGATCCAAAACCGATTTTCCCAAGAGTTGAGCCTAAAGAAGAAATTAAATACATTCAAGATGAGATGGCTAAAGCTAAGCCAAAGAAAGAAAGCCGCAATGAACAAGGTAAAGATAAGGAAATTTCAATTGACGCTTTCGATAAGGTAAAAATTCAAGTTGGCAAAATTTTATCTGTTGAGCCTGTTCAAGGGTCTAAGAAACTGTTGCAATTCCAAATGGACTTTGGCAATGGTGATGAAAGACAGATTTTAAGTGGTATCCGGCAATATTATCCTAATGCCAGTGAATTATTGGGTAGAAAAGTTTTGGCTGTAACTAATCTTAAGCCGCGCAAGATGCTGGGTCATTTAAGTCAGGGTATGCTCTTGTCCAGTGAGAAAAATGGCGAAGTAAAATTAGCTTTAGTTGGTGACGAACATGAAGTCGGGGCACAACTAAGTTAATGGAGTTAATTGATAACCATACTCATTTACAGGATGAGCCGTTTCGCGGTAAAGAAGAATTTTATCTTGAACGTGCGCAAAAACTGGGTGTGACTAAAATAATTTGTGCAGGGCAGGATCCTGATTTTAACAAGCGTGCCATTGATTTAAGTCAACGCTTTACTCAAATTTATGCTATGGTTGGCTACTGCCCTGATGTTGCCAAAGATTATGACCAAAAAGCAGAAGATTTATTGATCGAGCAGTTACAACTGCCTGGTGTGGTTGCCTTAGGAGAAGTAGGCCTTGATTATTATTGGGATGAATCTCCAAGAGCAAAGCAACGGGAAGTTTTTGCAAGACAAGTTGAACTGGCACATGAATTAAAAAAGCCTGTTGATATTCACACTAGAGATGCGTTTGGAGATTGCTACGAAATACTAAAAAACAGCAATTTGGAATATGGTGCAATTTTGCATAGTTTTAACGGTGACATTTCATGGCTGACCAAATTCTTAGATTTGAATGTATATTTTTCTTATTCTGGGGTTGTTTCCTTTACTAAAGCCGTGGAGGTACATGAAGCAGCTCAAAAAACTCCTTTAGAACGGTTGTTGGTTGAAACCGATGCACCTTATCTCACCCCTAAACCATACCGCGGCAGGCAAAATGAACCAGGTAATGTTTATTATGTGGCACGTGCAATTGCTGAATTAAAAGGTCTTCCGCTAGATGAGGTTGCTCAGGCAACATATGCAAATACAATGAGGGTCTATGGACTTAACTAAAAAACATTTTGATGCCGTCGTAGTCGTTGAGGGAAAAGACGATACAATTCGGCTTAAGCAATTTTTCCCAGGTATTGAAACAATTGAAACCAATGGTTCAGATGTTCCTGAAACTGTACTTGCGGAACTGCAGGAATTGGCATGCAAAAGAGAAATTATTGTTTTGACTGATCCTGATTTAAATGGTGAGCGAATAAGACGTCTGGTGACTCAGGCAGTACCAACAGTTAAACAGGCTTTTATTACTCGTAAAGAGGGAGAGCCTCATAAAAAAGGTTCCCTTGGCGTTGAACATGCATCAAAAGAGGCTTTAAAAAAAGCTCTGAGTGATTTACATGAAAAAAAGGTGCCAAATACTGATTTAACAAGAGAAAAGTATCAAAAATTGGGTTTAGCAAGTGGCCCTAATTCACGCAAAATACGTGAAAAAGTTGGCAATAAACTGCGCATTGGTTATGGAAATGGTAAGCAGTTTTATCACCGTTTACAAACTTTTGGTATTTCACTTTCTGAACTTAAACAAGCTCTTGAGGAGGTACAAGATGAGCAGTGAGATTCCCATTGGTTCCCCTGTTAGAACTCAGGCAATTATTAATCGCTATTTTATGAAAGCTAAAAAGAGCCTGGGTCAGAATTTTTTAGTAGACCTGGACGCTCTTCATGGTATTGTCAAAGCGGCAGCAATTAAACCCGATGACCAAGTAATTGAAATCGGTCCTGGAATTGGCTCCTTAACTGAGCAATTGCTGGATGCCGGCGCTAAGGTTTTTGCTTATGAAGTTGATGAAAATCTTTTAGAAGTATTACAAAATGAACTACCAAAAAAAATAAACGGTTATCCTTTAGATCAACGTTTCAAATTGAAGATAAAGGACATACTGAAGGCTGATTTTAAGCAAGATTTGAAAGGTTTTTTTGATTTAAGCAAACCGGTCAAAGTTGTAGCGAATTTGCCTTATTACATCACAACGCCAATTATTTTCTTCCTTAACAATTCTGAATTAGAATTTGCCAGTCTGACGCTGATGATGCAAAAAGAAGTGGCAGATCGTTTAAGTGCTCATTCAGGAACAAAAGAATATGGACCTTTAACAATCGCTGTTCAAACAGAAATGGCCGTTAAGTCATTTATGACTGTAAAAAGTTCTTCCTTTATTCCCAGACCAAAAGTTGACTCTAGTGTTGTGGTTTTAACACCTTTGCCCGCAGAAAGTAAAATCGATATAAATGATTCTAAGCACTTTAATTGGGTAGTTAAGATGTGCTTTGCACAAAGGCGGAAAACATTAAATAACAACTTGAAAGCACTCATACCGAACAATGAAGATCGAACACATTTAATTAAGTCGTTAGGTGTCGATTCCCGAGTTCGTCCCGAACAGCTAACTCTTAAGCAATTTGTCCAAATTGCTGCATGTGTGCCAGTTAAAAGTTGACGAAAATATTCTGTGGTTGTTTTTAAAAAGAATTGAAAAAATAATAATAAAGTGGTATAATTCACTCCAAAGGAGTTGTTTTCATTGCCAACATCTATTATGACCATTAAGAGTAAGCTGGATTCACATTTGGGTGATTCGTTGACTGTAGTTGCAAGAGCCGGACGTAAGAAAGTTACAAAAAGACGTGGAATTTTAAAGAATACTTTTCCCGCAGTTTTTGTAGTTGATCTAGACCAAGATTCAAACAATTTTGAACATGTTTCTTATAGTTATACGGATTTGTTAACCAAAAACATTACATTAAAATTTGATAACGCTGTACAGTAAAACTAAAGCGATATCCAAATAATACTTTTTGGCATTAACATTTGGTAAAATGTTAGTGCCTTTTTTTATGGTTAAGTGTATAGTAGTAACTGGCAAAAGACAAACAATAGGAGGGTAATTCTATGAAACGTTCAGAGAGATTAGTTGACATGACTAAATATTTGATGGAACGACCACATGACTTAATTCCGTTGCCATTTTTTGCAAAAAGATATGGTGCAGCAAAGTCTTCGATCTCGGAAGACCTTGCCATTTTGAAACACACTTTAGCAAATAATCAAGATGGTATTTTAGAAACTGTAGCAGGTGCGGCCGGTGGTGTGCGCTATATTCCTTTTTGGGGTAAAAAGCATGCTCAGAAATATTTAAATGAATTGGCCAGTCGTATTGAAGATCCTGACCGTATTTTAGCGGGAAGTTTCGTTTACCTGTCCGATATCATTGGTAATCCGCAAGACTTAGACAAGATAGGTAAATTAATTGCTACCAGGTATGCATATTCTGACATTGATGTTGTAATGACTATTGAAACTAAGGGTATCGCTTTAGCACAGGCAGTTGCACGCTATTTAAATGTGCCATTTATCATTGCACGTAAGCGTTCAAAAGTCACAGAAGGTGCAACGGTTTCAGTAAACTATATTTCTTCTTCACTTGATCGTGTTTCTAAAATGGAATTGCCAACTAGAGTGTTAAAAGAAAATTCTAATGTTTTGCTGATAGATGACTATATGATGGCCGGTGGTACTTTAACAGGAATGCAGCAATTAGTTAGAGAATTTAATGGTAATATTGCTGGTGTTTGCGTTTTATGTGAAGCAGATTTTGATGATGTTAAATTAATTGAGGGCCATCTTTCTTTAGTAAAAATTAAAAGAATTGACGACAAAAAGAAAGTCATTGTGGCAGAGCCAGGTTCGTTAATAGCGCACACCGATTTTGACCGCTTTTAGTTTATAAGATGATATACTAAAATATAATAATAATCTAGGAAAATAAAAGAGGCTAAAATTAATGAAAAAGTTTGTAATTGTTCTGGCAGCGGGCAAGGGGACCCGGATGAAATCAAAATTGTACAAGGTTTTACATCAAGTATGCGGCAAGTCAATGGTCGAATACGTTGTTGAAGCAGCGCAAGCAATAAAACCAGACAAAATAGTTACAATTGTGGGTAATGGTGCAGAAGAAGTTAAAAAGGTTCTTGCTGATAAGTCTGAGTTTGTTTTACAAAAAAAGCAACTTGGTACAGGTGATGCCGTTTTAACTGCTGCAGATGAGCTAGCAGCAGAAAAGGGTGCTACTTTAGTAATTACGGGTGATACACCATTATTTACAAGCCAAACTTTTCAAAAATTATTTAATTACCATCAAAGCAAAGGCAATGCTGCTACTGTTTTGACCGCTCAAGCTCCAAATCCTTATGGTTATGGTCGCATTATTCGAGACGATCAAGATAATGTTTTAAGAATTGTTGAACAAAAAGATGGTACACCAAGTGAATTAAAAATCGACGAAATCAATACCGGTGTTTTTTGTTTTGACAATCAGTTGTTATTTAGTGCATTAAAAAAGGTCGATAATCATAATGCTCAAGGAGAATATTATTTAACTGATGTGCTGGAAATTTTGCGTAATGAAGGTCAAAGAATTGGTGCATACAAAATGCCAGATTTCAGCGAGAGCCTGGGAGTTAATGATCGATCAGCTTTGACTCAAGCTACCAAAATTATGCAAAAAAGGATTAATAAAATGCATATGGCAAATGGTGTAACTTTCATTGATCCTGATACGGCTTATATTGATGTGGATGTTAAAATTGGCTGTGATACGCAGATTGAAGGCAATGTCGTAATTAAAGGCAATACTGAAATTGGGAGCGACTGTTTAATAACTTCTGGCTCCAGGATTATTGATTCCAAAGTTGGTAACAATGTTACTGTAACTTCTTCAACAGTTGAACAAGCTGAGATGGATGAATTTTCAGATGTTGGCCCTAATTCCCATTTGCGCCCTAAAGCAATCCTAAGAAAGGGTGTCCATATCGGAAACTTTGTAGAAATTAAAAATGCTGAAATTGGTGAAAATTCTAAAGTAGGTCATTTGACTTATATCGGGGATGCTACTTTGGGTAAAGATGTTAATGTTGGCTGTGGCACTATTTTTGCTAATTATGACGGCGTGAAAAAAGATCATACTAACGTGGGTGATCGTGCGTTCATTGGCTCTGGTGCTACTTTAGTTGCACCAGTTAATATTGCTGACCACGCTTTTGTGGCAGCAGATTCGACAATAACTAAAGATGTAGCCAAATATGATATGGCGATTGCTCGCGGTCGTCAGGTAAATAAACCAGATTACTGGCATAAATTGCCCCTATCTAATGATCCTGACTGGAAATAAAAAAGAACTAAAAATGAGCTGGAAGATTTTCCAGCTCATTTTATTTGCAGCATAACTAAAAAAATAGCTCCAGAGTTTTAAACTTCTGGAGCTATTGATGTAAAATTAATTATTTAAAATTAGCTTTTTTAACAAACTTATTTTTAGCAATAATATAGTATTGCTTGTTGTTTATTTTGACAGGATCGCCATAAGTTTTAACTGCTTTACCTTTCTTCAAACCTTTTTTACTAATTCGATTGCCATGTTGACTATAAATATAAGCGTTACGCCTTAATTTGATCTTTTTGGAATCTATATTAGCAGCAGAGATGAATAGACCATCTTCCAGTTCGTAGAATGACCTGCCATTAATCGATTGCTTGTTAGCGGTATTTACACTTGAACCAACAAGAATTACTAACTTATTGGCACGTTTTCCTTGCTTATCATACAAATATGAATTGTGCATAATTTCTTTTTCGACCACTGGATGTGGCTTTTCAGTAATCGGAGCTGTGGTAACAGTAGCAACAGATGCTTTTTGGACTGCAATATTTGCGGCTTTAACAAAACGGTTTTGAGCAATAATAAAGTACTTCTTGCCCCGAATGGTTACTGCACTGCCATACGTATTAATATTATTGCCTTTTCTTAACACACTAGCTTTCTTAATCCGTTTGCCATGTTTATTGTAAACATAAGCATTATGTTTTAATTTTCGACTGGTTGAAACTACGTTGCTAGTAGCAACATAGTAGACTTGGTTCTTATTGCCCCTATCAACCAGAATGTAATAGTGTTTCCCATTAATTACTTTTGTACCGTACGAAGTAATGATTGAACCGGCACCAAGGACAACCTTATTTACACGCTTGCCATTTTCATCATATAGGTAGGCATTGTGCATTAAAGCCAATTCTTCGCTATGGCTTAAATCAAGTTCTGGTTCTTCTTTTTCTTCTTTGTCAGCAGTATTAATCGGGTTGGGGTTGAATGGAGCAGGGGCAGAACTAGTATTAATGCTATTGCTATGGTTATCATCATTTTCTTGACTATTGTCGTTACTATCAAGAATATGGTTAATTGTATCAGAATCTGTACTATCGAGATAAAGTTGATTAATTGCATCATCACGGAGTTTAGTAATGGTTTTACTATCATTAACTTCAGGCTGATTAATAGCATCTTTAGCAGTATTCATATCAGTATCAATTTGGTTAATAATAGTTTTCTTTTCCTGCTCAGTGTAATTGCTAGAGGACTGAATTTCACTTTTAGCTGCTTTTTGTGCCTCCGCTAGAGCCCAAGCAGCGATTGCCTTTTCACCGGCTAATTCTGTTACAGCGAGTTTATCCGCGTTGGCAGGATCATTGAGAGCATTTTTAGCATTTTCGTATGCTTGATCAACGCTAGTGGTGTTTGCTTTATCCTTAAACCTGTCTGTAAGAGCTTTAACAGCGGAATCATAGGCAGCTTTCAGTCTTTCTTTTTGCACTTTGCTATTGTTGTTTAAGACATCGTCAAGCTCTTTACTATCGCTTACAATAATACTGCTTATTCTGTCAACTGCATCCTTTCTAGCAGTTTCTATTCCGGTTGAATCTTGAACTTGAGCAATAGTGCCCGTTTGATCCGAGTTGGCTTTAGCTGCTTCTTGGTCAATGAGGTCTTTTATTGCCTGTTTTTCAGTATCAGTATAATCACTACTGTCCTGATGTATTAATTTATCAACTTGGTTTTTAGCGTTAGTAGCGGTGTCAATTACTGAACCTTTAGCTATTTCTTTTTCAGCTGCAATCTTATCAGCTGCAATATCTGCAGGTGAATCACCATTGACACGTGAATGCTCCTGATAGGCTTTATCAACGCTGGTGGTATCGGCATTTTCACCAAACTTGTCTTTTAGTTCAGCAACTGCTTTTTGGTGTTTATCAGCCAAATCGTTATTTGCTTCTGCTTTAAGTAAACTAATGGATTCATTTTTAGCAGCATTACCGGCGCTGTCAATATCAGCTTTGGCAGTTTCTGTGATTTTATCAATTTGGTTCTTTTTGTCAGTTGTATCGCCTTTAGGAGCATTAACTGCATCAATTTTATCCTTAGCCTTTTGGCTATCATTTTTAATTTGCTCTTTCAGCCGGTCTTTTGATTCAGTAGATAATTTATCATTACCGTCAATTTCCTTAGTAACTTTATCAGCTTCTTCGTCAATGTCAGCTTTAGCATTTTCCTTATTGATAATAGTCATAGCCTCATCATAAGCAGCACTGACAGTCTGGATATTTAGAGCTTCATCAATAGTTTTTATTTGTTCATCAATGTGATCTTGCACTTCTTGAGCCAGTTTATCTTTTAATCTGTCTTTTAATGTCTTGTAGGCGTTTTTGATGCCAGTCACGCCATCAGCACCTGCAAAAGCATTTTTTTGCTCATCATTAAACCATTCTGGTTCAGTGCCGGTCTCAGGTTTAGTTAACAGACGATCAATGTTTTGACCAATGGTTGCTTCATCTGGGATGTTGCTAATTGCTTTAGTCTTTTCTATATCCTGGAAACTCTGTTGATAAGCATCATCAATTGCAGCTTTAGCTGCCTTCTTCTGCTTGGCAGTTAATTGAGACTGATCAATTATATTATGGGCCTTAGTTTGTTTATCCTTTAGAATACCTTCAGCTTTTGTCTTTTGACCAGCTAGGGCGGCTTGATCTTTAATGGCACTGAACTTGTCAACTGCTTGATCTCGTTTGCCATTTATTTGGTCTTTAGGCTCTGTTTCAGATTGTTGAACAGAATTAATGTCAGTTTTTGCTTGTTCAACAATAGTTTTAATCTGGTCTTTCTGCTTTTGCTGATCCTCTGGTGACAAACCTGATTTTTCTATTGCGTCATTTGCTTCTTTTTGAGCTTGTTCGATCTGAGAGATTGCCTCTTGTTTAGCTTTGACTATTTCTGCTTTTTCTTGCGCAACTTGGAAAATACGGTCGATTTCTTTTTTACCGAAATTAGGAATTTCATCCTGTTGAGCTTTACCTTGTTGGGCATTTTGAGCTTGTGCTAGTGCATTTTCGTAAGTATTATCAAGTTTAACATCCGCAATCTTATCTATAGTTCTATTGACGGCTTCATCAAGTTGCTTTTGCAGTCCTTCAATTTGGTCTTGCTCTAGATTAGTTGCCACACTGGCAATTTCCCCTTTATTTTTAAGGTATTCCTTAAACTTGTTAATCAGAGTATTCTTTTCCGCAGTCAGTTGACTAGGCAACTTGGCCTGATCAATATTTGTTTTGGCATCTTGTTCTAACTGGGACAGCTTATCACTTGTACCGGCATAAATTAAACTAATAAAGTTATTTAAAACTCGTTCAATATCATTATATCCGCTAGTGACATCATTACCGGCTAAGTCTAAACCATCAATATCAGTTTTGGCACTTGCAGCATATTCTTTCAGACCCTTAACTATTTGATTTTTATTATCAAAGTCATCACCTAATTTGCTAATTGTGGTAATGCCTTCATTTGCACCTGTTTGAATTTGCGTAATAGTGTTTTGCTTATTATTTCTAGCGGCAATAATATTAGCAGCAGCTTTCTTTTGCTCTTGGTCTATTTGGGCTTTCATTTTTTCAGCGACAGCTCTGTCTTCAGTTTTATCAGCTTTAGCTTTAGCGCTAGTGGCAGCAATTTGTAGATCGTTTAGAGCTTTAGTTAAGGCTTCTTCTTTATCAATATCACTGCCAATGTTGTTAAGAGTAGTCTCACTTTTACTTCTGGCATCATTGATTTTATCTTGAGCAGTTGCAGCAGAAATCTTGGTTTTAACAGTGCTTAAAGCTGCGCTAATAGCATTGCTTAATTCGTCAACCTGATTTTGATCAAGTTTATTTTGCAGCAAGTCATCGTTTAAGCGTTGATTCAATTTTTTCGCTTGTTCAACCAGTTTATTGTATGCGACATTTTGTTCTTGCAGTAAAGCAACATTATTCTGGGCATTTTGCACCATACCATTAATTGCACCTTCACCTGCTGTCTTAGCTTTTTCAACTTCAGCTGGAGTTTGCGCTTGATTAATATTTTGGATAGCCGTTTCTTTATTTGAATTAATTTGTTCAATCAATTTGGCTTTTTCTTCGTCACTTAAGGCTGACTGGTCAATGCTATTGATATCATTCTTAGCTGTTTCGACAATATCTTCTAAATATTTATTGGCATTATTCTTAGCAGCTTGTAATTGGGCAGCACTCAAAGCTTTGTCAATGTTAATAATTCCAGTATTCTTAGCAGAATCTATATCGGTTTCAGTTTGTTGACCATTAACTTGGTTAACAGCTAAATTTTTAGCATCCGTTGCCTGACTCTTATATTTGTCCTTTTCCTCGTCGCTTAAACCTGCAATTTGGTCAATTTGAGATAAGATTCCCAGGACATCAGGATTATTAGTTTGACCGTTGAGTTCTTCAGTAAGCTTTTTGATAGCAGCAGCTTTAGCCTGTTTAATTTCCTGAGCATATTTATCATCTGCAGTAGACTTAATAGCTTTTATCTGCTTAATAGCAGTATCTTTAATGTCCAAGACTGAATTACTTTCTTCGGCCGCATCAATGGCTGAATTAGCAGTATCAATAATTGAATCAACGCTATCTTGATCTGCCTTATCTTTCAGGCTATTCTTGACTTCGTTTGCGGCATCTTTAATAGCTTTTCTAGCTTGCGCTTTGGTAATTGCCAAGTTGCCGCTGGCTTCAGCTTTATTAATGGCAGTAATAGTATCGGTAGTTACTTTATTGACGTCATTTTTGGTTTTGACGTTTTGTAATTTGTTGATAGCATCAGCAGCAGCCTGATTAATATCTGTGATTGCCTGATTATATCGGGATTTAGCATCAGCCTGTTCTTCTTCGCTCAGCGAATTATAGGAGGAATTCAACCTATTAATTGCTTCAAGAGCAGCGTTTTTTATAGTTTTTTCGCTGTTATTTTTGGCCTCTGCCAAATCTGCAGCAGTAGCATCTGCTATTACTTGGTCAATAGCATTTTTGCCGTCGCCTTTAGCTTGGTCAACTGCATCATTAGTCTTTTGCAACTCTATATTTTGCTTAGCCTTATCCCGTTCGTCATTTATTTTTGAGATAGTCTCGGTCTTATCAGCATCAGACATTGAAGACTGATTAACGTTGTCAATTGCTTGTGTAGCAATTTTATCAATTTCGTTCTTGGCGTTATTAATATTGGTATCAAGGCTTTGAGCATCGCGGATTACCTTACGCATGTTATCGTTGCCTGTTTGCTTTTCAGTATCAACTTGATCAATAGGAGCATTCTTAACTTTGTTAACTGCATCATTGTAGTAATCGTTTAACTGCTTAATTAGCCCGTCTTTTGTACTACTATTGACATTTTGTAAACCTGAAATTTTATCGTTTACATCGTTGTAAACGCTCAATAATTCTTTCAGGGCAGCATTTCTAGTTGACTGGAGGGCTACTTTATCGCGAATTTTATTTAAGGCCTCGCGACTAGCATTAGCTGCTGCAGCAATTTCTTCCTTAGTCGTGGCATTTTGAATATTAGTTTTTGCTGTCGTTAATGCTGTAGCAATTTCTCCATAATAGTTATTCTTTTCCTGACCGGAAAGGTTAGGATTTTGTTCGATATCCGCACGAATTGTTTCAGCTAAAGAAATTAGTCCATTATCTTGGTTAGTTAATGCCTCATTTTTTTGTTGCTCTAAGAATTTTGCTTCTTCGCTTGCAATACTGCCAGCAACATTAGCCATAGCAGCAACGCCGTCATCTCTATCTTTAACTACTTGGTCAATGGTAAAGTCATTATAAACCTTGCTGGTTGCTGTTTCGTAGAAGCCATTAATCTTACTTGTTAAGGCGTCTTTTTGCTCGCTATTAATTTTATTATCTTCAAAAGCCTGATTGATAGTGGCTAAGTCCTTTTCTCTCTCGGCTTGCAAAGCTTTATTTGCTTGAGATTTAGCGACTGCCAATTGAGCAGCTGCCAAGTCCTTGTTGATCCTATCTTTAGCAGCTTGCTTGGCAGAATTAATACCATCAGTGTCTTTAGCTGCATTAATATCTGCCTTGGCATTAGCTAAGTCTTTAGCAATCAGTTCTTTAAAATGTTGTTTATCTTCTGGGCTTAAATCGGAGTCAGCAAAGCCATCAATTTTGTCTTTAGCTGCTTGAGCTGCATTTTCAATTTCTGTAATTGCAGTTTTGTGTTGTTGATCTAAATTATTCGTAGCAGCGTTCGCGGCATTATTCTGATAGTCTGTAATATTTTTAATAGCATTGTCTCGATCTGTTTCAATTGCATTTTCATCTTCGTCTTGAGAAACATTGGCAATCCCTTTATCGGCTGCAGCGTTAATTAGATCTTGATACTTAGTACTATCTGCATCACTCAGGTTCTTATTGCCCTTAATTTCAGCAATTGCTTTGTCTCTAGCAGTTTGAATATCCGTAATAGCTTGATTGCGTTGGCCCTTGATGTTCTGTTCGTTAAGCAAATCGTTTAATGCAGCAGTACCTTCTTTGGTAGCTTTGTCAATGTCTGCTGGAGTTTCTCCGTTATCAATACGGTCGTAATATCCCTGATCTCCAGTAAGCAAATCATTGGCTTTATTTACAGCTTCATCTTTATTTTTAGCCGTTAAGTTAGGGTTATTTTGAATTTTAGCTATAACATCTTTTTTGATTGCTTCTAGTTGGTTTTTAGCAGCAGTTTTATAGGCGTCTAAAACATTCTTTTTACCATCAATGATGTCTTGTTTAATATCGGTAAGTGAGTCATGGCTATCAATCGTGTTGGCAGCATTAGTGACCGCGTTATCAATATTAGTTTC
Source organism: Lactobacillus kimbladii (assembly GCF_014323605.1). Taxonomy (GTDB): domain Bacteria; phylum Bacillota; class Bacilli; order Lactobacillales; family Lactobacillaceae; genus Lactobacillus; species Lactobacillus kimbladii_B. Next base: position 219,430 of record NZ_SCMB01000001.1, on the reverse strand, counting down.
TTGGTCAACCCCTAAATTACTTTTTGCTTCATCTGCGTCTTGTTTAACTTGCGCTTTAGCAGCCGTCTTATAAGCGTCTAAAACATTCTTTTTACCGTTAATAATGTCTTGTTTAATATCAGTAGCAGAATTGTGACTGTCAATCGTGTTACCGGCATTGGTGACTGCGTCATCAATATTAGTTTCTTTAGTTACTCCTAAGTTGGTCTTAGCAGTATCTGCATCTGCATTAACTTGTGCTTTAGCATCTTCTTTAAAAGCGTTTAAAATATTATCCTTTGTCGATTTTAGTATTTGGGTAATATTTTGGCTACTGGCAGCATTATCTTCAATTTTATTAATTGCACTTAATGCATCTGCCATAGCTGTCTCGGCATTGTCTACTTTGCCGAGGACATTTTCATAGCCTTTGGTATAACCAACAATTTCTGATTTAGCAGCAGCTTTATTGATTAAACTTTCAGCAGCAGCTTTTCTCTTATTGATAATTTCGTCATCATCAGTGCCGTAAATAGATTTACTGGTATCACCAGTTGTAGTTGTCGTATCAGCAACCACTTGCTCTATTTCATCAAAATATTGTTTTTGTTCATCTTCAGATAAACCAGAGTTTTTAATCCGCTCTTTAGCTTGGGCAGCTGCTTCTTTAATATCTTTTGCTGCCTGGTCTTTTTGCTTACCGGTATGGGTACCCTTAATATGATCAAGACCCTTATTAACGTCTTCTTTCGGATTATTGCTGCTAATAATATCTTTAATTGCCTGATTTAAGGCATTTTGAATGTCTTCTTTATCATCTGCATGCTGCGTAATTTGTTCTTTAGCAGCATCTTCTAAAGTTTTGACGGCAGCAATAGTATCCTGAACGCCTTGAATTGCATCTTTTGCTTCTTTTTGATGGTTGTCGATAGCTTTTTCATTATCGTCTTGATCAAGATCACCTTCGGTAGCAACGATTTCTTTTGGTCGCTTTAGCCGATCTTTTAAGCCGGTAATCAATTCGTCAACTGGCGATTGGACGTTGTCATCTTTAGCAGCTTCAGCAATAGCATTTTCCACGTTTGAAATTGCTTGCTTGATATCTGTTCTGGCATTTTCACGATAATCTTTACCAATTTGGTTGATGGCATCAATCCCGTCACTTACAACCTGATCGAGGTTAGTAGCGTTTGTTTCGGGAGCATCAACAGTGCTTATTGCCTTATCTTTTGCTGCATTTATTTTTTCTGACTGTGAAGGAAACTTAGAAATTTGTTCTTTAGCCTGGCTATCTAACTTATCTTTTGCATCCTTTTTGGTATTTTCATACTCTGCTTGACCTTTAGCCGTTTGTGCAGCCTTTTCTATCAAGTCTAAAACGGTCTTTTTTCTATTATTTACTTCGCTAATCGCAGTCTTGGAAGGTTGCACCCCGTAAACTGATTTGCCGGAATCATAATTGCTGTCCGTACTATTTGCAGCATACTTAGCGGCTTTATTCAGTGCGTCAGTAAATGCTTTTTCCTGATCTGCAGTCAAATTATTTGGCTTATCGGCTTTAGCTTTGTTAATGGCATCTTTAATTGCCTGAGCTGCTTCTTGTTGTATTGCACTAAATGGTTTAATTCCCAGACTAACTGTAGTAGGGCGAACGCCACTGGCAACGTCTAACGGACTGTATTCAATAAAGTTCGCATGTGGAGTTAGTTGAATTGTAGCGTCTTTAGCCATTTTAGTGGTGATTTCAGCAGGAATAGTAATGGTAAAGGTGCCGTCTGGAGCTACTTTAGCGGCAAATTTTGTTGGTAAAAATGCCAAATCATTTGCTTCACCGCGATAAGTATCAACTGTCTCAGCGTATGGATTAGCTATTGTGGAATCAATAACAGCTTGACCATTTTTGTATACACCACTATCTTTAAACCTGGCTAAAACATAGGCTTCAGTACCACCGGGTAAGACATTCTTAAAAAAGTTATCACTATCAGGACCATCTTTTGCAGGATCATAGTATAATACATGACCTTTGACTAGTTTTGAACCATCTTCTTGACTGGTTACTGTCACATCTTCTGGGTCTATGTCTAAGAACCCACTTTGATTAGCCGGCGTAAATCTGATATTATTGTAGCCTGGATTATCCTTGCTGGAAAAAGTTGCTTCGACGATAGCCCGAAAGAGCTGGTCATACCTTTGATGATTGTACTTTTGCAGCAATTTCTGGAAGTTTTCAGGCGCTTTATTGAGAATAGCATTAAGCTGTGGACTATCTTTTTTGGCTTTTTCTAAGTCGAAGATTCTTTGACCGTTTAAAACTTCCAAATTGTTAACTGCAACAGTTTTAGCGGTTTTTTCAACTTGTAAGACATGGAAAGGCGGTAGCACTATATTGTTGTTGCTATCAACTGATCCATTCAAAAGATCACTAAGGTTTAAGTATTGACGAACATTTGTCACGGTAATTTTGTTTTCACCGATAATACTGGTGCGGTCGTTGTTGTTCAGATGAGCATCTAAAACAAGAGATGTTGGGTTATTGACAATCAATTGCCCGGTGTTTGCCACATCAACCAGCTTTATTGCACCTGTACCGGCATTACCAACTAATTGAATTTCAAAACCACCGTTTTGGACATTGGCTGTACCATCAATTTGCACTAGCGAACCAGTATAATTGCCCATGTTTTGCCCAGTAATCTTGAGAGCACCGCCGGAGTTAATGGCAAAGTCACCCCCAATATAAATCAAATTTTGTTTATCTCTTGTAGAAATATTACCATTTGTGTTGACGTTAATAATGCCGCCTCTACCAATATTAACTTTTGATTTGGCATTATCTAGGTAAATAGCTCTGGCTTGACCGTTATTTTGTTTGCCCGCATAATTAATTCCTTCACTTTGTCCGATGTTAATGTTCACCTGACCATGAACAGTTACTTGTGCATCATCACTAATAAAGATGGCACTGACTGGATTGCCGTGTTCACTGTTATTAGCATCATTTGTGCCGTCGTACGTTTTAAGTGGGGTTAGGTTAACAACTGCTCCTTCTTCAACATTTAAGGAGTTGCCTTCTCCTCTCATTTCAATCAAGGTGCCGCCAAATGTTGAACCGTCAAAGTGGCAACCCGCTTTAAAAGTAATGCTATTATTGCTATTGGTAAATTCTAAAAGTTGCTGATTGCTACCATCAAATAACCAACCGACACTACTTGGAATTTTGACAGTTTCCGCGTGAATTTGTCCTTCAAAAATAATATCGGTATTATTTCTGGTAAAGACTAACTGTGAACCATAAAAGATAATATTTCTAAAAGTAACTCTAGCTTTTTGGTCTCTATTCATATTAGAGGTATTAATGACACCATAATAGTCAGTACTCTTCAGTATCAGGTTTTCGTAAGTCATATCTAAAGAAGAATTACTGGCAAGAGCGGGATCGATACCCTTAAAGTCAAGAGTGTACTTCGCATTACCAGCAGACTTAATTAATAATTTTCTGCCTTGAAAGTTGGAGTGGCGTTTGTTTTTGTCAGCACTAATATTATTGGTGATATCGATCTCGCTTACACTACTATCTGTTAGAGCACTAATAAAGTCCTTCCAGTTACCTACGCTTCTTTTTTCGCCAACATCTCTTAAATCTCTGTTGGTGATTTTAGTAGTTAAGCTGTCTTGCTTTTGTTCGGTTTGATCCCTATCTGCAGTATCAACTGCGGTAGGATCAGCCGTTTTATTTTGGCCGCTCTGCTCATTATCGTTTTGCACATTGTCAGTGACAGAATTCTGCTTGTCATCTTTAACCGCATTGATGTCTTCGCTGTCCGTTTTGGCCTCTGCATTACTTTGCTCACTATTGCTGCTATTTTCCCTTAAAAAAGAACTTAAGCCAGAAAACGTTCCTAAATTGGGTTCGCTTTCTGACTTAGTGGTTTTGGTTATATTATTAGTAGCAGTAGTTGAATTTTGAGCAGCATCATCCCTAGGGGTGGGAGTGGGAGTTGCCTGAGCATCAATTTTTGCTGTTACTTTTGACTTTTTGCTTATTTGTTGGGGTGGAATAACAGTATCAGCACTAACTGTTTTACTGCTAAGTCCTAGGTAAGTAAAGCCAAGCAATACTGAGGCAGCGCCAATACTCAATTTACGAATTGAGAAATGGTCTTGCTTAGCTTGCATTGCCATTTTTTTCACCCGTTCATTGTTATTATTCTTTCCTAACATACAAATGTCCTTTCTTATTTTCAACTACTATACAATTATCAATTTAATAGATGCCTATATAAATGTCAATTATTGCGATTATAATATCATTAGTTTATAAATTAAAAACTTAAAGAAATTAAACTGAGTAAAAATTTATATATAGTGTAAAAATAAGCGCAAACAAGGTGATGAATTTATGCTAGCAGAGAAGCTAATAATGAAATTGATATTATAAAATAAATTTAATGTAAGTATATATGTATATAGTATTTTAAGTATATTGCATTTTTAAATCTCAAATCTTTTAAAAAACAGAAGCAAAATATAAAAGCTAATTGAATGAAAAACTTATAGTTTAGTTTTAAAAAATTTTGCAGTTTTTTTACATTTATGCAAGAGTATTAAGAAAAGGTTAGCAATGCTTTACTTTATTTGTATCAGCCATTTTTTAGTATACAATATTATGTATTGATAGAATTTTTATAAATAACGAGGTAGAGAAGCAAAATGAACTTTAGTCATAAATTTATGATGGTATCGGCTGCTGCGTTAATTGGTGTCAGCCCTGTAATAGGAGCAGGTCAATTTACTGTTGTGCAAGCGGCTGACAAGGTTTCAACTAAGAAAAACAACAATTCAAAGCAAAATACGATTAAGTTAAGTCATAATGCGTATGTTTATGACAAAAATGGTAAAAGGTTAAAGACTTATATGGGTAGTGCTAAGAATACAAAAATTGGTAAAGGCATCACCTTGACATTTAGTGAGAAAGTTACAATTAAAAATAAGGAATATTATAATTTGGGTGGCAATGCTTACGTTAAGGCAGCCAATGTTGGCTATGTCAATGGCAAGAAGGTTGTAAAACCTGCAGCTAAAGCGAAAGCCAAGATAAAGCATAATGCCTACATTTATGATGCAAAAGGTAAAACCGAGAAAAAGAAGATAAAAAAGGGGCAAACAGTTACAGTTGACCAGCTTATTTATATCGGCAAAAAGTTGTTTTACAGAATCAGCGGTCAAAGCAACCAGTTTATTAAGGCAGCTAATGTTGGAAAAACGACAGGTGCTAAGTTAAAGCCAGTTAATAAAAAGCCAAGTAAAGATGATAATTCACCAAGTGACAACCAGAACGATCCTACTGTGATCACATTAAGTCATAATGCTTATATTTATGATGGCAATGGTCATTCGACTAAAACTTTGATTAGAAAAGACGAAAAGATTACAGTTGATCAACTTAAATATATCGGCAAAAAGCTGTTTTATCGTATTAAAGACGATAACTTCCCTGGCGAAGAGCAATGGGTTAAGAAAAATAACGTCGGTATAGTTTCTGGCAAACAATTGCAGCCGACAAATTCTAAGCCAGAAGATGATACGGATATCACAATAATTACTTTGGCACGCACTACTAATGTATATAACAGCAAAGGTGTGGCTCAACCAACAAAAACTTTTGCTAAAGGTCACAGAGCACGAGTTACCGAATTAAGGTACATTTGGGTAAAAGATGATAATAAGGCTGAATTATTCTACAAATTACAAAGTGACAAGAATGGTTATATTAAACAAGACGATATTAGTAAAGTTAGTGGTGTTAAACTTACGCCAGTCAATACTCCTGATACAGCTAAAGATGAAACAGTTACTGCTGGTTCAACTGATAAAAAGAGCTTACAAGACTTGTTAGCTCAAGATGCGGCAGTTAAAGCAAGTGATTCATATAAACTTTCTGCCAAAGTTCTGCGTAGTGCTTATGATTCGGCCATTTCAACTGGTAGTCAAGTTAATACAGCTATTGCGACTGTAGCGCAAGTTAGTGATACAGTAAACCAAATAAATAATGCGAAGGCTGCTCTAAATGGCAAAAAAGTTGTCGTTAGTGATTTAAAAAATTTGACTATCAATGAATCTAATGAAATAGTTGATTTGGTTGCCAGTGTAAACGGCGTTGATAAAAGTGCAGTTCAGTTTAGCAACAATAATACAGTTTTGACTGTTACAAGTGCTAATGGTTTCCAGCAAACTTTAAATATTTCAGACTATGTTGCAACAAATAATTAGTGCTCTGGCATTTCAAAATAAGACGACATCTTTTGGAGATGTCGTTTTTCTATATGATTTTGTAGTGAATTAGTTAGGTACTTCATTTACTAAAACCATTTTTATGTAATATTATTGAAACGTTTCAAATAAATGAAATGAGGTTAGGAAATGGTAAAAAAGATTTTCACGAAAAAACTTTTTGTAGGTCAGCTCTACATCTAGTATGCAAACTGATGTAGCTGTCAAAAAGGGAGATAAGGAAAGTCAGTTTATGACGTTCATAGAGCAAAAGATGGCAGTTCAATTAAGGTATAGATATTGATAAATATCACCGCTATCCAAAAGATCTGGATATATTTATTGATTTAGGGATTAATTGCTATCGTTTCCAAACCTCTTGAAGTAGGGTTAATCTTTTAGGAGATGGTAATTTTATGCCATTCAGTTATTATCAAAGTTCAACAATGTAGTTTATGTGTGCAAGCAGGTATGCTGTACCATGTAATTATCAAAAGAGAATGATTAGGCCTATAGATACAGTGCATTTTGCAACGACTAAAAAGAATTAAGACACGATTATTGGGCATTAAACCATATGTTTAATCAGGTGAATTATGAAAATCAGTTACTTATTAACTAAATGCAGACTTAATTTATTATAAATTAGGAGATGAATATTATGTTATCAAATTCCAGTCAAACTATAGAAAATGAACAAACTATCAGAGATTACTTTAACTCTTGGATTAAAAAAGATTTTTCTAATCTTGATAGTTGGTTTAACCAGGATGTCTATTACCGTGAATGCTATGGCGCTACTTATGAAGGGTTAGATGAGTTAAAAGCCTATATTAATTCGAAGTCTAAAGAGCAGACAGTTTTAAAATGGGATATTTTTAAAATTGAACAAACTGATACTGGTAAATTTGTTGTTACTTGGTATTTTGATGCTGTAGAAAAAGAGGAATATTGCTTCGATGGGGTGTCACTAATAGAGTTTACTGGGAATAAGATAAAGAAGGTTGTGGAATATTCAACTAAACATGAAATCTTTCGTCCATTTAAAGAAAAAATCTAAATCAAAGTCTTTCTCATTGAGGGTGACAAACAATAGATGCATCTTTTTATTAAATAATAATTAAAAAGATGCATTTTATTAGTAAAAAAATATGGTATATACCATTTTGATCACCTGACTAATATCGGTTAGAGAATATTGAACTATATTGGTGTAGACCAAAGCCATAAAACGTACAGCATCAACAATTCCCGACTGCAAAAAGGTAAACGGTTCCATCTGCTATGGTATAATGCAAGTGTAGTGAAATATTAGTAGGAGGAATTATTATGAATGCTATAATTAGCTGGCTAAACAAGCATCTCGTTCCTGTTGCAGTTAAGATCGGTTCTGTTCGCTGGCTTGTTGCATTGCGTGATGCCTTTATCTCAATTATGCCGATTATGTTGGCTGGTTCAGTAGCTAGTGTCTTAAATGCTATCTTTAGGGATGTTCCCACTAACCTAGGATGGACGGGCGTTGTTAACTCAATGCAATGGCTTATCAATATCAATGCGTTGGTATGGACAGGTTCTACTGCAATTTTAGGCCTGCTGTTTGCCTTTACATTTGGCTATCACATGTGTGTTCAATATAAAGTTGAACCGATCGCAGGGGGCTTGCTGACATTAGGTACCTTTATCATGAGCTTGCCTCAGAGCTTTTCAGCTGACTTAAAAAATGTTCTTACCAAGGGTGATATAAAAACCTTAACTGCTGCTAATATGGCTGTTAATGGTAAGAATATTAGTGCTTGGGGCTGGTTCAATTTTAATAAGTACTTTGGTGCTTACGGCTTCTTTACCATAATGATTATGGGTGCTATTTCTGTTGCAGTTTACATTGCTTTAGTTAAGAGACATATTACTATTAAAATGCCTGACAGTGTTCCACCCGCAGTTTCCAATGCCTTTACAGGTATTATTCCTGCAACTGCTGGTTTGTTCGTTGTTGGTATTATTAACTATCTATTCAGTCTTAGAAATACAACGGTGATTGACTTAATTGCCAAAACAATTCAAGAGCCGTTAATGAAGATGGGCCAAGGTTATGGTTCATTATTACTCATAGTGTTCCTAGTTCAACTATTTTGGTTCTTTGGTATTCATGGCACCAATGTCTTGGCTCCGGTCACAGAAAGTATTTGGACTACCGCATTGATTGCCAATACTAATGCCCATAAGATGCAAAAGGCATTACCGTATATGTGGACTAGAAGTGACTTTGACCTTTATGTTTGGATCGGTGGTGCAGGTTCAACTCTGTTACTTATTTTAGCCGTTCTTGCTTTTTCAAAGCGTGAAGATGAACGTGCCGTTGCTAAGATTTCACTTGTACCTGGGATCTTCAACATTAATGAACCTATGATGTTTGGTATGCCAATCGTTTTAAACCCAATTTACATTATTCCATTTGTTCTTGCTCCATTAGTTATGGTATCAATTGCATATGGTGCCTTAAGTCTTGGCTTGGTAAACAGAGTTGCCGTACAGACAACCTGGGCAATGCCGCCATTCCTTAATGCTATCATTGCTACTATTGACTGGCGTTCAGTTATTTTACAAATTGTCAATATGGTCGTTGGTTTCTTGATTTATGTGCCATTTGTAATTGCTTCTAATAACGTGGACCCTCAAAAAGTTAATAAAGTTTAAGGAGCAATAATTTTATGAAACAGTTGGGTATTTCACTTTATCCTGAGCAAAGTACATTTGAGCGGGATAAAGAGTATATGGATTTGGCTCATAAGTATGGTTACAGGAGAATTTTCACCTCACTTTTGCAGTTAAAAAGTGCAAGTGGTGAAGATATACTTGCAAAATTAAAAAAAGATGTTGCTTATGCAAACGATTTGGGTTTTAAAACTGTAGTCGATATTAATCCCGTTTTGTTTAAAGACCTAAAAATTGATTATAATGATCTAGTTTTCTTTCATGATCTCGGAGTCTGGGGCTTGCGGTTAGATGAGGGCTTTAGTGGCATGGAAGAAGCTGCCATGACTCGTAATCAATATGGACTCAAGATTGAACTGAATATGAGTCGGGGTACAAATTGTCTTGACAGTATTATGGCTTATGATCCGGAGAATGATAACCTAATTGGTTGTCATAACTTTTATCCACAAGAATATACGGGTTTAAGTGAAAAGATTTTTAATGAATATTCACAAAAGTATCGTGATTATGGATTGCATACTGCTGCGTTTATTTCATCTAAAAATGCTAAATTTGGTCCGTGGCCTGTTCATGAAGGGCTTCCAACAATGGAGAGCGATCGTAAGCGCAATATTTTTAGTCAGGTTACTCACTTACGCTTGAGCAAAATGATTGATGACATTATTATTGGCAACGCTTTTGCCAGTGAAGATGAGTTAGCTGCTGCAGCAAATGCTTTTAACAGTTCATTTCCTACTTTAGAAATCGATTTTGAAGATGATGTTTTACCAATTGAGCAAACGATTTGCTTAAAAGAGCCTCATTTGTATCGCGGTGATGCTTCTGCATTTCTGTTACGCGACACGCAGCCTCGTGTTGTTTATGCTAAAGAAGATATTCCAGCTCATAATAATGACAAAGCTTCTTTTGCAAGAGGAGATATAGTTGTTGTTAATGATAAATACCCGAGGTATAAAGGAGAGCTTCAAATTGTTTTAACACCGTTTGCTAATGATGGCAGACGTAATCTTGTAGGACACTTACATCCCGATGACTTAGACTTGTTAAAATCTATTGAACCTTGGAGTACGTTTATATTGCAAAAAAGTTAATTACATTGACTTAATTATTAAAAGTCGTGGACACTAATCCACGACTTTTTTAGTTACTCATAATCTCCGTATATATAATATAATAATGACTGTAAGTGATTTCACATGTCAAGGAAAAAATAAATGGAATGAAAAAGATTGGATTTAGCATTAACGGTGTACCAAATATCATAAGCTTGGAAATTCCAAATAATGCTTATACATTGCTTGGTACGCTTCCGTTGTTAGAATAGCAATCAAAATGGCAAAGATAATTCCACGTCCATCCCAATAACTAATATCTGCAAAGTTTCAGTAAAGCCAAGTTTTTTAGGATCAAAAACTAACAAAAAAATCCTGCTAAATAAAACATAATAGGTAATAGAGGATTTTCTTTGTAATGCTGGCATAAAAAGTAGGTAATATCTACGCAAATAAAAACAGACATTGCGCTCATCGAAACGGAACTTAACCAAGAAAGTGTTAAAGCATTCGTTTGAACAAAGTGAGCCAAAGCTATTAATAAGCCATCTAGTGTAAAGGTACCTAACACTCAGTTGTTAGCATAATTATCAACATTCCGCATGGCAATTTTAGTTTCAACCGTTTCATCTATAACATCAATTGGAGAATAACTATGAACAATGCCTATTTGTCCCTGAAATTTTTTCTGACCAAATTTTGAATGGCTAATTCATTTGCATGCATTATGTTAAAGCCGCAAGTGATCGTGTATTACAAATCATGCTCAGTTGGCAGATAGTTGCCGATAAAATAGCTACTGACAGTAAACCATTTGGGTTCGTTAAAAGTTGTCCAGAGTTTAATCTTGTCACCAAAAGCTTTAAAACAAACTTCAGCTGGGCAAAAGCACGTTGGTGTCGAGATTGAACCAGCCACCAACTACTGTGGCAGATCCCAGTGTAAAGTGACACAAAGGCGTTATGTCATTTTTAAGGCAACAATTAATTAGTTTATTGTAAAACTCAATTCCTTTCGGACTAATATCCCCGGCACGATTTTTGATAATGCGTGGCCAAGACAAAGAAAAACGGTATGCATTTTGACCACCATCTTTCATCATTTTGATATCCTCTTCAAAATGATGATAATGATCGCTAGCTACATCACCGTTTTCTAAATTATTTTCATGTAAATAATGATCCCACATGGATTCAGCCTTATCATCAACATTCCATGCACCATCACACTAATAGGATGCTGTAGCGCTACCAAAAGGAAGTTACTATTCATATAGCTAAAATAACTGGTGAAAATATTTTTTATTTGCAAGAGTAAAAGCTGAATATGTGAAGTACTTAAATTTGACAGTCATTTTTTCAAACAGTATCAACTGTTATTTTGGTATTCACTGGAGTTTAGCTAAAAACTTATATAATTTACTTCATAAACTAAGATTCAGGGCTTGAATGTCGTTCGTTAAAGTTGAATAATAATATCAGAAGTAACTTTTTCAGACAACTTTTGGTAAAATAATAAGTTGTTAACAATTTTAATACGGAGGAAATTATGTCTTATAAAGACAATATGATGTTGTTTGCCCTCAATTCCAATGTTCCGCTGGCGGAAAAAATTGCACAGCGGGTGGGGGTACCCCTGAGTAAGTCCAGTGTTCAACGCTTTAGCGATGGTGAAATTCAAATTAACATTGACGAATCTGTCCGGGGTAAAGATGTCTATTTGATTCAGTCAACCAGTGTACCGGTTAATGATAACCTAATGGAATTATTAATCATGATTGATGCTGTGCGTCGTGCCAGTGCTCAAACAATTAATATCGTGATTCCTTATTATGGTTATGCTCGCCAAGATCGTAAGACTAGACCACGTGAACCAATCACTGCTAAGTTAGTTGCTGACATGTTACAAGAAGCTGGAGCTACCAGGGTCTTGTCACTTGATTTACATGCACCACAAATTCAAGGATTCTTTGATATCCCTGTTGACAACTTAATGGGTGCACCACTACTTGCTGATTACTTTTTGAGAAACAATTTGCAAAAAGATGCTGTTGTCGTTTCACCTGATCATGGTGGCGTAACGCGTGCTCGCAAGTTAGCAGAGTTCTTAAAAACGCCAATTGCCATTGTTGATAAACGCCGTCCACGTGCCAATGTTTCTGAAGTAATGAACATCATTGGCAATGTCAAGGGTAAACGTGCAATCATTATTGATGACATGATTGATACTGCGGGTACGATTACTCTAGCTGCCCAAGCTTTAATAGATGCTGGGGCAACTGAAGTTTATGCCAGTGCTACGCACGCAGTTTTATCAGGACCTGCTATTCAAAGATTGAATGATTCTCCGATTAAAAATCTGGTTCTAACTGATTCTATTAATCAACCAGTAGAAAAGAAATTGGAAAAAACTCTTCTGGTATCTGTTGGTCCGCTTATTGGGGATGCAATTAAATGCATTCAAAAACATGAACCACTTAGTCCATTGTTTAACACCAGATATGAAAAAGATAAACATTAATTGAATACAGAATTTACTAAGATCTGCTTAACTTAAGCAGATCTTTTAGTTTGGCAGAATTACCACTTAGTCAGCTTTATTGACCCCTTAGTGAAATTCTATTGCATTTAAAATAAAATTAAAGTTTAATAAAAACATACCAAAGATGAAAGGATAAAAGAGCAATGTCACTTAAAGAACTTTTTAAAACCAATATTTTTCGTGGTGTTTTTATTTTAATAATTTTCTTATGTTATGCCGTTTGTGGAACATTGGCAACATACCTTTTTAAATATGCAATCAATGATTTAACCAAAGGCAATTGGGATAGATTTGTATTTTGGTTAGTCATTGATTTTACTGTCTCAATCCTTACTGTTTTGTCCTTACCACTGGGAACCTTTTTATTTAATAAGCAAGTTCAAGAATGCTTACATAATATTCGTTCTCAAATAATGCGGCGGTATTACAATTCTGGCGGTTATAAGGTATCAGAAATACAAAATGAGTTAGGCAATAATCTCAAGATTTTAACAGACGATTATGCTACGCCTTGGATTCAAATTTGGACCAACTTGTTAAGTCTTATCTTCGCAATTGGTACATTGATAACTCTTCACTGGTCATTAATTTTATTTGTTGCTGTAGCGGCAATTATTGTGTTGACTCTACCTAAAATTATGACAAAAAAGTTATCTAATTCCACAGCCGCAGCAGCCAAGAAAAACGCACAGCTTTTAAATACAATTGAAAATTGGTTTTCTGGTTTAAGTGAATTGCGCAGATACAGTGCAAGTGGCCGATTAGATAGAGCACTTGGTCAAGATAGTCGGAAACTGGCAGAAGCCAATGTTTATAGAAAAAAAGTACAAGGGATCTCGATTAGTATTAACGGCTTAGGTAATGCTATTGGTCAAATTGGGTCAAGTTTATTCAGTGGACTACTATTTTTTAATCATATAATCACTTTGGGTGATTGGTTTATAACAGGTAGCTTTGCTTCGACCATTTTTAATGGTCTCTGGGAAGTTATCAACGCAATGACGCAAATGAGATCAACCAAAAAGTTACGTCAGGAAATTGCTGATTTAACAAAACCAATACCTGAAAAAAAGCCTGGAACGGTTGTTTATGGTGTTGAATGTCACAATTTGAAAGTGCAATATCAAAATGGAGAAAGTATATCTTATCCTGATTTTACTATTAAGAAAGGCGATAAGGTCTTACTTTCAGGAGATTCAGGCACAGGTAAGTCAACTCTATTCAAAGTCCTGCTGGGACAACTTAAGCCCAAAACTGGTGAGGTCTACTTTACTGCTCAAGACGGGACTAAAATTCCGCCTCAGCAAGCTCGACTAGGTTACATAGCACAAGATGCAACGCTCTTTCCTGATACTATTGCAAATAATATTACGATGTTTAACAGTAAACTGGTTGGCAAACTAAAAGAAGCTGTCCAAAAAGTTCAGTTGGTACCAGATTTAGCAAAGTTTCCAAATCAAATTAATACAACGGTTGATTTAGATCAAGGCAATTTATCAGGTGGACAAAGACAAAAAGTAGTTTTAGCCAGGGCTGAAATTCATGATGAACCATTTTTGTTACTTGATGAAGCAACTAGTGCAGTTGATAGTAAATCTACCAGTGAAATAATTGGCAATTTGCTCGATACCGATAAAACACTTTTAATGATTGCACATAACTTCAGTCCGAAACTAAAAGACAAGTTTGATTATCAAATCAATTTAAAATCAAATAAAAAATCAGGTAATCAAAATGACAATTAAAGAATTTTATAGGATAAATCCTTTACGCTTTATTGTTTTACTTTTAATCAATATTGGTTTATATGCACTGCCAATTCTTGGTACTGTACTCAGTATTATAGAAACTACGGCAATTCAACAAGGCAATTTTAAAATATTTTTAATTATTAATGTATGTGCTTTTGTATGTTTAATGGCAGATTATCTACTGCAAGGGCTGTCACAATATATTTTGTCTCAGCAGGAAGAGCAATATAATGTTGCAATCAGGGATAAAACCACTAAACATTTTTATGCAGATCAAAAAGACCATGCAGTAGCACAAGTTCAAAACCGGTTAACGAATGATATAGTTCAAAGTCAGCAAAATTATATTACTCCTTTTTTTAGCTTAATTGGGGGAGTAGTCATTATAGTTTCTACCATTATATTATTGGTTTCATTACATTGGAGTTTGCTTGTTACCATATCAATAATGGTACTAATCTCCTTAATTTTGCCAAAGCTGTTGGAGAAGCCCTTGCAAAATTCAATGATTCAAGTTTCTAAGACCAACCAAAAATATCTAGATTGCCTGGAGAAATGGCTTAATGGACTTGCAGAAATACAACGCTATTTTAGTGGTGCAAAATTATTTAAGGTAACGAGTAAAGCTGCTAAAAATTTAGAAGATGCTAATGTTAAACAGAATGGTGCTATGCAACTACTAACCGTAATAAATGGCCTAGTATCGGCAATTTTCTCTTTGATTTTATTTTCATTAGCTGGTTATTTGTTTCAACAAAAACTAGTTGTGTTTGGTGCCATTACCGGAGTGGGCAACTGCCAATCATATTTGAGACAGGGAATTCAGATTATAGTAACCTCTTATGGGAAAATGAAGGGGTCCGAAACTCTAAATAAAGAAATTGCTAAAACAGCGACACCAGTAGAAAAGGTGCAAACTACAAAAAAGGTAAGACCAGTCGCTATTAGCACTCACAATCTTAATTTAAAATTTCCCAATGGTGAAAGGTTGCAGTTTCCTGATATTAATATTGAACAAGGTGAAAAAATACTGTTGACTGGAGATTCAGGGGCTGGCAAATCAACATTGTTTAAACTTATTTTAGGACAAATCAAGCCAAGTTCTGGACAAATCATATTCAAAGATAAAGATGGTTCAAGGATTAATCCAGATATGAGTAAAATTGGCTATATTCCGCAAGACCCTGTGCTTTTTCCGGTAAGTATTGCTGATAACATGACTATGTTTTTCGATAAATTAAAAAGTGCACTGCCACAATTAGTTGAAAAAGTTCAACTTGCTGGCGATATTGCCAAGTTTGATGATGGTTTAGAACAAAAAATCGATTTAAACAAATTGAATATTTCTGGTGGTCAAAGACAAAAGATTGTTCTAGTACGAGCTTTAGTCCATCAAAGTGAAATTTTTTTGATTGATGAAGGAACCAGTGCTATTGACCAGCAAGCGACAATGCAAATTTTGCGGGAAATCACATCGAGTTCTGCTACAGTAATCTTTATTGCACACAGCTTTAATGATCAGATGAAAGAAATGTTTGACAGAGAAATTCACTTAACGAAAACATAAAGCAATAAAAAGGAGGTAAGATATTATGACAATTAAGGACTTTTATAAGCAAAACCCTTTGCGCTTCATGATACTAATTTTGATTACCGTTTTAGAGTGGACTTTACCAATTGTAACTACACAATTAATTATGCTTGAAACCACAGCAATTCAGCAACAGAAATTCCAACAGTTTTTAATTATAAATGTCATTTCATTTATGCCTTTCCTATTTCAATATATAATACAAGGACTGCATGCGTTCCTTCTGTCAAAACAACAAGAGGAATTTAATTTTCATATCAGAAAAAGATCTGTATCTCACTTTTATGCGGATCAAAAAGAGCATTCTGTTGCCCAGATTCAAAATCGATTAACAAATGACCTGAATCAGAGCCAAGAAAATTATTTTGCACCATTTTTTAGTCTAATTGGTGGTGTTATTAATTTAGTATCTGTAGTTGTTCTGCTTATTTCATTACACTGGAGTTTACTTCTCACAATTATTTTGATGGTGGCTATTTCGTTAGTGTTACCAAAATTATTAGAAAAGCCACTACAAAATTCAATGACCAAGATATCAAAGAGTAATAATCAATATCTCGATTGCTTAGAAAAGTGGCTTAATGGCCTTGAAGAACTACAACGTTATTTTGCCGGAGGAAAACTATTTAAAGTAACTAATGATGCAGCTAAAGAGCTAGAAGATGCTTATGTCAAGCAAAATGGGGTTTCGCAATTACTAAGTATAATTAATGGATTGGTATCAGTTTCTTTTTCATTAATTTTATTCTTACTAGCGGGTTATTTGTTCCAAGCTAAAATAGTAGCATTTGGTGCAATCACTGGAGTAGGCAATTGTAATTTCTACTTAAGGCAAAGTATTCAAATCATAGTTAGTCGCTATGGACAAATAAAGGGCTCCAAAACTTTAAATCAGGAGATTGCTCAAACGGCTGCGCCAGTTAAAAAAGAGCAAGCTGAAGAAGTAGCAATTCCAGCATCACTTAGTACCCATGATCTTAGCTTGCAATTTCCTAATGGTGAAAGCCTAATTTTTCCAGACATTAATATTAAGTCAGGTGAAAAAGTGCTTCTGACTGGTGATTCTGGAGCTGGGAAATCAACCTTGTTTAAACTCATTCTAGGAGAAATCAAACCAACTTCAGGGCAAATTATTTTTAAAGACAAAGATGGTGCTGTGGTTAACCCAGATATGAGTAAAATTGGCTATATTCCCCAAGATCCTGTACTTTTTCCGGTAAGTATTGCTGACAACATGACGATGTTTGTAGACAAATTAAAGAGCGCTTTACCGTCATTGGTTGAAAAAGTACAATTAGCAGGTGATATTGCCAAATTTGATGAAGGATTAAATCAAAAAATCGATTTGAACAAGTTAAATATCTCAGGAGGACAAAGACAAAAAATTGTTCTGGTGCGGGCTTTAGTTCATCAAAGTGAAATAATTTTGATTGATGAAGGAACTAGTGCAATCGATCAGCAAGCTACTATGCAAATCTTGCATGAAGTTAAGTCTACTCCTGCTACCGTTATTTTTATCGCTCACAGTTTTAATGAACAAATGAAACAGCTTTTCGACAGAGAAATTCATTTGGTCAAAAAAGTTAAAGATTGAAAAGAATTATACTTTTAACTTAAATCATAACAAAAGTCGTAAAAGCAGCTGAATCAGCGATTCAGCTGCTTTTACGACTTTTGTTTTCTCAAGTATCGCAAAGTGCCATTTTTAATGTAACGCTGAAATTTTTGGTATAACGGATCAAAAATTTGGGGTTCATCGCTATTTGACATCATGATTTTAGGAAAGAAGAAGCGTTCATCACCTTGCAATGTACCATTCAATGAACGTACAAGAGGACTCAAATGTGATAATTCGATTAATTGCCCATCGTCTTGCATAATTTCAATTTGACTGTTAGCATTTTTACCAGTCGGTTTATAAGCATCATAAGGTTCATCAAAAGCTGAATTGGTATCGGTGTAATAATTTGGATCAAAACCAGCCTGTTTGATTAAATCTTTTAATTTTGGCAGCAGATTTTTGGTTTCTGGATTGATACAAACACTGGCTAAAGGTTTTCTGAAGAGATAGCGCCTAGTTAAATCAGATAGAATTGGATCGCTGGCTTTTGTCCACATTGAAAAATTAGTTTCCATTACGCCATCATCTAGCTCCAAGTAATCATCAAGCGTCCAGTCATTAGCCAGAAATTTTGCTAAACTAGGAGTAACTGGCAAATTCCCTTGTTTGTAAATGATTTTGGCTCTTTCAAGCAAATGCTGTAAAATAACTTCCATCGAACGACCGACTCTGTGGAAATAAACCTGTTGATACATTTGATAACGAGAAACAATATAATCTTCAACAGCATGCATTCCCGCCATTGTAAAGCAAATTCCCTCACTATATGGGCGAATTTCTTGCAAAATTCTAGATAAATCGAACTTTCCATAAGTAACTCCAGTGAAGTAAGCATCGCGTTGCAAGTAGTCCATTCTATCGGCATCTGCTTGACTAGAAATCATTTTGACTACTTGTGGGTTAGGGTAAGTTTTAGCAATAACGCTGGCTACAAGACCTGGAAAATTTGGTGAAACTGTCCGCAGGACTTGATTAATTTCTGTGTTTGAGTCAGTGATAATCTTTTGACCAATTTTTTCATGGTTTGTATCAAAAAGATGTTCGAAAGTATGTGAATACGGTCCATGTCCAATATCATGGAGAAGTGCAGCACATTCGACTAATAATCTGTTATTATCGTCCCATAGACCATCACCAGGCCTGTGTGATGGATATTTTTTTGCAAAAATATTGCAAATTCTGCGAGTTAATTCATAAACGCCCAGATTATGTTCAAAACGTGTGTGTGTTGCACCAGGGAAAACATATGCAATGGGACCAAGTTGCTTAATTCTGCGCATTCTTTGAAAATCCTGGGTTTTCAGGATATCAAGTATAACTTTGTCTTCAATGTGGATGTACTCGTGAACTGGATCTCTTAAAACTACTTCTTTTTTAAGTTTAATGTTATGAAAATTTGGCATATGAAACCTTCTAAGATAGCTGAATTAATTTGATATTACTTACTTAATTATAGCAAACTTAAGAGTTTTAGTTTAATATCATTGTTCTTTTGCTTTTTTTTATTAAAATTAAATAATAAGTTTTGCCAGTTTTGGCAAATGTGCTCATAATTATAATGGCATAAATAACAATAAAGAGATAGGTGATTAAATGAACTATATAGGCAAAAAACTAAAAAGTTTACGCCAAGAGTTAGGATTGACGCAAACAGAAATGGCAGCTGACGTCATTTCTGTTTCATTTTATTCTAAAGTAGAACGAGGCCTAAATGATATCGGGACAAATGACTTTCTAAAAATTTTGCAAAAACATGATGTTGATCCGAAAGATTTTTTCAATGACTATGAAAATAAAAAAGAAAGTAAGAAAAAGTTGATTATTCTGATAAACAAATTCATGAAAGTAGCTTACACAGAAAATAATTATGAAATGACAAAAATTATTAAAGATTTTGAAAAAATTAACCCACAAACTCCGTTTGTTAAATTTTCGATTATGCTTGCTAAGCTAATTGTCAAAACTCAGGATAAATCAGGTTTAAAAAAATTAACTAGTGACCAAAAAAATAGTATTAGAAATTTAATTTTTAAAGAAAGCTATAGTGATGAAGAATATTATAGAATTATACTTATTGCCAACTTAATGCAGGTATACAGCGTAGATGAAGCTACTTTTTTTGTTAAAAATATTATAAGACGTTATCAAAATATAAATAAACTAGATAAAAAAATTGAAGTTGCTTTAAGTGTTTTACTTATTAATTATGTAGATTGGTGCTTTAAGAAAAATAAATTTGATTTATGTAAAGAGCCTCTAAATTATATAAAACAGATGCCTAACAATATAGAGCTGGCCTTTTCTAAAATTTTGGGACTTTATTTTGCAGAGTTAATTGGTGGAAATAAGGAAAAAGGTGAAAATATCAAAGAAGTTTTATATGAATCTGGCTATAAATCAATAGTCAAAAGAATGTAAAAAATATTTCAAATATGAAAACTTAAATACTTGCAGATGCATATGTTATAAAATGGATTTAAAAATAAATTAGTGAGAAATTTGAAGGGAGGGAAGATCATGAATCTTTTAAGAGGATTAATTATAATAATGCCGGATCCGTAACGGATAAAAATAAATAATTTTGAAAGCTAATTTTGCTACAGTTTGGGTGAGATTAGCTTTTTTGTGTACACTATTTTGTGAAATAAAATTAAGTACGTTTAATAACTTTTCTTAATTATTTAGTTACCTTACTCACAATATCTGAATTTAGAATTATAATTAAGTTGTCTATATCAGAGACTTTTATATGGAGTCTTAGTAATGAATAATGAACACAATTTTAAATGGGATGCTGTTTATGATGTGATAGTTTTAAGTTTTGGTGGAGCTGGTGCCACATCTGCCAGGTTTGCGGCAGACAGTGGTGCTAAAGTTTTATTAGTCGACCACAGTGCGCCAGAAGGTCATGAGGGTGGTAATACACGCTATGCTGGCCAAATGGTGGGGGCTGGTACAGATTATGAAGCTTTAAAAAAGTACCATGAAAATTTGGCGGCACCTTTGAAGCCAGACAAAGAACCATTCATCAATTTAATTGAAGGAATGGCTAATATGAGTGAATATTTTGAAAAATATTTAGGTGTTAAACCAGTTAGCATGAAGAAATTGCTGGCTGGGACTCCTTCGACCAAATATGTGACCGAATATCCTGAATTGCCTTATGTTGATTACTTAGTTCATAATGGCACAAGTGATGCTGCTTTGTGGAAACTTTTACGCCAAAAAGTACTAGATCGTTCAGAAAAAATTACTGTTTGGTACAGTAGTCCAGCTAAACATTTGATCCAAGATGGTGGTTCAAAAATTGTTTTAGGTGCTCAAATTGAACGAGATCATGTCTTACGCAACATTAAAGCAAATAACGGCGTAGTTTTGGCTGTCGGTGGTTTTGAAAATAATAAGGGAATGATCCAGACGTTTTTACAGTCTTCTTATTTGTCACCAATTGGTTCTCTGTACAATAAGGGTGATGGCATTAAAATGTTGGAAGAAGTAAATGCGCAGTTGTGGAATATGCGGTCATTTGAATCACTTGGTCAATTTCATGGCCTTTCACCAAGGCAAAAAGAAGGCATTCGTTCGACATATGCTCTAAATGTTTTTTGGTTAGAAATAGCAAAAGGTAGTGCAATCGTTGTTGGTGAAGATGGTAGTCGTTACTTCAATGAAGCAGAACTAAATCGACATGGTCATATTTATAATCATGGTGATTGGGTAGTGCCGTTGAATCAAAACCATCCGTATATGATTTTTGACCAGGAAAAATATGAAGAACTTCTAAATGAACCAGATGATGGTCTTAAAGTGCCTCATTTCTTGGATAATATTATTAAGGCTAATTCAATTGCTGATTTGGCTTCAGCAATTGGCAAGGATCCAGAAGTTTTGTCTCAAACAATTTCAGAGTTCAATTTTATGGCGCAACAAGGAAAAGACTATGCTTATCACCGCGATCCTGCTACTCTGCGTGCGTTTAGTCAAAATGGGCCATTTTATGCAATTGCCTTGAGACAAAATATGCTTAATACTCAAGGTGGCGGCCGGCGTGACGGTCATGCTCAAGTACTAGATCCAAATGGGACTCCAATCCCACATTTATTTGAAGCAGGAGAATTAGGTTCACCATTTGTTAATAAATATACTACTGGTGGTAATATTGCAGATTGTTTAATTTCTGGTAAAATCGCTGGAGAAAATGCTGCTGTTGCTAAACAGGATATGTCTAGAATCGGTACAGCGGATCTAAATAGTGCACCAATTAATGATAATTTTGTTGCTTCAAGTGATGAAGGCGCTCAAAAATTCAAAGTTGGCCCTAATCAATATTTAGGATATAGTAATCAAGGCATGGGTGATGGCGTGGTTGTCAGAACCACCTTGGATGAATCAGGCAAGATTGCGGATGTCGAAATTTTGAAGCAAACTGAAAGTGATGACTACGGCTCAAAAGCGGTTAAAGAGTTACCTCAAAAAATGGTTGAGCAAAACACCTACGATGTCGACGCTGTTTCTGGAGCATCAGAAACCAGCAGAGCAATAAAAGAAGCTTTCAAAGATTCTTTAAATAAGGCAGAGAGAAAGTAATAGATTTTCAAACGCACCTGTAAAATGCATTATTTGCAAGTGTGTTTGTTATACTAAAGGCTATAACTGTTTAAGGCAATATACATTTTTAAAAGACGAAGAGGTTTCGTCTTTTTTGTTTGCTAAAAATTTCTTACTTTCGTGACCTCGCCAGCATTAAAACTTTTTAAACCTGTTTCAGTTTCTAAAACTAAATTTGCCTGTTGCGTTAAGTCTGTCACCTTTCCTTGTATTATTTGTTTGCCCACTCGCAATACTACCTCATGATTCATTAGTGCCAGCTTCTTTTTGTATTTAGGTAAAAAATTGCTTTGATCAAAATGAGGAATAAATTCTAATAAATTTTCTGTAATTTGTGCGATAAATTGACAAATTTGCTTTTCACTAGGGATTTTTGTTAGTAAGTTGCCAGCTGTTTTTAATTCATTATGCAAATGATCCTGGTAAAGATTGCAGCCAATCCCAATAATGGCAACTTGGGGCTGTGATACTTCAACCAAAATACCAGCTATTTTTTTACCTTTAAAAAGCAGATCATTCACCCATTTGAATTGAGTATCTAGATGAAATACCTCTTTAATAGCCAAATACAGTTGCCATGCAATACCTGTAGTTAATAATCCTTGATTCTGCCAGTTCAATTGCGGCACTTCGATAACTAGTGATAGATAAATACCTCCTTTTTGTGAAATAAAGTGCCGACTTTGTTTACCATAGCCGGAAGTTTGCTCATCACTTCCGTATAGCACGGGACCTGAATATCCCTTAGCAGCTAGTTTTTGTTTTGCATACAAGTTTGTGGAATCGATGCTTTCCCACCAATTAATTTCTAGTTGAAATTTGTTCAACAATATTTTGAGATATTCTTGTTTTTTTGAACTATTCATTAATAATCTATCCTTATACCCAATTAAATTTGTAAAAATACTTTGATATTCAAACTATTTGTTTTTAGAGTTTTTTAAAAAATACTTGCCTTGATAACGCAAATAAACTAATATTGCAAAAAGGAGTTTGACATTTAGTAAATAATACCATATCATACTCTAATAATTTATTTTGAATATAAAAGTATTTAAAGGAGATGCTAAATGTTGGTATAAAGCGAGATTATTTGAAATAAAAATTTAAATTATAGCTTTATATATATTTATAAATTAGTATCAAGAGTTTATTAGTACAGTTTATATAGTTGAGTAAGAGGTGATGCTATTGGAGATAAGTTTAAAACGCATCAATAATCTTTTGTCTACAGTTTATTCGGATATTATGAAAGTCGAAGAACGTGAATTGCGAAAAAGTGAATTTAAAGACATTTCACTAAGAGAATTACATGCAATCGATGCGATAACTATGTATGAACACAAGACCAGTTCCCAAGTAGCAAGTGAATTGATGGTAACAGCAGGTTCGCTGTCAACAATGGTCAATAATTTGGTGCGAAAGGGCTATGTCATGCGAATAAACGGTGAAGATGACAGGAGGATAATCCGACTGGGCTTAACTAGTCGGGGTCGTTTAATTTATCGGGCGCACGATTCATTTCACCGCCATATGGTAAAAAAGTTTATTGCAGGCTTTGATAATGAACAGGTGGCAATTATTGAACGTGCTCTGTTGAACCTGCGTGCTTTTCTTGAATTTCCGGCCCGAATTGACTATAAAAGGAGCGTTAACTGATGAGCTTAAGAATTAGTCAAACTGCTCATTACGTTCCCTCTAAGGTAATTACCAATGATGACTTAGCGCAGATAATGACTACCTCAGATGAATGGATCTCTTCAAGGACAGGAATTAAAGAAAGACATGTAGTTCAAGGTGAACAGACTTCGGATTTGGCTTTAACTGTTGCTCAACAGCTTTTACAAAAAGCTGATCTCAAGCCTGAACAATTAGATTTTATTATTGTGGCAACTATGTCGCCTGATTATCTGACACCTTCAATTGCAGCAATTGTGCAGGGGAAACTGCACGCTGGCAAAGCATTGGCATTTGATATTAATGCAGCTTGTTCTGGTTTTATTTATGCTTTGGCAATTGCAGATAAATTGCTAGCTGGATCCTATCAACGAGGATTAGTTATCGGAGCAGAAGTTTTGTCAAAGTTGATAGATTGGCAAGAGCGTTCAACTGCTGTTCTCTTTGGGGATGGCAGTGGTGGCGTGTTAGTTGAAAAAAGTTCTAAAGCAGAAGGAATAGTTGCTGAAGATTTGGCAGCTTTTGGAGAATTGGGAGCAAAATTAACCGCAGGGTACCAACCTTTATGTTCACCGTATAGTTCGGATAAGATTGCAAAACACAAGAAATACTTTGAGATGGATGGTAGAGCTGTTTATGACTTTGCTACTCATGAAGTACCTAATTCGATTAGGCGGGTTTTAGTTAAAGCAAACTGGAAAAAAGATGATGTGCAGTGGTTTTTGCTCCATCAAGCAAATGGACGCATTATTTCCGCAATAGCAAAGCATCTAAATATTCCGGAAGAAAAATTTTTGGAAAATATAGCCAAATATGGCAATACTTCTGCTGCCAGTGTGCCAATACTGCTGGATGAAGCAGTTAATTCTGGCATCATTAAGCGCAATCAAAAACTGATTTTAAGTGGCTTTGGCGGTGGTCTGACGGCTGCCAGCATTGCCTTAAATTTTTAAAAACAATAAAGATAATTTATTTAGAAAGAGAAATCAAATGACTGAAGAAGAAATTTTTAACAAAGTAAAAGAAATTATCGTTGCACAAACCGGAGAAGACGAAAGTGCTGTCACAGCCCAATCCAATATAAAAGACGATTTAAATGCTGACAGTCTTGACGTGTTTGAAGTGATTAATGAACTAGAAGATGAATTTGACATCAAGATTGAAAGTGAAGAAGGTATTGAAACGGTTCAGGATTTAGTTGATTTTGTTAAAAAACAACTGGCAGCGAAAGAAGGTTAACAAATGGAATTAAGTCCATTTATGAAAAAACTGGGTCTTAAATACCCAATTTTTCAAGGAGGCATGGCCTGGGTTGCAGATGGCAAGCTGGCTGCTGCAGTTTCAAATGCTGGTGGCTTAGGAATTATTGGTTCAGGCAATGCTCCGGGAAAAGTGGTGGCTGACGAGATTGAATCAGCTAAATCACTAACCAAAAAGCCTTTTGGTGTAAATGTGATGCTGCTTTCACCTTATGCAGATGAAGTGGTCAAGGTGATTTTGGCCAATAAAGACAGTGTTGCAGTTGTGACAACTGGAGCAGGCAATCCGGCAAAATACATAGAAAAATTAAAAGATGCTGGTATTAAAGTGATACCAGTTGTTGGTTCTGTTGCCTTGGCTAGAATGATGGAACGTGTAGGTGTTGACGCTGTTGTAGCCGAAGGGATGGAATCAGGGGGTCATATCGGAAAATTAACAACGATGGCCCTTGTACCACAAGTTGTAGATGCAGTTAAAATTCCCGTAATTGCAGCTGGAGGAATAGGCGATGGTCGCGGTATGGCTGCTGCATTCATGTTGGGTGCTGAGGGCGTGCAAATGGGCACTCGTTTTTTAGTAGCAACTGAATCAAAGATACATCCCAATTATAAAAAAGCTGTTTTACGTGCCAAAGATGCCAGTACTTTAGTCACTGGTGAATATGCGGGCCATCCTTTACGGGTGTTAAAAAATAAGATGGCTAAAACATATATTGGACTTGAAAAAGAAGAAGCATTAAAGCCACATCCTGATTACGACAAGTTGGAAGAACTGGGAACTGGTAGTCTGCGAAGAGCAGTAATTGAAGGCGATGCCGAAACCGGTTCATTTATGGCCGGAGAAATTGCAGGTATGGTAAAAAAGGAACAACCTGCTGCTGAAATTCTGGCTGAAGTTTATAGTCAGGCGGATAAATTGCTAAATGGGGAAAGATAGGCAAAATGATTTGTTTACTATTTAGCGGTCAAGGTGCTCAAAAAACTGGTATGACATATGATTTATTTCAAACTGAACCGCACTACCGCAAGATCGTTGCTACAGCAAGCAATATATTACATTTGGACTTGGCAGAATTATTATTTGATCCAAAAAAGGCAAATGAGCTGGCGCAAACGCGTTATGCCCAACCCGCTATTTTGACAATGAGTTACGGCTTGTACCAAATTATTAGCGAAAATGCTGATTTTAAAAAATTAGGTATCGGACTTAGCCTGGGTGAATATAGCGGTCTTGCCTGTGCTGACTACTTAGAATTTAAGTCAGCACTTCGTTTGATAAAAAGACGCGGTGAGCTTATGCAACAAGCAAGCAGTCAAAATCCAGGAATTATGGTGGCTGTCATGAAGAGTTCTTTAGCAAATGTTGAATTAGCTATCAAAGATGCCCAAAAAATAGGTCTGATTGGGATAGCAAATGTTAACACTCCTAATCAAATTGTTGTTGGTGGTGAAAAAGATGCAGTTCAAAATTTGCGTGAACAACTTGAAAAAGACGGTGCGCGTGTAGTTCCACTAAAAGTAAGCGGTGCTTTTCACACACCATTAATGAAATCAATTCAAGCAGCTTTGAAAACTGAATTGAACAAAGTTGATTGGCATAATGGCACTTTTCCAATTTATAGCACTACGACCCAAAAAGAGTTTGCACCTGACAACCTTGTTTCGACTTTAACGGAGCAGCTAGTTTCGACTACCTATTTTGCAAAAACTTTGGCTCAGCATAGTCAAGATATAACTGCGGTTGTTGAATTAGGACCAGGTAAAACTTTGCTTTCTTTTGCACGAAAAATTCTTAAAGGAATTCCAACTTATCAAACAGATAGCGTGGCCAATATGCAAGAAACAGTTTCTGCTTTAAAGGAGTTTAATTCATGAAGTTAAAAGATAGTGTGGTCTTGGTTACTGGTAGTTCACGCGGTATTGGTCTGGCAATTGCTCAAGCTTTTGCCAAACAGGGAGCAAAAATAGTTTTAAATGCCCGTAAACCAATTAGTTCTGAAGTCATTAGTCAGTTTGAAAAAGATCATGTTGAAGTGATGGATATTAGTGCCGATGTAACAAAAGAAGAAGATGTAAAAGAAATGATTGCGAAAATTATCAATCATTTTGAGCATCTGGATGTTGTGGTCAATAATGCCGGTATTGTCAAAGACGGACTGCTTAATCGCATGTCTAAAGCAGACTTTCAAAGTGTAGTTAACACCAATTTGATTGGCACCTTTAATGTCATTAAACAGTCACTGAGACCGATGTATAAGCAGAGAAACGGCTGTTTTATTAACTTAGCGAGTGTAGTTGGTTTGACAGGTAACATTGGTCAAGCTAATTATGCTGCTAGTAAAGCAGGAATTATTGGCTTAACTAAATCTGTTGCTAAAGAAGCAGCGCTGCGCAATTTGCGCTGTAACGCCATTGCTCCAGGGATGATTGATACACAAATGACCAGAAGTCTCAGTGAAAAGATCCAGCAACAATTAGTTAAGGAAATTCCACTGAAACGATTAGGCCAAATTGAAGAAATAGCACAAACCGCAGTTTTTTTAGCTCAAAATGACTATATTACTGGTCAGACGATAACCGTAGACGGCGGATTGACAATGCAGTAAGGAGTAAGTAATGACAAGAGTAGTAGTTACAGGTTTGGGTGCCTTAACACCTATTGGTAATGACGTTGCCAGTTTTGAAGCTGGACTCAATAGTCAAAAAATTGGTTTTGAGCCGATCACTTATTTTGATGCTGATTCAAGTGGGGTCACTCTGGCTGGGCAACTGGACAATTTTGACCCATTGCTTTTTTTAACTAAAAAAGATACTAAACGCATGGATGCATTCACACTATACGCTATGTATTCAACGGCACAAGCCATGGAACAAGCAGGAATTGATGAGAAAAATACCAATAGTGAACGTTTTGGCGTAATTTGGGGCACAGGAATTGGCGGACTAACTACCATCCAGGAACAAGTCATTAAATGGCACGAAAAAGGTCTGGATCGAGTGTCGCCAATGTTTATTCCGACTTCAATTGCTAACATGGCAGCAGGCAATATTTCTATTCGTTATCATGCTCAAGGAATCAGTACCACAATTGTGACTGCCTGTGCTTCGAGTACAAATGCAATCGGTGAAGCTTTCAGACAGATAAAAGATGGCTATGCTGATGTCATGATTGCCGGTGGCTCAGAAGCTGCAATCAATGAAAGTGGAATAGCCGGTTTTGCTGCAATTTCAACATTGTCCACGACAACGGATCCTGAAAAAGCAAGTATTCCCTTTGATCAAAATCGTAACGGTTTTGTGATGGGAGAAGGTGCAGGCTCTCTTGTTTTAGAATCGCTAGAACATGCTCAAAGTCGTGGCGCACATATTTTAGGTGAAATTGTCGGTTATGGGACTAGTTCCGATGCATACCATATTACGTCTCCTGATCCTAGTGGCAGCCAGGCTGCAAGAGCAATGGAACTGGCTCTTAGTGAAGCTCAAGTAAGCCCTGAGCAAGTGGGCTATATCAATGCTCATGGGACAAGTACCAAAGCAAATGATTGGGCTGAGTCTAAAGCAATTAATCAGGTTTTTGGTCAGAATAGCAATGTACTTGTTTCAAGTACTAAAAGCATGACAGGTCATTTACTAGGTGCAGCAGGGGCTATTGAAGTCATTGCCACAATTTTGGCCCTTAATTCAGAATTATTGCCGATTAATGTAGGAGTAACCCAGCAAGATCCTGACTGTAAAGTTAATTTGGTCAACAAACAAAATTGTCAACAAAAAATAGATTATGCCATCAGCAATTCATTTGGTTTTGGTGGACATAATGCGGTGATTGCATTAAAAAGGTGGGATGATTAAATGACTTTTGAAGAAATTGAAAAATTGATCGCAGAAATTAATCAAAGTGATATCACCAAACTGGATTTGGACTTTAAAGGTGGCCATATTAAGATTGACAAAAGTCAAGCTACACCGGTAGAAATTAGTGAAGAAAGGTCAAGTGGTCAACCAGCTGCTAAAGAGACGCATGCAACTGCTCATCAACCACTTGGCAAGATAGCTGCACCTAAGGAGAAAACTTTAAAAATTAAGGCACCACTTGTTGGCATAGTTTATTTACAAGCAAGTCCAAAAAAACCTCAATATAAAAAGCCGGGTGATCATGTCAATAAAGGTGATGTGGTGTGCGTTATTGAAGCAATGAAAATGATGACTGAAATTAAAAGCGACTTTACAGGTACTATTGATAAAATTTTAGTTACAAATGAACAAGTGGTTGAATATGATCAACCACTGATAACGGTTATTCCAGAATGAAGGAAGCAAATATGAGTGAACCAAAAAAGTTTCATACTTTAGATAGCGTGCAGATTCAGGCTATTTTGCCTCACCGGTTCCCAATGTTGTTAATTGATCAGGTCTTAGATTATGAGCCCGGTAAATATGCTGTTGCTCAAAAAAGCACCACAATTAATGAAAGCTATTTTCAGGGACATTTTCCGGGTAATCCAGTAATGCCGGGTGTTTTGATAACTGAGGCTTTAGCACAAACTGGTGCAGTTGCGTTGTTGACGATGCCAGAATTTAAAGGAAAAACTGTCTATTTTGGTGGTATCAAGAATGCTCGCTTTAGAACAATGGTTAAGCCGGGAGATACCTTGAATTTAACAGTTAAGTTGGATAAGTTGCGTGGAAATGCTGGGATTGGCGAGGCCAAAGCAACTGTTAAAGATAAAGTTGCCTGTACTGCCCAGTTAATATTTGCAATTCAGTAAAGTGTGACATTATGTTTAAAAAAATTTTGATAGCGAATCGTGGAGAAATAGCTATAAGGATAATTCGGGCTTTACGCGAAATGGGAATTAAGTCGGTTGCTGTTTATTCGACGGCCGATAAACATGCCCAACATGTTAAAGAAGCTGATGAGGCAATATGTATTGGTTCTCCCCAACCGGCCGATTCGTATTTAAATATGCAAAATATTGTCAGTGCGGCTGTCTTAACTGGAGCAGATGCAATTCATCCAGGATACGGTTTTTTATCAGAGAATCCTGAATTTGCTCAAATGTGTGAAGAATGCCACCTGGTTTTTATTGGTCCCAAGTCAAAAACCATTTCTTTAATGGGAAATAAAGCTAATGCCCGGGAAATGATGCGCAAGAATAATATACCTGTTATTCCTGGAAGTGATGGGATTGTTAAAAATGCTGCAGCTGCAGTGAAAATTGCAAATAAAGTGGGCTACCCCGTAATGCTCAAAGCTGTTGCCGGTGGTGGCGGAAAAGGAATAAGACGTGTGACTCAAGCTGCTGACTTAACAGAAGCATTTAACCAGGCACAAGAAGAAGCCAGAATTTCTTTTGGAGACGACAGAATGTATCTGGAAAAAATTATTTCACCAGCCAAACACGTTGAAGTACAGATTATGGCTGACAAATCCGGACATGTGGTGGCACTTCCCGAAAGAGATTGCTCAATGCAACGCAACCAGCAAAAAGTGATTGAAGAAACACCTTGTTCACAAATCAGTGCAAAAGAAAGAGACTATTTGCAACAGATAACTGTTAAAGCAATAAAGGCAATAAATTATGAAAATGTCGGTACTATCGAATTTTTAATGGATCCTGACCATCATTTCTATTTTATGGAGATGAATACTAGGATTCAGGTTGAACATTCAATTACTGAAGAAGTTGCTCAGATTGATCTCGTTAAAGAACAGGTTAATATTGCTGCAGGCAAAGATCTGAGCATATCTCAAGAAGATGTGCATGTCCACGGTGCTGCAATTGAAGCTCGCATTAATGCAGAGGATCCTAGCAAAAATTTTTGCCCCCAGGCTGGTAAGATCGCAAAAATGGTATTGCCTAGTGGACTGGGTATTAGGATTGAAAGTGGAGTTAACAGTGGGGATACCGTTTCACCATTTTATGATTCGATGATTGTTAAAATTATTGCACATGCAGCTAACAGGCAAATGGCAATTAAGCGTTTGATTGATGCACTAACAGAATTTGAGATTAAAGGTTTAGTTACTAACCGAGATTTTTTGATTGCTTTGCTTAACGATGATAAATTTCAGACCGGTACATATTTAACAACGTATATAGATCAAGAATTTTTACCCGATTATCTTTGGCAACTAAGACATAATGAAAAGGAAGCGCAGGTTAATGGCAATTAGATTTGCAAGTCATCCCCACAGTGCATTAAAAAAGTATCAGGAAAATGTTCCTAAAGGTATTTTTAGGATTTGCCCTAAATGTGGCAGTAAATTTTATTTTCATCGTGCTGGTAAATATCAGCTGTGCCCTAATTGTGGCTACGGTTTTCGGGTAACTGCCAGAGCTCGCTTGAAAATGCTGACAAAGGACTTTACGGAATGGGATGCAGATTTAGCGACTACTGATCCACTCGATTTTCCAGATTATCAGGCTACAATTAAAAAAATGCAGTCCAAAACTAAACTTAAGGATGCGGTTTTGACCGGTCAAGCCAATATTGCCGGTTACGAAACTGCTTTGGGTATTATGGATCCGGTGTTTATAATGGGCAGTCTAGGAACAGCCACTGGTGAGCGAATAACTCGCTTGTTTGAACAAGCAACCACCAAGAAATTACCTGTTGTTTTGTTCACTGCTTCAGGTGGTGCCAGAATGCAAGAGGGAATTCATTCACTAATGCAAATGGCTAAAATCTCACAGGCAGTTAATGACCATCGCGCAGCACATTTGCTTTATGTCAGCGTAATTATGGATCCAACAACTGGTGGTGTCACTGCCAGTTTTGCTTCGCAGGCAGACATTATTTTAGCTGAGCCTAAAGCTTTATTAGGTTTTGCCGGACGCAGAGTCATTGAACAGACTATTAATAAGAAACTGCCACCGGATTTTCAGACAGTTGAGAATGCTTACCAAAATGGCTTTATTGATAGTATTGTCCCTCGTGATGAACAGGTAGCCAAACTTGGTCAGATACTTAAAATTTTTGCTGCAGAAAAATGGGAGGCTCAAGTTCATGGCGAATGACAAAATTTTAGCCATCATGGATGGGGCAAGAAGTGACCATAAAAGTAACATGCATCGTCTGGTAATCCAACTGTTTCCCGATTTTTTTGAAATGCACGGAGACCGTACAAGTAGTGACGATGCCGCCATAATCGCGGGTTTTGCAACTATAAATGATATGAGTGTCTGCGTTATTGCAACTAATAAGGGCCAAGAATTAAAAGAGCGCATGGCAACTAATTTTGGCAGTCCCTTGCCCCAAGGTTATCGCAAAGCACTGCGGGTAATGAAAACAGCTGCCAAAATGAGTATTCCCATTGTCACTCTTATCAATACGCCTGGTGCATATCCAGGAGCAGAAGTTGAAAAGAATGGTCAAGGACAGGTTATTGCTGCTAATATTAGTGAGATGTTGCAGTTAAAGGTACCAATTCTAACTATTATTATTGGTGAAGCCGGCTCAGGTGGAGCGTTGGCCTTGGCTTGCAGTGATGAAGTCTGGATGCTGGAACACAGCATGTATACAGTTTTGTCACCTGAAGGATTTGCTTCAATTATGTGGAAAGATGCTAAACTAGCCACAAAAGCTGCAGAAATAATGCACATTGAACCTGAATGGTTAAAGAAACAGGGCATAGTTGAACGGGTTTTGCCTGAACAAGTTTTAGAAAACCAAGCAGAGGGACTAAAAGAATTAATAGGACAAAAACTAAAAACATTTCAAATTGAAAATTTGGTAGATTTACTAGATAAAAGACATGTAAGATACCGCAAGTTCTAAAAGAATTTAACCTAATTAATAAAAAATATATTGCTTTAAATATTTAATTAGTTTTTAATTAAAATAGAATTTTAACAGAACTAGCGCGAAACGAGAAAAATTATGCTAGAGAAAAAACCATACTTATTGTCACGCTTAGTTAGTGGCTTGGGCAACTCGCTTTATGGCATGGTTTTTATTTGGTGGATCCAAATTCAAACCAAAAGTTCAACTATGGTTGGCATTACTAATGCTATTTTCACAATAACTGCTGCTCTTTCTATTTTTTACGGTCCTTTTATTGACAGTCACTCTTTCAAGAAAACGAGCATCTATTCTATGGTGATTCAAGTAATCTTACTGTTTATGCTTACAGCTGTGATTATTTATTTTAGCCAAAGTTATATTTTAGCCATTATTATTGCTGGATTACTATCAATTTGTGATGAATTTTTTAACCCTGCTGATCGCGCTATTTTAAAAGAATCTATTCTGGATGAAACAGAAATGACCAGTATTATTTCCAAGATTAATATCGTGGATCAACTGGTAAATGTTGGTGGTTCTGCACTTTCTGGTGCATTATTGGCTTTTATGGCAAGCGGAGACATTATTTTAGCTTGTGCCTGCTTGAGTTTACTAGGGCTGTTATTGTTAATTGCAGCTCTGAGAAAAATACCTGTTCATAATGCAGTTAAAGAAAAAGAAAGTCAGACTGAAGGCTTAACTAAATATTGGCAAAAAATTTTAAGCGGCTACAGTTACATTAAGAAAAACGTCTTTTTATTGCACTATCTTTGGTCTGGCTTGCTTTATTCGTTTGCACAACCAGCAATGATTTTAATTTTACCGCGTATAGCCGCAAAAGCGGGACAGCCGGCACTTTATAGTACTTTCTACATATGCATACTGGCGGGAATAATACTGGGAGCCTTAATAGCCGGAAAAATGAAAGCAAGAATTATAACAGTTGGCTGGGCTTGGACTATTAGCGCCATACCGCTTATTTTGATGTTGTTTTCTTTAAAAAACATGGTACTTTTTGGTATTTTGCTTTTTCTTTTTGGTCCTGCTACCAGTATTCATAACGTTCTTGCAGAATCTGTCATTCAGACTTCCACAGCAGATAATTATTTGGGGCGGGTTTTAACCACAATCAGAACTTTTGCCAATATTGGTGGACCCGTTTCGTCAGTTGTTTCTGGCATAATTCTTGATCATGTTGGTGAAAAATTTATTATTGTTCTTTGTGCGAGCTTAATTATCATAGGCGGCACAAATATTTTGCTGGCAATACCCAAAAAAACTAATTAAAGTAATTGCTGGCTTAAAAAAATAATTTGATTTATAATATTTTTTGCTAAAATTAAATGAAAAATCAAGACATATTTGTCAATCAACATGGTTGGCTTTTTTATTTCAAAGAATCAAGTATATGACTAAAGTAAAAATTGATTTTACTAGCAAAATAACCCAAGGCAAAGATAGTGAAACTTTCAAGAAAACAGCTGATGGCGAATTAGTTGAATCTGCCGGCAATACCAGAGTTTCATATTTGGAAGATGGCAAAATTCCCGTTAAGATATTAATTAAAGTAGGTAATGTGATTATTAGGCGGGGAACTGACAGAAATAACTACTCACAACTCCATTTTGTCGTTGGCGAACGTAAAGACTGTCGCTATGTGGCACAAGGCTATCAAATGGATCTCAAAAGTACGACTGAATTTATTAAATTTTTCCCTAAAAATGATGGTTCAAGAGAACTTCAGATTGAATATAACCTATATAGTGGTCTATACTTAATAGGTAACTATGCCGTCACATTGATTTTTACTTGAACGCCTAGTAAAATAAGAAAGACTGTTTAAGAGAGAGGAATACATTGTGGGATTAAACGACTTTAAAAATAAAAATCGCAATGAATTATCAATGATTGAAGTTGCTCGCGCAATTTTAGAAGATAACAATAAGAGAATGGCTTTTGCAGATATTGTTAATGCAGTGCAAAAGTACTTAGGCGTCAGCGATGAAGAAATAAGGGAACGTTTGCCCCAATTCTACACTGACATGAATACCGATGGTGAATTCATTTCGATGGGTGAAAATGTGTGGGCTCTTCGTTCATGGTTTCCTTATGAATCTGTAGATGAAGAGGTTAATCACCCTGAAGACGAGGATGAAGAAGATACTCGGACACACCATAAAAAAGTTAATGCCTTTTTAGCAAGTGCTACAGGTAGCGATGATATCATTGACTATGATAATGATGATCCGGAAGACGAAGACTTGGATGCCACTGCTGATGACGAGCCGGATGATTTTGATGATGACGATGAATATGTCAATACCGATGATGACGATGATGAAGACTTGCCAGATGGCATTGAGGGTCAGTTGTCTGAATTGAATGATGATGACGACGAAGATGACGATGAATAATTTTCTTGACTTTGTCTCCCAAAATAGATAGTATTTTATTTGGGCACGTTATGTGCGTTTAAGCTCCCGTATGGGAGCTTTTTTATTTTTGATTATTCTTATTTTTTGCAAAGGAGTTTGGGCTAATGACAAAATATATCTTCGTTACTGGCGGTGTCGTTTCTTCACTAGGTAAGGGCATCACTGCCTCTAGCTTAGGTCGATTACTAAAAAACCGCGGTTTAAAGGTGACAATGCAAAAGTTTGATCCGTATATTAACATTGACCCCGGAACAATGAATCCTTATCAACATGGGGAAGTGTTTGTCACTGATGATGGTACTGAGGCGGACCTTGATTTAGGACACTACGAAAGAATCGTTGACGTACGCACCAGCAAATATTCGAATGTTACTACCGGTAAAATTTATAAAGAAGTACTGGAAAAAGAGCGGCGCGGGGACTACCACGGTGCAACTGTTCAGGTCATTCCCCATATTACAGACATGATTAAGCAAAAAATTATGCGTGCTGGTCTGACTACTGATTCAGACGTTGTTATTTCAGAAATTGGCGGTACTGTTGGTGATATCGAATCAACTCCTTTTATGGAAGCTATCAGACAGATGCGACGTGAAGTTGGTGAAGAAAATGTCATGTACATTCACTGTACTTTAGTACCTTACCTGCATGCAGCCCAAGAAATGAAAACAAAGCCGACACAACATTCAGTCGCTGAACTGCGTAGTATTGGAATTCAACCTAATATGTTGGTGTTACGTGCTGAAATGCCAATTGATCAGGAGCATAAGGATAAAATTTCCAATTTCACTGATGTGCCAGTTGATCGTATTATTGAATCAATTAATGCACCATCACTTTTTGACTTGCCATTAGCTTTTCAAAAGCAGGGGATGGATCAAAAGGTCTGTGATTTTCTCCATATTAAGAGTCCTAAGGATGAAGCTGATATGGCTGAATGGCAAAGGCTTGATGACCGGGTTAAAAATTTACAACACACTACCACGATTACTCTTGTTGGTAAGTATGTTGAACTTGAGGATGCCTATATTTCCGTTACAGACGCCTTGAAGCATGCTGGTTATGCCTACAATACTGATGTCAAAATTAATAAAGTGCAGGCAGAAGACGTGACTGAAGATAATATTGCCGACTTTATGAAAGATTCTGATGGTTTAATCGTTCCTGGTGGTTTTGGTTCACGCGGTTTTGAGGGAATGATTACAGCAATTAAATATGCTCGGGAAAACGATATTCCGTTTTTAGGAGTTTGCCTGGGGATGCAGATGGCGACTGTCGAGTTTGCGCGTGACGTTTTAGGGTATAAGGACGCTAATACCACCGAAGCAGATCCTAAGACTAAGCATAATGTAATTGACATTATGGCTGACAAACGTGATGAAGAAAATATTGGCGGAACCTTGCGTTTAGGTCTTTATCCAGCAACCTTGAAGAAGGGGACAAAGACTGCTGCTGCGTATGATAATCAAGATGTCATTCAGGAGCGTCACCGTCACCGGTACGAGTTTAATAATGAATATCGTGAAGCATTTGAAAAAGCAGGAATGACTTTTGCCGGAGTATCACCAGATAACCACTTAGTTGAAATTATTGAATTGACTAAAAACAAATTCTTCATTGCTGCACAATATCACCCTGAATTTTTGAGCCGACCACAAAGGCCGGAAGGATTATATAAAGCATTTATTGGTGCTGCATGTGGTCTTCCTGAAGAAAAGCTTTAATTGGCAAAGTTGAATAATACAAAAACCAGATTTTTGGGTGAGGGAAGGCAAAGGTCTTCTCTTGTTTTTTCTGTTAAATTCCTATAACATTATTATGACTAAACGAAATAGAAAAGGATTTTTTCGCCAATGAAGCAAATGATAATTCATGGTGGAAAGCCCCTGCAAGGTGATGTCTGGATCGGTGGTGCCAAAAACTCGACTGTTGCTTTAATTCCAGCATCAATATTGTCGCGTACACCAGTAACTTTGGAAGGTGTTCCAAGGATTGCAGATGTTGACAACTTAATGGATCTGCTCAGTGAAATGGATGTTGTGAGTGACTTTCACAATACAACATTGCGTATCAATCCAGAACACATTAAGATGAGCCCATTGCCAAGTGGTAAAATCAAGAGTTTGCGTGCATCCTATTATTTTATGGGTGCACTTCTTGGCCGTTTTGGTAAGGCTGTTGTGGGCTTCCCTGGTGGAGATGATATTGGTCCCCGCCCCATAGATCAACATATTAAGGGATTTGAAGCCTTAGGCGCATGTGTAAAAAATGAGAATGATCAAATAAAAATCACTTCCCCTGCAGAGGGACTTCATGGTGCTACTATTCATTTAGCAATGCCTTCTGTAGGTGCAACAATGAATATAATAATGGCATCAGTAACTGCTCAAGGACAAACTATTATTGATAATGCGGCTAAAGAACCTGAAATAATTGATTTAGCTACTTTTTTAAATAATATGGGTGCAGTCATTAGAGGTGCCGGGACCGATTCTATTAGGATTGAAGGCGTTGAACGTCTTGAAGCCAAGACTCCTCATACAATTATTCCGGATCGAATCGAAGCTGGCACTTATATTTCTCTTGCTGGTTGTATTGGTAACGGCATCTGTATTCACAATATTATTGAAGAACACCTTGATTCTTACTTAGCTAAAGTAGAAGAAATGGGTGTGGTAATTGATGCCACAGAGGATTCGCTTTTTGTTTATCCAGCCGGTGATTTGAAAATGACGCAAATTCGCACCGCATCTTATCCCGGATTTGCGACAGATTTGCAGCAGCCGGTGACTCCGCTTTTGCTTTCCGCCAAGTCTGGTGAAGGTGTCATCATTGACCAAATCTATCCCAAAAGAATTGGACACATTGAGCAATTACGCAAGATGGGTGCGGATATTAAGGTTGAGGACAATATTATTTTGGTTCATCCTACTGCTAAACTTCATGGTACTACGGTTTCTGCTGGAGAAATTCGTGCAGGAGCTTGTTTAATGATAGCAGGTTTGATGGCGGATGGTACAACCGTTATCAACAATGCTGGCAATATTTTACGAGGCTATGATCGCGTTCAAGAAAAACTACGTTTGCTGGGGGCAAACGTAAAAATTCAGGATGTGCCTAATGAATAATTTAATGGTAACTGAATAATAATTGAGTGGGCTAATCATAATGATTAGCCTTTTTGTTTATATTTTAAAATTATAAAAAGTACTTTATTTTTTCTTTTGTAATAAAAACGTAATATAATTACATTATTATTACTAAAGATGAAATAATGAGGTATAAAAATGAAAAAGTACTTTCAGAAATTTTCTAAAACTGTCATAGCTGCGGCTTTGCTAAGCCTTCCTGTCGGAGCAGTTTTTTCTGTAAACAATGTTGGAGCAAAAACTGTTACAAGCGCAGAAAAACTCTTTCACTATTCTAAAAAGACTTTGTCCAAAAAGTTTGCTAAGGTCGGTTATGTTTTTAAACTAACTGATGCCACAAAGGGAGCCTTATATAAGTCTACTGGTAAACCCTATAGTACTAAAGTCATTAAAAAGATTGTAAAGAACAATACACTTTTTAAAGTTAAAAAAGTTAGGCCAATTCATAATGGCATGTTTGTTGATTTAGTTTCAAAAGATGGTAAATATAAGGGTTCTACTACATATCTAACTGGTATATATAACAAAAATACAGAAGATGAAAAGCTGAAACCTTTGGTGCAGGCAGAGCTGGATGTTACGACAGCTAGAGATAATAATAAGCCAACTACAGAACTATTAGCTAAAGCTGAAACATTAGCTAATGAATTGACAGGACACGAAAAGAAAATCGCACTGACATCTATCAAAGAACTAAAAGAATTCGTTAAGTATGGGACTATGGGAGAAATACCAGTGCTATTAATTGGAAAGTATCCTGATTAATTAAAGGAATAGATCAAGTATAGAATTATGTGGTAATACAGCTACTACTGATTGAAAATTGTTCAAAGACTTAATATAGATAAGATAAATAATATAGTTTAAGTAAAATATAAAGCCTGAAGTATGATTGCTTCAGGCTTTTTTAGTAAATAGCTATTTTAATAAGGCTTGCAGGAAGGCGCACTTTTTCTTGAGAAAAATTTTTTAGATCTAGATTGAGAGTTATAATAAAAAAGTAATTAAAATGGAAGGTCAATTAAGGAGATATAAATGTTACTAGGATCAATTGAGGCTGGCGGTACAAAATTTGTATGTGCGGTCGGTAATGAGAATTATCAAATAAAGGATCAAACAACTTTTCCCACTACTACACCGGAGGAAACTTTACAAAAAACAGTTGATTATTTTAAGCAGTTTGATGTTGATGCAATCGGAATTGCGTCTTTTGGACCAATTGAAATACGGAAAACGGCACCTAATTATGGTTTCATTACTGATACCCCCAAAAAAGGTTGGAGCAATACTGACTTTGTCGGATTTTTGACAAAAACAATTAAAGTACCAGTTTTCTTTACTACTGATGTTAATGGTTCTGCTTTTGGCGAATACGTGATGTCACAGTTATCAAATGAAGATGTTGATTCACTTGTTTACTATACGATTGGCACTGGTGTCGGCGGCGGAGCTATTATTAATGGTAAATTAGTGGGTTCTTTAGGTCATCCCGAAATGGGGCATGTTAAAGTTAAACGCCATCCAGACGACTTGAATTTTGCTGGAGTTTGTCCTTTTCATAAAGATTGCTTGGAAGGCTTAGTTTCAGGCCCCACTTTTGAAGCACGCCTCAATAAATCTGGTAAGGATGTGCCGCTTTCTGATCCTGTTTGGGACATTATGAGTTATTATGTGGCACAGGCTGCCTTACAAGTTACCTTGATCTTACGCCCGGACAAAATTGTCTTTGGCGGTGGCGTTACCAGTGAAAAGTTTCTAGAAAAAGTACGGTGTGATTTTGCGACATTATTGAATAATTATGTGCACGTGCCACCATTAGAGCAATACATTACCATGCCAGAAATCAGTAATAATGGTTCTGCGACTGTTGGTGACTTTGCTTTGGCAAAAAGATTACTAAGAGAATAATCCATATAATCTTTTAAAAATCTTTTGAAATAAATATAGCATTAGAAAATTGATTAACAAAAAAGCGTTGAGTTTGTTCTCAGCGCTTTTTAATAAATAACTATGTTCTATGAATTTTTGAATTTGACCCTTATGAAAACGAACCTTTTACAATAGGGCGATTTAATAATTATTAGTCTAATAGGTCAAACTTAAGTGTTGCTAGATTATGACCTTCATTGACCATGTTACCCAGTAGTTCAATAGTGTTGTTGTAAACTTGATCAGCCATCTTTTGGTTAGCCTCAGTTAATAAATCTTCAGCTTCTTTACCTGAAAGACCAACTGCCTTTTTATCAGTTTCATGTTGAATGAAGTGACATTGGGCCAATGATTTTTGCTCAAAGTCATTTTCTAGTTCACCGTAGACCTTAAAGTTAGTGTCACCTAATTGTGCTGTTAATTTGTTCAACCAGAAAATTTTATTCAAATCGAACTTTGGACCAGTCTGGAAGCTGGCTGGAGTGTCATTAACGTTGGTATAGAATGGGACAAAGCTGTTAAAGGTATTTGGACCAAAGCAAAGCCATTGCACACCAGCAATCTCCTCTGGAACATCATTTCTAACTTGCAAAATATGGGTTTCAAAGTTACGGTTTAATGCAATTGGACGGTAAGTTTTCTTTTGCTCAGGGGTACCCTGATCACCGTATGGATCAAATGGGGTATCTTGATAGTGTGAACTTTCAACAAAACAAATATCCTCAATACTAATTTTGCGGTTAGCGTGGCAAATGAATGGTTGGTCTTGATCACTTGGCTTACCACCAAATTCTGGATCAAAGTAATTGTGAACAAACCAAGCACGAGGGTTGTTGTAGTGTG
Source organism: Lactobacillus kimbladii (assembly GCF_014323605.1). Lineage (GTDB taxonomy): Bacteria > Bacillota > Bacilli > Lactobacillales > Lactobacillaceae > Lactobacillus > Lactobacillus kimbladii_B. The sequence goes on along the minus strand of NZ_SCMB01000001.1, from coordinate 178,222 downwards.
CGTCTTTGATAGTTGAACTACCAAAGATATGACGCATGTTGTAACCTTCACGGTCAGGATTTAAATGGTATTCCTTGATTAAGTCTTCTAAGGTATCATCTGCCAAGAAACCATCTTTACCAAAGTGGAATTCATCGATATTCAAACGGTTAGGAGCAACAACGTAGGCGTCATCAGGGATGCGGCGTGCAATCCAGTGGTGGCCACCAATAGTTTCCAGGTACCAAACTTCATCGTGGTCGGCAAAAGCCATACCGTTCATTTCGTAAGTACCGTATTTTTCCAGCAAATAACCGATGCGCTTAACGCCATCAAGAGCACTGTGGATATAAGGCAATGTTAAAGTAACAAAGTCTTCTTCTCCCAGACCACCGTGCACAAGAAGAGGATCAATCCCTTGTATACGTGCATTTGTAGTAATAGTTTCAGTAGCAGTCATTGCCACGTTTTCTGAGTTAATTCCGGCCGCAGCCCAGATGCCGCTTTCGCCAGAAACATCAGGTGCACTGGTATAACGTAAAGGCTTTTCTGCTAAATCTGCATCATCAATCTTTTGGTGACTAATGACACTTTCATAGTGCTTAGGTTGCTTTTCAGGGGTAATAAGTTCAAACCCTTCAGGAATTATTTCACGGCCACCGTCTTCACTTCTGGCAATCATGGCTGAACCGTCAATGGTGGCATTTTTACCGACAAGAATAGTCGTACATTCTGCTTTTTTCATTTAATCTTTCCTTTCAAAATTACTTAACCTATATTGTATTAAAAAAGGCGGGCTGTTTGCAAAAAAATGAGTAAACTTAAACCTAAATTATTATTACTTTTGACAACTATTGCTTCTAACTAAATTCTAATTTAGGATTGACGAAAAATGTAAAAGTTGATTTACTAAAATAGTCAAATATGTTTGACAGGAGAGTGAACTAGTGAAAAATAGAATTGCTCAATTGCGTAAAAAGCAGAGGTACTCACAGGCTCAGTTAGCCGCAGCTGCTCATGTTACTCGGCAAACAATCAACGCCATTGAAAATGATAAGTATGACCCATCTTTAGGACACGCTTTTCATTTGGCGCAGATATTAAGGGTAACGGTTGACGAATTGTTCTTATATGAAGGCGAAAAAAATGATTAATACAAAGAAGAATATTATTTATGGTACGTTTTCATACTGCTACCTCAATTGGCAAGAAAATCGAGTGAATTATGAATTATAGAAAGCCTAAAGACTAAAAGAGATATACATATGGAAACTAAGGAAATTTTACAAAAAAAATTAAAAGCGAACTTAACCCAAATAACGCATCAGTCATTAAACAGCACCTTTTTTGGTTATAGTGAAATTTATAAACAAGTGATTTTTGTTAAAGTCTTTGCACAAGCAGGAAAATTTTTAACTGAAAAAGCTGTTAACCAGCAAATAAATACTCGGGTATTAGACTCTTTTGCTATCAAACAGACGCAACAATTTGTTTTGGTCATGAAAGATTTGACACCAACTGATGTTAAAGGACAAATTACCCCTGATTTAGCATTTAAGATGGGAACACAGTTAGCTCGTTTTCACCGAAACGTAAAACCTTTTTTCTGGCATATATCTTAATAATCAATTGTTTGAGAAAGCAAAATCGGATAGCAATAGCTTGCAGAATGAAGAAATTAAAAGCAGATTGCTGCAAGTGTTAGCTTTATTTACAGCGCAAAAAGCGGATATTGAAAAAGACTTGATAGCACATGCAACTACAGTTTTACATGGGGATGTAGGTTTACGTAATTATAAAATTGTTGCTGGGCATCTTCGTTTAATTGATTTTGAGAGAGCTCGTATGGGGGTTAATTATCTGGATTTTATTAAGCTTTTTTACCAGGATTTTGGTTTAAAGAAAGAATTGATTGTTTCTTTTGTAAAAGGATATGAAAAGTGTGGTGAAAAAATTGCAGTCACTCCAGTGACACAGGTCTTTCTCATTTTTATTACAGCAATTGGGATTATGAAATATACTGAAAAAATTGAGGATAAGCCATTTAAGGAAATTGGTGAACAAATGCTGGCAACTTGTTTTTCATTTTTAGGCGTCAGAAAGAAAAATAGCGACAATGCTAGCATGACTGCTTTGATATTTACAAATTAAAAAAGTATCTTCTTAACAGGAAGATACTTTTTTGGTGCAAACAAAATTGTCTCAAGGGTAAAAACAATTTTATTTACATGATATTTGCAGTTTGAGTTTTTTGTTTTGCCTTTCTATCACCTCCTTTAAGTAAGAAATTCAGAATAGTAGCTGACAAGCTGGTAATTACGATCCCATTACTTAGAAATAATTGGACAGTAGCCGGCAGGTTTTTGAAAAATTGGGGATAAATAGTAACGCCGAGTCCAAGTCCCACTGAGATGGCAATAATTAAGACATTATTATTGTCACTGAGATCAACTTTAGTTAAAGTCTTAATGCCCTGAACAGCAATCATAGTAAACATGACCAGCATGGCACCACCCAAAACTGGGGTAGGAATGATTGTTACCATTGCGCCAATTTTAGGCAACAAACCCATAGCCATGAGTAATCCGCCGGCCCAATAAATCGGACGCTTGGTTTTAATACCGGATAATTGCAAAAGACCAACATTTTGAGAGAAAGTAGTGTAAGGAAACGCATTGAATAAACCGCCAAAAATTTGGGCGATACCTTCTGCACGATAACCTTTTTTCAAGTCTTCTTCGGTTACGTCATGGTGCAAAAGATCACCAATGGCAAAGAATACTCCGGTAGACTCAACCATTGACACTAAAGCAATAATGATCATTGTCAGGCTGGAAGACCATTCAAATTTCGGCACTCCAAAATAGAATAGTTGAGGTAAGTGGAACCAGGATGCTTCCATGACTGGAGTGAAGGAAACGAGTCCCATGCAAGCGGCAATGACAGTTCCGGCAACAAGACCGATTAAAACTGAAATTGATCTGATGAATCCTTTAGCCCAAATTTCTAATGCCAAGATAATGAACATGGTGCAAAAAGCCAGAAGGAGATTTTGACCACTGCCAAAACTTTTAGCAGCAGAATTGCCGCCACCCATATTTTGGATTGCGACCGGAACGAGGGTTAAGCCAATAGTGGTGATTAAGGTCCCTGTTACGACAGGTGGAAAGAATTTTTTGATTTTAGCAAAAACGCCTGAGATTAAAACGACAAAAATGCCGGCAACTATAATGGCACCATACATGTCGTTAATTGAGAATTTCTGCCCAATCATTTGCAAGGGGGCAACTGCTTGAATGGCGCAACCTAAAATGACTGGGAAGCCAATACCAAAGTACTTATTGCGCATTAATTGCAAAAGTGTCGCAAGGCCGCACATGAAAATGTCAATTGAAACTAGATAGGTCATTTGTGCAGGGGAAAATTTTAGTGCATTACCAATTAGAAGGGGTACAGCGACTGCCCCGGAATACATTGCTAATAAGTGCTGTAAACCTAAAACCGCTGCTTTTTGCTGGCTAACTTCTTTTTCTGCCATTATTTTTCCCCACAAAACGTACTTGACTATTGGTCAAACTAGCGATTTCTGCCAATGCTTCAAGGTGATACCCGTGATCTTTAATCCACTCGCTGCCACCTTGAAATGTTTTAGCAACTACGATACCGACACCAGTTACCTCAGCACCAGCTTGGTTAGCAATATTGATCATGCCTTTCACTGCTTCGCCATTTGCTAGAAAATCATCGATAATTAACAGGTGGTCATCTTTGTGCAGGAACTTTTGTTCAACGCAAATCTGATTGGTAACTTTTTTAGTGTAAGAATAAACATCTGCCCAATAAACCGCGTCATTCAGTGTTGCAGGCTTTTTCTTGCGAGCAAAGACCATTGGTACATGTAATTCATATGCTGTCATTATTCCAGGGGCAATTCCGGAAGCTTCGCAGGTCAACACTTTTGTGACACCACTATCCTTAAATAGTTGACTAAATTCTTCTCCGACTTTCTTCATTAGTTCGGGATCTACCTGATGATTTAGAAATGAGTTGATTTTTAAAACGTTACCGGGTAAAACTTCTCCGTCACTGCGAATCCGGTCTTCTAATAATTTCACTTTTTCCTCCTTCATCACAAAAGGGCTTTTTCTACCAAAACTATGGTAAAAAAAGCCCTTTAAAGCAGCAAATAGCCGCACAAAATGCTATATTATCCATAGTTCAGAATTTACGGTTCTGAGTAGAAACTGCCGACCTCATTACGGCAATATATAGATATTTATTTTCCTGTTGCAAGCATTGTAACAGAGTCGCATAATATGTGCAAGACCAATTTTAAAAGTAAATCTCGAATTATTTATATGATTACTTTTAAAAATATTCGTGAACTAATAGTGCTACGCTAAAAAATTGTTGACCACTGAACTATTTCTTAGTAAAGTTGATATTGTATTAAATAAGGTTAGTAAAGGAGCTTGGATGTCGTTGAAAAAGAATATTAGTGATTTTGATGAGATTATTGTGCTTGATTTTGGCAGTCAATATAATCAACTAATAACGAGGCGGTTGCGGGACTTTGGGATTTATTCCGAGTTGTTGCCGCATGATATTAGTATGGACCAAATAAGGCAGATTAATCCCAAGGGCATTATTTTTTCAGGTGGGCCCAACAGTATTTATGACCAAAACGCTTTGAAAGTAGATCCTGCAATTTTTAAATTGGGCATTCCTATCTTAGGCATTTGTTACGGGATGCAACTAATGGCTTCTTATTTAAACGGCAAGGTTGAAAAAGCGGATAATTCTGAATACGGTCGTGCCGACATTGAAGTTGAAGATACTAACTCCGTTTTATTTGCTGGGTTGCCCAAAGATGAATACGTGTGGATGAGTCATGGTGATTTGGTTACTGGTGCGCCTGCTAGCTTTGAAACGGTTGCTTCAAGTAAAAATTGCCCGATTGCCGCTATTGCTAACGATCAAGCCAAAATGTATGGTATTCAGTTCCATGCGGAAGTGCGCAATACGCAATATGGTCTTGATATTTTGCGTAATTTTGCCTTTAAAGTCTGCGGCGCTAAAGCTGATTGGTCAATGACAGATTTTATTGACTTGCAAATTTCTGAAATTAGAAAAACTGTGAAGGATAAGAAAGTAATTCTGGGACTATCAGGTGGAGTAGACTCCAGTGTCACGGCGACACTTTTGCACAAAGCAATTGGCAATCAGCTGACAGCTATTTTTGTGGATCACGGTATGTTGCGCAAAAATGAAGGCGATGAAGTTATGGCTGCCTTGAACCGTGATTTAGGCGTTAACATTATTCGTGTAAATGCCCAAGAGCGCTTTTTAAATAAACTGAAAGGTGTCACCGACCCTGAGCAAAAGCGGAAAATCATTGGCAAAGAGTTTATTGAGGTGTTTGCGGACGAAGCAAAGAAAATTAAAGATGTGGACTTTTTAGCCCAAGGCACCCTGTACACCGATGTGATTGAAAGCGGCACAAATACTGCCCAGACAATCAAGTCGCACCATAACGTTGGTGGGTTACCTAAAGATCTGAATTTTAAATTAATTGAACCTTTGCGCAAGTTATTTAAGGATGAAGTGCGTGAACTGGGTGAAAAATTAGGCATTCCGCATGATTTGGTTTGGCGTCAGCCATTCCCAGGACCTGGTCTTGGCATTCGCGTTATTGGCGAAGTAACTGAGGATAAACTCAAACTGGTGCGTGACAGTGATGCAATTTTGCGGGATGAAATTAAAAAGGCTGGTTTACAGGAAAAAGTATGGCAATACTTTACCGTTTTGCCCGGTATCAAATCCGTGGGCGTGATGGGTGACGGTCGCACTTACGACTATACTATTGGTATTCGTGCAGTTACATCAATTGATGGAATGACCGCTGATTTTGCTCGCTTGCCATGGGATGTTTTGCAAAAGATTTCAACGCGTATTGTTGATGAAGTGCCAAACATTAACCGTGTAGTCTATGATGTCACCAGTAAGCCACCTTCAACGATTGAGTGGGAATAAGACTCTATGAGTTAAAGCTAGAAAGGAAATTTAAAAGTATTTAAAAGCTTATTAAAAAAACTATGATTACCTTCTAAGCAAGATAGAAAAATTCTAGTGAGTACTAGAATTTTTTTGTTAAGCGTTTTTGTAAAGTATATAATCTAAATTATAGATTATGTATTTTATTAGGAATGTAAAAAAGTTCTAATTGAGGGAAATTACACATATAAAGATTGTAAATAGTATGGTGGAGGATATAAATTTGGCCACTTTTGATGAATTAATAAAACAAATTAATGATAATCTTGATCAACAACGAGATCGCGGAACAGCGTTTGAAAAGATGGTGGTTTCGTATTTAAAAAATGAGCCCGTTTATAAGCATAAGTTTGAAAGTGTATGGCTGTTAAACGAAGTTCCAGATAAATTTCATATTCCGAAAAAAGATTTAGGTGTTGACATTGTTGCTAAAGATTATGAAGGTAAGCTAACTGCAGTTCAGGCTAAGTTTTATAAAGGTAAGGTTGGCAAAGAAACTATAAATTCTTTTTTAGCTGAAACGGGTAAAGACTATTATTCTGCAGGAATCTTAGTGTCAACTTCCAATGAGCTCAATAAAAATGCAGAAGCCGCTATGCAATTTATGACCAAACCAATAACTATTATTGGCCTGAATCAACTTAAAAATGCAAATATTAATTGGCAGAAATTTTCATTTGCTAAGGAAAATAATGATTTATCTAATAAAATAGTTAAAAAACCGCGTCAATATCAAAAAGAAGCGGTTGAAAAGGCAATTACTTATTTTAAAAATCATAGTCGTGGCAAATTGATTATGGCACCAGGAACAGGAAAAACCTTTACCAGTTTAAAAATCACCGAAGCTTTGATGCAAGACCAGCATAAAACTAAGTTCAATGTTTTGTATTTGGTACCTAGTATTCAACTCTTATCTCAAACTTTATTTAGTTGGAATGATGATGTTTCGGAGAATATTCATATTACCTCATTGTCAGTCGTCTCAGATCGCAAGGCTAATCAAAGAAAAAATAATAATGAGGACGATTTTGGCGCTAAAGACATTGGTTTTGAGCCAACCACTAATGTTGAAGAGTTAATGGCTCATTATAAGCAATTACAGCAACTTGATTTAGGTCGCAATATGACTGTTGTTTTTAGTACCTATCAATCAATTGATGTTATTAAGAATGCTCAAGAAAAAGGTTATCCTGAATTTGATTTGATTATTGCCGATGAAGCTCATAGAACTACTGGAGCTACTAAATTGGGTGATGATACAGCTTTCACTGAGGTACATTCAAACAATAATGTTAAAGGTAAACTACGTCTTTATCAAACTGCTACTCCTAGAATTTACGATCAAAATTCTAAGAAAAAAGCAGAGCAAAATAGCATTGTTGTATCATCAATGGATGATGAAAGATTTTATGGTAAAGAAATTTATCGTTTAGGTTTTGGTGATGCTGTTACACAGGGTTATTTATCAGATTACAAAGTAATGGTTCTTGCAACTAATAAAAACTATATTGACAAAAATATGGTACAAATGTTAGCTCGTGATAATAAAATAGAGCCTAATGATATTGGCAAAATCATAGGTGTTTGGAATGCAATGGTTAAACGAGATGGCTTAACTGGTGAAATTCAAGGTAAACCAATGAAGAGAGCAATAGCTTTCACTGATAAGATTAAAAATTCGAAAATCATCGCTAATGAGTTTGAAACTGTTGTTAATGAATATTTAGCCCCGAATGCTACTAATAGCTATCGAATTGATGTTCATCACGTTGATGGTGGTTTAAATGCCTTGCAAAAAGAAGATGAGATTAACTGGTTAGCTGATGAAAAGATTGAAGAAAATCATGCGCGTGTTCTTTCAAATGTTCGTTTTTTAACTGAAGGAATTGATGTTCCTAACTTAGATGGCATTATTTTCTTTAGTCCTAAAAAATCTCAAATTGATATAGTTCAAGCTGTTGGCCGAATTATGCGTAAATATGAAGGTAAGGAATATGGTTATATAATTTTACCAATTGTGGTTTCTGACATAAGTAATCCCAACTTAGCTTTAAATAATAATAAAGAATATAAAGCGGTATGGCAGGTATTGAACGCTTTACGCTCTACAGATGAAAGATTTGAAGCGGAAGTTAATAAGCTTGATTTAAATAAGAAAAAATCTGGAAGAATTAATTTTATTGGAGTCAATTCAAGTCCCGATAATGATGTGAAAGAAGACGAAAGCTATGATCATGGACATGAGCAGCTATCATTAGCTTTAGCTAAAGAATGGAAAGAAATGGGTGATGCATTTTACGGCAAAGTAGTTCAGCATGTAGGTGATAGACGCTATTTAGAGGATTGGTCTGAAGATGTTGCTGATATTGCTAAGAAGTATATTCTTCAAATTAATGGTTTAATCGCTAATGACTCCGGAGCTAAAGCAGCTTTTGATAAGTTTCTTACTAGTCTCCAATACAATATTAATGATTCAATAAACCAAGAACAAGCCATTCAAATGTTGGCACAGCATCTAATTACTGAGCCTGTATTTGATGCTTTATTTGGCGATTATAGTTTTGTACAAAATAATGTTGTCTCAAGATCAATTAATGATGTGATTTCAGCTTTCAAAATATTCGGTTTTGCAAAAGAAACTGAAAAGCTAAAGCCATTTTATGATTCAATTAAATCACGCGCTTCAGGAATTGATAATGCAGCTGGAAAACAAAAATTGATTGTTGCATTATACGAAACTTTTTTTAAAAAAGGGTTTAAAAAGACAACCGAGGCAATGGGAATTGTATTTACTCCAATTGAAGTAGTTGATTTTATTATTAATTCAGTTGATGATGCTTTAAAGAAATATTTTAATAAGTCATTAGCCGATGAGAATGTTCACATTCTTGATCCATTTGTTGGCACAGGAACGTTTATTACACGGACTTTACAATATTTCAAAGAGCAAATGGATCAAGGAAAAATTAGTTATGATGATATCTTGCGCAAATATATGCATGAACTTCATGCTAATGAAATTGTTCTATTGAGCTATTATATTGCCGCAATTAATATTGAAGCTGTATTTGATGAAGTAAATGGTCCAGATCATGGCTATGTACCATTTGATGGAATTGTTTTGACTGATACATTTGAAAGTACGGAACGCGAAGGCGTATTAGATGATGATATGTTTGATGATAATGATCACCGGTTAAAAGAACAAATGAGGCAGCCAATTACTGTAATAATGTCTAATCCACCGTACTCTGCTGGACAAAAAAATCAAAATGATGACAATCAGAATGTACATTATCCTAAGTTAGATAAAAAAATTCAACAAATATATGTTGCTAATAGTAGTTCAGGCTATAGTAAAGGCACCTATGATACCTATATCAAAGCCTTTAGATGGGCAAGCGATCGAATTAATGATAAGGGAATTATTGGTTTTATAACGAACGGAAGTTTTCTTGACAGCAGTAGTACTGATGGCTTTCGGGCCTCTCTATATAAGGAGTTTAACTATCTTTATATTTTTAATTTAAGAGGTAATGCTAGAACCTCTGGTGAAAAGCGTCGTCAAGAAAAAGATAATATTTTTGGGCAAGGTACTAGAACTCCTATTGCTATTAGTATTCTAATAAAAGATGGATCTGATAATCATCAAATTTTTTATCATGATATTGGAGACTATTTAAGCCGAAAAGAAAAGCTTAATATAATTAAGAAGTTTGGTACTATTTTAAATCCAAACATTGATTGGGATAAAATTGAACCAGATAACAATAATGATTGGATCAATAGGAAAGATCCAAATTATCAAAAATATACATGGATTTCGGATGATAATAACTCTTTAAAAGGAGTATTTATTACCCATGCACTAGGTATAGTTAGTAATCGAGATATGTGGGTGTATGGATACTCAGCTGAAAAAGTCTATGAAAATGTAAAAAAACTAATTGATAATTATAATAATGAATTAACTAACTTTGAAAACTGTAAAAATAAGAAAAATTTTCAACTAAACCGTGATACACATAAAATTAAATGGACAAGAAAGTTAGAAAGAAATTTTTATAATTTTTGTAAGATAGATCCTGATAAAAGTAAAATTCGAACGATTATGTATAGACCATTTACAAAAAAATTCTTGTATTATGACCGTAATTTGGTTGAAGAAACTAGACTTTATTATAATCATTTTGGTGAAAGCAATCTAGTAATATTTACAACTGGCCGGAGTTCATCAAAAGCTTTTTCAGTCTTAGTTACAAATTTAATTCCAGATATGCAGGCAATGATGAATGGTCAGGGCTTTATGCGTTACGATAATTCAGATAAAATTGATGAATTAATACCTAATAAAGATAATGTAAATAAAGCTTTTGCTGATAAAATTGGCTTTTCACTTGATGACACTTTTGCTTATGTTTATGGCTTGTTAAATTCAAAGGAATATCAAGAAAAGTATGCTAATGACTTAAAGAAAGATTTAGCGCGTATTCCAATTGTTAAAAATAAAGAAAAATACGTTGAAATTGGTAAGAAACTAATGGATCTTCATCTTAATTATGAAGAAGTAAATGTTTATGACAAAGTAGAAATTATTTATAATGGTGAATATGATTATAAAGTTAAGAAAATGAAGTTTGCCAAAAAGCACAATAATAAAGGTAAAATGGTTAATGATAAAACCACGATTATTTTTAACGACAGTATTACAATATCCAACATTCCAGATAAAGCATATGAATATGTAGTTAATGGACGTTCAGCAATTGAATGGATTATGGACCAATATCAAATTAAAACTGATGAAAAATCTGGTATTACAGATGACCCTAACGACTTTAGTGATGATCCAAAATATATTTTTAATTTGCTTTTGCGTATCATCAATGTGTCAGTGCAAACAGTTGATTTGATTAATGAATTACCACGTTTTGAAGTTGATGAATAGAAATAGGGTAGTGTAATCTATTACACTACTTTTTATTTAGCTTTTTCCTTTGCAATATTCATTGATTAGTGAATTTATAATTTTGTCGGTTATTTTTCAGAATATTTATTCGATTTTTATACTGAAAAGCTCAATTTTAGAATAATGCTAATATCTAAAGGTAGATTAATTTTTAAAGCACATAAATTTTATACTATAATGATAATTTATTAAATTATAGTTAAGCAAAGATAAATAAAAAAGTTAGTATACTATTTTTGATTTTAAATTTTTATATGTTGGTTTTTGAGAAAAGGAGCAGCAAATATGACAAAAAACACATTGTTTCAACATGGGACTATGCAAATGTTGGTTGAAGGTCTACTGGAAGGTACTTTACAGCTGTCAGAATTGTTAAAACACGGCAATATCGGCATAGGAACCGGTGATGGCGTTGATGGTGAATTAGTTATATTAGACGGTGTCGGTTACAAAATAGATGTTAGTGGTCCGGCTGTGAAACTGCCAGATGACTTTAAAGTGACTTATGCAGATGTTAGTTTTGCTGATTATCACAAATTCAAAAGCTACCAAAGTGTCGATTTGGCGGAAATGCTAAAAGATGTTCTAACCAAAAATAATGCTCAAAATCAATTTTTCGCAATATTGACTAAAGGCGTTTTCCAAAAAATTCGTACAAGATCTTCTAAAAAATCACATAAGCCATATCCGTCTCTGGGAAAAATTGCTGAAAATCAGGTTGAATTCGAGACTGAAAATATAACTGGAACAATGATTACTTATTACACACCAACAGTTTTTCAAGGCGTTGGGGTATCGGGATTTCACAATCATTTTTTGGCAGACGATTTAAGCTTTGGTGGTCATGTTTTGGCAGCTACGATGAAAAATGTAACAGTTAGCGTTCAGCCAATAGAAAACTTGGAATTGCATTTGCCAGTTGATAATCAGGATTTTTTAAATGCCAATTTAAGTGACACCAGTAAGTTGGATAATGTTATTTCGAAGTCGGAATAATATATTTTGAAAGTAAATTCTTATTGTTATTATGCGTTTTATTAAATTATAATGATTTATATAATTTAAATTTATTTTTAAAATGGTGTAAAAATGTTTTGTGAACAATGTAGATTAAGCCAAGAAATAAACGCTCTTAGCCGATATTTAATATTTGAAAATTTAAGGTCAGAAATTAGCGAAGATTTTGGAGAACATTTTTTTAAAATACAGGATAAATATTTAATCTCAAATACTAAATATATGTGTGATAGGTGTAAAACGGAGCTAAACAAAAATGAATGGATATACATTAATGAAGAGGAGTTGTTTGAAGAATTGGGTCGTCTTGTAGCTATGTCATTACCAGAATTTGAATTGTTTGATGGAAGTGACAACGATATGATAATAGCAGATGTCAATGAAACATATAAAGACGATGAAATAATGAGGGACAAAATTTGTGATGAAGTTTCTGATGGAAATCTCTTAATTAATGTTATTAAAGAGCAACTAGATTTTTGTTGCGATGATTTACTGCCTGAAATTAAAGATGAAATAATTAATTATTTGAAGCAAAATCATATTTTAAGTGATTTTGATGATATGCATACGAGGGTATTGACTAAAAGTGATATAGAATTTACAAATAGAAATTTTTATAAAGATTATGATGAGGACGTATCTTTTTCGCTAAATAAATCAATTGAATATATAAATAGTTTGAACATGGAAGAATTGGATATTCTCAAGAAAGATATTAATAATGATAAATTTTTGGAAAACAATAGAGTTTTTAAAAACCTCAGAATAGCAATTCAACATCTATCGGAAAGCCATATAGGCACTTATATTAGTAGAGGCAAATTTTATCGTGCAAGATCTATGAGTGAGAATAATTCTTCAAAATTAAAGAGATTAAATGCAGAACAGTTAAAAAAAGATGCACTCACACCACCATTAGGTATACCCTCTCAGGGAAGATGGAATAAAGGTGGAAAACCTACAGCATTATATATTTCAAATGAGTATTCGCAATTGCCAAGAGAAATTAATTTTAATTATGCAAATCAAAAAAATAAATTAGTTATTTTTTGCTTGGAAACTTATAAAAAACGTTTTTTATTACCTGTTTCTTTATTGTTAGAAGATTCTAAATTATATAAAAAAGTTTCTGAGCCAGTTAATAAAAATGATAAAAAAAGCTATAAGCAGCAATATGTTTTATCAAATTTACTGGGTAAGATTATATTAAATAGCGGATATGATGGGATAATATATGATCCAATAGGAAGTAATGATAAAGAAGCTCCTTTGAATTTTGCTCTTTTCAATCATGATGTAACAAATTTAGAAGAATTTAAAGATATAAAAATAAATGGTTACTTTATTTGTAATAATTAAGACATAATATTTTTTAGATAGGTATGTTTGAAATTGCTGTAGGTTTTGAGTAAAGTATTAAATTGTTAATTTTAAAAATTATATTATATAAATTTAATAAAATTGATTTAGCATAAAATGAAAGACGCAAGCACATGACATTAAAGGTACTGATTGGCTCTAATAAACAACGAGCAATTTTTATTATCTTACTTTATTTTATTTTTGCTGTTACCGGCTCACTTGATCAGTATTTTTTTCAATTTGTAGTTAATAGATTAAGCGTCGGCAATTTGCCAGTTTACATTCGCTGGCAATTAATTGAATTTATCCCGGTAGTTTGTGGTGTATTTATTCTGCCTTTAGCAACTTACCTTTTTAACGCACAGATTCAGGAATATCTTGATCAATTAAGAGGGCAAATGGTAGATCATTTTTATACTGAAAACGATGCGACAGTCGCGCAAATGCAGAATTATCTGCAAAGCAATCTCGATACTTTAACCAGCGATTTTGCTCTGCCGTGGGTTAATGTTCTTAGTAATTTATTTATCATCTTGCTTTCTGCTGGCGTCCTTTTTAGCTTAAATTGGTCTTTTGTTTTACTAACTGCAATTTTTGTTCTAATAGATTTAAGCTTGCCCAAAATAATGGCGCGCATGACTTCAGAGGCAAGTAGAAAAGTGATGAAAAATACTAGCACTTTTTTAACTGGTATCGGTGAATGGATCAATGGTTTAAATGAACTGCGGCGGTATCATGCTTGGACGATCTTAAATAAAGAAATGAGCAGCTACGCTGAGAAGTTGGAAAAGTCTAAAGTCAATCAAATCAATAAAAACTGTGCTTCTAATACAATTAATGGAATTGGTAATACTTTAGGACAAATGTCGATCGCCTTTTTAGCGGGTATCCTATTTTTAACTGGTCAAATAAAAATTGGGGCGGCATTAGCTTCGACTTCTTTTGCTTTTGGTATCTTTTCAGCTGTATCCTCTATTACAAGTGCTGCCGTCAAGATTAAATCCACTAAAAATATCAATCAAACTACGGCTAGCCTGATTTCTAACACTGAATCAAGACAAAAAGGTTCATCTACTCAAATTGCCCAAATTGAAATTAAAAATTTGGCGCTTAAATATCCTAATGGTCCAATAATTAAATATCCCGATTTTGTGGTCAATAAGGGTGAAAAAGTTTTGCTTGCAGGCGAAAGCGGAACAGGCAAGTCAACACTCTTTCAAGCTCTTTTGGGTAAGATCAAGCCCTATCAAGGGCAAATTATTTTTAGAAATAAAGCAGGGCAAGCTTTTCAACCAAATTTAAATTGTATCAGTTACATTGCTCAAGATCCGCAATTGTTTCCAGGAACAATTGCGGAAAATATCGTGATGTTTCACCAGCAGTTGTTGGATCAAGTACCTAATTTAATTAATAAAGTGCAATTGCAGAGCGACATTGCGAGATTTCCCCAAGGGACTGATACCCAAGTTGATTTGGATAAGAATAATTTATCCGGTGGTCAAAGACAAAAGATTATCCTTGCCAGATCAGAAGTTTTCGCTGATGAAATTATTTTGCTGGACGAAGCGACAAGTGCCATTGATAGTAAAGCAACTAAGCAAATTATTGCTGAACTTGTTCACACTAATAAGACTGTGATCATGATTGCTCATAATCTTAATTCTGAAGTTAAAAATATGTTTGATAAAACGATTCGGTTAGCAAGCCAGAAGGAGAACCACAATGACTTTTAAAAACTTCTTTCATACCAATCGAATTCGTTTCATATCTATGGTGCTTTTTAGCCTCTTACAACCTTTGGTTTTAATTGGCGCATCATACTTAAATATGTGGGAATTTACCGCCTTGCGCCAACATGACGGTCAAGCGTGGCTGTTAATCATTGCTTTTACTACGTTAGCTTATCTCTCATCGTATGCTTTTGACTGGGGCTCTGAATATTTATTGACACGACAAATTCAAGAATTTAATCACACGTTAAGAAGCAAAATGGTAAGTCATATCTACCATGACCGTAAAAATTATCAAACTTCGCAAGTTAAAAATCGTCTGACCAATGATCTTAATACGGTTAACAATCAGTCTTTTAACTTGATTCCGGTCATTTGCAATTTTCTGGGCTATGTTATTTTCTCAGTAATTGCCTTGCTGACGATGCACTGGAGTTTGTTGTTGCTCATCTTAATTTCGGTAGCAGTTTCCCTTGTTTTACCTAAAATAATTGAAAAGCCGCTGCAAAGAGCTACGGAGAAAGTATCTCATCAAAATAGGCAGTATTTGGATCTGATTGAAAAATGGCTAAGCGGTATTGCTGAACTAGAGCGGTATCTTGCTGGCGATAAATTAACTAGCGTAATGCATAAAGGTGCACGCGACTTAGAAAAAGCCAACCTCAAGCAGACACAGGAACAACAAGTTCTGTCCATTATTACCAATGGTGTTGCGCAAATTATGATCCTGATATTGTTCGTCTGGACGGGTATTTTAATTAAAAGCGGACTAGTCACGTTTGGTGCGATTGCGGTTATCGGTAATTTTAGCCACTATATTTCGCTGGCAATCGAATACTTGCCATTCTATTTTGGCTTAATTAAGGGCAGTAAAACTTTAAGAAATAAAGTCACAGCAGCGACTTTGTCAGTAAAAACTGATGGGCAAAACTTAGTGGCACCTTTTGCTTTTAGTACAAAAGATTTGGCAATTAGTTTTCCTAATGGTGAAACTCTAAAGTTCCCTGATATCACTGTCAATTATGGCGAAAAAATTTTGCTATCAGGTGACAGCGGTGCAGGCAAGTCAACTTTATTTAAGCTGCTTTTAGGGATTTTGCCACCGAGTTCGGGGAAAATAGCATTTAAAGATCAAGAGGGAAAAGTGATTAAACCTGATTTAGCTAAAATTGGCTACATTGCCCAAGATCCTGTTTTATTTCCCAGCACCATTAAAGACAATATTACGATGTTTGATCCTCGGTTAAATCAACTAGCCGAACCTGCTGCTCTAGCAGTAGGGTTGGGCCCAGATATTGCCAAGTTTTCTAATGGCTTGAATACAGAAATAAACTTGCAAAAACTAAATGTTTCTGGCGGTCAAAGGCAAAAAATTATTTTGGCGCGCGCGCAGATACATGACAGTAAGATTCTGTTAATTGATGAAGGCACAAGTGCAATTGATCAGGAGGGAACCAGAGCAATCCTGCAAGAACTTCTTAAATTGCCGGGCACTGTCATTTTCATCGCCCATAATTTCGATGAAAAACTGCAAAGTTTATTTGACCGCGAGATTCATTTAAGTAAATAGTGATAGTTAAAAGGCGTTAATCAAATTTTTGATTAACACCTTTTATTTTCATGTCTTATTTTTAGCTTTTTGTGTTTCTTCTATGTTCACTTATTATATATTGTGCTTCAAATTTGGTTTTTATTAGTATGATTAATTTAAATTAAAAAGGTTGGTGTTAATTATGCTAATAGAAACTCAGGAATTAACTAAAAAATTTGGTAAAAAAATTGCAGTGAATAAAGCAAATATTCAAATTAAAGAGGGACAGCTTGTTGCTTATTTAGGAACAAATGGTGCGGGTAAATCTACCACGATTAATATGCTAACCGGATTATTAAAGCCTACTTCAGGTGTCATTTCATATGCGGCAGATTTGAAAATAGGCTTAGTTTTTCAGAATAGCATTTTAGATAACGAGTTAACAGTTAAAGATAATCTTTATTTAAGAGCAAAGATGTACCCCAAATTTTCACAGGAATGGCTTGAACAATTAATTGACTTAATCGGCATTAAAAACTTTTTAAAGCAAAAGTTTGGCACTTTATCAGGTGGTCAAAAAAGAAGGGTAGATATAGCCCGTGCGTTGATAAGTAAACCGAATTTACTGTTTCTAGACGAACCAACTACAGGGCTTGATATTCAAACGAGAAATGCTATTTGGGAATTGTTAACCAAACTGCAACAACAACAAGAACTCACTATTTTTTTGACAACGCATTATTTAGAAGAAGCTGAAAATGCTGATCAAATGTATATTCTTGAAAATGGTCAAATCTTAGCCAGTGGTTCTGCGGCAACGATCAAGAATGAATTTGCTCCTAATAAATTAATACTTACTGTTGATAACATTCAGGCCTTGAACACTAATCAAAAAGTTATTCGGCTTAATCGTAAGCAAGTTGAAATTGATGCTCTATCGGCTCAAGAAACCGTTGAATTATTAAAAAACAATCAGGAAAATATCGCTGACTTTACTTATTCTAAAGGAACTATCAATGATGCATTTTTGCAGATAACTGGGAAGGAGATACAATAAATGGTTGCTTTATTTCGCAGAAATTTAAAAATCTATTTTTCTAACATTACTGGTGTAATTATGTCATGCCTCGGTGCACTGATATCTTTCTTTATTTATATTGGCTTTTTGCAAAACAATCTAGAAAAAAGTTGGCAAAATTTACCACATGTTACTAAAATATTAGATTTGTGGATGATAGCCGGTATTGTTGCAGTTTCTGGTATTACTACGGCTTTTCAAGCTCTTGGCCAGCAAGTTACTGATCAAGAAACTCATGCTGTTGCCGATTTTCAACTGACGGGTTTATCACAATTCAAACAGAATCTTGCATATGTTTTGAGCGGGGTAGTAGTTAGCTTTCTTATGCAAATAATTACATTTATTGTGATGGCTGCGTATTTTGCACTGGTAGATAAAGTAAGAATTCCGCAAGAAGCATACCTACCTGGGCTTGTATTTATTTTCATGGGTGCAATTGCAGCGACTTTACTCGATGAGATAATTGTGCTGTTCATGCATTCCAGTACTACTTTTAGCCGATTTTCTACTGTTTTAGGTGCCGCTGCCGGTTTCGCGGTTGCGACTTATTTACCATATGGTATATTGGTTTCTGGAGCACAAAATTTGGTAAAATTAGTACCAAGTAGTTATGAGGCAGCTGCTCTAAGAGGCTTTTTACTTAAACCGACATTAGCTACTCTCCCCACTAATGTAAAACGGCATTTAATTAATTATTTAGGGATACAGTTCAAAATTAATAGTAACAGGCTAAATAATATGCTTGTTTTGCTATTAATGATTGCAATACTAATTTTAGTGATTATTATGCTTTCGCTTATCACTGATAGAAGGCGCAATAAGTAAAGTGAAGATTGAATTTAAGACAGATTCTGCTTTAAACAAAGAAGACATTGAAGTTGAAATTAAGGCAGCTCAAAAAAGTGAAGTAGTTGATAATTTAATAGATTATTTGCATAAATTCGGCGAAAAGAAATATCATCTTTTACCAATTAAGGTAGAAGACCGCATAGTCACAATTAAACCTACTGAGATTATTAAAGTAGAAATCCAAACAACAGATATCACATTTTATACTACTAAAGACATAATAAAAACCACTGGTCGCTTATATCAGGTACTTGAAAAATTGGGTGATGGGTTTATTCAGGTTTCTAAACATGGCATTATCAATATTAATTTTCTGGAATCGATAGAAGTAGGCTTTGAAGGAAATATGATCGCACTTTTAAAAAATAATTTAAAAGCTGACGTTTCCAGATTATATTTGCCGGCATTAAAAAAAGAATTGGGGCTATAAAAATGAGGAAATTAAGTAATTTCATTAACTATTTCTTTACCGGTGTGGGCTTTGGTGCAGCTACTTATTTGATCATACTGACTTTTGCTTCTCCTAGTATTCCTACCCGTTTAGGTGTTATTTCTGTTTTTATTATTTCAGGGTTAATAGGAATTTTATCAATGATTTTTGCAATGGATGTACCAACTGCTATTGCCTTTAGTGTTCATATCATAGGCACATTTTTGCTGGTGTTATTAATGTGCTGGATAAATAAGTGGCCGATTAATTTTTGGTTGGTTGGTGTCTTTGTCTTAGTTTATATCGTTATTTGGCTGATCGTTATTCTGTCGCAAGTACACACGGTGAATAAAATCAATTCTAGAATTAAAAAAAGAAATTCTAAAAAATAAATAATTTTGAAATATATAAAAGCCTTGGAATAGAAAAAAACTCCAAGGCTATATTTTTTATCTCTATAAAAGTCTTTAATACAGTTTTTAATACTTGAATTAAGTTCGATTTTTCTTTTGCACATAAACATAAACCGGCCAGCCACTAAGGGTCAGTAAAATACCTGTAAGTGACAAAAGTGGCTGGGTTAACGTTGTGGTAACAACAATGAATAAAGCACCACAAATTCCTAGAATCGGCGGAATGGGATACCAGGGAGTTTTATACGGTCGTAAAAGATCTGGTTGTTTTTTACGTAAGATAAGGACACCTAAAAATAATAATATTGAAAAAATCCAGGAAACATAAACCAGCATGTTGGTTAATGAATCAAATGTACCAGAAAAAATCATAATGGTTGCAATTACGCATTCAAAAATCATGCTGTTGGTAGGCACAATAGTTTTAGAATTTAATTTGCTGAAAAAGTTTGCAGCTGGCAATTTCTTTTCTTTGCCTAAAACATAAGGCATTCTGGATCCCAAAAGAAGGTGGCCATTAATGGCACCAAACACTGAAACTAAAATACCTGTAGCAACCAAAGTACCCCCCACACTACCAAATAATTTTTTGGCGGTAAGTAGAGCTGTTGTCTGATTACCTACAACTTTTGACCAGGGAATAACTCTAACGTAACTCCAATTAAGAAGAGTGTAAATGATCGTTACTCCAAAAAGTCCCCAAATAATAGCTTGGGCTAAAGTTTTTGCGGGATTTTTGATTTCACTTGCTAAGTTGCCGATACTTAACCAACCATCATAAGCAAAAAGCACAGCTAAAAGAGCTTGTCCGAAGGCCATAGCTCCCGAAGCAGATGCTATTTTAGGCGCTGGGGCACCTGCTAGCTGATTAGGTCCACTATAAAACAAAGCAAAGATTATTATTGCAGCAATCGGCAATAGTTTGATAACTAAAGTTATTTTTTGTACCTGACCACTCAATTTTGATCCGATCCAATTGATCAAAAGAATTGCCAGCATCACGATTAGAGCAATCACTGTAGTAGATAAGTCTTTAAAATGCGGTATTTCTTTTAGTTGGGTCGCAAATACGATTGAAAGTGCAGCGATATTTGCCGGATAATAGACGATTATTAGCGACCAGCCAAACAAAAAGGCAACTTTGGGACCATATATTTCTTCCAGATATCTGACGGGTCCACCATCTTTGGGATATATTGACGCTAACTCAGCTATGCTTAATCCTGCCATTAGAGTAATGAAACCGGCAAATGGCCACACTATGATACTTAGCCAGGCATTGTGAGTTAAAGCTGAAATGTTAGCAATTTTGAAAAAAGCACCGCCACCAATCATGGTGCCCATGACAGTGGCTAGAGCGGCGAAAAAGTTTAGTTGTCTTTTCATATTTTTACCTTACTTAAATTGAATGATAAAAGTAATTATATGCTTTGATAGACAAAATTAAAAGATGATGATTTGAAAATTAAAAAAACTTTTTCTGAAAGCGTTACGCAGTATTTGCTAATTTATATTTACATAACCCATTTGATCGGGTAAAATAAACATGACTATCGGATAGTTATTACTAATGATTATTAAGTAAGCTAAACCTGTTTGTCACACAATTTAAATCATCAATTTGGTTCTTGTGTGCAAGCAGGTTTTTATTTTTTATTGAAAGGAGGAGAATTGAGTGTTTATTAAGCGTGGGATCAACAATAATGTTTCTTTTGTAGTCGACGACAAAGGTAAAGAATTAATTGTTACAGGAAGAGGAATAGCTTTCGGAAAACATGTTGGCGATGAAGTTGATGAAAGCAAAATAGAATATTATTTTCCAGTATTACCTCAAGAGATCTCCTCAGCTATGGCAAAATTGTTGGTTAATATACCAATTGAATATTATGCAATTGCTAATGACATAGTTGACAAGGCAAAATCAAAGTTAAAACAGGAGTTAAATCAAAGTCTAATCGTAGCTTTAACTGATCATATTTACAGAGCAGTTGAGCAGGCTAAAAAGGGCATAAAAATTTCGAATCCATTGATTTTAGATATAAAAAGGATTTACCCTCAAGAGTTTGAAGTTGGTCTTTTTGGCATCAAATTAATTCGTAATATGACTGGTTGCATTTTGGCTGAAGACGAAGCAGCCACAATTGCTTTACATGTAGTGAACAGTGAGTTGGAAAATAAGGGAGATTTTAACGGTTATCGTGTAGTTGAGATAGTTCATTGGGTTACGAATTACGTTTTTGATTATTTTAAGATCGATTTTGCTGAGAAAGCAGATCCACTGTATTATCAGCGCTTTGATACTCATGTTCGTTTTTTTGCTCAAAGAATTTTAGATAATGATTATAAAGAAAATGACGTTAATTCTTCTCTGCTAGTTGTTTTCTCTGATAAACAATATCAAAGGGAAAAAGATTGTGTGAAAAGTCTCAGTGATGACTTTGCTCAAAAATTTGGCATCACCATTTATCAGGAAGAACGCGCCTATTTAGTACTTCATATTCACAATATGTTGAAAAACATAATCTCAAAGGAGAAATAAAATGGGAAAATATACCTCATTGAGTAAATTTATAGTAAAAAACATCGGTGGAAAGGACAATGTTGTCTCATTAATTCATTGTTTTACCCGATTGCGTTTTGTTTTAAAAGATGAAAGCAAGGCGAATACCGAAGCCCTTAAAGGAAACGAAGAAATAGTTGACGTGATCCAGGCTAACGGGCAATATCAAATAGTGATTGGCATGCACGTAGAATCAGTTTTTGACGAGATTAACAGCCTCTACCACTTTAGCGGAGGAGAAACTGTAGCAGACGAAGAGGCCCTGAAAGAAGATACGAAACTAATTGATAAAAAACAGTCCTTATGGGATAAAGCAGTAGACCTTTTATCTGGTATCTTTGTGCCGATCTTGGGCGTTTTATGTGCAAGCGGTATGGTTAAGGGACTACTGGCAATTTTGACTACAGCGGGTGTCTTAAAGAATACAGATGGCACATATATTATATTGTATGCTATTGGAGATGCATTATTTTATTTCTTCCCAGTATTTTTAGCGGTTACTGCTGGTAAAAAATTTCATGTTGATCAAATGACCTCGCTTGTTATTGGTACGGCAATTATTTATCCTACTTTGATACAGGCAATGTCAGGAAAAGCTGCAGCAACAGTTTTGTCGGGTACGATATTTCAAACTAAGGCTTATTTAACTTTCTTACATATACCTGTTTTGTTAAATAACTATACTTCGACTGTCATTCCTATTATCCTTGCAGTTTGGGCAGCATCTTATGTCCAACGTTTTGCTAAAAAAATCAGTCCGGCATCCGTGGCAAATTTTCTTGTACCATTAATAACCATATTGGTGATTGTGCCACTAACTTTATTAGTAGTTGGTCCAGTATCAATTTGGTTGTCAGATATTATTGCTTGGATTGTAAAAGAGTTATATAAACTTAGTCCAATCTTATTAGGTGCCTTTATTGGAGGAATGTGGCAAATATTAGTAATCTTTGGCGTGCACAATGCCATTATCCCAATAGTACTGAACAATTTAGCCACACAAAAATTTGATGTTATTTTTGCCGCCAATATAGCCTGTCCTTTTACTCAGCTTGCAGCGCTTTGTGCACTGGCTTTGATCCTTAAAGATACTAAGCAGAAGCGCAATACTATTGCTTCAATTTTTCCAGCAATTTTTGGGATTACTGAGCCGGCAATTTATGGTGTTACTTTGCCACTGAAAAAACCATTTTTCATTAGTTGTATTTCTTCAGCTATTGGTGGTATTTTAGCAATGTTAATGGGAGTTAAATTTTATCAAATGGGTGGACAAGGTATATTCGCTTTCCCTTGCTTCCTTTCTCCTAATGCTACTAATTTTTCCGATATTATTAGTGCAGTGATAGTAGTATTAATTTCCATGGCAATTTCATTTTGCTTAACCCTCATTTTTTGCAAACCAAAAAAGCAAACAAATAATATTTAAGAAAAGGAGCATTGCAAATGACCGAAATAAATTTAAAGGGCAATCCATTCTACTTGAAAGATGAGCAGATTGATAATATTGAACTGCTCATGTCTAAGATGACAGTCAGAGAAAAAGTGGGCCAATTATTTTGCTTATTGGGCAATTATTCAACCGAACAAGAAATAAAAGAGGTTATTGAGAACTATCGGCCTGGTGGCATGATGTTTCGTCCGCAAAAGAGTTCTAGCATTCAGGCCTTGCAGCGTTATATTCAGGAAGTTTCCCCAATACCGCTCTTGCTTGGAGCCAACCTTGAATCTGGTGGAGACGGCATAGGTACTGATGGGACATTTTACGGCAGGCAAATTGAAGTAGCGGCTTCTAATGATAAAAAGAATGCATACCGCTTAGGATTAATTTCTGCTCGTGAAGGCGCCGCTGTGGGATGTAATTGGTCATTTGCTCCAGTAGTAGATTTTAATAAAAATTTTGCTAACCCGATCATAAACGTTAGAACATACGGTGATAATCCTGATACTGTCATATCAATGGCCCAGGAATATATGAAAGCATGCCAAAGTTCAGGTATGGCAGTCGCAATTAAGCATTTCCCAGGAGACGGCGTTGATGACCGCGACCAGCATCTTCTGACATCAGTTAACTCACTAAGCGTTTCTGATTGGGATAAAACATATGGCAGGATCTACCAGGCAATGATTGATAATGGAGCACTGACGTTAATGGCCGGTCACATTTATCAACCTGCTTATACCAGATACTTTAATCCAGATGTGAAAGATGAAGATATTTATCCTGGTTCTCTATCATACGAATTGCTTCATGATTTATTAAGAGAGAAACTAGGATTTAATGGTTTGATTTCAAGTGATGCTACTAACATGGCCGGTTTTAGTTCACAAGGAAAAAGAGCAGAGCTGTTGCCTCAAGCAATTAATGCTGGTTGTGACATGCTTTTATTTACCAGAGACTTGGAAGAAGATTTTAATTTTGTACTTGATGCAGTGAACGAGGGCGTAATATCAACAGACAGATTGAATGATGCTGTTACTAGAGTATTAGCTACAAAAGAAGCATTGCACTTATTTTTAAAGCAAAGAAATAATACTTTGGTTCCTGAAAAAGAGGCTTTAAAAGTTTTAAAATGTCCAGAACATGTTAAATGGGCTAAAGAATTAGCAGATGAGTCAATTACTTTAGTTAAAGATAAGCAAGATGTTCTACCTTTAACATTGCAGAAAAACAAGAAGATTCTGGTTTTCGTTATAGGTGATGTTGTCAGTGCTAGTGGCAAACCTCCTGTTTCAAGTATTTTTATTACAAGACTAAAAGATGAAGGATTTAATGTAACTGTGTTTGATCCTGAAAATGAAGATTTAAAGAATTTAATGGTTAATGGATCAGTCAGAGAACTAAAAGCCAGGTTTGATACTGTAATATATTTTGCTAATGTTAAAACAGCCAGCAATCAAACAACCGTCAGGTTAAATTGGCTTAAGCCAATGGGCTATAACGTTCCTTGGTTTGTACATGAAATCCCTACTATTTTTATTTCAATCGCTAATCCATATCACTTGCAGGATGTTCCAATGGTAAAAACTTATATCAATGCTTATACCGCAAATGAATATGTTCCAGCAATTTTAGTAGATAAGTTGCTAGGCAAATCTCCATTTAAAGGTAAGAGTCCAGTTAATGCATTCTGCACTTATTGGGATACACATATCTAGGGAGGGAAATATGCTTAATTTTTTCAAGAGAAATGAAACTATTTATTCCCCATGTTCAGGTCTTTTTAAAACAATTGCTGAAGTTAATGATGAATTGTTTGCCTCTAAAAAAATGGGTGATGGTTTTGCGGTAGTTCCTGCGGATACGGAGATTTATTCTCCAATTACGGGAGTTATAACTATGTTGGCTCCAAGCAAACATGCTATTGGCATTGAAAGTAAAAATGGAACAGAAATAATGATACACATGGGCATTGACACCGTTGAGCTTAACGGAACCCCTTTTACCATTAAAGTAAAGAAGGGTGATAAGGTCAAAAGAGGTCAGTTACTTGCTAATTTCGATTTAAAGCGGACAAAAGAGGCGGGCAAGGAGACCGACGTAATTGTGATTATTTTGAATAATAAGAATATTGATTTTGACCAAACTAATATGGGTCAGGTTAATTCACAAACAGTGATTGGATCTTTGCCTAAATAGATATTTTAGGAGATATACATTAATAAAATTAATAACACATTTGAGGGTAATTTCAAATGTGTTATTATTTTTGGTAGAAATAAGTTATTTGAAAGTTAAGCTAATTAAGAGGTTTTAAAGTTTAAATGAATAAAGTTACAGTTATTGGCAGTATTAATTTAGATACTAATTTGCGCGTTAAACAAATGGCCAGACCAGGTGAAACTGTTCATGCGTCAGAACATTATTCAGCCGCGGGTGGAAAAGGCGCAAATCAGGCGGTGGCTGCGGCAAGATCAGGATGTGAAGTTAGCTTTATTGGTGGTGTAGGTGACGATGCACCGGGAAAAGAAATGCTGGGCTTACTCAAAAGTGAAGGCATTAATACCCAGGGTATTATCACAGCTAAAAAAGAATCAACTGGACAAGCATTTATTACAGTAGATGATAGTGGTCAGAATTCAATTACTATTTATGCTGGTGCAAATTATGCTTTTGGCCCGGCTGAAGTTGTGCAGAATCAGGATTTGATTAAAGATTCTGATTTTCTTATCGCACAGTTTGAAACCCCACTTGCTGCAACAATTAAAGGGTTCGAAATTGCTCATGAGGCAGGGGTAAAAACAATTTTGAATCCAGCTCCTGGAATGGCTGAAATCCCTGCTGATTTGTTAAAGCTTACTGATATCATTACTCCAAATGAAACAGAAGCTGAAACTATCACTGGGATTAAGGTGACTGATGAAAAAACTGCGCAAATGGCTGCTGCCAAGCTACATGATCAGGGCGTAAAAACGGTCATTATTACAATCGGTGCTAAAGGAGCATTTTACGACTATCAAAATCAAAGAGAGCTGGTTCCGGCTTTTAAAGTCAAGGCTGTTGATACTACAGCAGCCGGAGATACTTTTATTGGTGCAATGACAAGTTTATTGCGGCCAGATTTTTCTAACTTAAGAGACGCAGTTCTTTTTGCTAATAAAGCTTCATCAATTACTGTGCAAAAATATGGTGCTCAACCTTCAATACCTTATGCAAAAGATATCAAACTTGGTAACTAATGTCTGATTTTGAATTTTAGTTTCAGAAATTAAGAATGCTTTATTTAATGTTTTTAGAGTATTTTTTGCTGTCTTATCTTAGTATAATGATGATGTATTCAAAAAGTTTGTTGAAATATTTTAACAGGTTTAAAAAGAAAGGCACTTATTATGACAACAAAAATAGGTATTATTGGTGATGGTCACGTTGGTTGTACCGTTGCCCATGAATTGATTATTTCAGATTTAGTGGATGATTTGGTAATGATCGATGTAAATGAGGGTAAGGTAAACGCTGATGCCATTGATTTTGAAGATGCAATGGCCAACCTGCCATATCATACCAACATCATTGTTAATGATTACGAAGCATTGAAAGATGCTGACATTGTGATTAGTACATTAGGGAAAATATCATTAGAAACAAAGGGTGATCGGTTCCAAGAACTTGAATATAATAAAAAGCAATTAAGTCCGATTACAGAATCTATCAAAAATAGTGGCTTTAACGGTATTCTGATTGTTATTTCCAACCCAGTAGATGCAATAACCAGTCTTTATCAGCAATTAACTGGTTTACCCAAAGAACATGTTTTGGGCACTGGTACTTTACTTGATACAGCAAGAATGAAAAAAGTTGTTGCTAAAAAGTTTAATGTTGATCCTCGTTCTGTGAGTGGTTTTGCATTGGGTGAACATGGCGATACTCAGTTTACAGCCTGGTCAACAGTAAAAGTATTTGAACAGCCATTAACTGAATTGGCTAAAAATGAATCATGGCAGCCAAGTGACTTAGAAGATGAAATCAAATTTGGTGGTCAAAATGTGTTTATGGGCAAGCATTACACTAATTATGGGGTTTCGGCTGCTGCGGTGAGAATAGTGCGGGCCGTTTTAACAGATTCACGGACAGAATTACCAGTATCAAGTTACCAAGAAAAGTATGGTACTTACATGTCTTATCCTGCAATTGTTGGTCGAAAAGGCATAGTTCACAAAATTAATTTACAGCTAACTCCAGCTGAAGAAAAATTGTTGGAAAAATCTGCTGCAGCAATTAAAGAAAAGTCACAGTCTTAAGAAGATTAAATAAATAGACCAAACGCGTTTAATCAAGCGCGTTTTTTATTAGCCCAAAGATAGAAAATGAGAGTAATATTAAGCAAAGTTATTGACAAAAAGTAAGTAAAAGCATAGCATAAGAAGCACTGATAGATGTTTTAGAAAGAAGTGCAGTTAATGAAACAAATGCAAAGACTGGAAAAGAAATGTATTTCATTAGATCATTTGCAAAATATTTGTTTCTTTTAGTATTCGCACTCAAATTTAAAACAATAAGTATTTAGGACCTGCGAATAAAGTATCCGCAGGCCTTTTGTTTTGTTAGAACTACTGTGACAAATAATGAGACTTCTGAGTCCATTTAAGTACTGCAGGGGGAGGTTAAAAATGAGCTGGCAAATTATTAATCAAAGTTTGCCTATTTTTGCAAAAGCTTTTCAACTGACTATCTGGTTGTCTGCTGTTGGCATAATTTTTTCTATTGTAGTGGGAGTTTTCTGCAGTTTAATCCAATATTTTAAAGTACCAATTTTGAGTCAACTAATAACAGCTTATGTAGAGTTAGCAAGAAATACACCTTTATTAATTCAATTGTTTTTCCTATACTATGCTTTTCCAGTTATTGGACTAAAAATGTCAGCCCAAACTTGCGGCATTATTGGTCTGGTATTTCTTGGTGGAGCATATATGGCTGAAGGTTTTACAGGAGGTTTTGCTGGGGTCAGTGCCACTCAGATTGATGATGGTAAAGCTTTAGGGATGAATAATCTGCAATTGGCCCGTTATGTTGTCTTTCCGCAAGGCTTTGCGCTAAGTATGCCTGCCTTAACAGCAAACATTATATTCCTGATTAAAGAGACTTCCATTTTTTCAGTAATTGCTATTCCTGAATTAACCAATACAGCTCTGGACCTAATTGGAATGTATTACCGGACAAATGAGTATTTGCTAATTTTGGTGATTGCCTACGCAATTATTTTAATTCCAATTATTTTACTTTTAAATTATTTAGAAAGGAAGGTACGTTATGGCACATTCGGCGATTAATGTTTTCTTTAGCGGCAACAACTTTAGCAGAATTTTACAAGGCTTGTGGACTTCTGTTTGGATTGCAGGTGTTAGTTTGGTTATTGGTCTTGTTTTAGGTACATTCCTAGGCGTATTGCGCACCTTACCCAATAAAATAATTCGGTTTATTTTGCGGCTATATCTGGAATTTTTCAGGATAGTTCCCACGATCGTACTATTATTTTTGTTCTACTATATTTTACCGCGCAGTTTTCACATCAATTGGCCTGCCAGTTGGATGGCAGTTTTGGCCTTTGCCCTATGGGTTGCTGCTGAGTTTAGTGATATCGTTCGTGGAGCAATAGAATCAGTTCCTATTGCTCAAAAAGAATCAGGCTTAGCTTTGGGCTTAAGCAAAGTGCAGCTTTTTCGCTACGTTTTATTGCCCCAAGCCGTGCAGCTTGAGTTACCGGCAACTATTAATCTGGCTACAAGAGTAATTAAAACTACCTCTTTATTAATGATGATCAGTATTATGGATGTCATCGCGATTGGACAACAGATTATTGAAGCTAATAACCAAAAATATCCGACAGTTGTATTTTGGATTTACGGTTTGATTTTCTTTTTATATTTCTTAATAGATTATCCGTTATCAGTATGGTCTAAACGGCTAGCAGCAAGGCAGGACAGGTGAGATAAATGACAAAAGAAGTTTTACGCGTTGAACATCTAAACAAGTTTTATGGTGATTGGCAAGCTTTACATGATATTAGTTTTACTCTGCATCAAGGTGAAGTTTTGACATTATTAGGTCCTTCCGGTTCTGGTAAAAGTACTTTAATTAGGTGCTTAAACGGCTTGGAAGATTTTAAAAGTGGCTCGCTCTATTTTAAAGGACAAAAGATTGAAACCGATGCGAAAAATTGGCAGGCTTTACGTCAAAAAATAGGCATGGTTTTTCAAAGTTATGATTTGTTTCCTAACTTTACCGTGCTTGAAAATGTTTTGCTGGCACCGGTAAAAGTACAAAAAAGATCTGAGGAAGAAGTCAAAAAAGAGGCTCTGCAACTGTTAAAACGCGTAGGATTGGAAAAATACGTTGATTCTTATCCTCGTGAATTGTCTGGTGGACAAAAACAAAGAATTGCAATCGTCAGAGCGTTGGCAATGCACCCCGAAGTAATGCTGTTTGATGAGGTTACCGCTTCTCTTGATCCAGAAATGGTTCGAGGTGTTTTACAGATTATGACTGATTTATCACGTGTTGATCATATGACAATGATTATCGTAACTCACGAAATGAACTTTGCACGCCAAATAGCAGATCAGGTTTTATTTCTAGAAGAGGGCAAAATTTTGGAAAATACACCTGGTAAAGAGTTTTTTGAACATCCCCAAACAGATCGTGCTCGTGATTTCTTGACTAGTATGGACTTTTAAGGAGTAAATAATGAAGAAAAATAAAAGCAGAAATATTATTATTGGTGTTTTAGTAGTTTTAATTATTGCAGTTGCCGCATTTTTTGGTATCAAGTCATCAAAAAATAATAGCAGTAATGCCAATGAAAGCAGCGTGAGTGCGATTAAAAAGCGGGACGTTTTACGAGTTGCCGTATTTGGTGATTTGCCTCCTTATGGTTGGGTTGATAATCATGGCAACCGTGTTGGTTATGATGTCCTTCTTGCACGTCAAATGGCTAAGGATTTGGGTGTTAAAGTGAAATTTACCCAGGTTAATGCGAATAATCGCGTAGATACTCTTAATTCAAATAAAGCCGATATTGTTTTAGCTAACTTCACAGAAACACCTGAGCGTAAACAAGTTGTTGATTTTGCTAAGGCATACATGAAGGTATCAGTTGGAGTTATTTCTCCTAAGAATGCACCAATTACAAGCACTTCTCAGCTAAAGGGTAAAAACTTGATTGTCAACAAGGGCACAACCGCAGAAAATTACTTTACCAAAAAGGGCGGTGTAGACTTATTGAAATTTGACTCCAAAACGCAGCAATTCAACGCTTTTAAAAACAAACGTGCTGCTGCTTTAGCTGATGATAATTCATATCTTTATGCTTGGGTAAAGAAGAATCCTAATTACACTGTTGGAATTAAAAATATTGGCCCTAATCAATTCATTTCTCCTGCGGTTAAAAAGGGTAACAAGTCTCTTTTAAATTGGACGAATAAAGAAATTACTAAATTGGCAAATAAAAAATTCTTTACTACTGATTACAATAAAGAACTCAAACCATACTTTGGCAAAGAAGTTAAGCCGAGCGACATTGTTTTAAATTGATGCAGCTGCTATAATAAATAAGTCTTGAATTTTGCCTTTAAAGATGATAAGGTATTAAACGTTAATCGATTAATCTATGACTTGAAATAGGAGTCATGGCAAAGGAGTAATAAATATGAAACAAGATATTCATCCAGATTACCAACAAGTAGTCTTTATGGATTCAGCAACTGGTGCTAAGTTTGTTGCTGGCTCAACATTAAAGCCAAAAGAAACAGTGGATTATGAAGGTAAAACTTACCCACTAGTTCGGGTTGAAATTACTTCAGATTCTCACCCATTTTACACTGGCAAGCAAAAGTTTGCTCAGGCCGATGGTCGAATCGAAAAGTTCAACAAGAAGTATGGCATGAACAACAAGTAATATCTTCAATCTGGTGGAAGGCAGTCCCATTGGGGCTGCTTTTTTATGTAAAGCATAATTGTTATACTACTTAAATAAGGAGTATAATTAGTACTTTAGCAAAAAACTCTTTTCGGCTAGGAGATAAAAAGATGAAAATGCAACTGGCAGAGATAGCCAAAGCAATAAATTCAAAGTGTGAAGGCAATGACCAGACCGTTATTACTTCTGTTGCCTTTGATTCTAGAAAAATCGCTGCAGGCGGCTTATTTGTACCGCTAAAGGGCGATAGAGACGGTCATGATTATATCAATAGTGCAATTAGCAATGGGGCAAGTGCTACATTGTGGCAAAAGGGCCACCCTAATAAACCTGATAGTATCGCAGTTTTAGAAGTTGATGATCCGTTAACTAGCATGCAGCAACTGGCACAGTACTACTTGAATAAGGTTAATCCCACTGTTGTTGGTATTACTGGATCAAATGGTAAAACTACTACTAAAGATATGACGGCAGCTGTTTTAGCGAAGAGATTTAATGTTCATAAAACTGATGCCAACTTTAATAATGAAATTGGCGTTCCCATGACTATTTTAGACATGAAACCAAATACAGAAATTTTGGTTTTAGAAATGGGTATGGATCATGCTGGACAACTGCATCAACTAAGTGAATTGACCCATCCGGACGTTACAGTTATTACGATGATTGGCGAAGCTCACATTGAATTTTTAGGTTCACGTGCAGCAATTGCCGATGCTAAAATGGAAATTACCGACTTTTTACGTGAAGATGGCGAACTAATATATAACGGGGATGAACCACTTTTGCGTGAAAGGGCAGCTAAAATAGTTCAAAATAAAGTTACCTTTGGTTTTGCCAAAAATGATACAGTCTATGCGACAGGCTATCGTAGCTACAAGCATCATGCGACTTTTACGATTAATAACTCTGATCATAAATTTACTATTCCGATGATTGGCAAACACAATGTTTCTAACGCACTTTCTGCTCTTTGTGTTGGCAGGCATTTTGGTGAAAGTGATGAAGAAATAGCTACTGCTTTGGAAAAATTTACTCCGACAGCTGACAGAATGGAATGGGAAAAAGGCGACGTTGGAGAAGACATCATGAGTGATGTCTATAATTCCAATCCGACTGCTGTACGTGCTGTAATTACCAGTTTTGGTCAAATTCAGGTACCTGCAGGTAGTCGGCGAATCGCTGTTCTGGGTGATATGTTAGAATTAGGGCACAGGTCAGCTGATCTTCATGCAGGTCTAGCAGATTGTCTTGATCCCCAAGTGATTAATGAAGTTTATTTATATGGTACAGAAATGGCGCATTTGGCAGCTGCGCTTAAGGAAAGTTATCAGCCTAAAAACTTGCATTATTACCCACAAGATCAGATGCAACGATTGATTGCAGATTTAAAAAATGATATTAAGCCGAACGACATTGTTGTTTTGAAAGGCTCCCACGGGATGCACCTGGAAAAAGTAGTAGAACGGCTTAGATAAGGAGAATTTAGTGAAATTTTCAGAATTAGGATTAAAAGATGAGCTTTTAAAAGCGATTAAGCGTTCAGGCTTCGAAGAAGCAACACCGATTCAGGAACAGACAATTCCTCTAGCCTTAGCAGGCAAGGATGTAATTGGACAAGCTCAAACCGGTACTGGTAAGACTGCAGCGTTTGCGCTTCCTATCTTACAAAATTTAGATAAACATAATAAGGTTATTCAAGCATTGATTATTGAGCCTACACGTGAGCTTGCTATTCAAACTCAAGAAGAACTTTTCAGGCTGGGGCGCGATGAAAATGCTCGTGTACAGGTTGTATATGGCGGTGCTGATATTGGTCGGCAAATTCGTTCCCTTAAGAACCATGTGCCTGCAATTTTAGTAGGTACACCGGGACGTTTACTTGATCATTTAAAACGCAAGACTATTAATTTAGAAAATGTTAATACCATTGTTTTAGATGAAGCTGATGAAATGTTAGACATGGGTTTCATCCAAGACATTGAAAGTATTTTGAGTTACGTTAAGAACCGTAAACAGACCTTGTTATTTAGTGCCACAATGCCAAAACCAATTTTGAACATTAGTGAAAAATTCATGAACAATCCTGAAATTGTGCGCATTAAGACTAAAGAATTAACTGCTGACTTAATTGACCAGTATTTTGTGCGTGCTAAAGATTC
The DNA here is from genome assembly GCF_014323605.1 of Lactobacillus kimbladii. Lineage (GTDB taxonomy): Bacteria > Bacillota > Bacilli > Lactobacillales > Lactobacillaceae > Lactobacillus > Lactobacillus kimbladii_B. The sequence continues at coordinate 144,675 of NZ_SCMB01000001.1, read as the reverse complement.
AGAAAAATTTGACATCATGTGTCGCTTGATTGATGTTGAAAGTCCTGATTTGGCAGTGGTTTTTGTCAGAACTAAACGGCGCGTTGACGAGGTTACCAGGGGCTTACAGGCACGTGGTTATAATGCCGCAGGGATTCATGGCGATTTATCACAGGCGCGTAGAATTACTGTGTTAAAAAGATTCCGTGCCGGAAAATTGGATATTTTAGTGGCGACTGATGTAGCTGCACGTGGTCTGGATATTTCCGGTGTAACACATGTATACAATTACGATATACCACAAGATCCAGATTCTTATGTTCACCGTATTGGTCGTACAGGCCGTGCTGGTCAAAATGGCAGTTCCATAACTTTTGTTACGCCAAATGAAATTGGCTATATGAGGACAATTGAGCAGTTAACTAAGAAGAAGATGACGCCATTACGTCCACCATCTGATGATCAGGCTTTGCGTGGTCAACTTAAGGTTGCTAAGTCTAAGATTGAAGATCTAATGAAAGAGGATTTAACAAAATATACTGATGACGCAAATGAATTGTTGGAAAATTATTCAGCTGTCGATTTGGTGTCCGCCTTTTTGAAGAACTTGTCTAAGGACTCTTCGAATGTAGAGGTTAAAATTAGCTCTGAAAAACCTCTTCCTTATAAAGGTAGCGGTCGCGGTGGTCGTGGCCGTTATAGTCGCGGTAAAAGCAGTCGTGGTGGCTATCGCGGTGACCGCAGTCGCGGGCGTGGCAATTACCGTGGAGGGCATTCACGCCGTTCTGGTAATGGCAAAAACTTCGTTATTAAAAATAAAAAAGGTTAACGTTTTTACTAAAAAAGAGTTGTGGCAATTTACAACTCTTTTTTAGTATTATATTTTTGATATTAAGAGGAAAACAAAATGATCGTTGGAGTCGGTATTGATGCTGTTGAAGTTGGACGTGTAGAAAAAATTATTGCTAAAGGAGATAATTTTGCTCGTAAAGTATTAACTCCTAAGGAGTTTGAGCAGTACCAAAAACTCTCAGGCAGACGTAAAGCCGAATATTTGGGAGGTCGCTTTTCTATCAAGGAATCCTTTGTCAAAGCTATTGGAACAGGTTTCGGCAAAGGTATAGGCTTGCAAGATATAGAAACATTGTGGGATGAATTAGGGCACCCCATAACAACATCGACTAAGTTTAACGGCAAGATTTTCCCCAGTATTACTCATGATAGACATGAAATAGTTACATTAATTGTTTTGGAGAAATAAAATGGTTCCTGGAATTCATAGACCTGCAGCGGTATATGTTGATTTAGCTGCAATCAGACAGAATATAAAAGAAGAAATTAAACATTTAAGACCTGAACAAAAGTTGTTTGCTGTAGTTAAAGCAAATGCCTATGGTCATGGGGCAGTACGAATAGCTCGAGAAGCAGTCAAAGTCGGAGTCAGCGGGTTTTGCGTTGCTATTTTAGATGAAGCCTTAGAACTAAGACAAGCTGGGATAGTCCAGCCAATTTTAGTTTTGGGGGTGACTCCTGAAAAGTACGCTTCGCTAGCAGCTGTCAATGGTATTTCTTTGGCAGTTCCTGATTTAAAATGGCTGCAAGAAGCTGAACCAGAACTAAGTCAGAACCATCTGCAATTAAAAATACATCTGGCGGTCGATTCTGGCATGGGACGCATTGGCTTTAGCGAGGATGAAGAATTTATTGCTGCAAACGATTTTTTATTGAATAATCCGAATTTTAACGTTGAAGGGATGTTCACACATTTTGCTTCTGCAGACAGCAGCGATGATTCATACTTTCAGAGCCAAGTTGACCGATTTGATCATTTTAAAAGTTTGTTGAAATTAAAGCCAAGATGGATTCACGTTGATAACACTGCAGCCAGTGTGTTTGATAAGAAAGTTCACAGTGATTTGGTGCGTTTTGGTATTGGTATTTATGGCTTAAATCCTTCATCAAATCCGACAAGTCCTGATTTAAAGACCGTAATCAAATTAAAACCGGCACTGTCCTTCGTTAGTGAGCTGGTGCAGGTTCATACCATTCATAAGGGACAGGGAGTGGGTTATGGATCTACATACATTGCTGATAAGGATCAAATTATTGGTACAGTACCAGTTGGATATGCTGATGGCTTTATTCGTAAATTTCAAGGCTTCAAAATTAAGGTGGGTTCTGAGTATTGTCCCATAGTTGGTCGAGTGTGCATGGATCAACTGATGGTGCAATTGCCTTATGAAATGCCTGTGGGAACAAAAGTAGTTTTGATTTCAAATGACCCAGATGCACCAAACAGTATCAAAAAAGCAGCAGATTATGTTGACACTATTCATTATGAAGTTGCCTGTTTACTGGATGATCGTTTGCCGCGGAAATACTATAATTAATGATAGGCAAGCAAAAAGCACATCAAGCTGATGTGCTTTTTATAATGATGATATTTAATTGTTATCTTCTTGATTGATATAAACACCAGGATTTTCATCGCTCATCAGTGTCATTCCAGCTTGAAGATCCTCAATTTCAGCAACTACATAACTTTTACGTTCAAGCCGCCTAACAATTTCTTTTAAGGTATCTTCAGTAAGTCCTGCCGGTAATGTAAACAAGATACGTCTCACAGCATTGTTTGTTTCACCAGCTGTAGATGCGTCAAGACTCATTACACCAGCTATGGCACAAAACTTACTGATGATTTTAGTCATCTTTGCCAGATTTCCTTGTGAATCATCAGTTAAAACAGTAAGTACGTAGGACCCTGTTTTTATGTTCCAAGCCTCTGATAACATACCAAGTAATTTCGAGTGAGTTAGAATGCCATAAAATTTATTTTCTTCATCTAAAACCGAAATGTAAGGTAAATCCTTAATTGTGAAGAAAACTTTAAAAAATGGTGAATTAACCTTGATAGTTTTCGTAGCATTTTTTAATAAATACGTAACTGGCAGGCTCATGTCCTTACCTTGAGATTTATGGCGGTAAATGTGCATTTTATAAATATTACCGCGGAAAATAGTGCCGGTATCATCTAAAATCGGTACACATCTAAACCCAGAATCCTCCAGAATTTTTAATGCTTCTTCAAGCGTAGCGTGTTCGTTAACTGTAGTTAAATAATCTTTTTTTCTAACTAAAGATTTGATAAGCATGAAACTGCCTCCGTTGTAAAAATAATCCCAACAATTATATCATAAACAAATCAGGGATTAAATAAATATGAAAGGAAAATAACTATTCAGATAGATTTTAGCACTTGCGGTACAATTTAAAAAGCTAAATTAGTTAATGAAATCAAAGTGTAATAGTCTTTGAAAAAATTAAATCTGTTGATTGTGCTATCATTATTACGATAAAAAATAAGGGGAAATTAGATGAAAATTATAGCAGGACTAGGCAATCCAGGTAAAAAATATGATGGAACAAAACATAACACCGGTTTTATGGCCTTAGACCATTATTTACAAGAAAATAACTTAAGCATTGAAAGAGAAAAGTTCGAAGGAAAGTATACGAAGCAAAAGATCGCTGGCGCTGATGTTATCTTGCTGGAACCACAAACTTTTATGAATGATTCAGGAAGATCTGTTGCGCAATTTGCCCGCTTTTTTAAAGTAGATCCACAGGATATTTTGATTATTCATGATGATATGGACATGCCTTTAGGGAAAATCCGCATCCGTGCAAATGGCAAATCTGGGGGTCATAATGGTATTAAAAGTATTATACGTGATCTGGGCACTAACGACTTTAACAGGCTGAAAATTGGTATTAGACATCCAAATAATGTTACAGAAGCCAGCGTCGTTTCATGGGTTTTATCACAATTTAATACTGAGCAAAAAAAGTTGATGGATGAAGCTTTTATGACTGCAAGTAAAGTTATAGCTGACTTTATTGCTGGAAAAAGCTCACAGTATTTAATGAACAAATATAATTAAAGATGCGTTTAACAAATATTATAGAAAAAGATCATGATCTGATAAATTTTATTTCCAATATTAGCAAAGTAAAAAATTCTTTAATCACCGGAGCAAATGCCGGTGCTTTTGACCTGCTCTTATGCCAAATAGTAAAGACTTTGAGTAAGCCGTTAATTTTGCTGGAGGAAAACGAAAATAAAGCGCAAAAAATTTACAGTGAATTAGATGCTCTTATGCCTGAGGAGAGTGTACAAATTTTTCCGATTGACGCATCAATTGCAACTCAAACTGCTGTCACTTCACCTGACGAATTAAGCAGCCGCATTCAAGCACTTAATTTTTTACTAAGTCAAAAACCGGGCATTGTTGTTGCTACGCCACAAGCATTGCAATACAAGTTGTCTGCTCCGGAAAAATATGAGGCAGCAAGACGCAAATTCGCTCCAGAGAATGAATATGACCTGGCTGAACTGACCAGCTGGCTTATGCAAGTGGGGTTTCAACGCGAAAATCTGGTCGCTAAACCAGGAGAGTTTGCGTTAAGAGGAGACATTTTAGACATTTATCCTCTTGATAGAGAAAATCCAGTTAGAGTTGAATTTTTTGGTGACGAAATTGATACCATTAAGGAATTTGATCTAGCTAGTCAACGTAGTCAAAAACAAATTGACCAATTAGTTGTAACTGCCGCCCAAGATCGAGTTTTTTCAGCTAATAATTTTAAACAAGCAGCAAAAAAGATAAGAAAAGCTATAGCAGATTCTCCTGCACCTGAAAAAGATGTTAATAATCATTTTGCAGAATCCCTAGATGATTTGGAGAATGGGTCTTTACCGCAAAATTACGCTTTTTTGGCAGATTTTTTAATAGCTGAACCTAAAAATTTATTAGATTATTTGTCAGATTCAGGAGTAGTAATGCTGGATGACTGGCCTTTAATTGAGCAGTCTGTTAAGTCTGTCGATGAACAAAACGCAGGTTTCATTGACGATGAATTGAAAACTGGAGCAATGATCCCGGGACAAGAATTGCGCAGTGACTTTCATAAAAATTGGTCACAAGACAAACATAATCATATTTATTTTTCATTATTTCAGCGCAGTATCGGCCGTATAAAACTAGGACAGTTATTTGATTGGCAGACTAGAGAGCCTCAGCAATTTTTCAGCCAAATGCCTTTGATCAAGTCTGAAATAGAGTCATATCAGAAAAAAAGTCAGACAGTTATTTTACAGGCCGATAACAACAAAAGGGCTAAACAAATTAGTCAAACAATGGCTGAGTTCGGCATGGATGTCCCTGTTGTACAGTCAAACGACTTAATGGAAAATCAAACTCAAATTTGCGTTGGCGGTTTTGCCAGTGGCTTTAGTTTGCCTAATAATAATCTAGTTTATTTAACTGAGCGAGAACTTTTTAATAAGGTATCTCACCATAGTCGACGAATTAAAACTATGGAGAATGCTCAAAGATTGCGGAGTTACACTGAACTAAAGCCAGGAGATTATGTTGTTCATGTTAATCACGGAATTGGACGCTTTGAAGGAATAAAAACGTTAGAAAACAATGGTGTAAAAAGAGATTATATTACCATTACTTACCAGCATGGTGATCAGTTATTTGTTCCAGCAGATCAGCTAAAACTGGTGCAAAAGTATGTTTCTTCAGAGGGCAAGAGGCCACACGTCAATAAACTTGGTGGTAGTGAGTGGGCCAAGACAAAAAGCAGGGTACAATCTAAAGTTGAAGATATAGCCGATGAACTAATTGATTTGTATGCAAAAAGAGAATCAGAAAAGGGGTTTGCTTTTTCAAAGGACGATGACCTGCAGCGACAATTTGAAGATGCTTTTCCTTATGTTGAAACGCCTGATCAGCTGCGCTCAATTAAAGAAATTAAGCACGACATGGAGCAGGAAAAACCGATGGATCGTTTGCTTGTGGGGGATGTAGGCTTTGGAAAAACAGAAGTTGCTTTAAGAGCAGCGTTTAAGGCAATAGAAGATAACAAGCAAGTGGCTTTTTTAGTACCTACAACAATCTTGGCGCAACAGCATTATGAAACGATTCAGGACAGGTTTAAAAATTTTCCCGTTAATTATGCTGTACTTTCCCGTTTTCAAACCCCTACTGAAGCTAAAAAGATAACGGAAGACTTGAAAGAAGGCAAGATTGACTTAGTGGTAGGTACGCACCGTTTGCTTTCAAAAGATGTAAAATTCAAAGATTTAGGCTTGCTCATTGTTGATGAAGAACAAAGATTTGGCGTGAAGCATAAAGAAAGGCTAAAAGAACTGAAAGCAAATATTGATGTTTTAACCTTGACTGCAACACCAATTCCACGGACTTTGCACATGTCAATGATTGGCGTACGAGACTTGTCAGTCATGGAAACCCCACCATCTAATCGTTATCCTATTCAAACCTACGTGATGGAACAAATACCGAGTGTAATTAAGGAAGCTTGTATGAGGGAAATTGCGCGCGGTGGTCAAGTTTTTTACCTGCATAACCATATCGGTGACATCGATGACGTAGTAACAGAATTAGAGAATCTAATGCCAAGTGCTAGAATTGTTAGTGTCCACGGCCGTATGAGCAAAAATCAAATGGAAGATATTCTGTATCGGTTTTTAAACAGAGAATTTGATATTTTAGTTACCACAACAATCATCGAAACTGGTATTGATATGCCTAATGTCAATACTATGTTGATTGAAAATGCAGATCACTATGGTTTAAGTCAGCTGTATCAATTACGTGGCAGAATCGGACGCAGTGCTCGTTTAGCATATGCTTATTTTTTATACCAACCTAATAAAGTTTTAACTGAGGTCGGTGAAAAAAGGTTGGATGCTATTCGCGATTTTACTGAACTGGGTTCTGGTTTTAAAATTGCCATGCGAGATTTATCAATCCGTGGAGCTGGCAATATGTTGGGAGCACAGCAGCATGGCTTTATTGACAGCGTAGGTTACGATTTGTATTCTCAAATGCTGTCTGATGCAATTAAAAACCGTAAAAGTAAAAAGAAAGTCAAAAAGAGTAATGCTGAAATCAATTTAGGACTCGAAGCATATATTCCTGATGACTACATTAGCGACCAGGAGGAAAAAATAGAGTTTTATAAAAAGATCAAAACGGCTGGTACAGATGATATTGAACAAATTCAAGATGAATTAATTGATCGTTTTGGCAATTATCCTGAGCCGGTAGAAAATCTGCTAGCTGTTTCACAGCTAAAGGCTGAAGCAGATTTGGCTCAAGCACGCAACATTACTAAAGTTAATGATCATGAAGTAAAAGTTGAGTTTGCTAAAGAAGCATCTAGTGAATTGCAGGGACCAAATATTTTCAAAGCTCTAGAACATGTATCATATAAGGTTAAAATCAGTCTCTCTCCAGTTAAGAGAATAGTTGTATTGCTGGAATTACCCGAAAACATAAATCACCGGCAACTATTTGCTAATTTAGTAACATTTATGTCAGCAGTCAGTGATATCATACAAAAATAAGGAGAAAGAAATGAGAATTGATAAATTTTTAAAAGTTTCAAGATTAGTTAAAAGGCGTCCAATAGCTAAAGAAATGGCAGATCAAGGTCGAATCAAGGTAAATGACCATGTAGTAAAATCCAGCTACGATGTTAAAATTGGAGATATTATTGAAGTTGGATATGGCTCGAAAGAAGTCAAAGCAAAAGTCTGCGCTATTAAAGAAACTACGAAAAAAGCCGAAGCAAGTGAACTATACGAATTGATAAATTAGTTTTATCTTTAATGACATTTATAAGTGGTCTTGTTATAATTAAAATAGCATTTGTTTTGGTAATAGAGGTCAAAATTATGAACGGTCCACGGATATATAATTCACTTAGTCCAGAAGAGCAGGTTGCTCGTCTGAAACGTAAACAGGAAAAAAGAGAAAAAGAAGTACATCGTGTTAGGCGAAATCGTATTATCGCAGTTTTTGTAGCTATTTTCGCATTTTTAGGAGTACAAATTGGAGTTACTCATGCTCAAACTGAGCATATTAATAGTCAAGTACAAACTTCTAAAAAGGCTCTTAAAAAAATAAACAATCAAAAGCAGGTTTTGATAACAAAAAGAAACGATTTGAAAGATCCTGATTACGTGGCTAAACTAGTGCGGTTCAAGTTTTTGTATTCTAAACCAAACGAAACAATTTACAATTTACCTGAAGGAAAAAATAATAATTAATGAAATACCAAGTTGGACAGAGAGTGACAGGAACTATTAATAACATTAATGACTTAGGCATTTTTGTTACGCTTTCTCATCATAAGACGGGGTTAGTTCACCATAGTGATTTTGGCAATAATTGGCTGCGTGAAAAGAATAATTATCATATTGGTGAACAGATACGACTAGTAATTATTCATAACTATAAAGGTAAAATTGGACTCTCTAAAATGAGAGTTAATGATCCCGATTTAATTGATCATACTAATTCTTTTTCAGACACTAAAAAAGCTGATTTTACCAGAGTATTGTCTACAACAGTATCTGATGCTAAAAAAGAAATCAAAAAATTAGAAAAAGATTTGATTAGTTATGCAAATTGATAACTTTTTTAAAGAAAATCATTTGCCATTAACCGGTAAAACCCTTGTTGTTGCAGTTAGTGGAGGACCAGATTCTTTGGCTTTACTCGATCTGCTTTATCAAATAAAGAAACGATATCATTTTAAGTTGATATCAGCCCATTTAGACCACCAGCTCAGACCAGATTCTTTGGAAGAGGAAAAAGTGATCTCTGTGTACTGCGTGAATAAAGGCATTCAGTCAGTTAACGGAATTTGGCCTCAAAATTTACATCCTGCTACTGGGATAGAAGCTGCTGCCAGAAAGTACCGCTATAATTTTTTGGTAAAAGTGATGCAGCAACATCAGGGCGATTACTTATTAACAGCACATCATATGGATGATTTGCTTGAGAATATTTTGCTCAAGTTTATACGCTCTGGTAATCCTAACGAAATGAATAGTTTAAGGGCAGTTGGCAAAGTTCAAGGCATGACTTTATTAAGGCCACTTTTAAGTGAGAAAAAAGAGGACTTATTGTTATACGACCAGAAACGACAAATATCTTACGTGATTGACAAGACTAACAACGAAGATGACACTCTGCGAAATAAGCTGCGCCACCATGTAATTCCTTTGCTCAAAAAAGAAAACAAGCAAGTAGGTCAAAATGCTCTTAGGTTTAGCGAACAAGTTAGTTTGTTAACTGCAATAGCAAATAACAGTTTTGCTCAGTTAAAGCAACCGGAACCATTTTTAGGTATAGCTTACCGTTTGCATATAAGCACATTAGAAGGTTTGACCAGTGATGAGAAATGTGCTTTTTGGCAGAACTTTATTTGGCATAAATGGCATGAGCGCGTTAATAAGAATTTAGCCAATTTCACTTTAGTTGTGTATCAAGGCTTTTTTTATCTTTTTAATGAATTACCTTCTTTACCAATATTCCAAAAAGTCGATGTGGGTCAAAAGTTTTCTTTTAATAATCGTAAATTTTTGATTTCACTAAAGCCAGAAAAATCCCAAAAATTAATTGGCCAATTTGTTGCAGAAAATCAAAAACAAATTAGGGTAGGTCCAATCAAACCTGGGACGAAATTGTTACTGAAAAATGGCAATCATACAAAGAGTAAGAAGAAATTTGCTCAAAGTAGTATTCCAAATATATTGCGCCCCTATTGCTTAACTATTTATGTTGGTGATAAAGTCGTTTTTATTGAAAAAACGTATTCTAATCAGTTGGTCAGTTCAAATGATACGAATTACTTTTTGTACGAAGACATTTAATAAGAAATTTTAAATTATTAGAGCACAATCTAAATTTGTGATAAACTTTTATTCGTATATCTCTAGAAACTTTGTGGAGGTTTTTTATGAAAAATAACCGGAATCGGCTGTTTTCAAATGGTCTTTTCTATATAGTTGTTTTCCTCTTGCTATTAGGAGGAATCAACTGGGCACTTGGGGGATCAGATAATTCTGGTAGCAGTGAAAATATTAGCTACTCCGAATTTGTCAGTGATTTGCGCAAAGGAAAAGTTAAGAATTTTAACGTTCAGCCTGCAAATGGTGTTTATACTGTTTCAGGCAGTTATAAGGAAACACAGGAAAGTAAAAGCCAGTCAAAAAACAGTTTTGACTTTTTTAACGGCAATTCAGGATCAAAAGTCTCGCGTTTTTCAACTACAATGTTGCAAAACGATTCGAGCGTTTCTAATGTGCAAGAATTAGCTCAGAAGAGCGGCACTAAGATGACGACTCAAGGGGAGTCACAGTCTGGAAACTGGATTTCTACAATTGTGATGCTTGTACCGACTATTCTCTTCATCGTTATGCTTTGGATGATGGTTAGCCAAAGTGGCGGTGGCCGAGGTGGCAACGGTGGCATTATGAACTTTGGTCGCTCTCACGTTAAACCTGAGGATCCAAAGAAAAATAAAGTTCGTTTTTCCGATGTTGCTGGTGAAGAAGAAGAGAAGCAGGAATTAGTAGAAGTGGTTGAATTCTTAAAGAATCCAGCTAAATTTACCAAACTTGGTGCTAAAATTCCTTCTGGGGTTTTACTTGAGGGTCCTCCGGGTACTGGTAAAACATTGCTTGCTCGTGCCGTAGCAGGAGAAGCAAATGTACCTTTCTTCTCAATTTCAGGTTCTGACTTTGTTGAAATGTTTGTTGGTGTTGGTGCTAGTCGTGTACGTGACCTATTTACTAATGCCAAGAAAAATGCTCCAAGTATTATTTTTATTGACGAAATTGATGCCATTGGTCGCAGACGTGGTGGCAACGCTAGTGGCGGTGGCAATGATGAACGTGAGCAAACTTTAAATCAGTTGTTAGTTGAAATGGACGGTTTTGAAGGTAATGAAGGAGTAATTGTTATTGCGGCTACTAACCGTTCCGATGTCCTGGATCCAGCCTTGCTTCGTCCTGGTAGATTCGACAGAAAAATCTTGGTTGGAACTCCTGATGTGCGCGGTCGTGAAGCTATTTTACGTGTTCATGCCAAGAATATGCCATTGGCTGATGATGTTGACTTAAAGGAAATTGCTCGCCAGACGCCAGGTTTTGTCGGTGCAGACTTGGCTAACTTACTTAACGAAGCCGCCCTTCTTGCGGCAAGACGCAATGGTACAAATATTACTGCTGCAGATTTGGATGAAGCAGAAGATCGTGTTATTGCCGGTCCTGCTAAGAGAAATAGCTTGATTTCTCAAAAAGAAAGACGTCGAGTTGCTTTCCATGAAGCAGGTCACTCTATTTGCGGGTTAGTTTTAAGTGATTCAAGAACAGTTCGTAAAGTAACTATTGTGCCTCATGGCAGAACAGGTGGTTATAACTTGATGTTGCCTAAAGATGACCAGTTCCTGTTAACTAAGAAACAGTTAATGGAACAAATCGTTGGCTTAATGGGTGGACGTGCTGGTGAAGAAGTAGTAGTTGGTGATCAATCAACTGGTGCTTCTAACGACTTCGAGCAAGCAACACAAATTGCTCACAGTATGGTAGTTAATTATGGAATGACAGACTCATTAGGTATGGTAGAACTGGAAAAAGAAGGCGAAACCAATCCGTACGGCTTTAAACCTTATAGTGAGGCAACTTCTGCTAAAATTGATGAAGCAGTTAAGAAGTTACTTGACGAAGCTCACGCTAAAGCAGTTGAGATTGTGAAAAATAATCGCGAAAAACATCGCATTATTGCTGAAGCTTTGCTTAAGTATGAAACTCTAGATGAGAAGCAGATTATGTCCCTCTACACTACAGGCAAGATGCCAGAAAAAACTGAGCAGGAATATCCTAGCGAATCGAAGGCTTCAACTTATGAAGAGGCTAAAGCTGCTGCTGAAAAGAAAGAGAATCATTCTCAGAAAAAGAATATCGTAAATTCTGAAAAAGCACAGGAAGAAAGAGATAACTCTTTAGAATCACCTGCACAAAAGAACGAAGAAGCAGAGGAAAGTAATCCTGAGAATCCGGAAAAGAATGAATTTCCAAAAGAATCAGAGCTAGATAAAGAAGAAAAAGAGCATGAGTTAAATTCTTCAGAATCTAAAAATGAAGATTCTACCGGAAAGCAAAATTCTAATGATACTGATCAGTCACCTAGTGAAAATGATCATCCTCAAGAGTAATATTTAATAGGGCCTACAATTAGGCTCTATTTTTTTAGGAGAATAAAATGAATGATTATTTAATCAAAGCAATTGATAAATCGAAAAACTTACGTCTGTTAACAATAACTGCAAAAGGTTTGGTTCAAGAGGCACAAACTCGTCATGATACTTGGTCAGCTTCTTCTGCCGTTCTTGGACGTAGTTTACTTGCAGGGGTTTTACTAGCTGGCGCGGAACTTACCGATATGGAAGAACTGACTATCAGACTATTAGGTAATGGACCTGTAGGTTCTACGATTGTGACGGCTAAATCAGATTTAACTGTTAAGGGTTATGTTAAAAATCCTCACATTGCATTACCACCAAAAAAGAATGGTCATATTGACGTTAAAAAAGCAGTTGGCGAAGGGTGGCTTGAAGTAACTAAAGACTTGGGCTTAAAGGAACCATATACGGGTCAAGTACCTATTGTTTCCGGTGAAATTGCTGAAGATATTGCCTATTATTTAACAAAATCAGAACAAATACCTTCCGCTGTTGGTTTATCTGTATTTGTCAACCCTAATAATACTATCGGTGAAGCAAGTGGATTCATGCTGCAAGCATTGCCTGGTGCTTCAGACCAATTAATTACGAAAACTATTGATAGAATCAACAATTTACCTGCACTTTCTACAGCCTTTCTAGATGGCCTGACTCCTGAAAAATTAGCAGCCATGATTTTAGGCGATGACTGTAAGATTTTAGAAAAAGATGAAGTTGCTTTCAAGTGTGATTGTTCTAAAGAAAAGTATGGTGAGATTTTAGGAACAATGAAAAAAAGTCAAATAGAAGCCATGATAAAAGAAGATCACGGAGCAGAGCTGACTTGTAGTTTTTGTGGCAATAAGTACCATTATTCTGAAGATGATTTAAAAACTATTTTGTCTAAAATTAAATAATAAGTTATCGTCATATTAGTGATAAGTATGTTTTGATTTATTTTAGTTAGAATTTTGAGAGGAAAGAAAATTGGTTGGGAAATATCTACGACAGGTAATTAATAGAATTGGAATACCAAAAATAGCACTTTTTTGCGTGTTTCTTTTTCTTGCCTATGCCGTGTATTTTGCACAACCGTATTTGATTACTGAATTATTTCAGGCCCATTTAAGCACAAATTGTCAAATATTATTAGTACTCGCCCTGGCTGTCTCTTTGATGATGATGCCGTTAATAAATAGTTGTAATAATTCATTTATTCAGGCTGTAAGAAAGTTTTCTAAACAAATTTTATGGGAGTCAGTTGTTAATAAGCCTTTTAGCTACTTTTCTGATAAACCAGTGGGAAAGGTTCAAAGCTACATTAAAGATGTTTCATTTGCATGTCGAGAGTTGGAGCAATCCGGACTAGGAGTTGTAGTGCAAATGTCTGTTATGCTTATTATGTACACAATAATGTTAAGTATACAAAATATCTTTGTGGGTTTTTTATATTTATTTTTCTTTGTTAGTTATATGTTGATTTCGGTGTGGATGGCGCGAAAAAATAGGGATAATGTTGCAGCATCATTAAAAAGTGCTTCAAAAGTCAATGAATATATCATTGATTATTACAGTAACATAGAAACGATTTTAGCAACTAATTCTAAAGACTTTGAAGAACAGAATATGGATAAAATCTTGAATGATGAACAAAACACTTTTATCAAAGTTCAAAAAATTACTAACGAAGCTTCTCTGTTCCAGCAATTTTTAATTGTGATTTTGGCATGCATTATTACGGTTTTAGGGCAATTTTTAATTGGCACTAAAGAAAATCAGGCACTCTCTTTGATCCTGATTCTGTTATATTCTATTGTTAATTTGTCTGGTTTTGGCACCCAGTATTTAGCGATTGAAGAATTTCTCAACAGAATTCGTTCTGGTCTGTCGGAACTGGAATACGGGAAAAATGCGGCTAAAAATTTGTCAGCTTTTAAGTTTGATCAAAATGCAAAAACAATTGCTTTTAAGCAAATCAGCTATTCCTATAAAAATAAGCAAGACGTTTTCCAAAATTTGGATTTAGAATTTAAAAAAGGAAAAATGACCGCATTAGTAGGACCAAATGGAACTGGTAAAAGTACTATGCTTAAACTCTTGACAGGTTTTTATCAACCACAATCCGGGCAAATTATTTTGCCTTTTGCCAAGCAGCCGAAATTATTATATTTACCTCAGAGTGCTCAATTATTTAATCGCTCAATTATGGCTAACATTTGTTATCCAAATAATAAAGTTGCAATTGAAGAAGTCTTCAAATTGATTGAAGAAATCAATTTAAAAACATTGATTCATACTGAAAAGGACTTAACAGCTAAGACACCTGGAGATTTTAAAAATAAAATTTCTGGTGGCGAAAAGCAAAAAATTTTATTTTTAAGGGCAATTGTATCAAAACCACAAATAATACTGCTAGATGAATTTACCAGTAATTTAGATGAAAATACAATCACTATTGTTTACCAAATGATAAAAAAATATTTACCGAATGCTACAATTATTAGTGTTGTACACCGTTTTGCAGAATTGAAATATTATGATGAGGTTGTTAATCTTAAAAAAGACTAACTTAAGTTTCAACCAAATAGCATTATAGTTCATAGGTTTTTTAAGATTAAAGATGCGGTCAGTACCAATTTTGCTATAATGAAAGAGATGAATGAAAAGAAAAGGAGAAAATTAAATGCTGAATGTGTATATTGTTCGTCACGGCCAAACAGATACTAATAAAACTTTTGGTATTAACGGGTCAGGAACAAATCTACCACTGAATGAAAAAGGTAAAAAACAGGCAGAAAACTTAAGAGACAGTTTTGACATTAATAAAATTGATTGTGTATATAGCAGCCCTTTAAAAAGAGCCCGTGAAACTGCAGAAATTTTAAACCATGGCAAGCATGAAATTATTGTTGATGACAGATTATCTGAAATGAATTACGGCAACTGGGATGGTCAAGATGTACATGATATAATTGCTAAATATCCGCAAGTATTTGATGAATTAGGCTATTTTAAAGAAAATTATAGTGATTATTGTTCAGGAGAAACTTACCAACATTTGGCAGATAGATTAATGGATTTCTGGCATGACTTAATCAATAATCACAAAGACGAGTCAGTTTTATTAGTCTTTCACGGAACAGCTTCACGTTCATTGGTTCAGAATGTTTTAGGCATCCCCAAAATAACTTTGGTTGGTGAAATACAAAATGCTGGTGTAATTAACATTTCAGTTGATGAAGCTAGCCAAAAACCGTTTTTGCGTTATTATAATAGAGTTGCACCTGGAAAATTTTTTATCGAAAAGTAATTAAAGATTTATATAGATATCAAGGGTTAACTTTTTGTTACGAAAAGTACCATGAATTTTGCTTATAGAATCCTTTTTGTTAAGATATTATGGTGTTTTGAAAGGGTGATTTAGTGGATAACAGTTGGAAAATTCGTGATATAACTATTCCCAATCGTGTTGTGGTGGCGCCAATGGCTGGAGTGTCAAATTCTGCCTTTAGAATGATTTGTAAGGAATTTGGGGCTGGTTTAGTTGTCTGTGAAATGATCTCAGATCATGGCATTATTTATCGTAATAAGAAAACTATGTCAATGATGAAGGTTAACCCGCAAGAACATCCTATGAGTATTCAAATATTTGGTGGAACAGAGGATACTCTTCTTGAAGCAGCACAATATATTGACCAACATACTGCTGCTGATATTATTGATATTAATATGGGATGTCCGGTTCCTAAAGTAACCAAAACAGATGCGGGCTCTAAATGGCTGCTTGATTCTAATAAAATTTACCAAATGGTACATAAAGTTGTCCAAAATGTGCAAAAACCAGTTTCTGTCAAAATGCGCATTGGCTGGGATCGCAAGCATATTTTTGCAGTAGAAAATGCTTTAGCTGCTCAGGAAGCCGGTGCCAGCATGATCGCAATGCATGGCAGAACCCGTAAGCAAATGTACATGGGAGAAGCTGATTGGGAAACGTTGCACGATGTAGCTCAAGTGCTTGACATTCCTTTTGTGGCTAACGGTGATATAACGACGCCGGAATTAGCTAAAAAAGCTTTGGATGAGATTGGATCAACTGCAGTTATGATAGGTCGGGCAGCCTTGGGCAATCCCTGGATAGTTAAAAATATGGTGCACTATTTAGAAACCGGTGAGAAACTCAAACCGCAGACTGTCCGTGAAAAGGTTGCTACAGCTAAACACCAATTAAAAGGTTTAGTTGAATTAAAAGGGGAAAAGATTGCAGTTCCTGAATTTCGCCAGCAAGCTGCCTATTATTTAAAGGGAGTTCCCCGTTCTGCCCGTACTCGTGCTAAAATAAATGAGGTTTGGACAGCACAAGAAGTTTATGATTTGCTTGATAATTTTGTTGAAGACTATGAAAAAAGACAAAAGCAAGAGGCTGCCAGAAGTGAAGTTAAATAATAATGGAGGAAATATAATTGGCTAAAAATGAAATGAATGACCAATTAATTGTTCGACGCCAAAAATTAGATGAATTAAGAGAAAATGGCATCGAACCTTTTGGAATGAGAAAGTTTGATCGACAAGATTTAGCGCGGTCATTGAATGAAAAATACGCTAAAGATGACAAAGATGAACTGAATGAAGAATTGCCTAAGACTAAAATAGCAGGTAGAATGCTGGCTAAAAGAGGTAAGGGCAAAGTCGGTTTTGCGGATCTCTATGATCGAACAGGTAAAGTACAGATTTACGTTCGTAAAGATATTGTTGGCGAAGATAACTATAAGATCTTCAAGAAGTCAGATATTGGCGATTTCTTAGGTATTGACGGTGAAGTTATGAAAACTGACACGGGCGAATTGACAATCCGTGCTACTCATGTCACCTTTTTATCAAAAGCTTTGCGTCCTTTGCCTGAAAAATATCACGGCTTGAAAGATGTTGAACAAATTTACCGGCAACGCTATCTTGATTTAATTACTAATCGTGAAAGTTACGAGCGTTTTGTAAATCGAACTAAAATTATTCAGGCTATTCGTGACTATCTGAACAGCAAGGACTTCTTGGAAGTTGAAACTCCCGTTCTGCACAATATTCCAGGTGGTGCCGAAGCACGGCCATTTATTACTCATCATAACGCTTTAGATATTAACCTTTACATGAGAATTGCCCTTGAATTACCATTAAAGCGTTTAATTGTCGGTGATATGGAAAGAGTTTATGAAATCGGCCGTGTTTTCAGAAATGAGGGTATTGATACTCACCATAATCCAGAATTCACCGAACTTGAGACTTACTGTGCCTACTGGGATTTCCACGATGTCATGGATGAAGCTGAAGGCATTATTCGTGCGGCTGCCAAAGTCGTATCAGAAGATGGTAAAGTTACTTATCAGGGTACAAACATTGATTTAGGCAAACCTTTCCGTCGCGTTCATATGGTAGATATGATTAAAGAGAAGACTGGTGTTGATTTTTGGCAAAAGATGAGCGTTGAAGAAGCTACTAAGATTGCTGAAAACCACGATATTAAGGTTGAAAGCTTCTGGAAAGTGGGTCATATCATCAATGCTTTCTTTGAGAAATATTGTGAAGAAACAATTGTTGACCCAACATTTGTTTATGGTCATCCAGTTGAAATTTCACCATTGGCTAAGAAAAATGCCGATGATCCACGCTTCACTGATCGTTTTGAAATCTACATCATGGGCGAAGAATATGGTAATGCCTTTTCTGAATTAAATGATCCGGATGATCAGCGTGAACGTTTTGAAGCGCAAATGGCAGAACGTGAAGCCGGAAACGATGAAGCTGATATGATTGATGAAGATTATTTGCGTGCTATGGAGTACGGCATGCCGCCAACAGGTGGATTGGGTATCGGAATCGATAGATTGGTGATGCTTTTGACAGATGCACCTGCTATTAGGGACGTGTTACTTTTCCCAACTATGCGTCCTGAGAAGGTTGAAGATATTGATCGGGAAGTTAAAGAAGATCTGAAGAAAAAAAGTAATTAAAAATAAGACCATTAATTTGGTCTTATTTTTTGTTTAAATTGAAAATCCCATGTATTTGTTATAGTCAACGATTTTTTCAAGCAACTTATCTTGAACAGGCTTATTACCAGAAAAATAAAAATACCAGTTTTGCAGTAACTTAAACCAAGAACTTAGTCGAAACCAACTAATACGCTCGTCTTGATCAAGTTGATCATAGATTCGCTTGTTAAAGCAACTCACAAAAGAATTAAAATCACTAGCTGGTATTTTGCCAAAATAAACACCTTGGAAAAGGGCAAAAGCTATTCGTTGCTCTTCATCATCAATAAAGGGTCCTTGCATATTTTGAAAGATTGTTTCAATTATGGCAAAAATATCAGCAGTATTATTTGCCATAAAATCTGGATGACTAAAAGTGGAGCCTAGAAAGTCGCTACCATGAGCAATGCTATGAGCCCAGCCCTTATCTTTAACATATCCGCGAAAGTCTTTTTCTGCCTTCAAATACTCCAATTAAAAATAGTATTTCGTTCAGTTGTATCTAAAATAGAATATTTTTTATCGTCCTCTAAAATTAGAGAACCCAGTAATGCACTGAATGTTCTGAGAAAAACTAAATCATTTTCTGGCTGTTCGATACCCTTAAACAGACTTTTTGAATTGATAAAACTGGTAACAATCTTTGCTTTCTGTTCTGATATAAGTGAACTTTCAAGAAAACCACGAGCAAAAAGCGTATAAACAACATCATCACGAAGATGTGGGTCAAGATTTCCGATATTTTGCAACATATAGTCGATTTGACTATCTTTAAAAGTGATTTTTCCAGAATCTAAATTAACCAGTTTTTCCAGTTCTTTTTGCAATTTTGTAGCCTCTTTTCCACACTAATTATTTTAAAATTTAATATTTATGTATAACAGAATATTATCACTTATCAGAAATTATGTTTTAGAAATTTTCACAAGGCAATCTTTCCCGTTAGAATGCATATTTAAGCGATTTTTTTAATAAAAAAGGTTGCAAATTTAGTTTGGTTTGCTATAATAATATTTGTCTTGCGGAAGTAGTTCAGTGGTAGAACATCACCTTGCCATGGTGGGGGTCGCGGGTTCGAATCCCGTCTTCCGCTCTCAAGAAAAAGACTCACCGCTTTTGGTGAGTTTTTTTAATAAACGGGAAATAGCTCAGCTTGGTAGAGCGCTACGTTCGGGACGTAGAGGTCGCAGGTTCGAATCCTGTTTTCCCGATTATCCTTATCTCATACTTGTAATTTTAAACTTGCAAGTATGAGATTTTTTCATATTTTACAAAGTCAAGACCAAATATTTCTTAGCAATTTTAATTTACAATCATATAATTAATGTAAGAAAAGCAGACACTAGGGATCAAAAAAGATAGCTGAGTTTTAAGACTGAAAATAACATACTAATAAAAATTAATTATTAATTTTTGGTGAGAAGTTATTTTAGAAGAGTTTTAACTATGAACTGCATGAAAAAGAACCTTATTTACGGCATTTCGTTTTTTATTTTTGGATTTTGTTATAGTATATTTATTGACCTAAAAATTGTTTTTGCCAATAAAGTCGTCGAGAATTTAATTAGAATGATTGCCTATCTGCTTTTTGCCTTATTATTTGGCAAAATTATATCCTATTTAAAAACCAAATAATCTAATTACGTTGACTGTCTTTAGTAACAATATAACTATATAAGAATGTTAATTCGCATGATGTGTCTGTCTTTGATATAATGATTTCAAAGTTTTTTGACAGAAAAGTATGTTTCAAACAGAATATTTTACAAATTGTCAAAAAGGTTTATAGTGTATACACGTCATTTTTAAAGGTGGTGCAATGATGAAAAAATCTTATACAACCAGTGCAAATCAAGTATTAGAAATTGCACGTGAACAAGCACAGAATTTTCATCATCGTTTAATTGGTACTGAACACGTACTACTTGCGATGGTAATTGAATCTGATGGTGAAGCCGGCAAGAATTTGCGGGCCTGGGGTGCAACACCGAAAGCGATTCGTGAAGAAATTGAACGTTATACAGGCTATGGTTCAGCTGGCAAAACTAGTTACATGCAAATGTCACCCAGATTAAGCATGGTTTTGGCATATGCTGGCACTTTAGCAGAACGTGAGGGTTCCTCTAAGATTAGAACCTGCCATATTCTGTTAGGCATGGTGCTCAATGAACAAATATTGGCATCTGTAATCTTACGTAATTTAAATATTGATCTTGATGGTTTGCGTAATGACATTTTACACAGTTTAGGTGAAGACGAACAAGACATGGATAACAGTGATCAATCTGATGATAGTAGCTGGTCCAGTTTTAATGGCACTGAAGAAAGCACTAATAAAAATTCAAGTACGCCAACTCTTGATCAGGTTTCAGTTAATTTAAACGAACGAGCTGAAAATGGTGAAATAGATCCTGCTATTGGTCGAGATCGAGAAGTAGCTCGAGTTATTGAAATTTTATCCCGGCGAAATAAAAATAATCCAGTTTTAATTGGGGAACCAGGAGTTGGCAAAACCGCTGTTGCTGAAGCAATAGCAACTGCAATTGTTGCTAAAAAAGTTCCACACGATTTATTAAAAAAGCAAGTGGTATCACTTGATTTAGGTGGTCTTGTTGCCGGCACTAAATACCGTGGTGAATTTGAAGACCGAATGAAAAAAATCATTAAAGAAATCACTGCAAATGGCAATATCATTCTTTTTGTAGATGAAATGCATACTTTGATTGGAGCAGGTGGAGCTGAAGGATCAATTGATGCGGCTAATATTCTAAAGCCATCTTTAGCTAGAGGCGATATTCAAATGATCGGTGCCACAACTTTTGATGAATATCAAAAATATGTTGAAAAGGATCAAGCATTAGCACGTCGTTTTCAAATTGTACGATTGAATGAACCTTCTCGCACTGAAACGCTGGCAATTTTAAACGGACTGAAATCAAAATATGAAAAATTTCATCACGTAAAAATATCACAGTCTGCATTAGAAAATGCTGTTGATCTTTCAAGTCGATATATTTCTAATCGTTACTTACCGGATAAAGCAATCGATTTGATTGATGAGGCAAGTGCTGCTGTTAAAATTAAATCCGGTAAAGGCTCTAATAACCAGTTGCTGCAAATTAATGACCAAATTGAAAAAGTTATTAGTGAAAAAAATCATGCTGCTGTTAATCAGAACTTTGTCAAGGCTGCGCAACTCCAAGAAAGACAAAACAGTTTACAAAGAAGACAGGACGAATTAACAGCCAAATTTGATTTGGCAACTAACAAGGATGCTACAGTGCAAGCAGAAGATGTTGCAAAGGTAGTTTCAAATTGGACTGGTGTTCCGGTTACCCAGATGAATCGTGATGAAACCAAGCACTTAGCCAACCTGGAAAAAGACTTGCATAAGAGGATTATTGGTCAGGAAAAAGCTGTTTCTGCTGTCAGCCGAGCAGTTCGCCGTAGTCGCAGCGGCATTAAAGATGAAAATCGACCAATTGGTTCCTTCTTGTTTTTAGGACCGACAGGTGTTGGTAAAACTGAATTAGCAAAAGCAATTGCCGCAGCTATATTTGGTTCTGAAAACAATTTAATTAGAATTGATATGTCAGAATATATGGATCAAATTGCTAACAGCAAACTAATTGGTTCTGCTCCGGGATATGTAGGTTATGATGAAGGCGGTCAGTTGACTGAGCAAGTTCGTCGTCATCCATATTCTGTAATACTATTTGATGAAGTAGAAAAGGCGCATCCAGATGTATTTAATTTGCTGTTACAAGTTTTGGAAGATGGTTTTTTAACTGATTCCAAAGGACGTAAAATAGACTTTAAAAATACTATTATTATTATGACTTCTAATCTAGGATCCCGTTCACTATTTGAAACTAAGGCTGTAGGATTTAATGCTGATAATACTAGTCAAGTAAAATTACGTCAGGATCGGGTACGCGAAGCACTAAAGCAATTCTTTAGACCTGAGTTTTTGAATAGAATAGACGAAACAGTCATTTTTGATGAACTCAATCAAAAACAGTTACGTCAAATTGTTACTCTATTAACTCGTAAACTAATAGATCGTTTGCATAAACAAGGAGTTCAATTAAGAATTTCTCGTGCAGCACTCGATAAAATTGCAAAAGATGGTTATAATCCTGAAATGGGTGCAAGACCGCTGCGACGTGCAATTCAAAAGGATATTGAGGATGAAATTGCCACAATGTTAATCAAGGGTGATCTTAATAGTGGCGATATTCTTAAAATTGGTTGTAGTCATAATCATTTAAAATTTGATATTGATAAAGAAAATAACTTAGTAGGAGCGAAGTAAATTAATTGACACACTTGTAATAGTTTGTTATAGTAGTGCGTGATTAAAAGGCTGATTTTCAGGATTTTGCTGATCTATTGTCCAGCAAAATAATAATGGACAAAAACGACATTTGTTGTTTTTGTCTTTTTTATGCATAAAATTCCGGCTTTTTGAATTTGTAATCAAAATGTAATATTAGCTTTCTCTGACAGAAAGGGTGTTTTCTCCTTGTTAAACGGACACGTAGTGAATTTTGGCAAACATCGGACAAGACGTAGCTTTTCCCGCATTAAAGAAGTGCTGGACCTGCCTAATTTGACAGATGTTCAAACCGAATCATACCAATGGTTTTTGGATGAGGGTATTAAAGACGTTTTTGACGATATTATGCCAATTAGTGACTTTTCTGGTAAGCTTTCCCTGGAATATTTGGGTTATAAACTGCAAAAGCCAAAATATACTGTTGACGAAGCACGTGACCATGATGCAACTTATGCTGCTCCAATGCACGTGACTTTAAAATTAACCAATCAAAAAACCGGTGAAATCAAAACTCAGGATGTTTTCTTCGGTGATTTACCTTTAATGACTGAATCCGGTTCATTTATTATTAATGGTGCTGAAAGAGTTATCGTTTCTCAGCTGGTTAGATCTCCAAGCGTCTATTATTCTGGTGATTATGATAAAAATGGGCGTCAAATCTTTGGTACTACCGTAATTCCTAACCGTGGCGCCTGGCTTGAATATGAAACTGATGCTAAAAATGTATCTTATGTTCGTGTTGACCGTACTCGTAAACTGCCTCTGACAGTTTTAGTCAGAGCTCTTGGAATTGGTTCAGATGATGAAATTTTAGATGTTTTTGGTCAAAGTGATACATTACAATTTACTTTGGATAAGGATGTCCATAAAAACCCCGCTGATTCTAGAGTAGCAGAAGCATTAAAAGATATTTATGAACGTCTTCGCCCTGGTGAACCAAAAACAACTGATTCCTCAAGATCACTGCTTTATGCACGTTTCTTTGACCCACGTCGTTACGATTTAGCGCCTGTTGGTCGTTACAAAGTTAACAAAAAATTATCTTTAAAGAGTCGCTTATATGGTCAAACTTTGGCAGAAACGCTAGCAGATCCAGATACAGGTGAAATTATTGCTAAAAAGGGTACTGTTGTGACCCATGAAGTAATGGAGACACTTGAAAAGTATCTTGATCGTGATGACTTTAAGATGGTTACTTACCAGCCATCTCAAGAAGGCGTGTTACCTGATCCAATTAACGTACAGGAAATTAAAGTTTACTCCAAAGTAAATCCAGAACGCGTTGTCAAATTGATTTCTAATGGTCATATTGATAAGAAAGTTAAATATCTGACACCGGCTGACGTTCTGGCATCAATTAATTATTTCTTCCTATTACAAGATGAAATTGGTACAACCGATGATATTGATCACCTTGGTAACCGTCGTATTCGTCGTGTAGGCGAATTATTGCAGAATCAATTTAGAATTGGTTTGGCTCGTATGGAACGTGTTGTAAGAGAAAGAATGTCAATTCAGGATCCTTCAACCGTCACACCACAACAATTGATTAATATTAGGCCGATTGTTGCCAGCATCAAAGAGTTCTTTGGTTCATCACAATTGTCACAATTTATGGATCAGCATAACCCATTAGGAGAATTAACGCATAAGCGTCGTATGTCAGCTTTAGGGCCTGGTGGTTTAACTCGTGATCGTGCAGGATACGAAGTGCGTGATGTTCACTATACCCAATATGGTCGTTTATGTCCTATTGAAACTCCTGAAGGTCCAAACATTGGTTTGATTAACTCACTGGCTACATATGCGGTGATTAACAAATACGGTTTTATTGAGACACCATACCGTCGTGTTTCTTGGAAGACACACAAAGTTACTAACAAGATTGATTATCTTACAGCTGATGTTGAAGATAACTATATTATTGCTGGTGCTAATACTCCACTTAATCCAGACGGTTCATTTAAAGATGATCTTGTTTTAGCACGTCATAAAGAAGATAACGTCGAAGTCAGTCCAGATAAAATTGACTACATGGACGTTATTCCTAAGCAGGTTGTTTCGGTTGCTTCTGCATGTATTCCGTTTTTGGAAAACGATGACTCTAACCGTGCTTTGATGGGAGCTAACCAGCAAAGACAAGCTGCACCTTTGATTAATCCTCACAGTTCACTTGTGGGTACTGGTATGGAATATCGTGCGGCTCATGATTCTGGAGCTGCTGTTTTGGCAAAAGCTGCTGGTACCGTTGAATACGTTGATGCCAACACAATCAGAGTTAGACGTGATGACAGCACATTAGATAAATATACACTTGAAAAATATCGTCGTTCAAATAACTCGAAATCATACAACCAGACTCCAAACGTTAACTTGGGTGATAAAGTTGTAGAAGGTGAAGTTATTGCCAAT
The DNA here is from genome assembly GCF_014323605.1 of Lactobacillus kimbladii. Classification (GTDB taxonomy): domain Bacteria; phylum Bacillota; class Bacilli; order Lactobacillales; family Lactobacillaceae; genus Lactobacillus; species Lactobacillus kimbladii_B. Next base: position 119,817 of record NZ_SCMB01000001.1, on the reverse strand, counting down.
GGTCCGACAATGGATCATGGTGAGCTGGCTCTTGGTCAAAACCCCGTTATCGCATTTATGACATGGAACATGTATAACTATGAAGATGCCATCATGCTTTCTGAACGGCTTGTTAAGGATGACGTTTATACTTCAATTAGTATTGAAGATTATGAATCAGAAGCTCGAGACACTAAGCTTGGCCCTGAAGAAATCACTCGTGAATTGCCAAATGTTGGTGAAGATGCACTTAAAGATCTTGATGGTCAAGGTATTGTCCGTGTAGGTGCTGAAGTACATGACGGAGATATTTTGGTTGGTAAAGTTACACCTAAAGGTGTTACTGAATTATCAGCAGAAGAGAGACTTCTTCATGCTATCTTTGGTGAAAAAGCACGCGAAGTTCGTGATACATCATTGCGTGTTCCTCACGGTGGTGGTGGTATTGTCCGCGATGTCAAAGTTTATACTAGAGAAAATGGTGATGAACTATCTCCTGGTGTTAATACATTAGTCCGTGTATATATTGCGCAAAAGAGAAAGATTCAAGTCGGGGATAAGATGTCTGGTCGTCACGGTAACAAAGGTACTGTTGCTGCAGTTGTTCCCGAAGAGGATATGCCATACTTGCCAGATGGTACTCCAGTAGACATTTGTTTGAACCCAATGGGTGTTCCTTCACGTATGAATATTGGTCAGCTTTTGGAATTGCACCTTGGTCGTGCTGCAGCTAATTTAGGTATTCATGTGGCAACACCAGTATTTGATGGTGCCAGCGAAGACGATGTTTGGGACACTGTTCATAAGGCTGGTATCGATAAAGATGGTAAAACTGTTCTTTATGATGGCCGCACAGGTGAGCCATTCCATAACCGTGTTTCTGTCGGTATCATGCATTATCTGAAATTAACTCACATGGTTGATGATAAGATTCATGCACGGTCAATTGGGCCTTACTCATTGGTTACTCAACAACCTCTTGGAGGTAAAGCACAATTTGGTGGTCAGCGTTTCGGTGAAATGGAAGTTTGGGCACTCGAAGCATACGGTGCAGCTTATACTTTGCAGGAAATATTGACATACAAATCAGACGATGTTGTTGGTCGTGTTAAAGCATATGAGGCAATTGTTAAAGGAGAAAGAATTCCTAAACCTGGTGTCCCAGAATCATTCCGCGTTCTTGTTAAAGAACTGCAATCACTAGGACTGGATATACGTGTTCTTGATATGAATCATAAAGAAATTGAATTGCGTGATATGGATGATGATTCAAATGAGCATTTGAATATCGACACCCTGTCCAAGATGGCGGAAGAGCAACAACGGAAGAAGTTAGCCGAAGAAACCGCTGATTCCGAAGATGATGAAACGGAGACAGAGGAATCTAATGTACCTATAGATCAATCAGACGATGATAATAAGATTTCTCAATAAGTAGGAGGTTAAACTTTTGATCGACGTAAATAAATTTGAAAGCATGCAAATTGGTCTTGCCTCTCCGAATAAAATTCGTAGCTGGTCATATGGTGAAGTCAAAAAGCCAGAAACTATTAATTACCGTACTTTAAAGCCAGAAAAAGACGGTTTGTTCGATGAAAGAATTTTTGGACCGACTAAAGATTGGTCATGTGCATGTGGTAAATATAAGGGTGTGAGATACCGTGGCATCGTTTGTGATCGCTGTGGTGTTGAAGTTACCTCCTCTAAAGTTAGAAGGGAGCGAATGGGTCATATTGAATTGGCTGCCCCAGTTACTCATATTTGGTACTTTAAAGGTATTCCATCAAGAATGGGACTTATTTTGGATATTTCTCCCAGACTTCTCGAAGAAGTTATCTATTTTGCGGCTTATATTGTAATTGATCCAGGCGATACTGACCTTGAATTTAAACAACTTTTGACGGAAGCTGAGTACCGTGAACAAAAGGCAAAATATGGCAATCGTTTTACCGCAAAAATGGGTGCAGAAGCAATTCGTGATTTACTCCGTAAGGTTGATTTGAATAAAGAAGTTACCGATTTAAAGAAAGAATTGGAAACTGCAACCGGTCAAAAACGGACTAGAGCAATCAGACGTCTTGATATTCTTGACGCCTTTAAAGATTCTGGTAACAAACCTGAATGGATGGTTATTGATGCTGTTCCGGTTATACCACCAGATTTAAGACCAATGGTCCAACTAGAAGGTGGTCGGTTTGCAACTTCTGATTTAAATGACTTATACCGTCGTGTTATCAACCGTAACAACAGGTTAAAGAGATTACTTGACTTAAATGCTCCTAATATTATTGTGCAAAATGAAAAACGGATGTTGCAAGAAGCCGTTGATGCATTGATTGATAATGGTCGTCGTGGTCGTTCTGTGGTTGGACCAGGTAATCGTCCACTTAAATCTTTATCACACATGCTTAAGGGTAAGCAGGGACGTTTCCGTCAAAACTTATTAGGTAAGCGTGTTGACTATTCAGGTCGTTCAGTTATTGATGTTTCACCAAAGCTTAAGTTCTATCAATGTGGTGTTCCTCGCCCGATGGCTCTAGAATTGTTCAAACCATTTGTAATGCACGAATTAGTTAAACGCAAGATTGCTACAAATATTAAGAGTGCTAAGCGTAAAATTGATCGTGAAGATGATGATGTCTGGGATGTACTTGAAGACGTGATTAAGGAAAGAACGGTATTATTAAACCGGGCTCCTACTTTACACCGTTTGAGTATCCAAGCTTTTGAACCTGTTTTAGTGCCGGGCAAATCAATTCGTCTGCACCCTCTTGCCTGTGAGGCTTACAATGCCGACTTTGATGGTGATCAGATGGCTATCCACGTGCCACTATCTGACGAAGCTGTTGCTGAATCACGGATGCTAATGCTGGCTGCTCACCATATTTTGGCTCCTAAGGACGGTAAGCCAATTGTTACTCCATCTCAAGATATAGTTTTGGGTAATTATTGGTTAACTCAAGCTGAAAAGGGTCGTGAAGGTGAAGGTATGATTTTCAACTCACCTGATGAAGCAACCGTTGCATATAATAATGGTGACATTCATTATCACACCATTATTGGAATGTCAGCTGACTCGATGCCAGAAAAGGCATGGCCAAAAGGTTATGAACATGGTATTTTTGTCACTACTTATGGTCGAATCATCTTCAATCAGATTTTCCCAGATGACTATTTTTATGTTAATGAGCCAACTGAAGAAAATTTAAATAACCCACTTGCTTCCAAGTATTTCTTGGAACCGGGCGAAGATATTCATGAAAAAATTGATAGTGTCGCAAGTGATTTGATTTCTACACCTTTTAAGAAATCATTCCTGTCTGATTCAATTGCTACAATTTATAAATATTATAAGGTTCAAAGAACGTCTGAATATCTTGATGACTTAAAGACTTTAGGTTATACCAGTTCAACTACTTCTGGTATTACAATCGGCATGACCGATGTTCCTGAAATTCAAGATAAAGATGAAAAAGTTGCTAAAGCCCATAAACAAGTTGATGTTGTGTCTAAACAGTTTAGACGTGGTTTAATCACTGAAGATGAGAGACACGACCGGGTAATTAGCATTTGGAATGATTGTAAAGATCAAGTTCAAGATGAAATTGCCCAGATTTATGACCCACGTAATCCTATTACTATCATGGCCGATTCAGGAGCTCGTGGTAACATTTCCAACTTTACACAACTTGCCGGTATGCGGGGCTTGATGGCTACACCAAACGGTGGATTGTTCGAAATTCCAGTTACTTCTAACTTTAAGGAAGGTTTGTCAGTTCTAGAATTATTCATGTCTACTCATGGTGCTCGTAAGGGAATGACCGATACCGCCTTAAAGACTGCTCAGTCTGGCTACTTGACTCGTCGTCTAGTAGACGTTGCACAGGATGTTATTATTCGTGATGATGACTGTGGGACTGACCGTGGCATTAATGTTCATGCAATTATGGAGGGTGACGAATTAATTGAACCGCTCTATGATCGTTTACTTGGTCGCTTTACTGCCGAAACAGTGAAGGATCCAAAGACTGGTGCTACAATTGTTGGTCGAAATGTCATGATGGATGAAAACTTAGCACATCAGATTTGTGATGCTGGTGTAACTAACGTGAAGATCCGTTCGATCCTAACTTGTGATACACCACATGGAGTTTGTCGCAAGTGTTACGGTATGAACCTTGCCACTGGAGAAGAAGTCGAAGTTGGTGAAGCAGTTGGTACAGTTGCTGCTCAATCTATCGGTGAACCTGGTACTCAGCTTACTTTACGTACTTTCCACAATGGTGGTGTTGCCGGTGCTGAAGATATTACGCAAGGTCTTCCTCGTGTGCAGGAATTGTTTGAAGCTCGTAATCCTAAGGGTCGTGCGATAATTTCTGAAGTAGATGGAGTAATTGATTCAATTCAGGAGAATCCTGCTGAACATACTCGTGAAATTACTGTTAAGGGTAGGATCGATACTAGAAGTTACAGCGTGCCTTATACTGCTTCGGTAGCTGTTGCTGAAGGTGACGAAGTTCATCGCGGTGACAAGTTGACTCTTGGATCTATAGATCCGAAAGAATTAATTCAGGTTACTGATACATTAACTACTGAAGAGTATATTTTGGTCGAAGTCCAAAAAGCATACAGGATGCAAGGTGTTGATATTTCAGATAAGCACGTTGAAGTATTAACTAGACAAATGTTGCAAAAAGTTCGTGTGCTCGATCCTGGAGAAACTGATCTTTTACCTGGTGAGGTAATGGATATCAATCAGTTTAAGGAACGTAACAAGGCTGTGATTATTTCTGGTGGTATTCCTGCAACTGCACAAAGTGTAATTTTAGGTATTACTAAAGCCGCTCTTGAAACCAACAGTTTCTTGTCAGCTGCTTCCTTCCAGGAAACAACTCGTGTTCTAACTGATGCTTCTATCAGAGGAAAGAATGATCCGCTACTTGGATTAAAAGAAAATGTTATTATTGGTAAGATAATTCCAGCTGGTACTGGTCTTCCGATTTATCGTGATATGGAACCTGAGTCAGATGTAAAGAAACCTAAATCTGTTTATTCAATTGCTGATATTGAGAAAAAGATGAAGGAAGCAGACCAAGCTAAGGAATCATAATCTAAATTAATTAAAAAAACTGTTCTGTTAGAAAATACTAACGGGACAGTTTTTTGCTTGAAATTTTATGAATTATTAGTGATATTTTTATTAGAAAATGTTATAATCAGAAAAATTATGAGGGGGGATGTAGAAGTTGAGAGAAAATGATTTTTCTTTAAAGAGACTTGTATTATTGGCATTACTAACAGCGATTAACGTTGTGGTTAGTCGAATTTTTATTATTCCTATGCCCTTGACTCATGGAAATATTAATTTATGTGAGGCGATTATTTATATAGTGGCGCTTTTATACGGTCCAATGGCCGGAGGCATAGTTGGAGGTCTTTCTGGATTTTTGCTTGATCTTCTTGGTGGATATGGACAGTTCATGTTATTTTCTCTTGTTGTCCATGGTTTAGAAGGTTTTTTTGTTGGTTTAGTCTTTAAATACTGGAATTTAAAAAATCAATTAGTCAAAGGTGCTGTCGCCGGAGCTATAGGAGTATTCTTTATGGTAGGTGGCTATTTTATCACTAATACAGTTCTTTATACTTGGGCTGCAGGACTTGCCAGTCTTTTTACCAATACAATTCAAGGAGTAGTCGGAGTTGTTATAGCCATAGTACTGCTGCCTAGTTTTCAAAACCTGATGGCAAGATATAACTAATACTTACGTGAAAAAATTATTTTTACTAGTTTATTAAAGCTGCTATTTCATTTTATATGGATCCCAGCTTTTTATTTGCACAAAAGTTGAATGATTAATCCAATATAAATAAAAGGAATAAAAGCAACAGGCTCCTTTTTGCTCATTTTACTGCCCAAAAAAACAATAAGCAGAGCTATTGAAGCAGTTAAAAAAGTTAAATTGGCGAATTGGGAGTTAAAGTAGAAAGATAAGATTAGGTAGACTATTAAGTCTCCACTACCACATTTTTTTCTAACTGTCTCAAAAAGAAAAAACAAAAAAATAGGTAAAAATTCTATGAGATCGGTAGTGTTAATTCTATAAAAATTATTCATTAAATGTTGAAGAGAAATAACAAATGCAGGCAGTACCAGCATAATATCGAATTCCTGAACCTGATAATCGCTGATAGCAGCTAGTAGAAGACTAAACAAAACAATCGCCGTACAAATGTCATGCATGCTGCTAAAATCAATTTTATAAAAAGCGAAACCGCCTAAAAATTCTGTTAAAAAATATTCACAGGGGATGTGAATTTTACAATAACGGCAACGACCTTTAAGTATTAAATAGGAAATTAAAGGTATTTCATCTAACAAGCACAGCTGTTGATTACAATTAGTGCATTTTGAGCGACTGAAGATAAAGTCTTCTTTGCCGAGTCTTTCGATAATTACACATGCATGAGAAGCTAGACATGTACCAATCAAAAAATTGCTGATTCCAAAAATCCATTTCATATTGTTTACCTCGCTTAAATCAAATACGCAAAAAATATCATCTGCTTTTCAATTAGTAAAAATAATTTGCTTTTTTGCGACAAGCGAGTACAATAGTCAATGTGTATTTTGATGATTATCTGGGACTTAAAAAAGAAACTCCTGGATGTGTGAACAAAATAATGAATTTTTTTAGGAGGAAAATTTAATGCCAACCATTAACCAATTGGTAAGAAAAGGCCGTCATACTAAGACGACTAAATCAAAGTCACCAGCTTTAAGCTATGGCTACAACAGTATGAAGAAAGAATTAGTAGCTAACCCAGCGCCCCAAATGCGTGGAGTTGCAACTCGTGTCGGCACTATGACACCAAAGAAGCCAAACTCAGCTTTGCGGAAGTATGCTCGTGTTCGTCTTTCTAACCTGATTGAAGTAACTGCTTATATTCCAGGTGAAGGCCATAATTTACAGGAACACTCTGTTGTGTTAATTCGTGGTGGTCGTGTAAAGGACCTTCCTGGTGTTCGTTACCATATTATTCGTGGTGCTCTTGATACTGCTGGTGTTGAAGGCAGAAAGCAAGGACGTTCCAAATACGGTGCCAAGAAAGATTAAGGAGGAGTTAAATAATGCCTAGAAAAGGACATGTAGCTAAAAGAGATATTTTAGCGGATCCAGTATATAATTCAAAGCTTGTAACTAAGTTGATCAACCACTTAATGATCGATGGTAAAAGAGCTAAGGCTTCATCCATTCTTTATGATGCTTTTGACATTGTTAAAGAAAAGACCGGCAAAGAGCCACTTGATGTTTTTGAAGAAGCTATGAATAATATTATGCCTGTTTTGGAAGTTAGAGCTCGCCGTATTGGTGGTTCAAACTATCAGATTCCAGTTGAAGTTCGTCCTGAAAGAAGAACTACTTTAGGTTTAAGATGGTTAGTTTCTTACGCTCGTTTACGTAATGAACATACTATGGATGAACGCTTGGCTAACGAAATTATTGATGCTTCAAACAATACTGGCTCAGCTGTTAAAAAGCGTGAAGATGTTCACCGTATGGCTGAAGCTAACCGTGCATTTGCACACTATCGTTTCTAATTTTTTAGGGAAAGGAAAAAATCTATGGCTAATAAGCGTGAATTTCCATTAGAAAAAACACGTAACATTGGTATTATGGCCCATATTGATGCGGGTAAGACTACCACAACAGAGCGTATTCTTTATTACACTGGTAAGATCCATAAAATTGGTGAAACCCATGAGGGTGATTCACAAATGGACTGGATGGATGAAGAAAAAGAACGTGGTATCACTATTACTTCTGCAGCTACTACTGCACAATGGAAAGATTACAGAATTAACATTATCGATACCCCTGGACACGTTGACTTCACTATCGAAGTTGAACGTTCCTTGCGTGTTCTTGATGGTGCCGTAACTGTTCTTGACGCTCAAGCTGGTGTGGAACCTCAAACTGAAAATGTTTGGCGCCAGGCTGAAACTTACGGTGTTCCTCGAATTGTTTTTGTAAACAAAATGGATAAGATTGGAGCAGACTTTGACAAATCTGTTAAGTCTTTGCACGAACGTTTAAATGCCAATGCTCTAGCTGTGCAAATGCCAATTGGTTCTGCCGAAAGCTTTGAAGGTGTTATTGACTTACTTGACATGGTAGCTGATGTTTATGATGAAGATAAGCTTGGATCCAAATGGGATACTATTCCTGTTCCTGATGAATACAAAGAAGAAGCTGAAAAACGTCGCTCCGAATTAATTGAACAAGTAGCTGATGTTGATGATGACATCATGGAAAAATACCTTAATGGTGATGAGATTTCCGTTGATGAATTAAAAGCTGCTATTCGTAAAGCTACATTGGACTTGAAGATTTTCCCTGTATTTGCAGGCTCAGCTTTTAAGAACAAGGGTGTACAGATGATGCTTGATGGTGTTGTTGATTACTTACCATCTCCGTTAGATGTTAAGCCTTATGTTGCTCATGATCCAAAAACTGGTGAAGAAGTTGAATTAGTTGCTGGAGATGAAAAGCCATTTTCCGCTTTGGCGTTTAAGATTGCTACTGATCCATTTGTTGGTCGTTTGACTTATATTCGTGTTTACACTGGTTCACTTGAATCAGGTTCATATGTTTTGAATGCTTCTAAGAATAGTCGTGAACGTGTTGGTCGTTTGTTGCAAATGCATGCTAACTCACGAAGTGAAATTTCTGAAGTATTCTCCGGTGATATTGCTGGTGCTATCGGTTTAAAGAATACTACTACCGGTGATTCATTAACTGATCCTGATCACCCATTAATTTTGGAAAGTTTGGAAGTTCCAGATCCGGTTATTCAAGTTTCAATTGAGCCAGAATCAAAAGCTGACCGTGACAAACTTGATGTTGCTTTGCAAAAATTAACTGAAGAGGATCCAACCTTTAGAGCAGAAACAAACGCTGAAACAGGTCAAACTTTGATTTCCGGAATGGGTGAATTACACCTGCAAATCATGGTTGAACGTATGAAGCGTGAATTCCACGTTGAAGCTAAGATTGGTGAACCACAAGTTGCTTACCGTGAAACCTTCACTAAGCCTGCTAAAGCACAAGGTAAATTTGTGCGTCAATCAGGTGGTAAAGGTCAATATGGTGACGTTTGGATTGAATTTACACCAAATGAAAGAGGAAAAGGTTACGAATTTGAAGACGCCATTGTTGGTGGTGTTGTTCCTCGTGAATTTATCCCTGCTGTTGATGCTGGTTTGCAAGAATCTATGAAGAACGGCATCTTGGCAGGTTACCCACTGATTGATGTAAAAGCTAAACTTTATGACGGTAGTTACCACGAAGTCGACTCTTCTGAAGCTGCCTTCAAAGTTGCTGCATCATTGGCATTGAGAAATGCTGCACCTAAGGCTGGTGCAGTTATCCTTGAACCTATTATGAAGGTTCAAGTTATCACACCTGAAGATTACTTAGGTGACGTAATGGGTTCAATTACTGCTCGTCGTGGTACAATGGATAACATGCAAGATCGTGCCGGCGCTAAAGTATTGAATTCAATGGTTCCTCTGGCAGAAATGTTTGGTTATGCTACCACCTTACGTTCTTCAACTCAAGGCCGTGGTACATTTACGATGGTCTTTGATCATTACTCACCAACTCCTAAGTCTATTCAAGAGGATATCATCAAAAAACGTGGCGGTAACGCTGAATAATTTTCAATAATTAATAATATAAAAACAAGTTATTAACTATAAAAATCGAGCTATTGGTAAAGCCAGTGGCTCTTTTTTTATCAAAAATTTCGTTTCTGAATAAATTATTTGAGAATTTTTCTGTTTGTAGTAGACTTCTTAAACATAAAATTAAGGATTTTATTTAAAAAAGTATAAAAATTGTATTTTTCTATTCTAAAAGATGAAAAAAGTTCCTTTAATCCTTGATAATTAAGCTTAAAACGGTTATACTATTTTTTGTGTGTCTAGGGCATAGTCTGCCTTAAAGCACATTTTGTTGTAAAGCATTGATACAAAAGGTTGCGGCACACCAGGCTGCATTGCCACAGAGGTTGTGTCGGTAATTTTTGTGGAAGCTAGTCATCTTTTAAAGAAGACGTTGAGGAGGTAATTTAATGGCAAGTCAATCAATTCGTATCAGACTTAAGTCATACGAACATGGTATTCTCGATGAATCAGCTGCTAAAATTGTAGCTACTGCAAAGAGAACTGGAGCTGAAATTTCAGGTCCAGTTCCATTGCCAACAGAAAGGGTATTGTTCACTGTTTTGCGTTCACCACACAAGAACAAGGACTCACGTGAACAATTTGAAATTCGTACGCATAAGCGTTTAATCGATATTTTAAATCCAACACCTAAAACTGTTGACTCTTTAATGAAGCTTGATTTACCAAGTGGTGTTGACATCGAAATTAAACTTTAATTTTAAAAAGAAAGAGGTGTAATCATGACCAAAGGAATCTTAGGAAGAAAAGTTGGTATGACCCAAATCTTCACTAAAGATGGTATCCTCGTGCCTGTAACAGTTGTTGAAGCAACGCCTAACGTAGTTATGCAAGTTAAGACAGTTGAATCAGACGGCTACGAAGCAGTTCAATTAGGATATCAAGATAAGCGTGAAGTTTTGAGCAACAAACCAGAAAAAGGTCATGCTGCAAAAGCAAAGACTTCGCCTAAGCGCTTCATACGTGAAATCCGCGGAGTTGAGCTTAAGGACTATGAAGTCGGCTCAGAAGTTACTGTGGACACATTTAAGGAAGGTGACGTAGTTGACGTCACTGGTACTACAAGAGGTCATGGATACCAAGGTAACATTAAACGTTGGGGCCAATCACGTGGACCAGAAACTCACGGTTCAAGGTACCATAGAATTCCTGGTTCAATGGGTTCAATCATTAACCGTGTGCCTAAAGGCAAACGTCTGCCAGGTCACATGGGAATGAAGAAAGTTACCATTGAAAACTTAGTAATTGAAAAAGTTGTAGCAGATAAGAATGTTTTGTTAATTAAAGGCAACGTTCCTGGCGCTAAGAATTCATTGCTTACTGTTAGATCTGCTGTAAAAAATAATAAATAGGAAGGAGGACTAGAATGGCTAATTTAAAAGTTATTGATCAAAAAGGCAAAGATGCTGGTGAAGTTACTTTAAATGATGAAGTATTTGGTATTAAACCAAATGAAAGCGTAGTTTTTGACGCAATTATCAGACAAAGAGCTGGCAGACGTCAAGGAACCTCGAAGGTTAAAAATAGATCTGCTGTTCGCGGTGGTGGTAAGAAGCCTTGGAAACAAAAGGGTACTGGACGTGCTCGTCAAGGGTCTATCCGTTCACCACAATGGCGCGGTGGTGGTGTTGTTTTTGGACCAACTCCACGTTCTTATGCATACTCAATGCCAAGAAAGCAACGGCGCTTGGCTATCAAGTCTGTTCTTTCCCAAAAATTGATTGATAAAGATTTGATTGTTTTAGATCAATTGACTATGTCAGCTCCTAAAACAAAAGAATTTAAGTCAATCTTGGACGACTTAAAGGTTGAAGGTAAAGTTTTAGTTGTTTCTGAAGATAAAAATATTCAATACTCAGCTAGGAATTTGCCAAACGTTAAGGTTATCACTGCAAATGGCTTGAATGTAGAAGATGTTGTCAACTATGACAAATTAATCTTGACAAAAGAAGCTATTGAAAAGATAGAAAAGAATGTTGAGGGGGCTTCGACGAAATGAGTGCACACGATATCATTTTAAGACCTGTCATTACTGAAAAGTCAACGAACTTAATGGATGATAAGAAATACACTTTCAACGTGCTTTTAACTGCAACCAAGACTCAAGTTCGTGATGCTGTTGAAGAAATTTTTGATGTTAAGGTCAAAAAAGTTAATATCATGAATGTTCGTGGTAAGGATAAGCGTGTTGGTCGTTATTCAGGTAAAACTGCTCGGACACGTAAAGCAATTGTCACCTTAACTGAAGATTCAAATGACATCAAAATTTTCAAAGACGATAACGATAATAAAGAAGAAAATAAGTAATAGGAGGTCAGTCAATTGGCTATTAAAATTTATAAGCCAACCACAAATGGTCGCCGTAATATGACTACTTCTGACTTTGCTGAAATTACTAAGAGCAAGCCAGAGCGTACTTTACTTGAGTCACAATCACATACTGCAGGTCGTAACTCTTATGGTCATATTACTAGCAGACACCGTGGTGGTGGACATAAGCAAAAGTACCGTATCATCGATTTTAAACGCAATAAAGATAACGCTAAAGCTGTAGTTAAAGCAATCGAATACGATCCAAACAGAACTGCTAACATTGCGCTTCTTCACTATACTAATGGTATTAAGGCTTATATCTTAGCACCTAAAGGTTTAACAGTTGGTGATGTGGTTGAATCTGGCGCTAATGCAGATATTAAGCCAGGAAACGCTTTGCCATTAAAGAATATTCCAACTGGTACATCAATTCACAATATTGAATTAAGTCCTGGTAAAGGTGGTCAGCTTGTTAGAAGTGCTGGAGCCAGTGCTCAAGTTTTGGGTAATGATGGTAAGTACACTTTAGTTAAATTACAGAGTGGTGAAGTTCGTAAAATTTTATCAGTTTGTCGTGCAACTATTGGTGTTGTTGGTAATGAACAACATTCGTTAATTCAATTAGGTAAAGCTGGCCGTAGTCGCTGGTTAGGCAGACGTCCGCAATCTCGTGGTTCTGTAATGAACCCTAACGATCACCCACATGGTGGTGGTGAAGGTAAAGCTCCTGTAGGTCGTCCACAACCAATGACTCCATGGGGCAAGAAAGCTCGTGGTATCAAGACTAGAAATAGTAAGAGAGCCAGTGAGAAGCTAATTGTTCGTCACCGTAAAGGTAGCAAATAATAGAAGGAGGGTAATTTAATGAGCCGTAGTATTAAAAAAGGGCCTTTTGCTGATGCATCCTTATTAAAGAAAGTTGATGCACAAGCAGATACAGATAAAAAACAGGTTATTAAAACTTGGTCACGTCGTTCAACTATTTTTCCTTCTTTTGTTGGTTTGACTATAGCTGTTTACGATGGTAGAAAGCATGTTCCAGTATATATTACTGAGGATATGGTTGGTCATAAGTTAGGTGAATTTGTTCCAACGAGAACTTTTCGTGGACATAAGACATCTGACGACAAGGCTACTGCAAAATAAAGAAAGGAGAAACACTTAAATGGCAGAACAAGTTAGTTCAGCTAGGGCGGAAGCAAGAACAGTTCGTATTGCTCCAAGAAAAGCACGTTTAGTTGTTGATTTGATTCGTGGCAAAGACGTTGCTGAAGCATTGGCAATCTTGCAATTTACGCCTAGAGCTGCTTCCCCAATCGTTGAAAAAGTTTTACGCTCAGCAATTGCAAATGCAGAACACAATTACGATCTTGAAAGTGCCAATCTTTATGTATCTGAAGCATACGTAAATGAAGGAGCAACTTTAAAGAGATTTAGACCACGTGCCAAAGGTATGGCTTCTCCTATTAATAAGAGAACTAGTCATGTAGTTGTAGTAGTGTCAGAAAAGAACGATTAAGGGAGGTATATTAATGGGTCAGAAAATTAACCCAAATGGTTTTCGTCTCGGCGTAATTCGTGACTGGGAATCTAAATGGTATGCTGACAGAGGATACAAAGAAACCTTAAATGAAGACCTTCGCATCAGAAAATTCATTGATAAGAAGTTAAAGAATGCCTCTGTTTCTACTGTTGAAATTGAACGTGCAGCTAATAGGATCAACGTATCAATCAATACTTCTAAACCAGGTATGGTAATTGGTAAAGGTGGTTCTGAAGTTGAAGCATTGAGAAAAGAATTAAATGCTTTGACTAAGAAACAAGTCCACGTTAATATTGTTGAAATCAAGAAACCTGATCTTGATGCCAAATTAGTAGCTGAAAGTATCGCTAGTCAACTTGAAGCTCGTATCGCTTTTAGACGTGCTACTCGTCAAGCTACTCAAAGAACTATGCGTGCCGGTGCCAAGGGAATCAGAGTACAAACATCTGGCCGTTTGAACGGCGCTGACATGGCAAGAAGAGAATGGCACACAGAAGGTCGTGTTCCATTACAAACTTTAAGAGCAGATATTGATTATGCTTGGGTAAATGCCTACACTACATATGGTGAAATTGGTGTTCAAGTATGGATTAACCGGGGTGAAATCTTACCTTCTAAAAGTAAGAAGCCCGAAAAAGCTGCGAAGGGAGGAAACAAATAATGCCTCTAGTACCAAAAAGGGTAAAACACCGTCGTGAGTTTCGTGGTAAGATGCGTGGTGCTGCTAAGGGTGGTAAAACCATTGCTTTTGGTGAATATGGTTTACAAGCCCTTGAATCGCACTGGATTACTACACAACAAATCGAAGCTGCTCGTGTTGCGATGACTCGTTACATGAAACGTGGTGGTAAGGTTTGGATTAGAATTTTCCCTCAAAAGTCATACACTGCTAAAGGTGTTGGTGTACGTATGGGTTCTGGTAAAGGTGCACCTGCAGGCTGGGTAGCTGTAGTCAAGAGAGAAAAGATTATGTTTGAAATCGGTGGCGTTAATGAAGCAACAGCTCGTGAAGCACTAAGACTTGCTGCAACGAAGCTACCAATTAAATGTAAATTTGTGACTAAAAGTTCGGAAGTAGGTGGCAATTCTAATGAAGGCTAAAGATATCAGAGCATTAACCACTGATCAAATGTTAGATAAGGAAAAGCAATATAAAGAAGAACTCTTTAATTTGCGTTTTCAACAAGCAACGGGTCAATTAGAAAATACCGCTCGCCTAGGCAAAGTTCGTAAAAATATTGCTAGAATTAAAACAATTCTTAGCGAAAAAGCATTGGAAAAAGATTAGTGGAAGGGAGTTATTAACTTGAGCGAATCAATCGAAAGAAATCATCGTCACGTATATCAAGGCCAAGTAATTTCTGATAAGAATGACAAGACTATCACAGTAGTTGTTGATACTTATAAGAACCACCCTGTTTACAAAAAGCGTATTAGATATTCAAAGAAATATTACGCACAAGATGATAAAAATGAAGCTAAAGTTGGCGATACTGTTCGTATCATGGAAACTCGTCCATTATCTCGTACAAAGCGCTTTCGTTTAGTTAAAATTGTTAAAAAATCTGTTTAATTTTGCGGATTTAGTGAGGGGAGGATTATATAGTGATTCAAAATGAATCCCGTTTGAAGGTTGCTGATAACTCAGGTGCCAGAGAACTTTTAGTTATTAGAGTCTTAGGTGGATCAAGACGTAAGACTGGTAACATTGGTGATATTGTTGTTGCAACTGTTAAACAAGCAACACCAGGTGGCGTTGTCAAAAAAGGTGACGTTGTCAAGGCTGTCATTGTTAGAACAAAATCAGGCGCACGTCGTGAAGATGGATCATACATCAAATTTGATGAAAATGCTGGTGTAGTTATCAATGCAGATAAGAGTCCACGCGGTACTCGTATCTTTGGGCCTGTTGCACGTGAGCTACGTGAGCACGACTTTATGAAAATCGTCTCTCTTGCTCCTGAAGTCATATAATAAGTGAGGTGCACTGATGTTTGTTAAAACTGGTGACAAAGTAAAAGTTATTACCGGAAAAGACAAAGGTAAAGAAGGTATTGTTTTATCTGTTAACGTTAAGAAAAACCGTGTAGTTGTTAAAGGCGTTAATAAGATCAAGAAGCATCAAAAACCTTCTCAGACTAATGCTAATGGTGGTGTTGTTGAATCTGAGGGTTCAATCCATGCATCAAATGTTAAGGTCATTGCTAAGTCAGAAGGCAAAACCAATGACAAAAAAGAAGAAACTAAGAAGTAGAAGGGAGGACACAAATGGCAAATTATTTAGCTCAAGAATATAAAGAAAAAATTGTTCCTGCATTGCAAGAAAAGTTTGATTACAGCTCAGTTATGCAAGTGCCAAAGATTGAAAAAATAGTTTTGAACATGGGTGTTGGAGACGCTGTTTCTAATGCTAAAAACTTAGATGAAGCTGTAGAGGAATTGACTTTAATCTCAGGTCAAAAGCCACTGGTTACTAAAGCCAAAAAGTCAATTGCTAACTTCCGCTTGCGTGAAGGTATGTCTATTGGTGCTAAGGTAACTCTTAGAGGCGATAGAATGTACGATTTCTTATATAAGTTAATCAGTGTTTCACTTCCTCGTGTTCGCGACTTCCGCGGTGTATCAAGCCGTTCGTTTGATGGTCGTGGTAACTACACTTTAGGTATTAAGGAACAATTGATTTTCCCAGAAATTGACTTTGATAAAGTTAATAGAACTAGGGGTTTAGATGTTGTTATCGTTACTACTGCCAATACAGACGAAGAAGCTCGTGAGCTTCTAGGTCAGTTTGGTATGCCGTTTGCAAAATAATGGAGGACATTAATGGCTAAGACATCACAAAAAATTAGAAATCATCGTCCTGCTAAATTTTCTTCACGTGAATATACTCGTTGCGAGAGATGTGGTCGTCCACGCTCCGTTTATCGTAAGTTTGGCTTATGCCGTATTTGCTTGAAAGATTTAGCTCACAAAGGTCAAATCCCAGGCCTCAAAAAGGCTAGTTGGTAATACGGATTGGAGGATAGCATAAATGGTCATGACAGATCCGATCGCAGACTACTTGACTAGAATTAGAAATGCCAATATGGCAAAACATAATTCTGTTGAAATTCCTGCATCAAACATTAAAAAATCTATTTCAGAAATCTTGAAACGCGAAGGCTTCATCCGTGATTACGAAGTTACCGATGATAATAAACAGGGTATGATTAAGATTTTCTTGAAATATGGTCCTGACGGCGAACGTGTCATTTCAGGCTTAAAGAGAATTTCTAAGCCGGGTCTTAGAAATTATGTTAGTGCCGAAAACCTACCTAAAGTACTTAATGGTTTGGGTATAGCCATCGTATCTACTTCTGCAGGTGTGATTACTGACAAAGAAGCAAGACAAAAAGATGTTGGTGGCGAAGTTATCGCTTACGTTTGGTAATTCTGACAGAAAGGAGAGCAATCAATGAGCCGTATCGGTTTAAAAACAATTGAAGTCCCAGATAGTGTCACTGTTACCAAAAATGGTGACAATATCACTGTTAAAGGACCTAAGGGTGAATTGACTAGATATTTTGATCCAAAAATTACCTTTAAACAAGAAGATGGCAAGATCAACTTTTCACGTTCAAATGAAAATGATAAAGCACTTCATGGAACTGAAAGAGCTAATCTAGCTTCTATGGTTGAAGGTGTGGTTGATGGTTACAAGAAAACTTTAAAATTAATTGGTGTTGGTTATCGTGCCACTGCACAAGGTAACAAATTAACTTTAAATGTCGGTTATTCTCACCCAGTTGTAATGACTGCACCAGAAGGTGTTTCAGTAAAAGCTACTTCAGCAACTGATATTGAAGTAGAAGGAATTTCTAAGCAAAATGTAGGACAATTTGCTGCTGAAATTCGCGATGTACGTCCGCCAGAGCCTTATAAGGGTAAAGGTATTCGTTATACTAATGAATACGTACGTCGTAAGGAAGGTAAGACAGGTAAATAGTAAAAATTTTGAGGTGAAATTGTGATTTCGAAACCAGATAAGAACAAATTGCGCTTAAAGCGTCATAAACGTATTCGTAGCAAAATTTCTGGTACTGCTGAGCGCCCACGCTTAAGCGTTTTCCGTTCAAACAAAAACATCTACGCTCAATTAATTGATGACGTAGCGGGTGTAACGCTAGCAAGTGCCTCAACTTTAGATGATTCTGTATCAAAGGATCAAACTAAAGTAGAACAAGCTCAAGCTGTTGGTAAAGGTATTGCCGAAGCAGCCAAAGCTAAAAACATTACTAGCGTAGTGTTTGATAGAAGTGGTTATTTATACCACGGCCGTATTTCAGCATTGGCAGACGCCGCTCGTGAAAACGGATTAGAGTTCTAGGAAAGGAGATAAATACATGGCAAACCGCAACGATTCTCGCAATAATCGCAGAAATAAAGACGACATTGAAGATCAGTTAGTAGCAATTAATCGTGTCACCAAGGTTGTCAAAGGTGGTCAACGAATGAGATTTGCTGCTCTGGTAATTGTTGGCGACAAAAAAGGTCGTGTAGGCTTTGGTACTGGTAAAGCTCAAGAAGTTCCAGAAGCAATCCGTAAGGCCGTTGAAGCTGGTAAAAAGAATATGATCAAGGTTCCTAAGGTTGGTACTACTATTCCTCATGAAGTAATCGGTCATTATGGCTCAGGCAGTATTATGATCAAACCTGCTCCAGCTGGTTCAGGTGTTGCTGCTGGTGGTGCCGTTCGTATCGTTATGGATATGGCCGGTATTGCGGATGTTACTTCTAAATCACTTGGTTCTAATACTCCTATTAATGTTGTTCGTGCGACAATAGATGGATTGAAGAAACTTAGAACAAGTGAAGATGTTGAAAAGCTTCGTCACGCTGAACTAGATTAGGGAGACTGGATAAATGACTGAATTAAAAGTTACTTTAATTAGAAGTGCTGCACACCGTCTGCCTGACCAAAGAAAAGTTGTGAAAGCTCTTGGTTTAGGTAGGATTAATAGTACAGCTACTTTACCAGACAATGCTGCAACTCGTGGGGCATTAATGAAAATCGCCCACCTGATTTCAGTTGAAGAAATTAATAAATAGTTAATTGAGGAGGTGCCAAATTAATGAAGCTTCATGAATTACATGCTGCTGAGGGGTCACGCAATACAAGAAAACGTGTTGGTCGTGGTACTTCAAGTGGTTTTGGAAAAACTTCTGGACGTGGCCAAAAGGGACAATTGTCTCGTCAAGGCGGTCATACCCGTCTAGGTTTTGAAGGTGGTCAAATGCCATTATTCAGAACCATGCCAAAACGTGGATTTAAGAACGTTAACCGCAAAGAGTATGCAATCATTAACTTAGATGACTTGAACAAGTATGAGGAGGGCAGCGAAGTTACTGTTGCCAATCTCAAGGAAAAAGGTTTGGTAAA
The DNA here is from genome assembly GCF_014323605.1 of Lactobacillus kimbladii. Taxonomy (GTDB): domain Bacteria; phylum Bacillota; class Bacilli; order Lactobacillales; family Lactobacillaceae; genus Lactobacillus; species Lactobacillus kimbladii_B. The sequence goes on along the minus strand of NZ_SCMB01000001.1, from coordinate 100,818 downwards.
GAAAGAATTATCAGGCGTTAAATTGCTTGCTGAAGGTGAGTTAAAAGTTAAGTTAAACGTAAAGATTAACAAAGTTTCCGCCGCTGCTAAAAAAGCAGTAGAGGCTGCTGGCGGATCTGTTGAGGTGATCTAATGTTTTCGACCTTGAAGAACGCCTTTAAGGATAAAGAAATAAGAAATAAAATTTATTTTACACTCTTTATTCTTTTGATATACCGAATTGGAGCGAATATTACTGTTCCAGGTGTCAACGCAAAAGCGATTACTCAAGTTGCACAAACTGGTTTAGTTCCAATGCTGGATACAGTTTCTGGTGGTGGACTAGATAATTATTCAATTTTCTCATTAGGTGTTTCCCCTTATATAACCGCACAAATTGTTATTCAATTGTTGCAGATGGATATTGTACCTACGTTGGTAGAGTGGGGTAAACAAGGTGAGGTTGGACGTCGCAAAACTAATCAAGTAACCAGATGGCTTGCTTTATTTGTTGCTTTTATTCAAAGTTTGGGAATTACACTTGGTTTTAACGCATTAACTCAAATGGGTTTAGTTAAAAATCAGACTCCTCAAACATACATTGAAATTGCAATAATTATGACAGCAGGAACGATGCTTTTGACTTGGCTTGGTGATGAAATTACTGATAAAGGTTTAGGCAACGGAGTTTCAGTAATTATTTTTGCTGGTATTATAGCTAGGTTACCCCGTGGCTTGTGGCAACTTTATAAAGATGGAGTTATCAATAATAATGCTAGTGATCGTTGGCAAGGGATTTTGTTCTTCATCGCGATTATCATTGCAATACTTATCGTAACCCAATTAGTTACATGGGTAGAACAGGCAGATCGCCGGATTCCAATACAATACACAAGACGGGCAACTATTAGTGGCTCTGAAAGTTTTTTGCCATTAAAGGTTAACGTTTCTGGCGTTATTCCAGTCATTTTTGCTAGTTCATTTATTATTACACCGGCAACAATTTTGATGGCCTTTCAGAAATCTCAGGGTGACCAACAATGGTATAAAATAATGACCAACATATTTAGTATGCAAACTACACCGGGAGTCATAATCTATACAGTTTTAATCATCTTGTTTACGTTCTTCTATGCTTTTGTTCAGGTTAATCCTGAGAAGCTGGCTAAGAATTTGCAAAAACAAGGTGCGTACATTCCGAGTGTTTGGCCCGGCAAAGATACACAAGATTACGTATCAAAGGTCTTAATTAGATTATCAACTGTAGGTTCTGTATTTTTAGGACTTGTAGCATTACTGCCACAACTTGCTACTAATTTTTGGGATTTACCAAGCTCAATTGGATTAGGCGGTACCAGTCTTTTAATCGTTATTGGTGTCGTCTTGGAACTATCTCGTCAAATTAACGGATTGTTAATGAAGAGAGAATACGTTGGATTCATCAGATAGGAACGGATAAATGATTAATATATTTCTTTTAGGTTTGCCTGGTGCTGGCAAAGGTACGGTATCAGAACAAATTGTCGACAAATACCATCTAACTCATATTTCAACTGGGGATATGTTTAGAGAAGCAATGGCTAATGAGACTAAAGTTGGTCTTGAAGCCAAAAGTTACATTGATAAAGGTAATTTGGTACCAGATGAAGTTACTGCCAAGTTAGTTGAAGAACGTTTAGGCCAGCCCGATATTAATGAAGGGTATATTTTAGATGGTTTTCCTCGGACAATTGTTCAAGCGGAACTTTTCGAAGATATTGCTAAGCGCATGAATAAGCAATTAACAAATGTAATTTCACTCGAAGTTAAAGAAGAAACTTTGATAAAACGTTTATCAGCACGTTTTATGTGTAAAAACTGTGGTGCAACATATAATAAAATTACAAAGATGCCTAAAGTTAAGGATATTTGTGATCGTTGTGGTGGGCATGAATTTTACCAACGTGAAGATGACAAACCTGAAGTAGTAAAAAATCGTTTAGAAGTAAACGAAAAGATGAACACACCGCTGAAAGACTTTTACGAGAAAAAAGGTTTGTTAGCTGTTGTAAATGGTGAACAGACGCCTGAAGAAGTTTTTAAGAACGTTGATGCGGTTTTAAGTAAAAAGCAATAATTTGTATATTTACTTTTCCGTGTTATAATTTCAAAGTATGACTGTTTAAATGCGGAGGAACGGCTTTGGCAAAAGATGATGTCATAGAAGTGAAGGGTAAGGTTGTTGATACCCTGCCTAATGCTATGTTTAAAGTTGAATTGGAAAATGGAGCTGTGATTTTAGCACATGTTTCCGGTAAGATTAGGATGCATTATATTCGAATTTTGCCTGGAGACCGTGTTACTGTTGAACTTTCTCCTTATGATTTAACTAAAGGTAGAATAACTTATCGATTTATAAAGTAATAACGGAGGGAAACATGAAGGTTAGACCATCTGTTAAACCAATGTGTGAACATTGTAAGATAATTAAAAGAAATGGTCGTGTAATGGTTATTTGCTCTGCAAATCCAAAGCACAAGCAACGTCAAGGTTAAGATAATAGGAGGTGCAATTTATGGCACGTATTGCTGGTGTTGACTTACCAAGAGATAAAAGAATAGTTGTTGCATTAACATATATTTATGGAATTGGTGAACCAACAGCACAAAAGATTTGTGCGGATGCTGGTGTTTCTGAAGACATACGTTCAAAAGATTTGACTCCAGATGACCAAGAGAAGCTTCGTGCAGAAGTTGATAAATACCGTGTTGAAGGTGACTTACGTAGAGAAGTAAGCATGAACATCAAGCGGTTAATTGATATTGGTTCTTACCGTGGTATTCGTCACCGTAGAGGACTTCCGGTTCGCGGTCAAAATACCAAGAATAATGCCCGTACACGCAAGGGTAGCAAGAAAAATAAATAAAAATTTTTAAGGAGGTTTATTGATGCCTAAAACAGCACGTAAACGCCGTGTGAAGAAGCACGTTGAAAAAGGCGTTGCTCATATTCATTCTACGTTTAACAATACTTTAGTCATGATTACTGACGTTCAAGGCAATGCAATTGCTTGGTCTTCAGCTGGTGCATTAGGCTTTAAAGGTAGTCGTAAGTCTACACCATTTGCAGCACAAATGGCAGCCGAAGCAGCAGCCAAGAGTGCAATGGATCAAGGCATGAAACATGTAGAAGTTTCTGTTAAAGGTCCTGGTGCTGGCCGTGAATCTGCTATTAGATCGCTACAAGCGACTGGACTTGAAATCACCGCTATTCGCGATGTTACTCCAGTTCCTCACAATGGTTCTAGACCACCAAAACGTCGTCGTGTTTAATTTTGTTCTTATTGAAGGACATTGCGTTTTGAAAGGGGCCTAGTAATGATTGAATTTGAAAAACCAAATATTACCGTTGTGGACCAAGAAAAGTCTTATGGTAAATTTGTTATTGAACCACTTGAACGAGGCTTTGGTACTACTTTAGGTAACTCATTACGTAGAGTTTTACTGACATCTATCCCAGGTACAGGACTTGTTTACGTTCAAATAGATGATGTCTTACACGAATTCTCAACCGTTCCGGGCGTAAGAGAAGATGTCGCTAAGATAATCCTGAACCTTAAGAAACTTGAATTAAAGTCTTTTTCAGATGAACAAAAGATTATTGAAATTGACGTAGAGGGTCCGGCTACTGTAACCGCCGATGATCTTAAAGCTGACGCAGATATTCAAATCCTGAATCCTGATCAATATATTTGTACAATTGCTGATGGTGGCCACTTGCATATGCAAATTGCTGTTAAAAATGGTCGCGGCTATGTTGCAGCAAGTGACAACAAGAGCGAGGATATGCCAATTGGGGTTATTCCTGTTGATTCTTTATTTTCTCCAATAAAGAAGGTCAATTACCAAGTTGAATCAACTCGTGTTGGTAAAAGAGACGATTTTGACAAGCTCACTTTAGAGATTTGGACAGATGGTTCAATCAAGCCTAACGATGCCCTCAGTTTCGCAGCAAAAATATTAGTTGCACACTTTAAAGTGTTTGAAACTGCTGATGCAAATACTAAATTCAATGATGTAATGGTTGAAAAAGAGGACGATACAGCTGAAAAGAAGCTTGAAATGACAATTGAAGAGCTTGATCTTTCTGTTCGTTCATACAATTGTCTTAAACGTGCCGGTATTAATACACTGCAAGAACTAACTGACAAAACAGAAGCAGATATGATGCGTGTACGTAACTTAGGACGTAAATCGTTGGAAGAAGTTAAAAATAAATTAGCTGACTTGGGACTATCATTGCGTCAAGAAGATTAATTTAAAAAATAAAGGAGGTAAACTGATGGCATACCGTAAATTGGGTCGCGACAGTGCACATAGAAAAGCAATGCTGAGAGAAATGACTACTCAATTAATCATGAAGGAACGCATTACTACTACTGAAGCTCGTGCTAAAGAAGTTCGCAAAACCGCCGAAAAGATGATTACTTTAGGCAAACGTGGAGATTTGGCTGCAAGAAGAAGAGCAGCTGCCTTTGTTCGTGATGAGGTTGCAGATATTCATGAAGAAAAAGATGCAGTTGTTGTTAAATCAGCTTTGCAAAAGCTTTTTAGCGATATTGCACCGCGTTACAAAGATAGAAATGGTGGATACACCAGAATTATGAAGCTTGCTACAGCTCGTAAGGGTGATGCAGCTCCAATGGTTATTTTAGAATTAGTTTAATTCAAATAATCCAAACTTAATAGCTATTAAGAATTATCCGTGAGAGTGAGAATAAGCGTTAAGATGATGACGAAAGTTTAGTCTAGCTTAGATAATTATATTATCCCTCCTCATGGGTGATTTTTTTTGCTCTTTTAATTTTGTTTAAGCACAAAACAGGAAGATATTTTTAAAATTGAATTCAGAACGGGTTAAAGCATATTAAATAGTGAAACTGATAATTTTGATGTGCAAAGGTGCCAATCAGTATTCAGAATTGTTGATATTTTTGGTACAATTGAATCAGACTTTTAGGACGGTGAGAGTATGGCAAATGATAATATTATTAAAATAAAAAATGTAAGTTTTTCGTATCCAGAGTCAGACACTCCCGCTATAGACAATATTAGTTTCAATGTGAGACGGGGTTCATGGACTTCAATTATTGGTCATAATGGTAGTGGTAAATCAACAATTATCCGCCTAATTAATGGCTTGCTGGTACCTGATGAAAGCGGAAGCCCTTTAATCGAAGTAGATGGAATAAAACTAACGGACGATACAGTTTGGGAAGTTCGCAATAGAGTAGGCATTGTCTTTCAAAATCCTGATAATCAGTTCGTGGGAGCAACGGTGGCTGATGATGTTGCATTTGGTTTAGAAAATCGTGGCATTCCTCATTCAGAAATGGTTAAAATAGTTCCGGAAGCAATTAAAGCCGTCGGAATGAGTGAATATGCCAACTCTGAGCCTGCAAATTTATCCGGTGGTCAAAAGCAAAGAGTGGCTATTGCTGGTATATTAGCTATTAAACCCAAAATAATTGTGTTAGACGAAGCTACTTCAATGCTTGATCCTGAAGGAAGAAATCAAATATTATCAATTGTTCAAGATATGAAGGATAAGTATGACTTGACTGTAATTTCTATTACTCATGATATTGATGAAGCTAATCTGGCTGATCAAGTTTTAGTAATGAATGATGGTAAATTAATTACACAAGGAAGTACTAAAACAGTTTTTAGTCAGGTTAGTCTTCTTAAAAGTATAGGGTTAGATGTGCCCTTCTTTGAGCAAATTAAAGAAAAATTGCAGCAAGATGCAATAAAATTACCTGATAACTTAGATTTAGAAAAAGAGTTGATTAATTATCTATGTCAATTAAATTCAAAAATGTAAGCTACATTTATTCTCCCGAAACTCCAATGGCAAAAAAGGGTTTAGATAATGTTTCATTTGAGTTAAAAGATGGTTCTTTTAATGCAATAATTGGACATACTGGGAGTGGAAAATCGACTCTTATGCAGCATTTTAATGCTCTTATTAAACCTGCAACAGGAAAAATAGAAATAGCTGGCACAACTATAACACCAGAAACTACAAATAAAAATTTAAAAGATTTAAGAAGACATGTAAGTTTGGTTTTTCAGTTTCCTGAAACGCAATTGTTTGAAAATACAGTTTTAGATGACATTGCCTTTGGTCCTAAAAATTTTGGTTATGACAATGAAAAAGCTCTTGAAAGTGCTAAATATTGGCTAAAAAAAGTTGGCTTATCTGAAGAAATTGGCAAAAGGTCACCATTTGAACTTTCTGGTGGACAAATGAGGAGAGTGGCAATAGCTGGAGTAATGGCATATGAACCAGATATTCTTTGTTTGGATGAGCCAGCAGCTGGTCTTGATCCAGAAGCGCGTAAACAAATGATGGCACTTTTTTCTGATTACCAAAAAGACGGGCATACGGTAATTTTAGTTACCCATAATATGGATGATGTGGCTAAATATGCTGACAATGTTTTAGTTATGGAACAAGGTAAACTTATTAAGCAAGACACACCTACAGAAATTTTTAAAAATCGTAAGTGGTTGCAAGAGCATCACCTTGAAGAACCTAAAGCTTCTTTGTTTGCAGCTAAATTAACTAATTATAAATTTACAAAAATGCCATTAAATATAAATAGTTTAGTAAAAGAAATAGAAGACAATTTGAAGGGGTGATTGCGTGAGTAAAATCTTAATTGGTCGTTATGTAGCTGGTGATTCGATAGTCTATAGAATGGACCCTCGAGGGAAATTACTCGCAACTATTCTCTTTATTTTGTTTGTCTTTTTGGCTAATAATCCAATTTCATATATTATAGTGACTATTTTTAGTTTAGCCGCAGTTGCTGCTACAAAGCTAAAGCCCAAAATCTTCTGGGATGGAGTAAAGCCATTAATTTGGTTGATTTTGTTTACCTCTTTTTTACAATTATTTTTTACTGTAGGAGGAACTGTATACTGGCGTTGGACGATCTTTGCCTTGTCAAGTTACGGGATCACTAACGCAATTTTTATATTTATTCGTTTCACTGTAATTATTTTAATCTCTACAGTAATGACGGTTACAACTAAGCCGCTTGAAATTGCTGATGCGATCGAATGGCTATTAAAACCGCTTAAATTGATTCGTATTCCAGTAGATAAGATAGCACTTGTAATGTCAATAGCACTTCGCTTTGTGCCCACTCTATTTGATGAAACTTTTAAAATAATGAATGCTCAGCGCTCACGTGGTGCAGATTTTAATAACGGCGGATTAGTTACTAGAGCAAAGGCAATCACACCACTTTTAGTGCCACTGTTTATTAATTCTTTGGAAACAGCAATTGATTTATCAACTGCGATGGAGTCTCGCGGATATCGCGGTGATAAGGGAAGAACAAAATTTAGAGTATTAAAATGGTCTAATGTAGACTTTATAAATTTGTTTTATTTTGTTTTATTATTAGGACTTCTATTAGTATTTAGGACACATTGATGACAACAAGATATAAAATGACAGTCGCTTATGACGGCCATCTATTTCACGGATTTCAGTATCAGCCACACCAAAGAACTGTGCAAGGTACAATTGAAACAGCATTATATAAAATGACAAAAGGCAAAACCGTGATTGTCGAAGGTTCAGGTCGTACAGATGCTGGTGTTCATGCACTAGGTCAAGTAATTCATTTTGATTATCCAGGTAAACAAATTCCACCTGAAAGAATGATTTGTGCATTGAATTCAATGATGCCACTAGATATTATATTTAAAAATTGCGCAGTAGTCGATGAAAAATTTCATGTTAGATATAGTGCAAAAGGTAAGTGGTACCGGTACTGTGTTAGTCTGGATAGGTTTGTTGACCCTTTTAAACGTTTCTATACAGGACACTATCCTTATCCAGTTGATATAGAAAAAATGAAAAAAGCAGCTGCTGATTTGCTGGGTACTCATGATTTCACTAGTTTTGCTGCTAGTGGTGGCCAAATAAAAAACAAAGTGCGTACGATGTATTACGTAAATATACAAAAAGATCAAAGAAATAATGAAATTATCTTTGATTTTATTTGTTCAGGATTTCTTTATAACATGGTTCGTATTTTAGTAGCTATGTTATTAGAGATTGGCAGAGGTAAACGTTCTGTAAATGATATTCCCCGGGTAATATCTGCTAAGGATCGAGAACAGGTGAGAGAAACTGCTCCAGCAAGTGGACTATTTTTGTATCATGTTTTTTATGAAAATATACCGGAAAAGTACAGGCTTGATAGGGATTAATATTGACTTTTTAATTAAAAAGACTTATTATATTTAAGTATGTTTGTCCACGATAGGCCCCGGAATCTTATTGTTTTCAAACAACGTATAAACGGAGGAAATTAAATTGCGTACTACACAATTAGCGAAACCTAATGAAATTGAACGTAAGTGGTATGTTATTGACGCAACAGATGTATCTTTAGGTCGTCTGTCAACTGCAGTAGCAACTATTTTAAGAGGTAAGAACAAGCCTCAATATACACCAAACGTTGACACTGGTGATAACGTCATTATTATTAATGCCGCTAAACTAAAGTTAACGGGTAAGAAAGCTACTGACAAGATTTATTACCATCACTCTGATTACCGTGGTGGTATAAAAGCCACTCCAGCTGGAGACTTGCTGGCTAATAATCCAGTTAGATTAGTTGAATTGTCAGTTAAGGGTATGCTTCCTAAAAATACTCTCGGTCATCAAGAGTTTATGAAGATGCATGTTTATGCTGGTGCTGATCACAAGCATGAAGCACAAAAGCCTGAAGAATTAGACATTAACAAATTAATCTAGGAGGTTAAATAATGGCACAACAAGTTGCATATGCAGGTACCGGTCGGCGCAAGAATTCTGTTGCGCGTGTTCGTTTAGTACCAGGTAGCGGCAAGATTACTGCTAATAACAAAGATATTGATCAATACATTCCATTTCCTAACTTAGTTAAGGATTTGAAACAACCATTGACTTTGACTGAAACTGAAAATCAATACGACGTTAAGGTTAACGTAAATGGTGGTGGTTTCTCTGGGCAAGCCGGAGCTATTCGTTTAGGAATTGCACGCGCTCTTCTAGAAGTTGACCCTGATTTTCGTGGTCCTTTAAAGAAAGCGGGATTCTTGACTCGTGATCCAAGAATGGTTGAACGTAAGAAACCTGGTCTTAAGAAAGCTCGTAAAGCTTCACAATTTAGTAAACGTTAATCAGTACGATTATATCAGCGTTTTAAAGCACTTCATGGTTTATACCATGAGGTGTTTTTTTATAATTTTTTTGCAAAATTTACACCAACCAAATTCACACCATTACTTTAAAAATCAATATGCACTACTGACTTTGATAATCCTAATTTGAAGTAGTTTAATGGTTGTATATATGATGTTGCAATCATAGTGAGGTATAAAAATGGACACAAAACCAGTAATAGATGTGCTAAATTTAAGTAAGCGATATAAAAATTTTCAGCTACAAATTAACAATTTAAAAATAAATGAAGGTAGTATTGTTGGTTTAATTGGTGAAAATGGGTCAGGTAAGTCAACTTTTTTGAATTTACTATTAAATCAAATAAAAAGTGAAATAGGCAATGTAAAAATTTTTGGTTTGGATTATGTTAAAGATGAATGCCAGATAAAACTTAACTTAGGTGTAATTTTGGAGCAAAATTATTTTCCAAACTCATTTTCTGTTCAACAAATTGAAAAAATGCTAGAAAAGGTTTATCCATGTTGGGATAAAAAACTCTATCACAATTTGATTGATGAGTTTGATTTGCCTACCAATAAGCCTATTAGTAATTTTTCAAGAGGGATGCTTGCTAAATTAAATTTTGCTGCCACACTTTCTCATCACCCAAGACTCTTAATTGCTGATGAAGCAACCAGTGGGCTTGACCCCATTGTAAGGAAAGAAATCTTATCTATGTTAAAAGAATATGTCAATGATAATCAAATGACGGTATTATTGTCTTCACATATCTTAAGCGATTTAGAACAAGTTGCTAACTATTTTATTTTTAGTAAAAGGAGTAAAGATAGATGAGCGGACTTCTCTATAAGGATTTTCAACTTATACTAAATAAGATAAGTGTAAAAAGTAGATTGCTAATCATATTAGTACTACTTTTGGTGACAATTTTTGGTAGGGAGTCTGGAACGATTTTTCTCTCAATAATGGGACCGATTAGTTTAGCATCAATGCCAACTGGTCTATTGATTGCTGACCAAGAAAGTGGATGGAACAGATTCGTAGGTGTTTTTCCTATTCCCAAAAGAAATATAGTTTTGGCTAGATATATTTTTTGTATTTCTTTAATTGTATCTATTAGCTTTATAACTTTAATTTTAAGCATTGCCACTGCTCTAATTTTCCAACAATTTAGCCTGCAAATTCATATATTGATATCGATAGTTGGCTTATTGATTGGTATCATGTATGTAGTACTCTTACTCCCAGCAGTTTACGCTTCAGGCACGTTTGGAATCACAATTGTAAATATACTGGTTTTAGTCCTTATTATGGGAGGGGTTTATATTTTGCAGAAAACGACTTGGGGTCTATCGTTCATCGCTTGGATTGGTAATACTAATTCTTTCCTGCTAGTAATCACAAGCTGTATCTTAATTGCCGTAATATCAATCGTTTCAATGATAATTTCAACAAAAGTATATTCCAACACATTTAAGTAGTTAGGAGTTTGAACTATTATGACTAAAAAATTATATCATCAAATAGCCGTTGCTTTAGCAATAGTTTCAATTGTACTCGCAGTCGGGATACTAGTTTGGGGAGAAAAAGAGACTGCTTTTATTGCAATTATTCCCGCCTTAATTGCAGATTTAATAGAACGTAAGGGAAAGAAAGCAAAATAAGTAAGCGTAAATCTATTGATTGTTGAAAATATGCTTTTTGTTCTTAACTTTTGAATATTAGAAAGACACTAGCTGAATATAAAAGTGTCTTTCTAATTTATGTTCTATTGAAATAATTAACTGGGAGTATTCTACAAAAGTTTACCAAAGTAAGTTATTGAGTAGTGTGAACTTTTAGTATTTATCAACTCAATTCATATATTTTAGAAGTGAAACTCATATCATTCATTTGAAATTAGTTGAAACTTATTGAAGCACTAGTTTCAGAAAAGCGAGAAGACACCTGATAGTAAAGTCTTTTGAAATATAGTTAAACCAGATCTTAAGCAGGTTCGTAACGCTTCACGATTTAGTAAGCGCTATTTACTAATTCTTAGTGTATTGCATTATTTATTATAATAATTATCAAAGGTAGGATTATGACAAAAATTGAATTAACACGTTTTCGTATTAAAAAAGGTAAAGAATTAAGAGCACAGGAATGGATGGATTTTTTAAATAAACATCATCAAGATACTGTGGCAACAATGGCTGGAGAAAAAATGTATATTGAGACTGTATTTAAAGAGGAAAGTTCGGATGGTTACACATACTTTTATTGGTATTCTATCCAAGGAGAAGGAGGCAGTGCTGTTGAAGATTCGGAAAGCTATATTGATCAAAAACACTTAGGGTATTGGGAGGAGTGTATAGATACTGCTTATAAGCCGGTGAATATGAAAGTGATGGAAAAACTAGTAGCACCTAAAATTAATAGCATTATAGATGCTGACTAAGTGAAAATGTTAGGCTACTTGAATAAAAGAAGAATGAAAAACGTCAGATTCTAGTCTGACGTTTTTATTATTTGATTTTTATTCATATCTTAAAGCAGTGATTGGATCTAGTTTTGCTGCTCGTTTGGCTGGTAACGTACCTGCTAAAAAGGTAATTAGACAGATAATGCCAATAATTAGTAAACTGCTTGACCAGTTGAATTGAATTAAAGTAAAGCCATCTAGACCTTTTAAGAATGATTTAGCAGCAAAATTGTTTAAGGCATTGCCTAAACCCATTGCTAGTAGTAATCCCAATGAAGAGCCAAGCAAACCAATTAAGATTGCTTCACAGCTAAAAATGGAAAATACTTTACCCTTGCTGAGCCCTAATGCCTTCATAAGACCAATTTCTTTTGTACGATCTCTCACTGACATGTACAGAGTATTGATTACTCCAAAGCTGGCAGCTACCAATGCGATAGCTCCAAAAACGATTAAAACCCCAGTGACTGCGTTGAATGTTAGAAAAAGTTCATTGACTGCTTCCTTAAGAGTCATACACGAATATCCTTTTTTAGTTAGATTATCCTCAATTTTTTTAATACTGCTAGCACTCTTGTTAATAGGGGTAGCCATAACACTGGTATACTTATCTTTTAATGCTTGCGGAAGTCCTTTTTGGTTGGCTGAAACTATTTTTTGTCCTAAGCCATTACTGTAAATGGCAAAACCTTTTGATACTATACTGTCATTTCTTATTCCAACAACCGTAGCAGATATTTTTGCTCTTTTCTTAGTAAGGGGTGATTTTGTGACTAAAGTTACTTTTTTACCAAGAGCATCTTGAGCATTTTTGAAGCCGTAGGATTTAACCATTGGTTTAGTGATTAGGATCTGAGATTTTTTTCCGCTAGTAGCAACTTGGTGACCAACTTTTAAGTCGTAGTTGATCCCTTCGGTTATTTGCGCAATTATAAGATATTTAGTTTTATTAGGCCCTTGGACATAGTCAACATCACAGTCCTTTAACGCTTTAAAATCTTTTAAGCCTTTAACTGATTTGATTTTTTTAACGTCGTTTTTGTCCATCATACCATCAGCGTTTTGACTGCTCTTCTTGGTATTATATTTTTGAGGTTCATTCGTATCTTGACTGGAACTCCCAGGCAAAATAGACATTTGCTCAGTTTTACCTACATTACCGACCTGCTTTTTCAAATAATCATTAACACCATTATTAATACCCATAGTAAAGGCAATAGTTAAGGAGCCAATGAAAACAGCTATAATGGTTAGGAATGTTCTCCCTTTATTGTGCCATAAGTTTGTAGCCGCAGAATTTAGAATATCATGGAATCTCATTGCTGTATTCCTCCCACTATTTGACCATCTTTAATCTGAACTTGACGCGCACACTTTTTCGCTAAATCAGGATCGTGAGTAACAATTATTAAGGTAATATTTTTTTCTTGATGTAGTTTAAATAAAATATTTTCAATATTTTCGCTAGTAGCTGAATCCAAGTTTCCTGTCGGCTCATCTGCAAAAATAATTTCTGGGTTGTTCACTAAGGCCCGTGCAATACAAACGCGCTGCTTTTGACCCCCTGACAAGTCACTTGCTTTATTTTTAACTTTACTTTCTAAGCCAACTGCTTTGATGGCTGCCAATGCCTTTGATCTGCGTTCTTTTCCTGTAATTCCACCTATTTTTAAAGGAAGCATTACATTTTCTAACACGCTATCTTGAGCATTTAAGAAAAATTGTTGAAAAACAAAGCCAAAGGTCTGATTGCGCAATTTATTTAATGTTTTGTTTTTAATTTTACTTGTGGGCTCATTATTTAGCCATACGCTACCAGTAGTAGGTTGGTCGAGGAGTGCCAAGATGTGCATTAAGGTAGACTTGCCTGAACCACTTTTGCCAATGATAGCAACAGAATCACCTTTGTCAATCTGTAAATTAATTCCTCGTAAGGCTTCAAATTTGGTTGCTCCCTTGCCATAGGTGCGGGTTACCTCACGGGTTTCAAGTAAACTCATAGATTCTCCTTCTTTCTTGTATTACTGTAATACATATATAATACACCATGATTAAAAAAAGGCAAATATTTTTTAAAAATTTTTCAGACTAGGCAAACCAGGATTCCATAATTTTTATCTCTGGTTTTTCAAAGTTAATTTGTGTGAGTGCGCCATAAGGTAGAGCGGTCTTTGGATAAGCGTGGCCAATATTTACATTATATAAAATTGGTGTATTGAACTTAGCAGTTTCTTCCAACAAGATTTGTTTATATTCTGCAAAATACTTTTTATCTTGAGGTTTGCCTACTAAAATTGCGCGAACATTTCCTAAAATACCAACTTCTTCTAATTTAGCTAATTCTTGACGATAAAGTTGAGGAGCTGGTTTTTCTTCACATGTTTCTATGAAAAGTATTTTATCTTTGGCTTCTTCCGGTGTGAGTATAAGCTGATACTGGTTAATAACTGATGGTTCATCTGGATATCGATTTGTTGTTAAGTCATCATAAAGGCTATCGATGCAGCCACCCCATAGTCTACCTCGAACTTTTCCATGGCCACGTAAAACTTCATAACCGGTGTCTTTGTGGCTTATTCTTTCTTTACCAATTTGTTTAATTGAGAAATCAGTTCTTTCTTCATACCAGTTTTCACTTGCAGGAATGAGAGTAACCGATGGATTTTTAAAGTAATGTATTAAAGTCTTTTTTGTATAAGGTAAAAGTTCATTAGCCAGTTCTGCAAAATCAGTTAAAAAGCTCGGTCCATAGAATGTTTGCAAGCCCATTTTGTAAAACATTAGATGATTATTCGTAGTATCAGAGAAGCCACTAAATAACTTGGGATGATCACAGACAGTTTTTTTAAATTCCTGATCTGCCATTAAATAGGGCAAAGTTCTGTAAGTGTCATCTCCGCCAATAGCAGCAAAAATACCTTTAATTTCTGGATCTAGAAATGCTGCTTTTAAATCGGCGGCACGTTCGGCTGGATGACTTTTAACATAAGTACTACCTGAAAGGGCATGTGGCATAAATACAGGATTTATGCCAAGTTGTTTCATGTGCTTAATTCCTTGTTTTAGTTCATGGGAAGCAAAACTCTCACCTAGAGTACCAGCTGATAAACTAACGATTGCTACTTTATCACCTACATGTAATTGCTTGGGTTTTGCTAACATAGTTCACATATACTCCTTTTTAACGGGTTTATTTTTTAAAAAATTATACAATAAAATTCTATTCTTAAAAACCTTTTAAAGAAGTCAAGAGATTAAAGAAGAATAGATTTTTATCATTTTATGTTATGCTAAGTTCTTTCAAGGAAGAACCAGATAGTTTATCAAATTACTGTTTCAGGTAAAACCAGATTAAAAGTATAATTATAAATGCACGCAATTAGAGTTACTAGCTAACAACAAATGGTAAAGCATTAAGTACAAGGGTTCAAAGCCTGATGAACTTTATCAAAATAATTTCAAGAAAAATTTCCTTCTGGCTGATTCAACAGAAGGAAATACGGCTATTAAATAAAATTTATATCCGTTGTCTGTCTTAAGCAAACTGAGTCCTAAACGCCAAATAGTTTTCAGGGCTATTTTTATATCTATATATTTCATATAGGAAATGATATAAGTTACACGAAGATCTACAAAACGGGCGGATTGTGCTTTTTTTAATAATTAAATATAAAAATATGTCTACTCTATGTACAGGTATACTGGAGAGAGCGATTACATGATGCTAAGATGATTAATAGGAGATGAAATTATGAAATTAGAAAAAGCTATGACAGTTCTTGGATGGATTGCTTCTATAACGGCTATCATAATGTATGTGTCTTATATACCACAAATTATTAACAATTTACATGGCGTTAAGGGTAGTCCCATTCAGCCATTAGCAACGGCAATTAATACATTTTTATGGGTGATTTATGCCTTGTTTAAAAAAGATCGAGATATTCCTTTAGCTGCTTGCAACGCAGCAGGAGTTGTGTTTGGATTAATCACATTTTTCACTGCACTATAGTTTTGTTAAAGTTTGAGAGGTAAGAAAATGGTAAAAGTAAAGATTACTAATCCCCAAGAGAAAATTAAAATTCCTGTTCCAGTTAAGTTTTCGGTTTCCGATGATATAACAGGGGATTATTGGGTTGTTAAGAATAATTCTGGAAAGACTTGTGTAGCGCAGAGGTTACATAACGATTCAGATCATAATTTTGTCGCTATTGTCAATTTCTCTGGTCCTGAAGAAGAATTATCTTTTGATCACGAAATTGAGGAGGACAAAGTTAAAGGTATTAAAGAGATACCTACAGCTAAAGAAAATGATGCTTATGTACATTTGAATACTGGTAAATTTGATTTCGAACTTTGTCGTGGTACTGCTCAAGGTGAAGGTTCATCTAAATGGGGTTTACGACATTTTATGGCTGTGGATGAAAAACGGGATTTGCTGCCATCAGGAAATAATGCTATGGGTGGCTTTTATGGTCCCTTCTTTACTCCTGATAATGGTTTAATTAATCCGGCTGAACATTTAATTGTAGATATCAAACCAATTGAAAATGGTCCTGTTATGAAAGAGTACCGTTTATCAGGCAGAATACCAGACGGTTTAAAACCGGAATTACACGGAAAGCGTTTTGCTTTGGACTGGTCTTTTTATTACGATGTTCCTTTCTTTTCGCGCGTTTACCATGTAGATCATTTTCAAACCACAGTTAATCAGCGCTCTATTGTGGACAAAATCACTGTCGGTGATGAATTTGAAAGCGGGATTGGACAATTAGTATTTGATCGCTTTGCCACTTATGACGGTGTATGGTATCGCGAAGGAGATCCATATTCTGGTCAACTGGCAAATAAAGTACAAGAGTTAGTTCATGATGGTCAAAAACGGAGTGATCGGTTTGAAGATTTTAGAAAGCAACTTACCAGCAATATGGCTAATGCACATTGGGACCTGTATTGGCGCTTATTCTCTGTTTGGGAAAATGCATTATCTCAAGTTGAAATAGAGACTAATTTGCATGATGTGCGTCAGAAAGCTTTTGTGTTGGCTGAGTTGAATGATCGTCCGTGGTTATTTAGTGCTGATCCTGTCAATGTGAGTGCAGTTAAGGATCAGACTGTCTTTGCTGGGCCCGCAACTAAGAGTGCTGAAATTAATACTCAAACCGGTCAGGCCATGGTTTGGCAAACTGAACATGCCTCAAATGCTTTTCAAATTGTTCAGAGACCACAATCTGGCTGGCAAAATTGGGGAACTAATGCAGAAAATGAGTGTCCCTCACTACCAGTTGGTAGTTTGATTCATACTGCGTATGGACCTTACCAGAATAATTGGCGTGAGGTATCAGATAGTTTGGAAGCCTTAGCTGATGTAAGAGCAGAAGTAGAGTAAAACAGGTTTAAAATTTATGAGCCAAAAAATTCAAGAAATCTTGCTATTTTAAATTAGATTTCTTGTCTTTTTGCATAATTTAAATGTGTGCCAAACATATTTAAAAGATACTTGGTGAAATCTAAATTTTAAATAGCATTTAGCAAAAGAAGAAAAGCTATTTAAAACATATAGTGCAAACACTAAAAGCATAAAAATAGCCAAAAATTGCCAGTTCCTGTATACTAATTATAAGCTTTTATGGGAAAGAGGATGTTTAGTTTAGAAATAGGATTTTTTAAACTAAAGATAATTTTTAAAAAAACGTTGTTAATTAACAATTACTTTTTAATAATCATGTAAGCAGAAAACTTCGGATAATTACCAGAGGCTTTCTGCTTTTTTAAAAATTTAAAAATTATCTTTATTGCATTAATCAAGCTTAGCTTTTATAAAATCGGCTTAATTACGATTATATGGCTTTTCTATTCAAACAGCTTAATTGTAAATTTAATCGAATAATGGAGGAGATAGCATGTCCCAAAAATCAGAACTACTATTCAAATTAACCCCCGAGTCCGGTTTAACTGATGCTGAGATAGAAAAAAAGCGCAGTGAATTTGGCCCTAATGAATTGCTTGAAAAACAAGCTATTCCACTATATATAAAAATATGGCATCATCTAAAAGATATTTCGTCCTTAGTCCTTTTATTGGCGGTAGTATTAGCGACGTATTTGGCTGTTTTTCAAAACGGTGGCTGGACCAAGACAATTGTAATTAGCCTGATTTTAATAATTAATGTTGTAATTGGCTTGTATCAGGAAGCTTCAGCCGAAAAATCACTGGCGGCTTTGAAGGCAATGAGTTTGCCAACGGCTAATGGTAGAAGAAATAATCATGATATTACAGTAGCTGCATCCGAATTAGTGCCAGGTGATTTAATCTATTTAAACACCGGTGATCAGGTACCAGCGGATGCTGTAGTATTAAAAGAAACTAACTTAACTGTTGATGAAGCAATTTTAACTGGTGAAAGTTTGCCCGTTTCGAAAACATGTTATCGTCTCAAAGGCCATTTATCTGACGATGAACGCGTTTATTCTGGCACAGCTGTTGTTGGTGGTAGAGCCTTGGTTCAAGTTTCAGCAATCGGAATGGCAACAGAGCTTGGCAAAATTGCCAACCTTTTGAATAAAACTCAAAAAAGAGCAACTCCTTTGCAGGGCAAACTGGATCATTTAT
Source organism: Lactobacillus kimbladii (assembly GCF_014323605.1). Taxonomy (GTDB): domain Bacteria; phylum Bacillota; class Bacilli; order Lactobacillales; family Lactobacillaceae; genus Lactobacillus; species Lactobacillus kimbladii_B. The sequence continues at coordinate 82,532 of NZ_SCMB01000001.1, read as the reverse complement.
CAAAATGGATGACAGCTTTTGCTGGTCTAGGTGGTCTGATAATTTTTGTTTTAAGCATGGGTATGCAGAATAAGACTTTAGCAGACAGCTTAATGATTGGACTTTCCTTAGCAGTTGCGGCTGTTCCCGAAACCTTGCCAATTATTGTGACAATCAGTTTATCTCGTGGTGTCAAAAAAATGGCTGAGCGCAATGCTATTATTAGACACATTGGTGCTGTGGAGACTATCGGTAACGTGGATGTTATTGCTACTGACAAAACTGGCACTTTAACTCAAAATAAAATGACCATTACTAAATATTGGACACCTGAAACGGGTATTAAGAAAGCGGCTGATTTACCTAAAGCAGGGCAAAATTTATTGAAAATGCTTGGGTTAGCTAACAATGCCAAAATTATGGAAAAAGATGGCTCGGAAGAAGTTGTTGGCGATGCTACCGAAGTTGCGATTGTAAACTGGTTACACCAACAGGGCAGCTCACGCCAAGAGCTGGAAAATGAAGCACCTCGTATAGCAGAAGATCCGTTTGATTCTAATAAAAAAATGATGACGACGGTTCATCGATTAACTGATGGACGTCAAGTAGTAATCGTTAAAGGTGCCTGGGACAGGCTGCACTTAGATAAAAAAGAACCAGTTAAATCTGGTCAAAAAGCTCATGATGATTTTGCTAAAAATGCGTTAAGAGTATTAGCAGTTGGGTATAAGGTAATAGCTTCTAATGCGGATCCAACTGATTGGGCTAAAAATAATTCCAATTTAAAAATTGCTGGTATGATCGGATTAATTGATCCGCCTCGACCTGAAGTATCCAGAGCTGTTACTAAAGCAAAACAAGCCGGCATCAAGACTGTAATGATTACTGGAGATCATCTTGTAACCGCCAAAGCAATAGCTGAAGAAATAGGTATTTTAGATTCTGATCAAAAAGCAATTACAGGGTCAGAATTACAAAAAATGACAGATTCTGAATTGAAAGACTGTATTCAAGATATAAGAGTTTTTGCTCGTGTTTCTCCCAGTGACAAAATCAGAATAGTTCAAGCTTGGCAAGATCTTGATAAAACAGTTGCAATGACAGGCGATGGCGTGAACGATGCACCGGCTCTTAAAGCAGCGGATGTTGGAATTGCGATGGGCATGACAGGTACAGAAGTGGCAAAAGAAGCTGCTGACATGATTTTGACGGATGATAATTTTGCCACAATTATTAAAGCTGTGGCAGAAGGCAGAACTGTTTATCAAAATATTATTAAGGCTGTTGAATTCTTAATTGGTGTCAATTTCGCGCAAATTTTCTTAATGGTTATTAGTACAATTATAGGTTGGGGTGCACCACTTTTAGCAGAACAATTGTTAATTATTAATGTACTTGCCGATGGAATACCTGGATTCTTTATCAGTAAAGAACCTGGTGAACCAAGCATAATGGACCAAAATCCAATAGGTAATGATGAAAGCATTCTTGGCCGTGGATTAATGCAAAGGATGATTATCCGTGCGGTTACTTTTACGATTTTAACATTGAGCGTTTATGCCTATGGCAGGTTTATTCTTTCAACTAACAATTCACAAGTTGGGATGACACTGGTCTTTCTAGTATTAGCACTAGGATCTATGATTGATATCTACGCTATTAAAGATTCTCAACCAATCACTGTGCAAACATTTAAAACCAATAAAATGCTTAATTGGGGACTATTACTAAGCATGATACTAGTTTTATCACTGACACTCTTACCTCGTTTGCGACAATTTTTGCACTTTGCCTTGTTACCTGTTCAGGGCTGGCTGGTCGTTTTGATTGGTAGTTTAATTCCTGTTTTTGTTCTGGAAGTTAATAAACGTTTGACTAACAACATTAAAATGGAAGTAGAAAAAAATAGTTGCTAAAGAATTGATTTCAAAATAAGCCTTGAAAGCTGGCTAACTTTCAAGGCTTATTTTTTGTCATTACTGATAAAATTTTTTTCTTTTATAGTTAAATAATTAATTATTATTGACATATAAATGTAATAAAGTTACAATTTTGTTACAAATTATTATTATAGTTTATTTTTGAGGTTAAAAAATGAAACACAAGTATTTTAGAACAGTTTTATGTTCTGCAGCCATCCTTTTTTCTTTTACGCCATTGACCACTTTAACCGTGACCAAAGCAGAAAGTACTGATACTGCTAAGCCAGCAGCAGTTAGTCCTACAACCGACCCAGGTATGACCGTTACGCCTGCTAAACGGTTTTCTAAAGAAGGTTACGTATTTAAATTATCTAGGAATGCTATTGTTTATCACGAAGTTAATGATGTCATCAATGATACTTCTAAACCGTTTGACAAAAGTTGGGTTAAGAAAATGGCAGATAAAAATATAAAATTTAAGATTACTGAATTTGGTACCGGTAGGGTTGAATTGGTCGCTCACATAGTTGATCAAAGTGGCAAAAATCAAGGCTGGGTTACTTTCTTTAACGGTGATCTTTATAACATATATGCTAAGAGAAAAGCTTTACAGCCACTGATCAAAGCCGAGTTAAAAGTCATGGATTCACAGTTTGAAAGCAAAAAGCCATCACTAATTCAAACTAAAAATGAGGCTAAAAAGCTACACGGTCAAAACAAAAAAATTGCCAATAAATCAATAAAGGAAATAAAAGACTGGTTTGCTGATAAAGGTGATTTATCGTATACACAATATCCGTCACTATTAGTTGGTAAATAGTAATTATTTATAAAAATGCGTGTAAAAGTATCAAACTTTTACGCGCATTTTGTTTCAAATAGAACAATTAAAAAACTAAAAACTCAAATTAACTGGTAATAAATTTTAAGCTAAAGCTTTTTTTCTTTTAGTTTCTAACACTTTAAAGTCATGTTGAATAGGCTGGGTAATTTTAGTAGTTGTGTCAGGGTCTAGAACGAATTTTGTCATTGTTGGGCAATCCTCTGGTTGAATATATAAACTTCTGCTTGAAACATCATATCCTGCCCAGTAACCTGAATAATCACATTTGTCCTCACCTTCGTGAAGATGCTCTAGTCCCCGTGGAATCATGACGGATTTGAATACATTATACAGTTGAGGAATTCCCTGATCTGAATGAAATGGTGCTAAAAATTTAGAAATAAATGTTCCACGAACAAAACGTGATGGAGCAGTATAGTCACCAGGTAATCCTAATAATCCAGAACCACTTTCAATTTGTTTAATGTCTAGCTGATCGCTTATTTGGTGATGACCCAAATTGTGATTAGTTAAATGCAAGTAATTCCGTAAATTGGCGAGGTGCCAAGGATATTCTGGACTGTTGGTCATAACGCCAATACCATCATATATTTTGAAGGCTCCATTCTTAACCGGCTCCAAAATAACGCTTTTGCCACTTGGATCACAGAAAGTGTAATGCATTGGAATTGGAGTAGGGATGCCAGTGTCTGCATTTTCCCAATCAGGATAATTCGTTTTCTCTTGACCAAGATGCTTAAAAGCTTCTTTTATTTCAGCGATACTGCCAAAATTACTTAAAACATATGCGACAACTTCTTCGCCAATTATAGGTTTTAATCCGCGCTTTTTAAGACTTTCTACTGTATCCCAAGAAGCCTCTTCTAAGAATTGTGCATCACCAACTATACCTGCACTATTTATACCATCATTAAAGAAAAGTGAATTATTGACGTTGATACCCATAAAGGGATATTTGGTCGTCCAGCTTTGGTGCAAACCCTTTAATTCATAGTTTGCAGGAAAAGTAGTCATTTTGCTATCTGCACTAGGTTTAAAGGGATCAAATGTAAAGTCCATTGTCCGTCCCCAAAATACGTCACCACTATCAGATTTAATTGCAATAGTTGTACACATGCTTAATACCTCCCATTATTTGTTTCCCCCTTTTAAGGGTAATTTAATTTTATCATATTTTTAAAATACCTCTTAAAAAAATATTTTTTGTAAATAAGAAGTACTAGTTCATAGGTGTTTAGCAGTAAAAATAAATTAATACCAATTTCCTGCTACAAAAAAATTGTTATCTTAATGTTAATTACTGTCACTTAATAAATATTCTAAAGAATAAAATGACTAATACAAATGTTAAATTTACTTATTAATTGTTATAGTCAATTTTTTAACTCAAATTTTGCGGGACAAACTACCACAAATCATTTTTGATAATGGTCTTTTGATAGGTGGTTCAGGAATTATTTTACTTTTGATGTTATCTAAAGTTATGAATAAGTTAATAATCTATCGTAATAAAAAAAGTGAAGTTTAAAACTTCACCTTTTCGTATCAGAGAAAAATTTACAAACTATCTTGAATATTGTCGGCTAGGTAATTGTATAACATGCCCGCCTTTAGGTTCTTAGTGTCAATTCCCAGCGCTTCCGCAATTGCATATGCAAATGCCCAAGCAGTTGCCGGACCGCGACTAGTAATGACTTTATGTTCGTCATCAGTTACAGTAATATCTTCCTTGAAGTGACCGCTTGGAGCATCTTTTTCTGTTTGTTTTTCAAAACCCGGATAACATGTGTAGTCAACGCCAGCTATAACGCCATAACGGGCAAGAGCAATGGGGGCAGCACACATTGCGGCATCCCATTGGTTAGCGTTATGCCGTTTTATCATTAGATCTGCCAGTTTTTTATTATCACGTAAATTTTCTGCTCCGGTTGTTCCACCTGGAAGAGCTACTACGTCATAATCCAATAGACTATCGTCAACAGTTTTATCACAGGTAAGTTTGATATTGTGTGCACCATTTACCGTTGTACTAGTAAGCCCAACCATATCAGCTTGAATACCTAAGCGTCGTAATACATCAATAACGCTTAAGCCTTCAACTTCTTCACAACCATCGGCAAAAATCACAGCTACTTTTTTCATTTGTTTTACCTCACAATTCTTATACTTTATTATAAACTAGCTTAATTCTAGGTAAAATAATAAATCACTTAATTTATTTAAATGTAAAGTTGGACGTGGACTAATTGGCATTTTTACTTTCTTGGGCGCTAGCCAAAGAGAATCCAGGTTAGCATTTTCGGCACCCTGAATTTCATCGACTAAGTTTGTCCCAATTACAAGACAAGTAGCTGGCGTCAGATTTTGCTGCTGCAAGATTGTTGTCAAAACCTTCTTATTTGGAAACTTACATGCAAAATCATCTTTAAAATAAACTGCGGAAAAATAATTTATTAGTTCTGTATTTTGCATGCGGTATGAAGCCACATCTTTTTTCTCTTTTGTCAGCAAAACCAAGTTAACTTTGTTTTTCACCTCATCTAAAAAGGGCACTACATCTTTATTTAACTGATCTTGTTTTTGCAACTGGTTATAAAAAGTGCCTTTCGCAGAAATCCAGTCATTTTTAAAGAATTCCTGCAAAGTTAATTTAATGCGCTCATCAAATCCTAGTAATTTAATCTTTTCTTGTAATGAATTATATTGTATGCGCTCAGCTGGACCATATTCTCTGCCAGTTAATTTCAAAGTTTGCCTAAGTGCATTTTGTTCTGCAACTTTTTCGTTTAATAAGCTTCCTTCAAGAATAAAAATTAAAGTTTCATATTTTGCCAAGTGTACTTTTCCTTTCATTAACCAACCCTCTGCATTATAACGATTAGCTAACCCAAATTAAAGACAAATATTCATGAACAAGTTTTTACTCATAATTTTCTGAGTTCTCACAAAGCCACCTACGTTGTTTTATTATTTTTACTATAGTTCAAGAAATTGTAATTAATATGTTAAAAATTATTGTGTTTTACGAAAATTGTGATACTATTTAGACAAATATCTAATTAGATATTTATCTAAATAGAAAGGAAAAGAAACTAATGTGAGTTTTGAGTCTAGTTTTAAGGCCTTGTCAGATCCAGTGCGTCGCAAAATATTGCAGCTTTTAAAAAATGGACCAATGTCGGCAGGAGATATTGCTAATCATTTTAATATGACTAAAGCTACTATTTCATACCATCTTAATATGCTGAAAAAGGCTGATTTAATTGAAGAGGAACACGAAAAAAACTTTATTTATTATTCGCTAAATACTTCTATTATAGAAGAAATTATGGGTTGGCTTGTTGATCTGAAAGGAGATCATGATGAAAAAGAATAGTATTCGTCAAACAGAATTAATCTCGCTTCTGCTAATCTTATTTCCAATTTTGACCGGAGCATTTTTATATAATCGTTTGCCGCAAAAAATGGCCACACACTTTGGGATGACTGATATGCCAAATGCTTTTAGCAATAAATTATGGGTTATTATTGGTCTGCCTTTTTTGGGAATTATGCTTCAAGTAATGGTTTTTTTTATATTACACAATCAAAAAGAAACCAAAAATCTTGATTTTAAGATAGTTAATATTACCCTTTGGCTTGTTCCTGTTATTACTAATATCGTAAATCTGTCACTTTATGCCTATGCACTGGGTCATAAAGTAAAAGGCTCCTTTATGCTTAGTGCTTTTTTGGGACTGTTCTTTATTATTTTTGGTAATTATCTGCCTAAAGTTAGTCCCAATCATGTCGTTGGCATTAAATTACCATGGACTTTGAATAATACGGAAAATTGGCGTAAAACACACAGATTTGCCGGATGGATCTTTTTTATCAGCGGCATGGTTCTGCTTCTAACTTCTTATTGGGAAATGTATTGGACCGTTATATCCGTCACTATTATAGTTATTTTACTTCCAACTTGTTACTCATATCTGTTGAGTAAGAAAGGATATTAAGTAACTTAAGAAACTGAGAGATGAATTTAAAACAAAATATTTATTTTAGAGAAGAATTGGCTTTGTTATCGACTAAAGTTAATTCCTTTTTTGTGTGCAAAAACTATAATGTTTCAGTAATTATTATTTAGAGACTAATTTGTTAAATCAAACTTCATTATTAAATAGACAATTGGTCAGAATTAAAATATCTGCTTAAATTATTTTGCAAGAGCATTATAATAGAAATTAACTTTTAAAAGGGAGTTAATTTGAATGGCATCTATTTTTTCACTGATCTTTATACTAATAGGGGGTGTAGCCAGCGGTTTGTTGTCGTCAGTGGCTTCAATGGCTTCTCTTGCATCATATCCGGTATTGCTGGCAGTTGGTATTCCACCAGTTTATGCCAATGTCACAAATGATGCCGCCTTGATTTGGACTAGTATTGGTTCGACTATTTCTTCAACAAAGGAACTTAAGGGACATTGGCACCAAGTGGCATTTTACTCGATATTTACTATTGTAGGTTCTTTAATTGGCTGTCGTTTATTGTTAGCTTTTCCATCTAGTGTTTTTGAAAAAGTGGTACCAATTTTTATTGCTGGCTCGGGTGTTATGGTAATTGTTTCAGGTAAGCATCATAGTTTAGAACCGCATAAAAGACCACTTTGGCAGGAAATTTTTTATATTGCTGCATTATTAGGGATGGGTGTTTACACCGGCTATTTTGGAGCCGCCGGTGGTGTAATTGTGCTAGTTTTATTAACTTATATTACTGATGAAAAGTTTATACTTGTCAATGCAATTAAAAATGTCATCTGTGGACTAGCGAATCTGGTTGCTCTAATTGTTTTTATTTTTACTTCGCGAATATACTGGATGCAGGCAATTCCTCTTGCTGTCGGCATGTTCATCGGTGGTTATTTAGGAATGGATATTTTGCGCAAGGTTCCAGCCAAATATGTTCGTATCTTTATTGCAGCACTAGCATTTATTCAAGCTGGGTATTTCTTTTATAAGGCATATATGTTATAGTTTAAAGCACGTTAAATGAAAGGAGAATGCAAATTGGCAACAGAAATTTATATTGTCCGTCATGGCGAAACAATGTTTAACCAGTTAAACAAAGTTCAGGGATGGTGTGATTCTCCTCTGACAGTCAAGGGTATTAATGACCTAAAAGTAACTGCAAATGCCCTGAGTCAAGTTCGTTTTGACAACATGTATTCTTCCGATTTGAAGCGTGCGATTGATACAGTTCACTTAATGAAGGACGCTAACCAGGTTTCAGAAATTGGCAAGATTAAAAAATTGCCTGAGTTTCGGGAAGTATTTTTTGGTTCTTTCGAAGGTGATGATATAGAGGAAACCTGGAGGGAAGTTGCACTGGCAGCTGGAGTTGGTCCGCAAACAGATGTAACCAAAATTATCAATCAGGTTGGAATTTATGAATTTCGTGAGGCTACAAAAAAGGCTGATCCGCGTCATTTGGCAGAGAATAAAAAAGAGCTGGATGAACGGATGGTAAGGGCGATTGACGTTCTCCATGAGCTGACTAAAAATGAAAAAAGAGTTTTAATAGTTTCTCATGGCGATTTTATCAAAACCTTAGCCATTAAGTATTGGAACCAGAGTGATGGTCTCCATGATATTATTTTTCCTAATAACGGTAGTGTCACTCGGGGAATTCTTCGTGATAACGGTAACTTTGAAATTGTAGATTATAATGTAAATGCTGAAGATATGTAAAGTCCTGCTTAAAAGTAGGGCTTTTTTTACCTTTAGTGCTTGAAAGGAAAAAATATGAAAGATCATACTACAAAAAAATTTGCCTATGTAACTGCACTTAATGTTGTTATTACAGTTGCAGAATTTATTGGTGGTTTCGTATCTGGTTCTTTGTCTTTATTATCTGATGCGGTACACAATCTGAGCGATGTCGGGGCAATAATTATTTCGTTTGTGGCACATATCATCAGCAATAGACGCAGTAATAAGCGAAAAACTTTTGGCTATGACAGGGCTGAAACTTTGGCTGCCTTTACCAACGGTATTATTCTAATTTTAATTAGTATTGTTTTATTTGTGGAAGCTATTGAAAGATTTTGGAAACCAACAAAAATCAGTGGCGGCATAATGCTGATTGTTGCAATTATTGGTTTGATTTCAAATGTAGTTTCAATGTTGGTAATGCATCAAGGTGGACAGCAAAATCTAAATGTGCGATCCACTTTTATGCATATGCTAAGTGATGCTCTTTCCAGCGTAGCAGTTGTAATTGGTGCGATTTTTATTTATTATTGGCACATTAGCTGGATTGATCCGGTGATGACTTTATTAGTGTCGGTCTTCGTTTTTCATGAAGCTTGTGAAATAACAGAAAAGGCAGCAAATGTGCTAATGGAATCTAATCCTGACATTGATCTGGATGAAGTTAATAAGATAGTTTTATCTTTTCCTGAAATAAAAAATATTCATCATGTACATGTGTGGCGTTATAGTGATCGTTATGTCATGCTTGATGCACACGTCAATGTTGATGCTGATTTAACAGCTGGTAAATTTGAATTTTTAACGCAACAAATTAGTGCAAAATTACAAAAATTAGGAATTAACCATATTAATTTTCAAGCAGAATGTGAACGAGGAAAAAATGATAAAATGATTGTAAATGATCGTAATCAAGAGTAATCAGGAGAAAATTAAAGTTGAAAGTTAGTATTTTTACTGCCGTTATTGTTTTAATAGTAGGCTTATATGATATTGCTTATGCGTACAACAGACGTTACCGCAACCATAATCACGGAGTAACTCCTTTTATGATATTGGGAATCATTTTTACAATTAGCGGCTTAGCTTTAATAATTATGCATTGGGTGAGATAAAATGGTCAAATTAGTGCTTGTAAGACACGGTGAAAGTACTGCTAATAAAGCCAATGTTTACACGGGTTGGAATGATGTTGCTCTAACTGAGAAGGGGCGAAAGCAGGCTAAAATGGCTGGCAATTTGATTAAGAGTATTATCGATTTTCACCCTACTCATATTCACACATCGGTATTAATGCGGGCAATCATTACTGCTAATATAGTTGCAGATATTTGTAATTTTTTATATTTGCCCATTACTAAAACTTGGCGTTTGAATGAAAGGCACTATGGTAATTTACGGGGCATTAATAAAGACGAATCGCGTAAAATTTTTGGTAAAGAACAAGTGCTGGAGTGGCGGCGTGGATTCTATGCGATTCCACCTGAAGGTAAAAAAGTAACATCCAGACGTTATGCTAATTTTGATCCGCACTTTTTGCCGCGAACTGAAAGTCTTTACCAAACACAACAGCGAGTTATGCCTTATTACTATGACAATGTAGCTAGCAGATTAAAAAAAGGGGAAGATCAATTAATCATTGCTCATGGTTCTAGTTTACGAGCATTAATTAAAGAATTAGAAAGTATTGATGATCAAGAAATTATTAATCTTGAAGTTCCAAATGCACAGCCAATAGCTTATACATTTGATCAGCAAATGAATATTGTCGACAAAAAGATTTTACGTTGCTTTTAGTTCATAGTAAGGTTTTCTACAAATGTATGTTAAAATTTATTACGATATCATTTAAAATTTACATTTTTAGTTTGGAGTAGAGGCATGCGTAAAATATTTTTATTACGAGGCGCACCCGGCTCCGGTAAATCTTCATTTATTTCTCGTCATCACTTACAGCCATATGCAATTAGTCGTGATCAAATTAGATTGTTGCTGGCGAATTTAACCTATTATTATGAAGAAGATACCGATTGCTTACATCAAGTAATTCCGCGTTATGCAAATGAGCAAACGGAAAAAGTGGTGGATTACCTCGTAGAAGAAAAAATGAAACGTGGCGAAACGGTTATTGTAGATAGTACGCATATCTTTGCGGAGAATATTGAGCATTATCAACCCTGGGTCGAACGTTATCGTTATGAGCTATTTGTTGTCGATTTAATGTATCATAAGAGCTTACGTAGTTTGTTAAATCGCAACGAAGTTCGCAGACAATATGATTGGGTAAAGCCAGATGTGATTAGGGAAATGTTTTTATCTTATCAAGATAATCTGGATGTGCCGGAATGGGCTCACGTTATTAATCCCAATCAATTGGGCAGAGCACTTTCGCAAAAAGAAAGCAATTTAGATCATTTTGCTCATGTGATTGCAGTTCCTGATCAAGTGACTGAAGATAATTTTCCCCATGTACATATTTCGAATTTCTATTTTTCGTTTAACGATTTGTTTACCGAAAAGTATGGCACCTATCGCAACGTGGTTACGATAGGGAAAACTAAAGATGAAGTTGTTAATCAATTTCGGTTACCGTTTTTTGTATTTAAATTTCATCATAAACACTTTTTAATTTCGGCATATCCGGTTAGAAATGAAATGCTTGATCCGATTAAAAAAGTTAAAAGTGTGTGGTCGTATTCTACTGGTCTGGCCAATCCAGCGGATTTCTTGGAATCATTTCCGCAAAGCCGTCCGCAGCATGTGCACCAATTTAATTTATGCAAGTTGCATCCCGATAGACTGCTACATATTTGGTAATAAACTTAAGAAGAGTTTCATGTTGATGTGAAACTCTTTTAGTTTGTTCTTACTTTTTGGACGGGCATTGCTGGTAATAAAAAAAGAAGTATAATAAATTTATTGACTTTTGATAGCGCTTTTAAAAAGGAACAGATAAAAATGAAAATTAAAGAACTCAAACAAGAATTTAGTAATATTTATCACCAAGAACCAACCGGCTGTTATTTTTCGCCTGGTAGAATTAACTTAATTGGTGAGCATACTGACTATAATGGTGGCCATGTTTTCCCTTGTGCAATTTCTTTAGGAATTTATGGTGCAGCCAGTTCTCGAACAGATGAAAGATTTTGTTTTTATTCAGCTAATTTTGCCAATATGGGAGTAGTTGAAACTGATATGCACCAGTTGCAGTTTGCCAAAGAAGATTCTTGGGCAAATTATGCTAAGGGAATGCTCCATTTTATGCTCGAAAATGGGGCAAAGATTGAACATGGCCTTAACATTTACATTAATGGCAATATTCCTGATGGTGCCGGTTTGTCCTCATCTGCAGCATTAGAAATGTTAATTGGCATTTTATTGCAGGATCAATTCCATCTGTCTTTTACTAAATTGGAAATTGTTAAAATGGGAGTTAAGACCGAAAATGAATTTATTGGTGTTAACTCGGGCATTATGGATCAATATGCTGTAGCAATGAGTAAAAAGGATCATGCCATTTTGCTTGATACCGAAAGGGTGGCGTCTGAGCTGGTACCCCTTGACTTGAAAGATAATGTTATTGTTATTATGAACACTAACAAAAAGCGGACCTTAGCGGACTCAAAATATAATGAGCGCAGAGCAGAATGTGAAAAAGGTCTGCACTTTTTGCAGGAGAAACTGTCAATTAAGTCGCTTGGTGAATTGGATAGTTTAGCTTTTGATGAAAATAGTTATCTTTTGCCAACAGAAAACCTGCTGAAACGCTGTCGTCACGCAGTCTGGGAAAATGAACGGACATTAAATGCTGAAAAAGCACTGCAAAAGGGTGATTTGAATGAGTTTGGTCACTTAATGAATGCATCACATATTTCTTTAGAATATGACTATGAAGTTACTGGTAAAGAACTCGATACTTTAGTTCATACAGCCTGGAAACAATCTGGTGTCTTAGGTGCGAGAATGACTGGTGCCGGTTTTGGCGGCTGTGCAATAGCTTTGGTTGCCAAAAATGAGGTTGCTGCTTTTAAAAAGAATGTCGCTGATATTTATCAAGAAAAGATTGGCTATTTACCTTCATTTTATATTGCAGAAACAGCTGATGGCACAAAAGTTTTATGATGTTGGAAAGTTGAGATGGATAAAACGAATCTAATTGAGAATTTCATTACGCAAGTTATTGCCCACAGCGATTTTACAGAACTTGATCGTATTTATTTGAGAAATAGAATTTTGGCCCTTGTAGGCGATGAAGCTAGAAAGGTAACAACCAGTAGGGAAGATCTATTGAATCTTAAAGACGAGTTAATTCAGGCTGCCCAAAATTCAGGGAAGTGCTTGGCCAATAATTCCGCCAAAGATGTCCTCGATGCACAATTAATGAATTTGATTGTCCCCAGACCAAGCGTTGTTAATCACAACTTTTGGCAAACTTATGAGCATTCCCCACAAAAAGCGATAGCTGATTTTTACCAATTGGGTAAAGATAGTAATTATATTAAAACTAGAGCTATTGCAAAAAATATTTATTTTACAACAGCAAGTAAATATGGTGATCTTGAAATTACAATTAATCTTTCCAAACCGGAAAAGGATCCCAAAGAAATTGCTGCAGCCAAAAGCGCCAAAGTAAAATCATACCCAAAGTGTCAGTTGTGTATGGAGAATGAGGGCTACCTAGGTCATGTAAATTATCCTGCGCGTACCAATCACCGTATCATTCGCTTTCATTTAGGAGATGAAACTTGGGGTTTTCAATATTCCCCTTATGCATATTTTAATGAGCACTGCATTTTCTTAGCGCCAAAGCATGAGCCAATGGTAATCAATAAACAAACTTTTGCCAATTTGCTGGAAATTGTTGCTAAATTCCCAGGTTATTTTGTTGGTAGCAATGCGGACTTGCCAATTGTGGGCGGCTCGATTTTAGCACACGAACATTATCAGGGCGGCAAGCATCGCTTTCCGATGGAGAAAGCACCAATTGTTAAAGAACTTAACTTTAAGGGATTTGATGATGTCAAAGCGGGTATTGTCAAGTGGCCCATGTCTGTAATCCGTTTAAGCGGTCTGAATAAAAATAGTTTGATCAAATTAGCAAATAAAATTTTAATAAACTGGCGCAATTATAGTGATGAAAAAGTAGCAGTCCGGGCATTTACGGACAATATCCCCCACCATACTATTACCCCAATTGCTCGTTTACATGGACAAACTTATGAACTTGATTTAGTTCTCAGAGACAATCAGACTTCAGATAAATATCCTGATGGAATTTTCCATCCCCATGCTGATGTACAACACATTAAAAAGGAAAATATCGGCTTAATTGAAGTAATGGGATTAGCGGTTTTTCCGCCGCGCTTGAAGCCAGAGTTTCTTGAGGTTAAAAAATTTTTGCTTGACCAGCCTAACAGAATTGCACCAATCCACCTTGACTGGGCTAAGAAAATTAAAAGCAAGTATGAAATAACTAGTGAAAATGCAGATCAGATTTTGCAAAAAGAATTGGGTTTCATTTTTGCTCGTGTTTTAGAAGATGCAGGAGTTTTCAAGCAAACAGCTGATGGTAAAGCAGCCTTTATGCGTTTTGTTAAGGAGGTCGGGCTAAATTAAATTTTGGCTTTTGTTTAAAAGATCCATATGTGCAAAAGCAAAAATAAGACAATTTCCTATAAAAAATAGGTGAATTTTTTGTAACTTTTTTGGCACACCATTTATTTGATAATTAATGTTATATCTGATATAGTATTCAAAGATATATTATTATGAGGATGGTGCAAATGCTAAGCCGAACCAAAAAATTTGTTCTGATTATTTTAATTATTTATCTTCTTTTGATTACCTGGCAATTTGTAACGGCTGCTAAAGATGGGGCAGGATTAATTCCAACAAACGGCAAAGCAGTTGACATTTCTGTAATGCTTTTCTTTTCCATTCAACCGAATGGCTGGAATGAAAATATCATAAGTTTAGTTATGATGTTGGCATTCGTTCCCACTTTTGGAACAGGTCTCCTAATCTATTTTAAAAATAATAATATGTTCGGCGCTGTTCAGCAAAGAGTCGGCTATCATAAATTTCTGAAAACCGGGGTCATTAACTCCTTTATTGTTGGATTTCTTTTTTCTTTAATAACTAATATCTACCAGTTAGCATTGATTAGTGTATTTTATTATCCGGTTTTCTTTAAAACCAGACCTCTAAAATTATATATTGGTGCCAGACCAGGATATTTTTCTACTAACCAGCTGATCGATTTATGTTCGTATGTTACTTTAGCTGCTGTTGGTTGGGGTATTTTTGCTATTTTAATTTTCAGCATTGGTCTTTTTGTTTCAAAAAATAGTATTTATTTAGTTTTAGGTCCGTGTGTGGGTTTAGGTCTGACTTTATTGTCAATTTTAATATCCATGGGCAATAAATTTTTGCTTTTTGTCTCGTATTCGTGGTTTCCATTTGCTGTACTTGCACCGGGACAGTTTGCGTTAGGATCCCACTTGCCGCCGATTAATTCCTATTTGCTTTTTATGGTAGTGGCGCTGCTTTATTTGTTATTTGCGGCTTACCTAATTAAATTATGGCAGCAGCAGAAAAGAAGGCTGGGCTGATTATGCGTTTAAAGCGAATATCCCGCAGACTTGTTTTAATTGGTTTTATCATATTTTTTATAGGATTAATAGGAAGCATTATTCTGATAAAAACAAGTTCACCAGAAACTATGGAATTGCCAAATGAATATCTCAATTTTCACATGGTATCACTGTATTTGCAACCAGCGGTCTTCTTGCTATTTTATAAGCAGGTACTTACTTTTCGCAACATCAACGTATTTGTAACGGTGAGAAGAAAGAATAAGTGGATGATGTTTCACTTAATGGTACTGGCTGCAATTTATTGCTTATTATTTGTATTAGGATTATTTGGTCCCTATTTATTAACTAGTTACCCTCTATTTAAATTTGGCAGCCCTATTTTGGGCACTGAACTCATAATACTGCATGTGCTTGTTTTTTTACTTCTGCTTTGGTTCCTAGTTGGAGGCTACAACTGGCATAGACCATATTTATTATTGTTAATAGTCATACTCATAGACTTAATTTACCATTACTATATAGAGAAGAATATTTTGGTTAGTTATAGTCCTTTGTATGACGAATTATATCGGGCTATTCATGAAATTTATGGTGGCTTTTAAGGAGAAATAATGTTAGAGCTTAGGCAAATAAAAAAGTCTTTCGGTCAGAAGCTGGTTTTAAAAAACGTATCTTTGCTAGCTAAACCTGGTGAGCTGATTCATATCTCAGGTATTAATGGTTCTGGGAAGTCCACCATTTTTAAAATTATTACCGGTTTATTAAAGGCAGACAGCGGTGAAATTAGGCTGGGTGAAAATGATGTTGTAGGCGCGTTAATTGAAAATCCTGATTTTTTAGAATATGAATCGGCCATGTCCAATCTTCATTTTCTGGCTAATCTTAATAAACGGTTTAATGAGAAAATAGTTAGGGATTTACTAAGGCATTTTATGCTTGATCCTGATGATCCAGAACCCATAGCTAACTATTCTGTCGGTATGAGACAAAAGGTAGGTATTATTCAAGCTGTGATGGAAAACCAAAATGTCATTTTGCTTGATGAGCCAACTCGTGGAATTGATCAAGAGAGCATTAGCTTATTTGTGGCCCTGCTAAAAAAATTAAAACAGCAAAATAAAATCGTTGTAGTTGCTAGCCATGATCAAATTAATGAACTTAAATATGATCGTCAATTCGTATTGCAGCGGGGAATACTACAGGAAAAACAACTTTAAATACTTATTCAAAGCGTATAAAAAAGCACTGGGAAAATTGCTAGGCGATATAACCACTTAATTTCTCAATGCTTTTTAATATTTAACTTTTTGAACAGAAATAATAATTTTATTTAAAAGCCAAAGCGCCCATTGGATCCCAAGGTAATAATTGAATTGGGTCTTTAGCACCTTCATCAAAAGCTTTCTTTAAGTCATCAGGTAAGAATTTCTTGTTGATAACTGCTTGGTAAACAAAACTGTCAAACCAGGAATCGCTCATTACAAAGTAACCTTTAAAGCCAGGCTTTTCTCCCCAAGAGTTTTCAATCTTCCATTTAGTAGGCTTGTCATCAACTAAGTCAACACCAGTGATAACCATAGCGTGATCCATCATACTTTCACTGGAATCAAGCATATCTGCTTTTGACATTGAAAAGTCAACGTCAAATAGCTCATCACGCTTGTAAATATCTGTATCTAGCAAACCAAGTTGTCTTTCTGAATCTTTACCAACATTTGAACCAAACCAAACAACTTCTCCAGCTTTAAGTTGTTTAATAATCAAATCTTTCATTTCAGAAATTTTGACGTTAAGATGGCGAACTTGCCGACCACCAACAACATTACCTAAGTACTCAACGGAAAAAACTTTATGATATGGTTTATCATCTGTAGGTGAATTAATGATTGAAACGTGATCTTCCAAATTCATGCCTATGAATTTATCAAAGAACTCCTTAGGCGTAATTCCTGCTTCACGGTGATAATTACCATCATCATCTTTATATTCAAAGTCAAATTTCTTTGGCGGAACTCCTAATGAAATAGCCAAAATGCGGAAGACTTCGTTTAAAAAGTCATTCTTGCGTTGCTCAACTTCATCTTCTGACTTGCCGGCGTTAACTAAATTGCGTAATTCTAAGCCATCTTTACGCAAAAGGGTATTCAAAGTATCATTTAAAGCACTTGAATTATTGGAATTAGCTGTTTCTGGATAAACTGACTTAGGTACGATTCCGTATTTCTCTACTAGTCCACAAAGCATATCCCATTGACCACCGTCTTGTTGTGGTGTTGCAAACAAGAAGCTAACTTTACGGTCACCTAGTGGTTTCTTGGCTGAAGCAATCACATTTTCAAAGAAAAAGTTTGATTTTTCAAATTTATCCCAGAAATTAGTGTAATTTTGTGATAATTCAAAATCCTTAATCTTATATTCCTTTTGGATTGGGTGGCGCATAGTATTCAATGCAGAGAACATCCAGCAACGACCGGACTGCTTTTGATCAGCAGGCTTGCCAGTATCAATTTCTACTGAAAAGGTTGGTGTTAAATCAATCTTAGATTGCAGGTTTTGACTAGCCTTATAGATGCCATTTTCTTGGGCAGCATGACTGGCAATATTAATACCAGAGTGATTCGCCAAATCTTTTGTGAAATCATCAATGGCTGCACTTGTAATTTCTTTTGTCATATTAAATAGATCCTCCTTAAACAAATTAATACTATTTTAGCTTATCCGGCTGAAGTAGTCTATCTCTGAAAATTTAATTATTGTTAAAAAAGTATTTGTTTTTACTTTATCTATTTAATCTTTCAATACTAGAGAGAACCGTTTTTTGGACTTGGTTTGTGATACCAAATTGATTCAAAATCTGGATGCTCATTAAAGTAGTTAATAACTAAAGGATCAAGCGGCCAAACAGGTAGATGAGATTTTTGAGCAATAAACATTACTATTTTCATTTGATCATGTAAAATCTTTTTGCTATCCATTTTGGGATTGATGAAAAAGTGATTCATAATCCAAACTGTAGCATCTTTACGCTCAATTTTATCCATTGTCCAGCTATAAACCATTTCCCCATTATCATCGTCTTCGCGAAAAAATTGGTGAGGATCATCTACATTAAACATTTATTCTCCCTTCAAAAGTAAAAATTTTACGTACCTAATTATATAAGATTTCAGATAATATCTGCAATTTAATGTAAAATAGTGTTTAAAAGTTTTAAAGGAGATAACATGGAAAAGATTCGGGGCTTTGAAATTGTATCTAAATATAAAAATAAAAATGTTACTTTACCAAGAAGACAAACGATTGCCAGTGCAGGCTATGATTTAGCTGCAGCAAAAGATGTATTAATTCCCAGTATTTGGCGGCTTAATTTTGTCCGTATTTTTAGGTTGATTCGTAATGGTCACCAACTATACGAACAAGATTATGAAATGGCTGAACATGTCCTTAAACCTTTTTTAATTCCCACAGGAGTGAAAGCATATATGCCTGAGGACGAGGTATTATTGCTGGCAAATCGGTCATCAAATACTTTTAAAAGAAACCTTGCATTGCCAAATGGGGTTGGTGTCATTGATTCCGATTATTATAATAATGATGCCAATGAAGGCGAGATCTTTGTTCAATTAATTAACTATGGGGTAAGACCTATTCAGATTCATCAAGGTGACCGAATCGGTCAGGGAATTTTTGTTCATTATTTAAAAACTGATAATGATGTGCCTATTGACAGACAAAGAATAAATGGCTTTGGTTCCACAAATAAGAAGGGAAGCTAAATGGCAAAACTAAAAACAAAGTATAAATGTCGTTCTTGTGGTTACATTTCTGCTAGTTATTTAGGGCGCTGTCCCAATTGCGGCGCTTGGAATCAGTTTGAAAAAGAAACTGAAGCAGTGCAAAACCGTTCAACTAAAGGCAGTCCCAGCAGGCTTATCAAGAAAACCGGAATTAGTGAACCGGTTAAATTGGAAAATGTTAAGGCAGAAAAAGAAGAACGTGTACAAACCAGTATGGAAGAGCTCAACAGAGTTTTAGGCGGAGGTATTGTTCCAGGTTCATTAGTTTTGATTGGCGGCGACCCTGGCATTGGCAAGTCAACTTTAATGTTGCAAATTATGAGCGAACTTGCAAATCAATATAAAGTGCTGTATGTTTCGGGGGAAGAATCAGCCAATCAGATTAAGCTACGGGCTGACCGTTTAGGACTGCCAGCTAATGATATGATGCTTTATCCTGAAACAGACATGGAAGACATTCGCCAACAAATTTCCGAGCTAGAGCCCGATTTTGTTGTCATTGACTCAATTCAGACAATGAATGAACCAAGCTTAGATTCAATGACGGGATCAGCTTCACAGGTAAGAGAAGTTACTAGTGAACTAATGAAGATTGCCAAAATGGATGCGATTACCGTTTTTGTTATTGGGCACGTGACAAAAGAAGGTGCGATTGCCGGTCCTAAAATCCTAGAGCACATGGTAGATACCGTTCTTTATTTTGAGGGTGATGAACACCATGCCTACCGTATTTTACATTCTGTGAAAAACAGATTTGGTGCTGCTAATGAAATAGGCATGTTTGAAATGGTTAATAAAGGTTTAAAAGAAGTTACTAATCCTTCAGCTATATTTTTAGATGAACGGTTGCCCAAATCTACTGGTTCCGCGATTGTTGTCTCTCTTGAAGGAACAAGACCTATTTTGGCAGAAATTCAGGCTTTGGTTACGCCCACAGCTTTTGGTTATGCCAAAAGAACTACTTCGGGCATTGACTATAATCGAGCGGGATTATTGCTGGCTGTTCTAGAAAAACGAGGCAACTTGATGTTGCAAAATCAGGATGTATATTTAACTGCTACTGGTGGAATTCGCTTGAACGAACCGGCAGTTGACTTAGCTGTCGTCATGGCTATCGCATCAAGTTATAAAAATCAGGAAATTTTGCCAACTGATTGTTTTGTTGGTGAAGTTGGCTTGACTGGTGAGGTCAGACGCGTCAACCAAATAGATGCACGTATTAAAGAAGCTGCTAAAACCGGTTTTAAGCGTATTTTTATTCCGAAGCACAATATGCGCGCAAGTCTAAAGAATGCTGGAATTGAAGTTATTCCCATTTCAAGTATTCCGCAAGCCTTAAAACTAGTTTTAGGCTAACGAACATTGAACTTTTTTTCTATTACGCGTAAACTTAAATTGTTTATATTTACTTTTGAAAGAGGCATGAATTTTGGCTAAACAAAAAATTCGGGTAAGATATGCCCCAAGTCCAACAGGGCACTTACACATTGGAAATGCACGAACTGCGCTATTTAATTATTTATTTGCGCGTCATAATAAGGGAACTTTTGTTTTGAGAATTGAGGATACTGACCAGAAGCGTAATGTTGCAGGCGGTTCAGAGTCGCAAATGGAAAACTTGCACTGGCTTGGTATTGATTGGGATGAAGGTCCTGACAAGGGTGGCGATTATGGTCCATATCGTCAATCTGAACGAAAAGACATCTATAACAAGTACATTAAGCAGCTGGTTGATGAAGGTAAAGCTTATTACTCTTATAAAACTGAGGAAGAATTAGAAGAGCAGCGTGAAGAACAACGTGCAATGGGCATTGCACCTCATTACACGTATGAATATGAAGGAATGACAGCAGATGAGATTGCTGAAAAGCAAGAGCAGGCAAAGGCAAAGGGCTTAAAGCCTGTTGTTCGTATCCATATTCCTGAAATGGAAACATATTCTTGGGATGATATTGTTAAGGGTCATCTTAGTTTTGAGTCTGATACTATCGGTGGCGATTTTGTCATTCAAAAACGCGATGGCATGCCTACTTACAATTTTGCAGTGGTAATTGATGATCACCTGATGAAAATTACTCACGTTTTGCGTGGAGATGATCACGTTTCAAACACGCCTAAGCAATTAGCAGTTTATGAGGCTCTAGGCTGGGAGCCGCCAAAATTTGGTCACATGACTTTAATTATTAATTCGGAAACTGGTAAAAAACTTTCAAAGCGTGATGAATCTGTTTTACAATTCATTGAGCAATACAGAGATCTTGGTTATCTACCTGATGCAATGTTTAACTTTATTACATTATTAGGCTGGTCTCCAGTTGGTGAAAGCGAGATTTTCAGCCAACGTGAGTTAATTAAACAATTTGATCCGGCAAGATTATCTAATTCTCCTGCTGCTTTTGATCAGAAGAAATTGGAGTGGATTAACAACCAGTATATTAAAAAGGCTGATCGTGATACTCTTTTAGACTTG
The DNA here is from genome assembly GCF_014323605.1 of Lactobacillus kimbladii. GTDB lineage: Bacteria > Bacillota > Bacilli > Lactobacillales > Lactobacillaceae > Lactobacillus > Lactobacillus kimbladii_B. The sequence continues at coordinate 61,174 of NZ_SCMB01000001.1, read as the reverse complement.
GCACTTAATAATTTGCAAGAAGCAGGTTTGGTTGAAAAAGATCCAAATCCGGAAAAAATGGAGTGGGTCAGACAGTTAGTTAACATCTATTCTGTTCAAATGTCATATACAAAGCAGATCGTTGACCTAGCAAAAATTTTCTTTAATGCTCCTAAAGACTTAAGTGAAAAAGAAATTGAAGAAATTCGTAAAGATGACGCTAGACCGGTAATTGAAGAATTTAAGAAGCAAATTGATTTGATTCCACGGTTTACTGCTCCTCAAATAATGAATGCTGTACAAGCAACTCGTAAGGCAACAGGAATTAAAGGTAGACGTTTATTCATGCCAATTAGAATTGCTACTACCAGATCAATGGTGGGACCAGGAATTGGTGAAGCTATGGAGCTTTTAGGCAAAAAGCGTGTGTTAGAGCATTTAGATTTAACTCTCAAGCAAATGAGTGAAAACGGCTTATAGTTATCAAAACAGCGTATTATTCTATTATTGAATGGGAGAAATACGCTGTTTTAACTTGCAGTTAGGCAAAACCTGATTATGGCAAAAAACAAGATTGTAAACTTTTGGTTGAAAAAATTGATTAAAGTTTCTGGTAAAATAAGATTTAGAATGTAGAAAGGTCAGTTAGCCACAGTGAAAATTTACAACACTTTAACTAATACTAAAGAAGAATTTAAGCCGATAAACCCAGGTCAGGTAACAATGTATGTTTGTGGACCAACTGTATATAATTATATTCACATTGGTAATGCCAGGAGCGTTATTGCTTTCGACACCATTAGGCGCTATCTAGAATTTCGCGGTTTTAGGGTAAATTTTGTGTCCAATTTTACTGACGTAGACGATAAAATGATCGCTGAGGCTAAAGCTGAAAATGTTACTGTGCCTGAATTAGCTGAGCGCTACATTAAAGCATATCGTGAAGATATTGCAGCTTTAAACGTTAAGCCGGCAACTAAAAATCCCCGTGCAACTCACGAAGTCAACGAAATTATTAAATTTATCCAAAAGCTGATTTCTAAGGGTTATGCTTATGAGTCAGATGGTGATGTTTATTATCGTACCAGAAAATTTAAAAATTATGGTGCTCTTAGCAGCCAAAATCTTGCAGAGCTTGAAGAGGGTGCTTCTGAGCATGTTAATGAAGAAGAACAAAAACGTAAAGAGGACCCAATAGATTTTGCTTTATGGAAAAAGCAAAAGAAACCTGATGAAATAGCTTGGGCTTCTCCTTGGGGCAAGGGCCGTCCCGGTTGGCATATTGAATGTTCAGTAATGGCTACAAAATATTTAGGTGAAACAATTGATATTCATGGTGGTGGTCAAGATTTGGAATTTCCTCATCATGAAAATGAAATTGCTCAAAGTGAAGCAGCAACAGGCAAACCGTTTGTTCACTATTGGATGCATAATGGCTTTGTTACAGTTGGAGCAGATGCAGAAAAAATGTCCAAGTCATTGCATAACTTTGTAACTGTACATGATTTGTTGCAAAAAATTGATCCACAAGTCTTGCGCTTCTTTATGGCCAGTGTTCAGTACAGAAGGCAAATTAATTATTCGACTGATAATTTAAAACAAGCGCAAATTATTTTGCAGAGGTTTAAAAATACTCTTAACAATCTTAAATATCGACTTAAGGATGGATCAACGAGCCAAAAGTCAGAAACTTTAGTCAATAAAATTCAAGACACTCAGCACAAATTTATTAATGCCATGGATGATGATTTTAATGTTCAGAATGCTTTAACTGCCATTTACGATTTATTACCAGAAATAAATGCTAATATTAATGCTAAAAATGCAGATAAAGATGCGCTTAACAATTCTCTAGAATTGTTGATAAAGTGGTTAGCTATTTTTGGAATAGATGTTCAAAAATTAATTAATGTTAATAATAAAAGCGACGACAAAAAGGTCCAAGAGCTGATCAAAAAGCGCGAAGAGGCGCGTAAAAACAGGGACTGGGCTCAAAGCGATGCGTTACGGGATGAACTCAAACAAATGGGTATTACAGTAGAAGATACACCACAAGGAACAAGGTGGTTACGTGAATAAGATTTATTTAAATGCATGATTTAATTTGATAACAATGAATCATTAAGCTGGGAAAAGTGTACATAATAGTGTACACTTTTTATAGTTGAAAGTGATGGTGAGATATATGGAAACACTGAATCAAACTTATTTTAGAAATAATATTAAATCTTGCTTGGATCTTGTAAATGATAATGATGATACAATTTATATTACCCGACCAAAAAATCGTGCAGTTGCTGTTATTTCAACTAAAAAGTTGGAAAAATATGAATATTTGGAATTATTTGCTAAGACCAAAGAGGGAACTACGGATCACGCTGTAGCAAGGGACAAGTTAATTGAATTAGGTATACTGAATGACAATGATCCTGTAATAGATAAGGATAACTGGACAGAATTTTGGCAACAATTTAAGAGATGAAAAGACTAAGATTTATTCCTAGAAAAGATTTTCAAAAAGATTTAAAAGAACTAGCTCGTATTGATAAAACAATAATTGATGATGTGATGGCTGACATTGATTTACTTTGCGAAAATCATCAATTACCAGCTGAATTTATGGATCATGCTTTAACTGGTCGCTTAGAGGGTTATCGTGATTTTCATGTTCGAACTCCTGAAAAAGGGAAGGCACCTGTTGAAAGTAATAATGTTGTTGTAATATATAGAATTGTAGAAAATAAGTTAATTGTAGTTGGATTGAGAGTCGGTAGCCATTCAAAGTTATTTAATGGACTTGATAGCTCGGTAAAATATAAAAAACAATAGACTCAAAAATTAATTTAAAAAAATCATGGTGCTCTACGTGATGGAACTCAAGCAAATGGGTAATTACAGTTGAAGATACACCTAAAGGAACAAGGTGGCTACGTGAATCAAACTAAAAAAATGATAGAAAATGATGTTAATCCGGATACTTTAAATGGGCAAACATTAGCTTATCTAGGGGATGCAGTTTATGAAATCTTTATTAGGAGGCATTTAATTAAATGTGGTATTGTTAAACCCCAAGTCTTGCAAAGAAGAGCTACTCATTATGTGTCGGCCAAAGCGCAGGCAGCATTAATTTCCAAACTTCAGGAAGAAAATTTGCTTTCTGAAGATGAAGTGGCAACTTTTCACCGCGGTCGCAATTCGAAAACTTATACTAAAGCAAAAAATACCAGTTTAGCTACTTATCAGTTATCTACCGGTTTTGAAGCTGTTTGGGGATACTTAGAACTCTTAAACAAAAAAGATCGTATAAAGCAGCTGACCGAATGGTGTATTAAAACAATTGAAAATGGGGGCATCGAGGAATATGACTTCAAGTGACAAAGACTTTGTTTTTGGCAGGCATGCAGGACTGGATTATTTAAAAACCCAAGATGCCGATCATATCAACAAAATATTTTTACAGCAGGGTATTAAAGAAAATTTTGCCAATCAAGTATTTACCTTGGCTAAGCAGAAGGGATTAATTGTCCAAACAGTACCCAAAAACAAACTTGATAGATTAGTTCAAGGTGAAAATCACCAAGGATTAGTTTTAACGGTAGCTAGTTTTGAATATGCCGATCTGGATCAACTGCTCGATCAATTTGACCGCAGCAATCACGAACCGTTTTTACTGATGCTTGATTCAATTGAAGATCCTCATAATTTAGGCTCCATTTTGAGAACAGCAGATGCTACTGGAGTCGATGGCATTATTATTCCTAAAAGACGTGCTACCGGATTGACTTCTGTTGTAGCTAAAACTTCAACTGGAGCAATTGATTACGTGCCAGTAGCCAGGGTAAATAATCTGGTGCAAACTGCGAAGGTATTAAAAAAACGTGGCTATTGGCTTTTTGGTACTGATATGAAAGGTACAGATTATCGTCTGTGGAACAGTAATGGCAAAACTGTTTTGGTAATCGGCAATGAAGGCAAAGGAATTTCACGCCTTCTTAAAGAGCAGATGGACCAAATGCTGACTTTACCTATAGTGGGTCATGTGCAATCACTGAATGCTAGTGTTGCGACAGGCGTTTTGCTTTATCAGATGCTTAACAGCCGCAATCCTCTTAAATAGTTTTACTTACACTCTGATTAGTCAGAGTGTATTTTTATGGTCAAATAAAGTAATATTCTCTTTTTTATTTAATGCGCTTTCAACAAATTTGGTTTTTTGTTGCAGCCGAGCTAACAGTAAAAAATAGTTGCTGAGTTTGAACTTAGGTTCGATTTTTGGGCTTAGTTAGTTACTGTATTCTTCAATAAAAATTTAAATAGGAGCAATGAAATGAAGAATACTGGAATAAATATTAAAAGTGAGGCGGAACTTATTAAGCAAATAAAAAATGGTGAGGATGAAGCTTTATTAGACTTATGTTTTCGCTATAAGCCATTAATTAACAAAGTGAAAGGCATGTATCACGTGCGCTATTATGACAACCAAGATTGGGAACAGGATGCAATGATTATTTGTCATGATTCGGCGAAAAGTTTTGACTTAAATAAAGGAAAATTTGGCAGCTATTTTAAAACACGACTGATTAATCATGCACGTTCACTTGTGAGATATGATAATGCCTATCGCAGGCAGGCGTTAAAACAATCAGTTTCGCTAGAAACAGCCAAGAAAAACAATTTAATGCCATTAAATAAATCATTTGTTTCTATACCAGAAATTCCTTTAAGTGAAAATATTGCTATTTTAACAGGCAGATTGTCTACTTTAGAGGCTAATGCATTGTTAGTAGGCTTGGGTGTAATCAAACAAAAAGATGTTATCGAGAAACTAAAAATTAGTAAATTAACTTTATCAAGAGCACGCTCACGTCTGGCGCAAAAAATGCGCCAAACATTGCTCAATTAGTTTTTATAGTTGACATCTAGAAATTGCGGTATAATTGTTATTGTAGAATAAATTTTAGGAGGTAGTTAAGATGGCTGATGAAGTTATGAAGACTGCATTGTTGGATCGTCACATGAAAGAAGTTTTTGACTGGAGTGACTCAGATATTCCAGTTAGAGATGCCCTTTGGGATTATTTTATGGAAAAGAATGGCAGAGATACCATTAAGACGGAAGAAGCTATGCTTCCATTCCTGAAAGACTCTGACGATAAAATCGAATCCTTCGTTAATGAAAATCTTAAGAAGTAAATCCGACTAATACAATGTTCTACGCACTGTGGTCACGCATTTGTTTGGCCACTCTTAAGCAGCTGCTTGAAAGAGCAGCTGCTTTTGTTATGTAATAAGTAAGATTTACAAGTAATTATTAAATTAATTGCTTAAGTTAGCCATTTTTGCTAAAATACAATAGTTTGGAAGTGAGATTATGGCAGTGAAAAAAGCATCATTAGCTTGCAGCATTTGCGGCTCTCGTAATTACTCAATCGCTGCAAGTAAGAATCGCACTCAGCGACTTGAATTGAAAAAATATTGTAAGCATTGCGGTAAAATGACATTACACAAAGAAACGAGGTAAATTATGGTTAAATTCTTTAAGAGTGTAGTTGAGGAAATGAAGCTGGTTACTTGGCCAACAGCAAAACAAAACCGGCACGACACTGCAATCGTAATTGTTTCCTCGATTTTGTTTGCTGCGTATTTAGGTTTACTTGATCTGCTATTTACTAATGTTACACAAATAGTTATGTAATAGCGCAGCTGATTGATTTGTGGTACAATTATATTAATTAGAAAAGTCCTCTGACGTAAGAGGCTTTTTTGTTTGCCAAAAATATAAGGAGAATATGTAATAATGGTAGAAACTACTAAAAAGCAATGGTATGTGCTTCACACTTATTCCGGTTACGAAGACAAGGTTAAATCTGACTTATTGTCGCGAGCTCAAAGCATGGGGATGCAAGACTATATTTTTCGAGTAATGGTTCCTGAACAAGAAAAGATTGAAAAGGTTAACAACAAGAAAAAAGAAGTCGAAGAAAAAATCTTCCCTGGTTATGTTCTTGTTGAAATGGTAATGACCGATGAAAGTTGGTTTGTTGTGCGGAACACACCAAATGTAACAGGATTTGTCGGTTCACATGGCGGTGGCTCTAAGCCATCGCCACTTCTAGAAGACGAGGTCAACAGGCTTTTACGTCAACAAGGTGAACCAGCTAAAAGACCCCAAATTGACTTTGAAGTTGGTGAGACTGTTACGATCATTGACGGCGCTTTTAATGGCGTTGAAGGTAAAATTACTGAAATTCAACCAGATAAGTACAAATTATTTGTTTCCGTTGATATGTTCGGCCGTGCTACAACCACTGAGCTTGATTATGATCAAGTAAAGAAAATTAGCTAGTAATAAGTCAATTATTGCAAAACTACTAAATAGATGATAATATATTAAAGTACTTTTATTATTGTGGGAGGAAAAGTAGGTAACTTTTCCATTTTAACCACGCACGGAATCAAGGAGGTTTTGACCGTGGCAAAGAAAGTTATAAATGTTGTTAAATTACAAATACCAGCTGGTGCTGCAACACCCGCTCCTCCAGTTGGTCCAGCTTTAGGTCAAGCTGGTATTAACATTGTTGGCTTTACTAAGGACTTCAATGCTAGAACTGCTGACCAAAAAGGCATGATTATTCCTGTAGTCATCACAGTATATGAAGATCGTTCATTCGAATTCGTAACTAAGACTCCACCAGCTCCAGTACTTTTGAAGCAGGCTGCTAAGATTGACAAGGCATCCGGTGAACCTAATACCAAGAAAGTTGGTAAGGTAACCAAGGATCAAGTTAAGGAAATTGCTGAAACTAAGATGAAGGACCTTAACGCTGCTGATGTCGAAGCTGCTATGCGGATGATCGAAGGTACTGCTAGAAGCATGGGTATCGAAGTCGAAGACTAATCCTGTTATTTATAACAATTTAGGTGGGAGAGCTTTAGCTCGCTTGACCACATATTAAGGAGGAAATCACATGCCAAAGCATGGTAAAAAATATTTAGAAGCTGCTAAAAAAGTAGATTCAAAGAAATTATATTCAGTTGCTGAAGCAATGAAGTTAGTTAAAGAAACTTCATACGCAGGCTTTGATGCTTCAGTTGAAGTTTCATACAATTTGAGCGTTGACCCTAAACAAGCAGACCAACAAATTCGTGGCTCACTGGTTTTGCCGAATGGTACTGGTAAGACACAAAAGGTCATTGTTTTTGCTGAGGGTCCTCAAGCTGAACAAGCTAAGGCTGCTGGTGCTGATGAAGTTGGTTCTGACGACTTAGTTGAAAAAGTACAAAACGGTTACTTAGACTTTGATGTCGTGGTTGCTACACCAACAATGATGGCAAAAGTTGGACGTTTAGGTCGTGTGCTTGGACCAAAAGGTTTGATGCCAAACCCTAAGACTGGTACCGTTACAATGGATATTGAAAAAGCCGTTAAGAATGTAAAAGCTGGTCAGGTTGAATATCGTGTTGACCGTCAAGCTGCTATTCACGCAGCAATTGGTAAAGTTTCATTTACTGATGAACAATTAATTGAAAACTTTGATGCATTGCGTGACGTTATTTTACGTGCGCGTCCATCTGCTGCTAAAGGTCAATACATTAAGAGTGTTGCTGTAGCTGCAACCTTTGGACCTGGGATTAAACTTGATCCATTAAATCTGGACTAAAATTGAACAATTAATTAAAGCAACTTTGCGATTGAGCAGGTTGCTTTTTTTATCTATTTACGAGTATTTATGATTGGTCAAAGGTAAAAGTTTTGATAAACTAGAGCTAAATTTTATTTGTTTAATTGAGGGAATCATATATGAAAAAAAGTAATTTAGGCAGACTGCTGACATTAATATTATTTATGTCCCTATTTTTGACAGGTTGCAGTCAAAACCGAGAAAAAATTACTATTGTTGGCTCCAGTGCCTTACAACCTTTAATAGAACAAGCTGGCAATGACTATCACCTAGCCCACATGAGCAGCAACATTGTAGTCCAAGGTGGTGGCTCCGGTACAGGACTAAGCCAAGTGCAAGCAGGGGCCGTTGAAGTTGGTACTTCTGATGTTTTTGCTGAAACGCAAAAAGGCATTGATGCAAAGAAACTGGAAGATTACCCTGTGGCAGTAGTTGGTATTGTGCCAATTGCAAATAAGGGTGTCGGAGTTAAAAATTTATCTACTAAACAACTCTCTGATATTTTTACTGGTAAAATTAAAAATTGGCGTCAAGTAGGTGGTAAAAATCAGTCAATTATTGTGATCAACCGTTCTCGTGGAAGTGGTACGCGATCGACATTTGAGGACTTGGTTCTAAATGGAAAAGAAGCAATTAATTCTCAAGAACAGGATTCAAATGGAACTGTCAAAAAGATTGTTAATTCAACTCCGGGTACTATTTCTTATATTTCTTTTCCCTATGCTAATGACCAAAATATTCAAAAAATAAGTATAAATAATATTCAACCAGATAATAGAAACATACCCATGAACAAGTGGCCACTTTGGTCTTATGAGCATATGTATACAAAAGGTAAACCGAATAAGGCTACTGCAGCTTTTATTAAATACGTATTGAGTAAAAAAGTTCAAAAAGATTTAGTTCCTAAAATTGGCTATATAAGTGTACATGAAATGAAAGTTGCGCGTGATAGTCAAAATAAAATTACGAAGATAGGTAAATAAAATGGCAAAAAAAGAACAAGATTTACAACAAGTTGTTGAGAATGCTCTTGCCGAACAAAAAGTACCACATGTTAAGTTCAAAGGTATTGATCCCAAAAATATTGATGTTGATCGCTTAACTAAGCCATCAAAAGAAACACGACAAGAATGGTGGGGCAGAGGATTAACATTTTTGGCAATTATATTAATAGGAATATTAATAGTTGCAATCATTGGTTTTGTTGGCATGCATGGGTTAGCAACCTTTATTGATAATAAAGTGAACATTTTCCATTTTCTGTTTTCTACTGACTGGAATCCTAATGCTGGTAAAAACCATGTGGGTGCCGCTGCGATGATTGTAACTTCTTTTGCAGTAACACTTTTGGCAGCACTAATTGCAACACCATTTTCGATTGCCGTGGCACTATTTATGACAGAATATGAATCTGGTAAGAGAGTGCAGTTACTGCAATCCGTAATGGAGCTCTTAGTAGGTATTCCTTCTGTAGTTTATGGCTTTATTGGCTTAATGGTAGTTGTTCCAGCTGTCAGAACTATTTTTGGTGGAACGGGCTTTGGCATCTTGACTGCCACGTTAATACTTTTTGTAATGGTTCTGCCCACAATCACTTCTCTTACTGTTGATGCGTTTAAAGCTATTCCCAAAGATTTGCGAAAGTCTTCAGCAGCTCTTGGTGCTACGAAATGGCAGACTATATATCACGTTGTGCTGAGAGCAGCTCGCTCACGTATCATGACAGCCGTTATTTTCGGTATGGCTCGTGCTTTTGGTGAAGCTTTAGCTGTACAAATGGCAATCGGAAATGCAGTATTAATGCCATATAACTTGGTTAGCCCAGCAGCAACGTTAACTAGTCAGTTAACTAGTCAAATGGGCAATACTGTTATGGGTACCTTGCCTAACAATTCATTATGGTCTTTGGCACTTTTGTTATTAATTATGTCACTAGTATTTAATTTTTTAGTACATTTAATTGGAAAGAAGAGTTAGTAGTATTATGAACGCAAAAAAAACTAACCGAATTGCTACTGGCGTGATTTATTTCTTAGTTGGAATTGTTGTACTTCTTTTGGTTGGTATTCTTGGTAATATCTTAGTTTCGGGATTACCGCATTTATCGTGGCATTTCTTGAGTTCAGAATCGTCCTCTTTTGAAGCAGGCGGTGGAATTAGAGACCAATTATTTAATTCTATCTATCTTTTATTACTTACCTTACTAATTTCTATGCCAATTGCACTCGGTGCTGCCATTTATTTAGCCGAATATGCTCCTGATAACTGGTTCACTCAGTTAATCAGAACCACGATTGAAATTTTGAGCTCTTTACCTTCAATAGTTGTTGGTCTGTTTGGCTATCTTTTATTTGTGGTTCAGTTCGGATTTGGCTTTTCAATTCTCGCTGGCGCTTTAGCACTAACTTTTTTCAACTTGCCAACTCTTACTAGTAATATTGAAGAAGCCATTAAAGGTGTTCCTCAAACTCAAAGAGAAGCTGGCTGGGCTCTGGGTTTATCTAATTGGAAGACCATTCACGGCATTGTATTGCCAGCAGCCCTGCCAGGAATAATTACTGGTGTTATTTTGAGCGCTGGACGTGTTTTTGGTGAAGCTGCAGCTTTGATTTATACCGCAGGGCAAAGTGGTTCAACGGTTGATTATTCTAACTGGAATATGTTTAGTCCTACTAGTTTTTTGAATGTAATGCGTCCAGCAGAAACGCTAGCTGTACATATTTGGAAAGTAAATACTGAAGGGATAATTCCGGATGTGAATGCGGTTTCTGCTGGAACATCAGCTTTATTGGTAATTGTTGTCATTATCTTTAACTTCGGTGCTAGAGCACTAGGAAATTGGATCTATAAACGGCTTACTGCCGCAAGAATAAAGTAAAGGGGTTCTTATGGAAAATTGGCAAAAACAAAAAACCTACATTAAGACCTTTCCTGAAGATGACTGTGCAATTTCAACTACTGATTTGAGTGTTTTCTATGGTGGTACAGTTCAAAAGTTGTTTGATGTTAGCTTAGGCTTTAAGAAAAATACAATTACTGCATTAATAGGAGCATCTGGTTCAGGTAAATCAACATTTTTGCGCTCACTTAATCGTATGAATGACCGGGTAGCACGAGTTGACGGCAAAATTATGTTTCATGGCCTTAATGTTAATCAGAACAAAATTAATGTTTATGAATTGCGGAAGGCAATTGGAATGGTTTTTCAAAAGCCTAATCCTTTTCCGAAGTCAATTAGAGAAAATATCACTTATGCCTTAAAAGCAAACGGTCAGCAGAATAAAAAGAAACTGGATCAAATTGTAGAAGAAAGTCTCAGAGCTGCGGCTTTATGGGATGAGGTAAAGGATAAACTCGACCAAAGTGCATTGGCTCTATCAGGGGGTCAGCAGCAAAGACTATGCATTGCGCGAGCGATTGCTCTAAAACCCGAAATTTTACTTCTTGACGAGCCTGCTAGTGCTTTGGATCCTGTATCTACTGCTAAACTTGAAGATACTTTAAAGCAGTTGAGAAAGAAATATACCATGGTTATGGTAACGCATAATATGCAGCAGGCTTCAAGAATTAGTGAATATACAGCATTCTTTCACTTGGGACATGCGTTAGAATATGATACTACTACAAATATTTTCACCAACCCTCAAGGTGAAATTACTGAGAAGTACATTCAGGGTAGTTTTGGATAAAGGTGGCGTTATTGATGACAAATGTGATGGAGGCTAAAAATGTTAAACTTAAGTATGGCAGTTTTGAAGCTTTACATGGTATAAGTTTAGCTTTTCCCGCTCAAAAATTGACTGCCTTAATTGGACCATCTGGCTGTGGCAAATCTACCTTTTTGCGCTGTTTAAATCGTATGAATGATGATATTGACGATATTAATATTACTGGTGAGATACTTTTAGAAGGAAAAGATATTTATCATTCTCATATTGATTTAGTTGCTTTACGTAAGAAGGTGGGAATGGTGTTTCAACAGCCCACTCCGTTTCCATTTTCAGTTTTTGATAATGTAGCTTATGGTTTACGCATAGCTGGTGTTAAAGATAAAGATCTGATTGAACAGCGTGTTGAAGAAAGTTTGAAGCAAGCTGCAATTTGGAATGAAACTAAAGACAGTTTGCAGCGTAATGCTCTTGCTTTTTCAGGAGGACAACAGCAACGTATTTGTATAGCTCGGGCTCTGGCAATCAGACCGGAAGTTGTTTTACTTGATGAGCCCACATCTGCTTTAGATCCAATATCAAGTTCAGAAATTGAAGAAACGTTAATGGCTTTGAAACGGAAATATACTTTTATTATGGTGACACACAACTTGCAACAGGCGAGTCGGGTTTCAGATCAGGTAGCTTTTTTAATGAATGGTGAATTGATTGAATCAGGTTCGACACAAGAAATGTTCTTGTCACCTAAAAAAGAAATAACAAACAATTATCTTAACGGCCGTTTTGGCTAATTTTGGAGGTGGATTATGCACGAAATATTTTTAGATGAACTGAAAAAGTTGAACGCTCAGTTTATGGAAATGGGAGTCTTGGTCAATGATTTGATTGACAAGGGTACGCGTTCATTCGTTGAACATGATAAAAAGACGGCGCAAGAAATGATTGCCGAAGACAAGGAAGTAGCTAAAGAAGCTGTCAAGATCGAAAAAAAGGCTTTGGAATTAATGGCATTGCAACAGCCGGTTGCAACAGATTTCCGCGTTGTTATTAGTATCTTAAAAGCTACAACGGACTTAGAAAGAATTGGCGAAAATGCAAACAGTATTGCCGTTGAGACAGTCAGAGTCAAAGGTAACCCACGTCTGCCAGAAGTTGAAAAAGTAATTTCCAACATGACCCATCAAGTACGTGAAATGTTGGTTCAGGTGTTAACTGCTTATGTTCAAGAAAATGAAAAAGATGCTAGAAAAATGGTACTTGGACATGCTAAGGTTTTTAAAGATTATAAGAATGCCAGACAAATGATTATAGATGGTGTAGAACAAGAACCTGACGCCGCTGTAGCTTCTGCCAGTTACTTTGTTATCATCAGATTACTAGAGAGAATAAGTGATCATATTGTGAACTTGGCCAGTTGGGTAATTTACAAAACTTCAGGTGAATTATTTGAGTTAATAAAACCTAAGCCGAAAAAGAACTGATTAGCTTGCAATTAAGTTATATTCCTGTTATATTTAATAAAGTAAATTCTACCTAAGACTCGGGTGGCATGACGCCTTAATTTCCCGCCGAGGCCAGAAGATATTGATGAGTTTAAAGCTCCATGTCTTTCTTGGCATGGAGTTTTTATTTGGGCCTGATGGAATTTATTATTAAATTTGATGGAGGTGAAATCGATTGAGTAAAGCTGCTATTGCTGAAAAAGAAAAGTTCGTTGATGCGTTTGCTGAAGAACTTAAAGCTGCTAAAGCAATCTTAATAATTAACTACTTGGGTTTAACTGTTGAAGAAGTTACTAACATGCGTAAGGAACTTCGTGAAAACGATGTTAACATGAAGGTTGTTAAGAATACTTACTTAAGACGTGCTGCTGCTAAAGCCGGTATAGAAGGCCTTGATGAGACTTTTGTAGGTCCTACTGCTGTAATTTATACTGATAATGCTGATGACATTACCGAACCAGCTCGTATCGTTTCAAAATACGAAGATGATTATGATGTTATCGATATTAAGGGTGGTATGTTAGAAGGTAAATTGACTTCTAAAGAAGAAATCAAGGAACTTGCTGCCATTCCTGGTCGCGAAGGCTTATTGTCAATGCTTGTTTCTGTATTACAAGCTCCAGTACGCAATTTCGCATATGCTGTTAAAGCTGTTGCTGATTCAAAAGATGAATCTGCAGAATAAATAAAATAATTTATATCTAAAAATTTCGGAGGATAAAATAAGTATGGCTTTAGATACTGATAAGATTATTGAAGACTTAAAAGGTGCTTCAATTCTTGAATTAAATGACCTGGTAAAGGCTATTGAAGATGAATTTGGTGTTTCTGCTGCTGCTCCAGTTGCTGCTGCAGGTGCCGCTGGTGGCGAAGCTGCTGCTAAGTCAACATTTGATGTTGAATTGACAGAAGCTGGCCAAGAAAAAGTTAAGGTTATTAAGGCAGTTCGTGATATTACCGGACTTGGTCTTAAGGACTCAAAAGATCTTGTTGATGGCGCTCCTAAGAACGTTAAGGAAGGCGTTTCTGAGGATGAAGCTAACGACATTAAATCTAAGCTTGAAGATGTTGGTGCTACAGTTACATTGAAATAATTGTAGTCCAATCGGACAAGTTAAAAAAAGGCGTGTTTGCAATTTGCAAATACGTCTTTTTATTTTTCAAGAGATTTTATTAAAATTGGACTTAAGCTAAAGGCTTTTAATTATTTTTTTACATAATTCTTCTGACAATACCATCAGGATAGTGAACTGATAAATACTTTGAATTGCGTGAGTTCCAGAATTTGTCTTGCAGACTGGAAACTCCAACTCCGCCGTTGTCAGTATAGGGACTATCATGTAAAAATAATCCTTTTCCGAGGTACACTCCAACATGGGCTAAATGTCCATCGTCTTTATCATCGAAGAAAATGAGATCGCCACGTTTTTTGTTTTTATAATTAACGGGTTTGCCATTATAACATTGACTAAATGTGGTTGATCCTATATGATGGCCTACTTTAGTAAAAAGATAATTCATAAAACTAGAACAGTCAAAATGTCTTGATTTTTCGTCATATTTGGAATGACCAATCATTTTTTCACCGATTTTAATAATGCGTTCAAGCGACTTTTTGTTGCCTTCTAGAGCCTTTAAATTATATTTGATATTTTTTCCTAAAATCCAATAATTTTTCCCTTGATGTTTAAAACGATAATATACTGCATGCAAGTTAGTATGGGCAATCATATTGACATGAACCAATTTATTCTTCAAATGCAAGTTGTTGCTAGTTCCTATTTTTCTGGCATCATTAGTGTGGGCAGGTAAGTTATACAATTTGGCATTTCTGACAATTTTCATTTTATAATTGATTTTATTTTTAGTTAATAAAAACTGATTGAAAGCTTTTTTATTTAACCATCCGTACTTTGTCTTGACAAAAGTCCCTTTGTTAGTTTTGGCTAATTTGCTGTAACTAATTTGTCTTTTATACCAATTTTTGGCTGAACGCTTTTTGCCAGTTAATGTTTTACTAAAGCGATAATCGGTTTGGTAAATTTTACCACTACCTTTTTTCTTAGAATAGACAACCTTTGGCACTTCTTTGTGCTTTTTATTAGTGTTAATTGCCCCGTTTGAACCAGAGTTATTATCGTTCGTATTAGAATCTTCTATCTGATTATTGTCAGAATTAGATTGAGTTTGCTCTTTTTGCTCATTGTTCTGCTGATCAACAATACTTGGTGTATTAGTAGTTGCAGCAGAAACTCTTTCATTAAAAATAAATGTGCTCATAAGTGATAAGCTGATAGCCACTAAAAATAATTTGGATTTGCTTAACATTTTAGCTCCAATCAATTTTAAAAAAATTTAACTACATTTACCATTTTATAATATAATGAAATTTATAGTTAATTAATTTTAAAATATCACTTGTAATTTTAAATTTGAAAATGTATAGGGAGGTATAGGTGCAAGTCAAAAATAAGTGTATTTGTGGCTTTTTTTGGTAATAGTAGCTTTTTTTGTTAGCGCTTCTGTAGTTCAGGCTGATGAAACCATTCAAATTGACAGCAATATTGCAAACAATGAAGTGGATCAAAAAATTAAAAAGAAAAAACATAAAACTACAGTTTATAGTCACAATCAAGACAAATCAGTTGGCCAATATACTAAGTATATTCATGGAAAAAAGCCTAAAACCAAAGCAAAAGCTTACCTAGTTTTGGATCGTAAAACTGGAGAAGTATTGTTGGCAAAAAATGCGAAGAAGCGCTATTTAACAGCGTCTACTGGGAAACTAATGACGATTTATTTAGCCAGGCGCAAGCTTGCCCGTAATCCGCATGATTGGCAAAAAAAGCTCAAGTTTTCTAGCTCTTTGGTAAAAATGGCCAAGAATCCTAACCTTGACTGCTTTCATGTAAAAAAAGGCAAAAAGTATACTATCAAAGAGATCATGTCTTCAGCAATAATTGATTCCGACAATAACTCTGCAATTCGATTGGGTCAATGGGTTGCAGGTTCAAATAAGAAATTCATCAAAATGATGAATAAACAGGCGAAGCTATGGCATCTTTCCGCAAATTTCGTATCAGCTTCAGGGCTTGAAAACAGTGATTTAGCACCTTATGGTTATTATGTTAAAGGTGCTTGGAGTTCAGGAAACTTATTGTCGGCAAAAGATCTAGCAATAATTGGTTATCATGTTGCTCATGATTATCCCAGTTTGATGAAATTTTTTGCCACACCTGAGATATATGTGGCAGGCCAGAAATTACATAACTATAATGATACGTTACCTGGTCGTAAATATAACGTTAAATCCTTCAAAACCGATGGGATGAAAACAGGCTGGACACCGCGATCAGGCTATTGCTTTGTTGGAAGTTGTAACAAGGGCAACGGACGGATTGTAGTGGTACTGCATGACAAAGATGAGTTTTCGGATGCGAATAAATTAGTAAAATTTACGTATAAGCATCGTAGTTAGTCGACATATTAAAGAAGGTGAGTAATGGATAGTGAAAATAAAAAAGAATAAATTTGTAATAGTTAGCTTTTTAATTATTGTTGGCGGATTCATATTAAATTTTGGGCAAAAGAAAATCTTTGCAAAATCCGTTAGTGAAATTCCACAGGAATATATGCGTAAACCGATTAGTTATACTAAATCTTCTGAAATTAAACCATATCCTCATGGGGTGAGCGCTAAAAAAGATAAGATAGTAGTTTCATTAAAAAAGCAGCGCGCGTATTTGATCCGTGGTCGCAAAACCAGATACGAATTTTATGTTTCAACTGGAACAGATAACTCAACACCTAAGGGACATTTTCGTATTAATACTTATCGGGCACCGTGGTTTTATTCTGCCAGTGAGAAAATGGGTGCAAGATTTGCGGTAGGCTGGCTGCAAGGCGGTTTATATCTTTTTCATGAAAATCCGCGGAATATTCATCATAAATTAATTAAAAAGGTAGCTAACAAATTAGGTAAAAAGCCAACCTCTCATGGTTGTATTCATTTAAGCACAAGCGATGCAAATTGGTTCTATCAAAAAGCACCAACTGGACTAAGAGTTATTATTAAATAAAGGAGAAAACAATGAAAAAATTTAATTATCGTAAAACTGTCGCAGTACTATTAACTTTTACAAGCATAGCAAGCGGTTTGTCTTTTGGCTCAACGATCACAGAAGCTAAGAAAGTTTCCAGCAGGGTGGTTTTGAAAGCACCAGCTGTTAAAAGGGTAAAAGTCAAAAAAAGAACATATTACTATAATAAAAAAGGCAAGAAGTTAAAGAAAAAGATTTTGAAAAAGGGCAAGAAGCTAACGGTTGTTAAAAAAGCCAAAAAAATAAAAGGAAAAAAGTTTTATCTGGTAACTAAAAATAGATTTGTCCTGGTAAAAGATGTTGCAAATATTAAGTCAAAGGTTAAAAAGCCACAAAAACAGCCTGTAAATCAACCTACTCAATCTAATTCAGGTAATTCTACCAATCCAGTAGATACTAATAAACCAGTAAGTTCAGCTAATACAGGCACAACACAACCTGCACAAAATAATTCTACAATTGCTGATTTTTCAATTGGTGAATTTAGGCAAGAGTTTTTAAAAGAATTAAATAATGAAAGAACAAAACGGGGGTTAAATACAGTAACAGAAGATTCTCGTTTAGATGAAGTTGTACAGGAAAGGACCAAACTACTGCCTAATAATTTTGCTCATGTGGATGCGAATGGAAAATTTATCTTAAATGACTTCTTTGATAAGGCCGGAATTAGTCGTAACAGTACCTCTGAATGTCTAGCGATGTTTCCTTGGGGTTGGACAATGGATCATTCAAGCAACCAGCTTGTTGAGGCCCCACATGGTGGCACTAGTGCTTTAGTAGCTGATAACATGGTTTATGAATATATTTATGATGACGCTGCATCCAATTGGGGCCACCGTGACATTCTGCTTAATCCTAAGGATAAGACAATTGGACTTGGTGCAGTAGTAGATAACAACAGCGATCAAATTTATTCATCCGTTGGAGTTACATATTAAGTAAAAAAATGTAGACTCGTCAAAGGTTGCCTGATAACAATGAAATACGACAAGTGATTTAATAAGCGATTTGATTAAATAATTTTAAACGTCCTTTGAGGTAAAAATGAAACATCTTAAACCTGCCAAAATTTTGGCTTACATAACTATAGGGTTAGTCAGTCTAGCCTTGCCGTTTACTGCAAAAAGTTCTGAAATAAAGGCTTCCTATAATGAATACAATTTTCATAGCCTTAAGCATCTAATTCCAAAAAAACATCCTAAAAAGTATGATTACTGCTATAAATTACAAAAAAAGGCCTCTAAAAAAGCCTATGCTAAGAATCCTTGGATTCATATGAATGGCTATGTTGTCACCGATCATAGTGGATATACCAAATACACTAAAAATATGAAACCAGTTAAATCTTCATATTATCCGAGATTTAAACAATTAAAGGCTCACGCGGTTAGTGCAGACTTTTCAAAAGGTAACTTCATCATGCACTATAAAACTAGGGATAATGCAATAATTCATGGCATAGCTTTTAAGAAAAAGCAGAATATCAAGGTCAAAAGAATTAAATTAACTCCTAACATTTTACTTAAAGCTTTTTATAAAGACTTTATTGATCCAAAAGGTGGTTTTAAATTAAAAAAGGGTAACGAAACAGATTTTCTTGCATCTAAAAAGCAAAAACACTTTTATCAGAATTGGAAGATTGATACCTCTGATACTATGAAAGATACCGTAGCTGATTTTATGGATACAGTTCGTTTTGGTGATGTTGAGATAAATGATCCCAGTTACGGCTATCATTATATATTCTTTAAAATAGATAAATTTAAAAAATATAAAAACTATGTGAAGTTTCGCATGCTTTACGGTATTTACTAAAACCAAGAAACTAATTATGTTGGAAAACATCTTTTAAACATAATTAGTTTTTTTATATTTGCAAAAATTGACATGTCCGTTAAAATTATCTGGATAAGGTTTTAGAAATGAGCGAATTATGACTGAAAAAGAAAACCAAATGTATTTTGCTGAGAACCCCACTTCTCAGCATGATGAGCATATAATTGATTATCAAGTCAACGGCATTGATCTCAAATTTACCACTGATGCCGGAGTTTTTTCGAAATTACGCGTAGATTATGGTTCAGGTGTTTTAATTAAGAAAATGCTTGATGTTGATTTTCCTCAAAACAATATTTTAGATGTTGGCACCGGATATGGACCAATCGGTCTTTTTGCAGCTAAATTTTGGCCAAAGCAAACAGTAGAAATGATAGACGTTAATGAACGTGGATTGGACCTGGCGAAAAAGAATGCTGAGCTTAACCATATAGATAATGTTGCTATTTTTTCTTCTGATATTTATAGCAATATTGCATCAGCAAAGAAATATGGCTTAATTCTGACTAATCCACCGATTCGAGCTGGTAAAAAAGTTGTTTCCAATATTCTGTCTGGTGCGAAAAATTATTTAGTAACTGATGGGGTTTTACTAGTAGTAATTCAAAAAAAACAAGGTGAGCCGAGTGCCCGTAAATTATTAACAAAAACTTTTGGCAATTGTACCATTTTAAAAAGAGATAAAGGTTACTATGTTTTGCAGGCGGTGAATAATTAATGCCATTTTCAAGTGCAGAAAAAAAAGACTTTATGCAATTAGCTTTTCAGCAAGCAAAAAAAGCCCAAGATTTAGGAGAAGTTCCAATTGGAGCTGTAATTGTTGATTGTGCAGGGCAAGTTATAGGTACAGGATTTAACCGCAGAGAATTGGATCAGGATTCTACGCAACATGCTGAAATGATTGCTATCAGGGAAGCTTGCAATAATCTTGGTACTTGGCGTTTAATAGACTGTAGTCTTTTTGTCACCCTAGAACCCTGTCCAATGTGTGCAGGTGCGATTATTAACTCTCGCCTTAAGAGTTTGTATTTTGGAGCACTTGACCCTAAAGCTGGTGCGGCTGGTAGCGTTGTCAACCTTTTTGATATTGAAAAGTTTAATCATCATCCTAACGTTATTCGGGGACTATACCGTGAAGAGTCTAGCCAAATGCTAAAAAACTTTTTTAAAGATATTAGACAAAAACAAAAAGCAGAAAAAGACTCCGGCAAAAATTTCGCAAATTAGTGGAAAAATACCTTGAAATACGTTAATATATCTTATGGGCAATGTTTGACCTCCAAAGCGTGTCAGGACCGGAAGGTAGCAGCACTAAGGTTGCTCGGGCATGTGCCTTTTATTAGACAATTACAAACTCTTAACTCTTGCGAAAGAGTTAAGAGTTTTTTACTAGGGAAGACTGATCAATGGCTTATCAAGCGTTATACCGCAAATGGAGACCCCGCACTTTTGACAGTGTGATTGGTCAAGATGATATTACGGATACTTTGAAAAATGCAATTAAGCGAGGTACAATCTCCCATGCTTTTTTGTTTGCTGGACCACGTGGTACTGGGAAAACTTCATGTGCAAAAATTTTGGCTAAGGCGTTAAATTGTACAAATCTTAAAGACGGCGAGCCTTGTAACGGATGCGCGAATTGCAAAGCAGCAGATAAAGGCGCGATGGCAGACATTATTGAGATCGATGCGGCTTCTAACAATGGCGTTGATGAAATACGTGATATTAGAGATAAAGTTAAGTATGCCCCAACTCAGGGCAAATATAAAGTTTATATCATAGATGAGGTCCACATGTTGTCTATGGGTGCTTTTAATGCTTTACTTAAAACTCTTGAAGAGCCACCGGAACATGTCGTTTTCATCCTGGCCACTACGGAATTGCAAAAAGTGCCAGCGACTATCATATCAAGGACTCAGCGTTATAATTTTAAGCGTATAACTCAGGCTGACCTTGAACAAAGAATGAAGTATATTCTTGAGCAAGAAAAAATCAGTTATGATGAAAAAGCCTTAGCCGTAATTGCTCAAGTAGCTGACGGTGGTATGAGGGATGCCTTAAGCATCTTAGACCAACTTTTAAGTTTTGATAAAAACAAAGTTGAATATGATGCGGCTCTTGAAATAACAGGTTTTGCTGATAAAGAAAAGATCGAACAGATTTTATTAGCAATTTTAAATAATGATACAACTGAAGCATTGTCTTTGGCGCAGACAGAACTTGAAAATGGTGCCAGTTCAAAAAACATTTTAGATGAGCTCATTGAAATGGCGACTAATGCATTAATGGCTGTCAAAACTAACGACAGCAACCAAAACTTCTTTTTAAGCGTTGATTTTGTTGAACAAATTAAAGAAGTTGATCCTGACCGCTATTTTCAACTGATTGCATCCGCTAACACTGCATTGAATGATTTACGCTATACTAATCAGCAGCAGATTCCACTAGAGGTGTTTTTAGTGGAATGTGCTGGCAAACAAAATAGCAAAGTTAGTTCTGAAAATGTTTTGGCCTATTCGGAAAGTCAAAAGAATGCAAATACTGATTTGACTAGTGAATTAGAGGCATTAAAAAAGCAGGTTGCAAACTTAACTAAAAAAGTTTCTAATTTAAGCAAAAAACAAACTCAAAATAGCGATAAGATTTTTCATCTTGATAGTGCCGTTTCTGATCGAATTGATACTAATAAAAGTAAAAATTCCAAAGCAAAAACTGCTCCCAAACCTAAAAAAACAGTCAGAAGTAGAAAAAAGGCTAATGAGCAAAATCGGAAACAGGTTTATCATGTCTTAGAAAATGCCACTAAGGATGATCTTGTAGCTATCAAAAATGTTTGGCCTGATCTGCAATCAGTTTTAGGAGTATCACAACGTGCTTTGTTAGATGTGCTAGAACCTGTTGCAGCCAGTTCAGATCAGGTAGTAATGAAATGCAAATATACTCTTTGGTTTGAAAAAGCCAGCGCAGATGGTAATTTGTTAGATGTATTGACAGATGAAATTGTTAAATTTACTAAGCATAATTATGAAATAGTGCTGGTACCTGATGAAGACTGGTCTACAGTTCGTGCAGAATTTTTGCAAAAGCATGGTAAAGAACTACTTAATAAGCAAAAGCAATCAGATTCAAGTTCAGAACAAGACGAGTCAAGCAATCAGGTTGTAGAAAAAGCTAAAGAGCTATTTGGTGACACAGTAAATGTTAAAGACTAAAATTTAAAGGAGAAAAAAATATGAGTAAAAGACCTAATTTTGGTGCTATGGGCGGCATGAATATGCAACAAATGATGAAGCAGGCTAAGAAGTTGCAAGAGCAAATGGCGCAAGAGCAACAAAATATTACTGCACAGGAATTTGTAGGCAAGTCAGCAGATGATTTGGTTGTAGCTACTTTTAGCGGAGATCGCAAAATGAAAAATATTACCATTAATAAAGAGGCGATTGACCCTGACGATCCTGACATGTTGCAAGATTTGATTATTGATGCGGTTAATAAAGGATTAGAGGAAATTGACCAAGCTACCCAGCAAAGTTTAGGCAAATATACGAAGGGCATGATTTAATTGCAGTATCCAGCACCAATTGCGCATTTAATTGATTCTTACATGAAATTACCTGGTATTGGTGAAAAAACAGCTACAAGGCTTGCATTTTATACTTTAGATATGCCAGATGAAGACGTTCATAGTTTTAGTACTGCACTAAAAGAGGTAAAAGAAAAGCTTCATCGTTGCTCTATTTGTGGCAACATTACAGAAAAGGATCCGTGTACTATATGCAGTAATCCTGAACGTGATCAATCGACCATTATGGTAGTTGAGCAGCCAAAAGATGTGATGGCTTTTGAAGATATGGGTGAATATAATGGGCTATATCACGTTTTGCACGGAGTTTTGTCCCCAATGGATGGTATTGGCCCAGAAGAAATTAATATTAAGTCATTAATAGTTCGTCTGCAAAAGCAGGATCGCGTAAAAGAGGTTATTTTGGCATTAAATTCAACTCCAGAAGGAGAATCAACGGCTATGTATATCAGTAAGCTGATCAAGCCGTCCGGAATTAAGGTAACAAGGCTTGCTGCAGGTTTGGCCGTTGGGAGCGATATTGAATACGCTAATTCAATTACTTTGAAACGAGCAGTACAAGGGAGAACTTCAATCTAATGGCACGTAACAAAATTAAAAATATGGGTGATGAGTGGCTCATAACCACTATTGAAAACTTACAGGAACAGATTGCTGTTCAAAAAAATCTTGATCCGACAACGCTTGATATGTCTGAAGATAATGTAGTAACAGGTAAAATTTTAAGAGCCAAGTATTCATTTTTATATGATGAAGCACGACATCGTCATACAAGATTTAGTGGTTTTACCAATGCAATTTCTGACTAAAGTCCTTTTTCAAAAGGGCTTTTTATTTTGATAAAAAATTAAAAGTACGTTGGGGTGTTCATATAAAAAGAACTCTTGTAAAATAGAAGCATGGAGAGTTTTATGAAGAGTTATTTTATCAGTTTTGAAGGTCCGGATGGGTCTGGAAAAAGTACAGTTTTAAAACAAGTTGTGGCAGAAATTGGGCCTAGACTTAAGACACAATATCTAGTAACCCGGGAACCGGGAGGTTCAAAAATTGCTGAGAAAATCCGTCAATTAATTTTGGACCCGGTTAATGAAGAAATGTCTGCGAAAACTGAAGCTTTACTTTATGCGGCTTCTCGTAGTCAGCATATGTTTGAAACGGTTATGCCCGCACTTAAAGCAGGAAAAATAGTTTTTTCAGATCGTTTTGTTGATAGTTCATTGGCCTATCAAGGAGCAGGACGAGAATTAAGTATTGCTGCAGTAAAACAGATTAATGATTTTGCTACAAGTAAAATTGAGCCTGATCTAACTATTTTTCTGGATGTTAAGCCGCAAGTTGGATTAACCAGAATTGCAAAGGAACGTGCCGGCAAAGAAGATCGCTTGGAACAGGAAAAATTAAATTTTCATCAAAAAGTTTACCAGGGTTATCAAAAAGTAATTAAGGCTCATCCTGAAAGAATAAAGGTAGTTGATGCAAATAAACCCTTTAATTTAGTAGTAGAAGATTGTGTTAAAATAATTGCAAACCAATTACCAGCAGATTTATTAAAGGACTGATTAAAATGAAGTTAATAGTTGCAATTGTTCAAAAAGAAGATGCTAATAGGCTGCAGCGTACCTTTGTCAAGGAAAGCATTCGTGCGACTAAGCTTGCTACGACCGGAGGATTTTTAAGTGAAGGTAATACTACTTTTCTTATCGGAATAGATGATAAACATGTTAAGCAGGTTTTGCGCATCATTAAGGAAGAGTCCAAATCTCGTGAAGAATATATGAATCCTAATTTGGTGATGACAGGTTTTGAAATGAGTAGCCAGCCAGTAAAAATTACAGTTGGGGGAGCCACTTGTTTTGTTTTGCCTGTTGAAGAATTCAAGCAATTCTGATGTTTGTCAATATTCAAGAAAGGGGCAAGAAGCAGTCTGAACTTTTGCGGCAAGCTTTTGAGCAAAAAAAATTGGCTCATAGCTACTTATTTGTTGATGCCAATGAAGTTCAGGCATTAAATACAGCATATTGGTTAGCTTGTCTCTTTAATTGTAGCGGTACTGAAAAACCGGATGGTACGTGTCAGAATTGCAGGCAAATTATTTCAGGCAATCACCCTGATGTACTAATGGTAGAGCCTGAAGGCAAGCAAAATTTGGGAATTGATCAAGTTCGTGTTTTGAAGGAAGAACTAGCTAAAAGTCCGGTTCAAAGCAGTGTACGTTTCTTTTTTATTAATGAAGCGCAGAAGTTAACTTTGCCTGCTGCTAATGCTTTACTTAATTTATTAGAAGAACCTATTGCTCCTGTTGTTACTATTTTAATCACAAATAATACCGATCAAATTTTGCCAACTATTCGTTCACGTACTCAAATTATTAATTTCACGCTCAATCAAAAAAAACATGATAAGAGTGAAGAATTACTGGCAAATGGTTTTAGTCCGAGTGAAGTTGACTCATTGGTAGATACAGCTAAATTAGATAAAGAAACCAAATATTTTTACCAAGAAATGCTTGAGCATAACTCACTGTCACTTGTTAGTGCACATCAGTTAGCGGAAATGGCTAAAAACAAAAGTGAGCAAAATTATATTCTTTTTTTACTTAAAAAATGGGCTCAAGCAGAATTAAAAAGCAATAATCAAAAAAACGGGGCAAGAATGTTAAAGTATTTGCTTGAAATTGACAAAATGCAATACAGCAATGTTAGTTTTCGCAATTTACTCGATTTTCTTGCTTTACAATGGAAGCGGTAGGTGTTCATGGTGGATTCTTATTCAAAGTTAGAGCAACTTCATGATTCGATGGTTAGTATGACCAAAACAATCGAAAGTTTGGAAAATAATATTTTGGAAACATTAAAAGAAAATACTGAATTAAAAGTAGAGAATCAATTGCTGCGTGAAAAAATGGACAAAATGAATAGTGCCCATAATAATAACACGGTTAAAACTCAGAGTGGCCTTGAATCTTTACGGCAAATTTACAGCTCAGGTTACCATATTTGCAATATGTACTATGGCTCTCACCGTGATCCTAATACTGACTGCATGTTTTGTTTGGATATTCTTGATAATTTTGGCGAGAAAAAGAAAAAACATTAAAGGATTGATTAAATGCAAAGGCAAAGTAGTTATGGCCAAGACAGCGGCAAACTTTATTTAGTGCCAACTCCTATTGGTAACCTTGAAGACATTACCCTTAGAGCAAAAAGAATTTTACAGGAAGCTGATTATATTGCTGCTGAGGATACTAGAACAAGTGGCATCCTGCTTGAAAAAATAGGGGTTCATAATCATATGCTTTCCTTTCACAAATATAATTCAAAAGAAAGGGCACCGGAATTAATTAAGTTAATGAAGAACGGGGCAGTTATTGCTGAAATTAGCGATGCAGGGATGCCGGTCATTTCAGATCCGGGATACATTTTAGTGCAAGAATGTATCAAAAATAATATTCCCGTAGTTCCTCTGCCTGGTGCTTCCGCATTTGCTACTGCATTAATTGCTTCTGGCTTTGATGCACAACCTTTTACATATTATGGCTTTTTACCACGCAAAAAAAGTGAACAACAGCCTTTTTTTGAACAAATGAAAGAAGCACGAGCTACCTCTATTTTTTATGAAGCACCACACAGATTAATAAAAACTCTCAATAATATGTCCGCAATACTGGATTCTGAACGAAAAATTGTTGTTGCCAGAGAGCTTACAAAAATTCATGAAGAATTTATTCGTGGTACAATCAGTGAGGTTACAGATTATTTTGAACAAAATGCTCCTAGAGGTGAATTCGTTGTTTTAATTTCTCCTAATGCCGCTCAAGAAACGCAATTGTCGTGGGCCGAATTAATTAAAGCGGTGAATCGGTTGGTTGACAAGGGAGAAAGTAAAAAATCGGCAATTAAGTTAGTAGCTCAAGAAAATAATATTTCAAAAAATGAGTTATATGAACGTTATCATCAAAAGTAGGTGAAAGTATGAAGTATAGTGAAAAGCATATAGTAAATTATTATGAGTGC
Organism: Lactobacillus kimbladii; assembly: GCF_014323605.1. Lineage (GTDB taxonomy): Bacteria > Bacillota > Bacilli > Lactobacillales > Lactobacillaceae > Lactobacillus > Lactobacillus kimbladii_B. The sequence goes on along the minus strand of NZ_SCMB01000001.1, from coordinate 34,809 downwards.
GATGAAAATAAAAATTTGAAATTACCTGCAATGATTGATTTAATGATGAGCGTTTCAGAGCATCAATTGGACTCAGGCAATGGCAGTACAAGTGCGTTAACTAAAAGAGGATTAGGTTGGGTTGTAACACAATATCATATTGAAGTGGCACGTCTGCCCAGACCAAATGAAGAAATTACCATCACAACCGAACCATTCGGCTATAACCGTTTTTTAGAATATAGAAATTATGCTTTTACAGATCAAAATGGCAATGACCTGATAACTGTTAAGAGCGAATGGGTGCTATTTGATTTAAAAACTCGTAAACTGGTTTCCACCGATAAAGAAATGATGGCTGAAATTGGCGTTCCACTTCTAAAAAAATTACCTCGTTTTCCTAGATTAAGAGTTCAAGATGAATATCAAGATGAGAGACAATATCGGGTACGTTATGATGATTTAGATACAAACCATCACATGACCAATGGCCACTATTTTAACTGGTTTATTGATACATTGGACCGTGACTTTTTGAAAAACCATATTGTCAAGACTATTGATATTAAATTTAACCTTGAAGTGCGCTATGGGGAAGAACCATATTCGCGCGTGAGCGTAATTAAAGACGAAACAGGTATTAAATCTTATCATACAATTGCAGATGAAGACAAAAATGACAAAGCTGTTTGTGAACTAACTTGGCACAAATTATAATATAATTATTTTTTGTGTTCTCACAAAAATTAACTGAAGAAAGAAAGTGCTGAAAATGACTATTAAAGAGATGCTTAAGGTCGAATTGCGTGATCTTGTCCTTTTAGGAATTATCGTTGCAATGAAAATTATTCTTAGTCGTTTTACAGTTGGAACAACTATTGTGCATGTTAGCCTCGGATTTATAGGCAGTGTAATGCTAGGTTATTTGTTTGGACCAGTATGGGGAAGCATTGGTGGTGGAATTAGTGATTTGGTTTCATCAGCTCTATTTGGCAATCAAGGGGGCTTTTTCCTTGGCTTTACATTGAGTGCAATGATAGGTCCCTTTATTTATGGCTTGGTTTTTTATCAAAAGCCAGTTAAAGTATGGCGGATAATTCTTGCAACTCTATTAGTAACTGTTGTTGTTAATATAGGTTTAAATACGCTTTGGGTTCACCTCCTTTACGGGATGGACTTTCGCGTTGTCCTTATTGAACGAATACCTAAAGAAGCGATTACTCCGTGGCTAGAGATGATTATTAGTTACTTTGTTTTAAATGCCATTTCACGCGTTAAAATAAAAAGGTAATTTTCGAAAAGAGAATAAAAATTTTAGAATGAAAATTTTGAGTATGTCCACTGCGACAAATAATTTAAGCGTAGCTTTAAATGATAATAGTAAGACTATTGCAGAAAAAAACGAATTTGATAAACAAAATCACAGTGCACATTTGGATCCTTTAATTGACCAAATTTTAAAAGAACATAATCTGGAATTAACTGAAATTGATCGCTTTGCCGTTGCGATAGGACCAGGTTCATATACAGGTTTGCGAATAGGTGTGACTACTGCTAAGATGTTTGCCAGCATATTACATAAGGATGTAGTTGGTGTGTCTACTTTGCAGGCTTTAGCTTCCAGTTGCAATGAACAAGCAACGTTAATAGTAGCAGGTATAGATGCTCGCAATAATAATTATTTTGCAGGAGCCTATATAAATAAGGAAAAAGGTAATGTACCTGACTGCGTGATTCCCGATGGTCACTATCACATTGATACTCTTTTAAGTGCAATATCAGAGTATCATGCAGCTAACAATTTGGAAAAAGTGATTTATGTTGGGACTGGCTTTGAAAAGCAGGAAGAGGCTATAAGAAAGACAAATATTCCCTTCTGTTTTGGCACGGAAAAACAGAATGTTGTTCATGCTGGTTTAATAGGCAAGCTGGCTCTGAATGCTAAACCTGATGACCCTGATCAATTATTGCCGAATTATTTGCGTCGCACGCAAGCTGAAATTGACTGGCATAAAAAAACAGGAGAAGCCTATAAACCAGATAGCAATTATGTGGAAGAAGTTTAAGCATTTTGGGTCTTTTTGGCTTTTAGCAAAAGAAAAAAAGTTTATTAAGTTTGTCCCAGAAAAAATCACTGTGAATCAATCTATTCTGAGTGTCAGGCAAGCCCAAGTTAAAGATATTTCTGCAATATTGTTGCTGGAGCAAAGTCTTTATCAGGGGAAACAACCGTGGAATTCAATGGCTTTTCATAATGAAATAAGTAGAAATGATTCACTATATTTAGCTGTATTGCAAACCCAGTGTGTCATTGGATTAATCGGTGCACGCTTTGACAGTAGTAATGCACATATTACTAATCTGATGATTGATTCGGCCTGGCAAAAAAAGGGTATAGGTACTTATTTAATCAAAAAAGTGATTGAAATTGCTAAAAATAAAAACTGTAAAGAACTTAGTCTAGAAGTAAGAGTTGATAACTTGACTGCTCAAAATTTGTATTGCAAGTTAGGTTTTACAGTGAGTTTTGTGTGGCCTAATTATTACCAGAGTTCGCATCAAGATGCTTTTAACATGGTGCTTAAATTGACAAGTGACTAAAAGAAAGGAAAATAAATTGGTAAACAAAAAAGACATCCGTATTTTGGCTTTTGAAAGTTCGTGTGATGAGACTTCGACATCTGTTGTAAAAAATGGCAGGGAAGTGGAAAGTTTGATAGTAGCTACTCAAATTAAAAGCCATCAACGTTTTGGGGGTGTTGTTCCTGAGGTTGCTAGTCGTCATCATATTGAAGTTATTACACAAATAACCAATGAAGCACTGAAAGAAGCACACGTAGCTTGGAAAGATATTGATGCAATTGCGGTAACCTATGGACCTGGTTTGGTAGGTGCCCTTTTAATTGGTGTTAGCGCGGCAAAAGCTGCTTCAATGGCAACAGGTATTCCTTTAATTGGCGTTGATCATATCATGGGTCACATTATGGCAGCTCAGTTAAAGGAAGAAATCTCTTATCCGGCTCTTGCTTTGCAAGTTTCTGGAGGTCATACAGAGATTGTATTGTTAAAAGATTCTACCCACTTTGAAATAGTTGGCGATACTAGGGATGACGCAGCTGGAGAAGCTTATGACAAGATTGGAAGAGTACTCGGTGTTAATTACCCCGCTGGTAAAACTATTGATGAATGGGCTCAGAAGGGAAAGGATACCTTTGATTTTCCGCGGGCAATGATTAAAGAAGATGATTATGATTTTTCTTTTTCTGGTTTAAAGAGTGCTTTTATTAATACCTATCATCATGCTGAACAAATTCATCAAGACCTGAATAAATATGATTTAGCTGCTAGTTTCCAAGCTGCAGTGATTGATGTCTTGGCTACTAAAACTATTAGAGCAATTAAACAGTATGCTCCAAAAACTTTTATTATGGGTGGAGGAGTTGCAGCTAACCACGGTTTACGTGAAAGAATGAATCATGAAATAGCAAACCTGCCTCGGAATTTACAACCGAAAGTAATTTTGCCAGAGTTAAAGTTGTGTGGAGATAATGCTGCAATGATTGGTGCTGCGGCCTATAACTTGTACCAAGAAGGAAAATTCGCTGATCTTACTTTGGATGCTAATCCATCTTTAGAATTACCTTACGCATCAGAAATGCTGCAATAAAGGAGACTGGGGGAAAAAGTAGGACAGTGATCTTACTAAAAGAGCCGGCGAATCACTAAAAAAGTGGTTTGTCGGCTTTAGTTTTATTAAGTCAAGAGGGCTAGCTTTTCCTAGACCTTTTTTGTCATTATACGTTTTAAGATTAACTATTTTAAACATTAAATTTATGTATCAATTACTGAATGAGCGTGATCAGTCCTTTGATTGAGAAGAAGCAGAATTTAATCAACTAATTAATGAAGCCTATTATCAAAACTCTGAAAAAGATTTGAATTTTATCTTGTTTTGATAATTTAGTCATAAAAATGACCCCCCCAAATTTGTTTTAAGTTTGGGGGTCACTTCAAAAATCATATATGACATTTTTTAATTTAGTTTTCCTACCAGATTATAATAAAGTCAGAAAGGTAAAGTGGGAAATCAAAAAAGTAAGTTCAAGAAATACAAAATTTGATAATCATTTTGATTATGAATTTTATAAAGATGAACTATTAATAAAACTCAAATATAACCAAGTTCCTACAAATAAATAGAGGAAATGTTTAAACTACTAATCAAAAAACAATGAAATTGATATAATTAAATGATATCCTGATATAGTATTCTATCATTTCAACTTAATTCACCACTCAAAAAGGAGACAATGATGTTAACAGTCCAAAACCTATCACTCAAAACCAGGCAGCCAATCCTGCATGATTTTTCTTATCAATTTGCACCCGGTCAATTTTATCAAATTGCTGCAGAGAACGGTTCTGGTAAAACAAGTTTCTTGCGTGCTGTTACGGATCTTATTCCAGTTTCTTCTGGCAAAGTCTTATTAGACGGAAAACCATATGCCAAAAATAAGCGTAAGCTTTTTTTCTTTGAAAGCAATGAATGGTTGAACGTCAATTTAACTAGTCTTGATTACTTAAAATTCGTGAAAAGCCAATGGCATTCTAATGTCCACCTTGATCAAGAACTTGATTTGCTGGGTGTACGTGAGTATGTCAAAGTCCCGATTAAAAAGTATTCGCTTGGAATGAAGCAAAAATTGATTGTGGCCATGTACTTAGTTAGTGACGCTGAATATTACTTGATGGACGAGATCACTAACGGTCTTGATAAAGAAAGTCGCGCAATTCTTTATGAACGACTAAATGATGAGGTAACTCAGCGTAATAAATGTATTATCCTAGCCTCTCACTATAGCAGCGAGATTAAAGTGAATAACTTACACCGCCTCGTTTTACAAAAACAAATGATGCACGAGGTAGACTAATGATCTCATATTTTTCATTGCAACTTAAAAAAGTTACTAAACACAATCTATCAATTATTTCACTGGTTATTTTATTATTAATTTCTTTTTGCTTACTATACATGAAGTCTACGCAGCTCAGTGGTACTGGTTCTTTAAAAGGAGATGCTCAAGGTCAGATTGCCATGAAAAAGGAAGCCTTACAAGCGGATCGTCAAGCGCTCAAACGATATTCACCGCAAGGAAAATCATACAAGGCCACTGAAAAAGATATCAAACAAACTGAAAAGGAATTAAAAAAAGATCAAACCTTTGTTGATGATATTAATCACAATCACTGGAAGCAAGTTTATGAGACCAAATTAAAAAGGGAACAAAAAGGCAAATTGACTGATCTAAGTTCGGATGAAAAAGATAGACATAAAAGTGTAATACTGCGTTTAAAGTATCTCATAGCTCACCCTATGCCTTATGAAAGCGATAGCGCAGTCACTGGAATACAGTTTCTATTAGATTTGAATGAAAACTATTTGCCCGTCTTATTTAGTTTAGTAATGATTTTTGTTTTGACTTATTTATTTACTGGTTCTTATAAAAATGGTCTTGACATTTCGACTGTCTTGCCAATTAATCGCTTGCAAAGTACCCTGACTAATAATATTGTTGGGCTATCAGTTGTCAGCTTTATTTTTCTTTTACTAAACTTATTAGTTTTCGGTGGAGCAGCGAGCATTTTTGGTACTGGTCGCAGTGACTATCCTTACATCATTCACCATCTGGTTAGCGACCACTTGGTGCCAGGAATTGTTCCGACCGCCAAATTGTTGCCCCAAGCAACTATACTGCAGCTCTTAAATTTCATATTTATGGTTTTGTTTGTGCAGCTGGCTGCTAAAATCTTTCATAACCAGTTACCGACTCTGTTAGTTTCGCTATTGCTTTTATTAGGCGGTCATTTTATTACAATTTTTATCATTCCGTTGGAGAAGATTGCGCAGTGGCTTCCTGGTACTTATTTAGGAGCTTTAAATGTTGTATCAAACCAAACAGCCTATGCAATGGATAATTCCGCGATTAACTTTTCAAATGGTGTGCTTACCTTAATACTAAGTTCTATATTATTATTCTTGCTGGTACTTTTAATTGATCGCATTACAACTATTGCACATAGAAATGGGAGATTGGCATAATGTCCTATTTGGCTTTTCAGCTTAAAAAAGTATTTAAGAATAAGCTAACCCCAGTTTGCTTAGCAATTTTGCTCTTGTTAATGGGTATTGTCTTATTCATGAATATTCGTACTAATCCCCAATTTTCCTTGCAGGCGGGGGCTAAATCAGAGATTGCTTACCGCCAAAAAGAAATTAACCGGCAGCAAAGATTACTTAAACATGATAAACAAAAATCAAAAACTGAAGTTTACCATGATACTAAAGCTGCTATTAAGCAAAACCAAGATGCAGTTAAGCAAGATAAACAAGTTCAAAAAGCGGCAAATAAAGGCAACTGGCGCAAAGCCTACACGATTATGTGGCAACAAAAAAAGCAAGAACGAACTATTATATCAAATGGCCAAGATTCAACAGGCCTTAATTCAAGGACAAATGTAGAGAAAAAACTGCAATTCTTTAACTACTTACGCCATGAGCCTTTGCCTTATGAAAGTCAGGATATGCCAGTAACAGGCTGGCAATTCTTACTGCAATTAAATCAGCAATATTTGCCTTACGTATTTACTCTTGTTGCTCTGTTTTTATTAACTTTGTCTTTAACTGATTCTTACCATCAAAAGTTAGATACGGTGCAGTTATTACCGCTTGAAAAAAATAATTTAATGATTTCGAATACCATAGCAGGAATAGTACTGACTCTTGGTAGTTTTTTAGGGATTAACTTAGTATTATTTATTGTAGCTTCCCTTATTTCTGGTACTGGTAGTTTATCCTTCCCTTATATCGTAGTTCAATATACAGTTAGTGGTCCCCTTATTAAATGTGTAACTACTGGCAGCTTTATTATCAAAGTAATTGTATTGCAGGCACTTACCTTGATCTTCGATGTTGTCTTAGTTCAGTTCCTTGCCCGAATTTTTCGTGATAAATTACCAGCATTACTTATCGCTATTTTACTTGTCCCAGGGCTCAACATTGCAACTATGATAGTTGATCCGCTGCGTAAGATTTGCGCCTGGTTGCCAATGACATACTTGAACGCAGTTGACATAGTATCTGGCAATTTAGGAATGAATTATCAAAATATGCAGTTGAACTATACGACAGGGATTTTAACACTGTGCTGTTCAATTTTAATAATTGCTATTTTGATTTTACTGTCCAGTCATATAAAATATAAAAAATAAAATTTTATATTTCTTAAATTAATATTTTTACCTCTAATTTAGTGTTATCATGACTTTAGATCGTTCATTTGTTTATTTAAATTATGCATACTCAAAAGTCTTTTAAAACTAAGTGTAAAAATATATAACAAGCAATAACATACTCGTCATTACAAAATGGGAAACTCGTTTCAAAAGAGTTTCCCATTTTGATTAAATAAATATATACAGATTTAATATTCAATAATATCTTAACTTGCTGTGTAAATTTTATGTTACAGTGTTATCTATTCTAATCAGGTAATAAGGTACCTACCATGATAAAGTCAACTAGATTGGTGTGAGTTCTTCTTAAAACTAAAAGATAAAATATTGAGCAAAGTAGTCTGGGAAAAGATAGTTTTTTCCCAGACTCCTTATTATCTCTTAAAAATCTTTGTAGAAAGCAATCAAGTTGTATTTGTCACACGGATTAAAATTACAACTCTCATAAAACCTGCGCGTTTTAACGGTATTTTCTGTCAACAAAACTTTCTGTCTGACAGAATTGTATTTCTTTAGCACGCTGTTTATTAATTTCGTACCAATTCCTTGTCTTTGATAAGCAGGATTAACAAGTAAATCTTGGATATAAATGATGGTCAGACCATCACCAACTACTCTGATTAATCCCACTAACTGGTTTTGATCATAAGCGCCAATAGCAAAAAGCGAATTTACAACTGCATTTTGCAGCTGCCGAGGATTTTGCGTATAGGAACTCCAACCTACGCTTGTGTATAAATTTATAAGTTGTTCCATAGCGATATTTTTGTCAGCTATATATTTCATTTTTATCCCTCCTTAATTAATTAATAATTAAAGAGCAGTGCGTAATTTTTCCATGTGTACCTCTCAATTTATTTTTGATAGAGCCAGTAAAATTATTATCTTTAAGTTTAAACAACTACAATTTTAAAAGCAATAGTATAAAGATCTTTTTTGCGTCTGATAATTATTACGTATTTATAAATAAAAAGAAAATTTTATTAATAGTTAATAAAAAAATCTAGCACTAGCTAAAAATAGAAACGGTAGATAAAAGGCTAGTTAATCTTATTTTGGAGTTGTGTTAACTTAAGATATATTATTATAGTCAAAGTTAGTAACAATTTAAGGAGCAAACACTATGTTTATTAATTCATATAATTCAATAAAAAATAATATTTATGAATTATTAGGTTTACATCTAATAACCACTATGCTAGTATAAATATGAAACCGGTTTCTAAATTTCTTTTAAATGTAAAGGAGAAAAAGTGAAAAATTCTAAACAAATATATCATGTTGAACCAATTTATAAATCCTTTATTTGGGGAGATGAAAAATTAAAAAAATTTTTTAACTTAAAAACTAGTCAGGAAAAAATAGGTACAGTCTATCACGTTATTGGTGTTCCAGGCCATTTAGATAATGTTGTTAAGGAGACAGGAGAACATTTATCTGCCTTTTATAAAAACAATGCTGAACTATTTGGTGTTAAAAAAGATTATTTTCCAGTACGTATGACAACAACAGTCAATAGTAATTTTCAATCATTCCAATTACATCCAGATGACGAATATGCTTTTGAACATGAGAATGAGCCAGGTAAAGTTTCTGGAGCAGTTGCACTGACCGAGTCGGATAACGTTAAGGAAATGCTTTTTGGTAATAAAGCAACAAGTCGTCAAAGTTTTAGAGAAATGATAAATCAACGAGATTGGGATAATCTTTTTGACAAGATAAAAGTTAAGGAAGGAGATTTTGTTCATACACCTGCTGGAGTTATTCATGGTGGTTATGGTGATGGGAAAATAACTTCAACTTTTGGGACTGATGGAGATATCACTTATAGGTTTTATGACAAAGATAGAAACGATCCTTCCCGTCCATTAAACATAGATGCTGTAGTAGATTGTGCTAATATACCTGAAATTTCTAATTTGGGTGCTACCAAACCTAGAATTGAGCAAAAGGGAAACATTAAAATTTATCATTATTATGATGTAGCGGGAGAATATACAGCAAAGCGTATTAAGACAAGTGATAACTGTACTTATCAGTATCCTGGGTTCATTTTCTTTGCATGCGTAGGAGGCTCTGGTTCGGTCAATAATATTGATATCAATTTAGGTGAAACAATATTCGTTCCACGAGAATTTGGAAAATTATATTTTAAGGGTAAACTTGACTTAATAATGATTTCTTATAAAGACTAGAAAATAATTTAATCATGTTGTGTATGTAAAGTTGAGAATTATGTTTGAAAACAAAATAAAAAGTTTATATCCAAAACTAACTCTAAGTGAGACCAAGATTGCAGACTATTTATTGGCGAATTTAGGACATATACCAAATATGTCATCTTTCGAATTAGCTAAAAAGGCAAAAGTTGGACAAGCAAGTGTGATAAGATTTTCCAAAAAAATCGGTTATTCAAATTTTGGAATGTTAATGAAAGATATTGTTAACACTAAAACTACGGATGACAGTCCTGAAATAAATTTGGCCGATCCACTTGCTGTGATGCTTGAAAAAATCAAAAGAAACTACTTGAAAAATATTGATTCGGCATATGATAGTATCAATATTGATTCATTAGATAAAGCAGCTGAATTACTTAACACAGCAAACAATATTATTTGTTTTGGTCATATGGCTACAGGAGGTATTGCAGAATACCTTGCGCAGTCATTAATTGAAGTTGGGAAAAAATCTATTTTTAATGATTCTTTGTTTAAAACAAAACAAAGCATACGTTTTTGTGATCCCAAAAAAGATGTTGTTGTTTTAATTAGCAAATCAGGCGAAACAACCGAAACAAATGAAATAGCAAAGTTTGCAAATAAAGAGGATATACCAGTTATTAGTATTACTAATTTAGGACAAACTTCTTTAGAAAAACTTTCAACTGTAACCATTAATTTTTTATACGATGCTGTAAGAACAAGGCTAACTGCATATACACAGACAGGTGGATTAATTTTTGTAGTTGATGCATTAATTCTTTCTCTTTATAGAGAAGATTATTATAAATATCGAGATAAGTCGAAATCATACAGAAAGTTTACTAGATTTGATAATAAATAAAGAAGAGGGTAGGTATTAATGATTTCACATTATAGAGTAGATATGCGAGTTGTTCACGGACAAACCACTACAATCTTAAAAAAGAAATTTCCTTTAAACTCAATTATAGTAATTGATGATGAGATTGCTAAAGATAAACAAATGATCAGATTATATGCAAATACGGTTTCTGGGGGAATTAAAGTAATTGTTTTAAATACTGAAAGAGGTTTTGCGAATCTCAAAAAAGCCGAAGATTCAAAATTAAACTATTTCATTATTATGAAAACCCCGTTGACTATGAAAAAGTTAATACAAATGGGTTATAAATTTAAAGGGGTTGTCACCATTGGACAGCAATTTATTCGGGATGACGCTCCTAGTTACTTAAAATCAGTCGGTAATACTAAGGATGAATGGGAAGCAATTGAATATAGCCATAATCATGGCACAAATATAGTGTTTGATCCATCATGTAAATTTGAAAATATTTCTTATGAAAAAGCAAAAATTGAACATGATAAAGTGAAGAATTATTAAAAAGGGGGGGTTTAACATGCTAGCTTTGAGAAGTGCTTTAGTAGCATTGTTTTGTGTATTTTCAGCTAGTGGAAGTGCACCAATAGGTGGTTATCCTTTAAAGTATATTTTGCAACGTCCGTTTATAGGCGGACTAATAGTAGGTATAATTTTTGGCGATATACAAAGAGGAATAATTGTTGGTTGTGCAATGCAGTTAGTGTATATCGGAATGTTTGCAGTCGGTGGTGTCGGAGCAATGGATTTAGGAATAGTTTCATTTCCATGTGTTGCAGTTGCCGTAGCTTCACATATTGATATCAGTGCTGCAATTGCAATTACCACTGCACTCGCTACAGTTTATCAGTCACTTGATTATCTTGTACGTGCAGTTTCTGTACCTTTCGGTGAGGTAATGAAATCTGCTGTAAGGCAACAAAATTGGCATAAATTTAGTTGGGGCTATGTTGGATTGCCAACTATTTTATACATCTTTGAGCGTGGTGTAACTAGTTTTATATTAGTTTATTTTGGTTCTGGACCAATAAAGGCATTTTTGAACTGGCTCCCGCAAAATATTATGAATTCTTTCTCTGCTTTAGGTATGGTTTTACCAGCAATTGGTATGGCCGCTTTAATGGTTTTTCTTGTTAATGATGGCTGGGGAATTATTTTCTTCATTTTAGGCTTTGCAATGAATCAATATTTGAAGTTGACACCTATGGGTATGTTATTTCCAGCCATAGTAATTGCCTATTTATATTATCGAACTATTAACAACAGTTCAAAACCTGCTTCTGAAAACGATAATGATGTATCCGAAAGCGATGATAGGATTTATGGAGAGGAGGACATTTTATAATGACTAATACTATTAGAACTACACCTCTAACTGAGAAAGAAAAAAATAAATTGTTTACCAGATACATGCTTTTTGGTGCTGTAGGTGTTGACCCTGTCTATTTACAAGGAAAGTCTTGGCCTTGGTGGCTAATGCCTTTTTATAGAAAATATTATAAAGGAAAAGAGCTTAGCGAAAATTTACTCCGGCATTTTACTTGGTACAATACTGAACCGATTCTTGGTTCAATCATATTTGGTATTGTTTTAGGTATGGAAGAAAGAAAAGCAATCCATCAAGACATTAGTGGTGAAACAATTACAGCTATAAAGTCAAGTTTGATGGGTCCTGTTGCTGGAATAGGCGATAGTTTAATTCAAGGTACTCTCATCCCAATATTAATAACGCTTGTTATTGCGATTTCAGGTAAAAGCGGCAGCATCCTTGGACCTGTCCTTTACATTATCATATTACTATCTATCATTCTTACACTGGCATATGGACTATTTAAACAGGGATTTAAATTGGGAAAAGATGCTATAGATTATTTTGGTAAAGTAGGTATTAACAAGATAACAAACTCTATAGCAGTTTTTGGTTTAATTATTGTTGGAACACTTGCCTCTTCAATGGTAAAAATCCCTTTAAAAATATCTTATTATAACGGTAATAAAAAAGTTCTTTTATCGGATACGCTGAATGGTATTTTTCCAAATATAATTGCGCTATTAGTTATTCTTTTGTTTTATTGGTTATTAAAGAAGAAAAACTTAAAGATGCAAAGTCTTTTTTACATTGTTATGGTTGTCACTATAGTGATTTCTTTAGTTGGAATAATCTAATTTTGAATTAGGAGAAGGACTATATGGAAGATTGGTTAATGATAATAATTGTCGTGCTATTATTTCTTTATATATTGCTTATAGTTTTAAAGAGTTTTAATAAGCGCAAAAAATATCTTCAAATGCAGTCCCAAGTAAAAATTGGTGAACAAGTTTTGTTTTCCAACGGCTTAGTAGGTCAAATTAAAAATTTAAACAAAGAAAAAGCAACAATAGAATGTGGTAATGCCGATTTGGAAGTTGATCGCGCGTCAATACAAATGATACTTAAAAGAAGATAAGTAAAAAGTATTTTTTCAGATAGGTTAAACATTAGTTAGATTATAAAAGGTGATTTCATGAAAGAAGCTTTAATTGTTGGTGCAGGACTAAGTGGCAGGGGCATGCTGGGTGAAATGTACAATTCTGATAATTTTGACATTACATTTGCTGATACAAACTCTGAACTTATAGATGGATTAAAAAAACAGGGATATTACACAGTGAAAATGACTGATATTAAATCTGGAGTATTTAAAAAAAGTACTATTTCACATTTTCACACTCTTGATGTTCTGAGGGATCACGATAAATATATTCAAAAGCTCGCAACAACAAAATATATTTCTAGTGCATTAATGCCAGAAGACTTTGAACTTTTTGCAAAAAATATAGCTGAAGCAATAGAATACAGAAACAAACACAGTATTAATAATAAAATATATATAACTTTAGGAGCTAATTATGTCGGTTTAAGACAAATGGTGATTGCTTTAATAAGAAAGTATTTAAAAGACAGCGAATATGATTGCGAAAAACAAAATATTTTTTTAATCATGAGTATTGTTAACCGCAAAAACTTGATTCCGGAAGAAAAGGAAAAAACTTCAGACAAATATCAAGTTGTTGGTGATAATAAATCTGTATTAAGAGTGGACAATAATAAAAGCCTGAGTGAAGAAAAAGATTTGCCTAACTTTTTTGTTTTGGAAAGTAATCTTGATGCTGCAATGGCAGTTAAAATATGGACTGGGAATGTTGTTCAGTGCTCTATGGCCTTTGTTGCTCTTTCAAAAGGTATGCAGTTTACTGATGAAGCGGCAAACGATGAACAGGCATCAAAGTATGCGTACTATGCCTCAAAAGAAGCTTTTGCTGGAGTTCAAAAGGAATACAATTTAAATCCAAGAACAGATGAAGAAACAAAATACACAGTAAATATCTTTAAGAGTAAAGATTTCCGCGATAGTCTTTTTCGTATAACCAGAGAGCCATTACGTAAGTTTAAACATAATGACAGATTTATTGGGCCCGCGCTGTGTGCTTTAAAACATGGTATTTTACCCTTCTACATTACAAAATGTTTAGCTTACGGATTTATATACAAAAATGAAAATGAACCAGATACACTAAAAGTTCAGAATAAAATTAAAAACGAGGGGATAGATAACACTATAACGGAATTTTGTGGGCTTAATATGAAAGACGAAAAAGAAAAATTAGTACATGACCTCATCTTGAACAACTATCTCGAATTAGTTAAATGTGATTTGTAAAGGAAGGCTTTTAGTTGAAGAACAAAATCATCTTAGTCTCTCATGGCGATTTGGCAAAAGGAATGAAAAACTCTGTAAATATGATTATTGGTAATACAGATAATTGTGTTGATTTTTGCTTGCAACCCGGAGAAAGTAATATTGAATTAGCAAATAAAGTTGAAGACTATATTAAGAAAAGTGGTAAAAACGTTTATATTATAGTAGCTGATTTACTTGGAGGAAGTGTATCAAATGCTGTTTCAAGACTTAATGAAATAAACGATGTGTTTCTGATTAACGGCATGAATAGCGGATTAGTAATTTCATTGTTATTAGAAAGCGAAAAATTAAACGAACAAAAAATTCAGAATATAGTTGAAGAAAGCAAAAAAGGAATTGGCTTAGCAAGACTTTCTGACGATAATATTAGTAATGAATCTGATATCATTTAGATTTTAAAAGCTTTAACATTTAGTGAATAATTCTCAATATTAAATTTTGAATATTAAAAGAGCTAAAAGATTACGAAAATGAAACGTAAATTTTATTAGCTCTTTTTATATCTAAAAATTTAAAAGTCATCAAGTATTATTAAAAGTTTTCTAAATCCGTTAATGCTTTTTCCCAAGCAACATTTGCATCGTCCAATTGTTTTTGCACCTCAGTGAGCTGTTCTTGCAATGGACCTAATTTGTCAAAATTAGTGGCAATTGCAGGATCAGCCATTTGAGATTGAATATCTTTTTGTCCCTTTTCAAGCTTGTCAATTTTATTTTCGGTATTTTCAACTTCTCTTTGTAATTTGCGCTTTTGTGAATCGCGCAACTTTTGCTCTTGATAAGAAAGCTTGTTTTTATTTTCGTCTACTTTTGCTGCCGTATCGTTTTCTGCCGACTCGTTCTCTAAAACAATATTTTGCTTGCTTTTTTCATCTAAATAATAGCTATAATCACCCTCATATACTTGAGCAATACCGTTTTTAATTTCTACAATCTTATTTGCTAACTGATTGATGAAATAGCGGTCGTGGGAAACGAAAAGTAAAGTACCATCATAGCTCTGTAGTGCCTGTTCTAAAACCTCCTTGGCTTCAAGATCCAAGTGGTTAGTAGGTTCGTCCATCAGCAGAAAGTTATTATGTTCTAGTGACAAAACCGTTAATGTTAATCTGGCCTTTTGACCACCTGAAAGTTGCCCGACAGTTTTATCAATATCTTTTGCCGTAAACAAAAAACTGGCTAAAATCGACCTCACATCTTTTTCAGGCATTGTTTTGTGCCGGTCCCAAACTGTATCGATTACCGTTTTAGTCGGATCAAGTCCCTGAAGTTCCTGATCATAATAGCCGATATCAAGGGATGCTCCATATTTAATTGAGCCTTTTTTCGGCTTTAACTCCTTCATCACGGTTTTAAGTAAAGTTGATTTACCAATACCATTTTGACCAATTACGGCTATGCGGTCGCCTTTATTTATTTGCAGGGAAATACCGTGAACCATTGTTTTTGTGGGGTAGCCAATTGTTAAATCACGCAAAATTAATACTTCTTTACCTGAAGGCCTTTCGCTTTGGAAATTTATG
This sequence comes from Lactobacillus kimbladii, assembly GCF_014323605.1. Classification (GTDB taxonomy): domain Bacteria; phylum Bacillota; class Bacilli; order Lactobacillales; family Lactobacillaceae; genus Lactobacillus; species Lactobacillus kimbladii_B. Next base: position 19,191 of record NZ_SCMB01000001.1, on the reverse strand, counting down.
CGCACTTTATTTTTGTGCTTTGGGGGAGTAATCCTATCCATTTTCTCCAATTGCTTGCGCCGGCTTTGTGCTCTCTTAGTAGTTTTGGCTCTGACAATATTTTTTTGAATAAATTCTTCGTCTTTTTTGATTTTTTCTTGTTGTTTTTCGTATGCTTCTTCTTGTTGGCGGTCACGCAATTGCCGCTCAGCAACGTAGGCAGAATAATTTCCCTTAAACACAGTTAATTTGCCAAATTGTAATTCAAAAATCTGTGTTGCTAAATTATCCAAAAAATATTGATCATGGGAAACTACCAAAATAGCACCAGAATAGTTTTTAAGATAGTTTTCAAGCCAGTCTAGTGTGTCTAAATCCAGATAGTTTGTAGGTTCATCAAGTAATAATAACGGGGGTTTGCGTAATAATAACTTGACAAAAGAAAGCCGTGTTTTTTCTCCACCGGAAAGGCTGCCAACCTTTTTAGTCCAAGTTGCTTCAGGAAAATTAAAGCCATTTAAAACACTCTTGATATCGGCCTGGTAGGTGTATCCTCCCTGTTGTTCGAAGCTGTATTGCAATTGGTCATATTGTTTTAGCAGGTCATTTTTTTGTGGATTTGCAGACATTTCTTCTTGTAATTCACTTATTTTTTTACCCATATTAATTAAAGGGGTAAAAACAGACAACATTTCATCCCAAATAGTTTTATTTTCATTTAAATCATTTTCTTGAGCAATATAGCCGACATCTATATTTTTATTGATGGTAAAGTCGCCATGTGTGGCTTCTTCTTCGCCGGTCATAATCTTAAGCAATGTCGTTTTACCGACACCATTGGGTCCAATGAGACCTATTCTTGCATTTGAGTCAATTGAAAAATTGACGTTTTTAAATAATGTGTTGGCACCGAATTGTTTTTCTAAATCGTGTCCTTGAGCAATTATCATAATTTTTCACCTAGAAACCATTTTAGCATACGTAGCAAAATTCTTGTGGGAGAGTTTGATTGATAAATATAGGAAATAAATGTAAAAAAGAAGCATTTTTTAATTAAAAGAGTAAAAAAATAAATTTCTATTATCAAACCTGTTACTATTATGCTAAAATTTGATAGATTGTGAAAAAAATGTTTGCAAATGGCGCAAATTTATAGATAAAATAGTAGTAATTGCTGAAAAATTCACAAAACAAAATATATACTTAATCAAGTTGGAGGCTTTTTAAATGGAAAAAATCAAAATACCCACGGCTACGGCTAAAAGATTGCCGCTATATTACCGCTACCTGATAATTTTAAATGAGGCTGGTAAAGAAAAGGTATCCTCAACTGAATTATCTGAGGCTGTTCAAGTAGATAGTGCTTCAATCAGACGTGATTTTTCATACTTTGGTGCATTGGGAAAACGTGGTTATGGTTATGATGTAAAAAGTTTGCTTTCCTTTTTTAAAAAGATTTTAAATCAAGATACCTTAACAAATGTTGCCCTGGTTGGCGTTGGTAATTTAGGCCATGCGTTATTAAACTATAATTTCAAGCGTACAAACAATATTCGTATTTCATGTGCTTTTGATATAGATGATAAAATTACAGGCAAGATTCTCAGTGGCGTGCCTGTTTATGACATGAGTGAACTAAAAAAACAGCTCAGTGACCAGCAGATTTCTATTGCAATTTTGACTGTTCCTTCCACGACAGCACAAAAGACTGCTGATGATATGGTTGAAGCCGGTATTCGAGGAATTATGAATTTCACGCCAATTCGTTTGTCTGCTCCAAGTGGTATTAGAATCCAGAACGTTGATTTGGCAACGGAATTACAAACTCTAATTTACTTCCTTGACTCAGATAAGAAAAAGTAGCTATAAAAATACAATTAGCACTTTTTTACTCAAAGTGCTAATTTTTTCTTGCATTTTTTATGAAAAGGGGTTATTATCATAAATGTAAGTTAGCACTTGATGAATAGGAGTGCTAATGACACGTAAAATAGATTAATAATTTAATTTTAGGAGGGACAAACGTGTTACAACCAATTGGTGATCGCGTGATCGTTAAAGTTAAAGAAGAAGAAGAGAAAACTGTAGGCGGAATCGTCCTGGCTTCTAATGCTAAACAAAAGCCAACAGAAGGTGAAGTTGTTGCTGTTGGTGAAGGCAGTTATGCTGAAAATGGCAGTAAAATTCCTATGACTGTTAAAAAGGGTGACGTTGTTTTATATGACAAATATTCAGGCACTGATGTCAAATACGATGACGAAAAGTATTTAGTCCTTCATGAAAAAGATATTTTAGCAATTGTTAAGTAATTAAGGAGCGCAGAAAAATATGGCAAAAGAAATTAAATTTTCAGAAAAAGCAAGACGTTCCCTGTTAAAGGGCGTTGACAAATTAGCTGATACTGTTAAGGCAACTATTGGTCCTAAGGGCAGAAATGTTGTTTTGGAGCAATCATACGGCAACCCGGACATTACTAATGATGGTGTGACAATTGCAAAGGCAATTGAATTAAAAGACCACTATGAGAATATGGGTGCTAAGTTAGTTGCCGAAGCAGCACAAAAGACTAATGACATAGCTGGTGACGGTACAACTACTGCTGTTGTTTTAACTCAAGCAATTATTCGTGAAGGTATGAAGAACGTTACTGCTGGTGCTAACCCTGTAGGTGTTCGCCGCGGTATTGAAAAAGCTACTAAGGCAGTAGTTAACGAATTACATAAAATTAGTCATACTGTTTCTTCAAAAGACCAAATTGCTCAAGTAGCTTCTGTATCTTCAGCATCAAAAGAAGTTGGTGACCTAATCGCTGACGCCATGGAAAAAGTTGGTAATGATGGTGTTATCACTATTGAAGACTCACGTGGTATCGAAACTGAATTATCAGTAGTTGAAGGTATGCAATTTGACCGTGGCTACCTTTCACAATACATGGTAACTGATAATGACAAGATGGAAGCAGATCTTGACAACCCATACATCTTAATCACTGATAAGAAGATTTCTAACATTCAGGACATTTTGCCATTGTTACAAGAAATTGTGCAACAAGGTAAATCACTTTTGATCATTGCTGATGATGTTTCTGGTGAAGCTTTACCAACATTAGTTTTGAACAAGATTCGTGGTACCTTTAACGTTGTTGCTGTTAAAGCTCCTGGCTTTGGCGACCGTCGTAAAGAACAACTGCAAGATATTGCCGCTTTAACTGGTGGTACAGTAATTACTGAGGACTTAGGTCTTGAATTAAAAGACACTAAGATTGACCAACTAGGTCAAGCTCGCCGCATCACTGTTACCAAAGACTCAACTACTATTGTTGATGGTTCAGGTTCTGACGAAGCTATTAAAGACCGTGAAGATTCAATTAGAAAACAAATTGCAGAGACTACTTCTGACTTCGACAAGAAGAAATTACAAGAGCGTCTGGCTAAATTAACCGGTGGAGTTGCCGTTATTCATGTTGGTGCTGCTACTGAAACTGAATTAAAAGAGCGCAGATACCGCATTGAAGATGCTTTAAACTCCACTCGTGCAGCCGTTGACGAAGGATACGTTGCTGGTGGTGGTACAGCTTTAGTAGATGTTAAGGATGCCGTTAAAGGCCTTAAGGGCGACAATGCTGATGAACAAACTGGAATTAACATTGTCTTAGAAGCTTTGACTGCTCCAGTTCGTCAAATTGCTGAAAATGCTGGTGAAGACGGTTCAGTTATCTTGAACAAACTTGAAGGTCAAGATAACGAAGTTGGTTATAACGCAGCTAATGGCAAATGGGAAAACATGGTTAAAGCCGGAATTATTGACCCAACCAAGGTAACCCGTACTGCTTTACAAAATGCTGCTTCAATTGCCGCTTTGCTCCTAACTACTGAAGCAGTTGTTGCCGAGATACCAGAAGATAAACCTGCTGCTGATCCAAATGCTGCAGGTGCTGGCAATCCAGGTGTGATGTAATTTAGTTTTTATTAGTTAATTAATAAATCCTACTAGCAATCCTGTGGAGCTTGCTAGTAGGATTTTTTTGTTACAATTCATTTTTAGTTTATCTTGGTTAAGATTATTCACTAGAAAGGAACATTAGTGGAATATTTAAGTTTGTTGGGTATTGTTGTTATAGTGTTAGGGTTTGCCTTGGGGCTTGATACAATAGCTGTAGTCGTAATTTCTGCTTTAGTTACGGCATTAGTTTCAGGAATAGATTTTACCTCATTTTTGACAATTCTAGGTAAAGGATTTATGGATAACAGAATGGTTTCTCTTTTCTTTCTCACTTTACCAACTATTGGAATTTTAGAAAGACATGGTTTAAAACAAGCCGCTGTTAATTTAATTAAAAAAATGAAAAAACTGACACCTGGTCGTATATTCGATATTTATCAGGCCATTCGTGAAATTGCCGGTGCCTTTGGTATTTCATTACAAGGACACGTCCAGTTTATTGCGCCATTGATTAATCCAATGGCGCAAGCGGCCGGTAAGGTTAATAGCGAATTGACTCCTCTAGAAGTAGACCAAATTAAAGGAAGAGCTGCTGCAACAGAAAATTTTGGTAATTTCTTTGCGCAAAACCTGTTTGTGGCTTCCTCAAGTGTTTTACTTATTGCAAGTACAATGAAATCGCTCGGTCATCCTGTAGATCCATCTGGAATAGTTTTATATACCTTCCCAGTCGCAATTATTAGCTATATTTTATGCTTGTTCTACAATCACGCATTTGACCAAAAGCTAATGAAGAAGAAAGAAAAATAGGAGAAACAATGGAAACTTTAATTAATAATATTTTACTTGCATTCTATATTTTAATTGGCCTTTTTTTCCTCGCTGCTGCTATTGAATCTTGGCGTGATCAATCTAATCCAGTCCGTTGGGGTACTGGAATATTTTGGCTTTTGTTTGCAGTGCTTTTCTGTGCTGGACAGTGGTTGCCAAATGCAATTAATGGTGGCATTATCCTGATCATTGCTTTATTATCTTTGTTTAAACAAGTGCGTGTAGGACACATAAAGGATTTAGATGAAAAAGTTGCTCAAAAAACGGTTAAACGCATTGGCAACTGGATTTTCTTACCAAGTATCCTGCTGGCAGTTTTAGCTTTGGTCATAGCCCAATTTACTAATTTAGGTGGTCAAGTAGGTATCGGTGTAGCAGCTATTGTTTCACTTGTTGTTGCACAAATTTTGACTAAATCGAATACTAAAGTAGTCTACGAAGATACACAAAGAATGGTGCGTTCTGTCGGCTCTGCCGGAATTTTACCACAATTACTCGCTACTTTGGGCGTGGTATTTACAGCTTCAGGTGTAGGACAAGTGACTGCCAAGGCTATTTCTGGTCTTTTTCCTATTGGAAACCATTTATTAGGAGTTGCGCTTTATTGTATTGCTATGGCATTATTTACAGCAATTATGGGTAATGCATTTGCTGCGTTTGCAGTTATTACAGCAGGGATTGGCATTCCTTTCGTTGTCGCCCAAGGTGGTTCACCGATTGTAGTTGCGGCATTAGGAATGACATCTGGATACTGCGGTACATTGCTTACCCCAATGGCAGCCAACTTTAATACTTTGCCAGTTGCATTAATGGAAATGAAAGATCAATTAGGTGTAATCAAGCAACAATTTCCGATTGCAATTAGCATGTTGCTCATTCAAATTATTCTAATGTACTTTTTAGCTTTTTAAGATAGTAAGGAGAAAAGATAATGAAAATTCTTGTAACAGGTTTTGATCCCTTTGGCGAAGATAAGATTAATCCTGCAATTGAAGCAGTTAAACGGCTGGATGATGAAATTGCTGGTGCAAAGATCGTTAAACTCGAAATACCAACAGTTTTTGGCGACTGTGCAGAAGTAGTTCATGAAGCTATTCTTAAGGAAAAACCAGATTATGTTTTAAATATCGGTCAAGCTGGTGGTCGTTATGCTTTGACTCCAGAACGAGTAGCTATTAATTTTGATGATGGCCGTATTGCTGATAACAAAGGTTATCAACCAGTTGCTAGTCCTATTCATGAAGATGGACAAAACGCATATTTCACACAACTTCCTGTAAAAGCGATGGCACGTGCAATTCGGGAAGCTGGATTGCCAAGCTCTGTTTCAACAACTGCAGGGACTTTTGTCTGCAATCATATTATGTATCAAGTGCAGTATATGATTGACAAGGAATTTCGTAACTTAAAGGCTGGATTTATGCACATTCCGTATTTACCTGAGCAAGTTGTTGCTAAACCTGAAACTCCTTGTCTTAGCCTAGCAGATGATGTAAAAGGCATTACTGCAGCAATTAGCGCTATTGTGAAAATGGATGGCAAAAAAGATTTACAAAGTATTGAAGGCCACATTGCTTAAATTTTTTAAAAAGAAAGCAATCACTGCGGCAAAAAAACATATTGTGAAAAGAGATCGTTTTACTTGCGGTCTTTTTTCTTTTAATAAGAACTTTAGCGTATAATAATAACAGTAATGCAGAAAAGAAGGGGAATAATGGCGCAAACAAACCTGACTCCGATGATGGAGCAATATCACGAAATTAAAAAGCAATATCCCGATGCTTTCCTTTTTTATCGGGTGGGCGATTTTTATGAATTATTTGAAGATGATGCAGTCAAAGGTGCTCAAATTTTAGAATTAACTTTGACTCACAGATCTAATAAAGCTGAAAACCCTGTTCCAATGGCAGGAGTTCCGCATGTAGCAGTCCAATCCTATGTAGATACTTTGGTTGAAAAAGGCTACAAGGTAGCTTTGTGTGAACAGCTCGAAGATCCTAAACAAGCTAAAGGGATGGTTAAACGGGGTATAATTCAACTTGTGACTCCCGGAACTTTAATGAATGACAAGCCCAGTGAAGCTAAAGAATCAAATTATCTTACATCGGTTGTAACTACCAAAAGTTGCTTTGGACTGGCATACAGTGACTTATCCACTGGTGAAATTTACGCTACACATTTAAAAAGCTTTGCTGCTGTTTCAAATGAGTTGCTTTCGCTGCGAACGCGCGAAGTTGTTTTTAATGGTCACTTAAGTGACAAGGATAGTGATTTTCTCAATAAAGCTAATATTACGGTGTCAGAGCCCGTAGAATTAACTGGCAAACATGCAGAGATTTCATTTGCTGAACAAAATTTAACTAATTCTGCCGAAAAAGCTGCTGTAAAACAACTTGTAGGTTATTTATTGCAGACGCAGCGCCGCAGTTTAGCCCATTTACAAGTAGCAAAAAGTTATGAAGTCAATCAATATTTACAAATGTCGCACACCGTACGGGATAATTTAGAGTTAACAGCATCTGCGAAAACCGGCAAAAAAATGGGTTCCCTTTTTTGGGTTCTGGATAAAACGCATACTGCAATGGGTGGACGGCTGTTAAAACAATGGCTGGATCGGCCACTTTTGTCAATTGAGCAGCTAAATAAACGGCAAGAAATGGTGCAGGCCTTAATTGATGAATATTTTACGCGAGAAAATATTAACGATGCTCTAAAAGGGGTTTATGATCTGGAACGTTTAACTGGGCGCATTGCTTTTGGCAATGTCAATGCCCGCGAGTTATTGCAGTTGGCTCACTCTCTCAATGCCGTGCCAACGATTTTGACAGCAATCCAAAAAGCTGATAATAAAAATCTGCAAAATTTTGCCAGACAAATTGATCCGTTAAAAGGCATTGCTAAATTAATTACAGATACCATTGTTGATCAGCCTCCAGTTCTGACGACTGAAGGCGGATTAATCAAAGATGGTGTTGATAGTCAACTTGATCGCTACCGGGATGCCATGAATAATGGTAAAAAATGGTTGACTGAAATGGAGCAGGATGAACGGGCCAAAACTGGTATTGAGAATTTAAAAGTTGGTTACAACAAGGTTTTTGGTTATTATATTCAAGTTACAAATTCTAATAAGGGCAAAGTACCTCTTGATCGGTATACCCGTAAACAAACCCTGACTAATGCTGAACGCTACATTACTCCAGAACTTAAAGAACATGAAAATCTGATTTTGGAAGCACAGACCAAATCGACGGATTTAGAATATGATTTGTTTGTGAAGTTAAGAGAAGAAGTTAAGAAATACATTCCAGCATTGCAAAAGTTGGCTGGACAAGTGGCAGAGCTTGATGTTTTCTGCTCTTTTGCTCAAGTAGCTGAAGATAATAATTACTGCAGACCACAATTTCATACTGATAATCAGGATGTTAAAGTTATCATGGGACGTCACCCTGTAGTTGAACAGGTGATGAAGGCAGGCTCTTTTATTCCTAACGATGTAAAATTAACAGAAAATACAGACATTTTTCTGATAACTGGTCCTAATATGTCTGGAAAAAGCACTTATATGAGGCAGATGGCACTTATTGCCGTGATGGCTCAAATTGGTTCGTTTGTGCCAGCAGATAGTGCAGATTTGCCTATTTTTGACCAAATTTTTACCAGAATTGGTGCAGCAGACGATTTAATTTCCGGACAAAGTACCTTTATGGTCGAAATGACCGAAGCTAACGATGCATTACAGCATGCGACTAAGAGGAGCCTGGTGTTATTTGATGAAATTGGCCGGGGAACGGCAACCTATGATGGTATGGCCCTTGCTGGTGCTATTGTCCAGTATCTACATGATGAGGTTGGGGCTAAAGTGTTGTTTGCGACTCACTTCCATGAGCTAACGGCGATGGAACAGACACTGCCTCATTTAAAGAATATTCATGTGGGGGCAACTGAAGAAAACGGTAAATTGATCTTTCTTCATAAAATTTTACCTGGACCTGCTGATCAAAGTTATGGCATTCACGTTGCTCAACTTGCCGGATTACCGAGAAAAGTTTTACGAAAAGCTACCAAGTTGCTTAATAGGCTTGAAGCTCAAGGAAGTAATTTGGACCCAGCTTCCACGCAGCTGGATTTGTTTAGTTCAGTTAGTGAAACAGGAGAATCTGAGCCTGTTGAAACACCATTAGATTCTAAAGAAGAATTAACTGACAAAGAAAAAGATATCCTAGATGAAATTTCTAATCTTTATTTAGCTGATCAAACGCCGTTGCAAGTGATGCAGCTAGTCGAAAACTGGCAAGAAGATTTAAAGGATGAGAACTAGTCATGGCTAAAATACATGAGCTTTCGGTCAACCTCTCTAATCAGATAGCAGCTGGAGAAGTAATTGAAAGACCTGCCAGCGTGGTAAAGGAGCTGGTTGAAAATGCAATTGACGCAGGTAGCAGCAGAATTAGAATTGAATTCACTGATGCCGGTTTAAAGCAAATTGTAGTTCAGGATAACGGCTCCGGAATTGATAGTGATCAGATTGATCTTGCTTTTACCAGGTACGCGACCAGTAAGATTGCAAATGAGCATGACTTATTTAATGTCAATACATTAGGTTTTAGGGGGGAAGCCTTAGCCTCAATTGCTGCAGTCAGTCATGTCGAAATTTTAACTAATTCTTCTAATGAAATAGGTACGCGCGCCGAGTTTGCGGGTGGATTTAAAAAAGCACAGGAGGATGCGGCTGCCAGAAAAGGTACACAGATTACTGTTAAAGATTTATTTTATAACACGCCGGCGCGATTGAAATATTTACGTAGTCCGAGAACTGAAATTATGAAAATTGTGGATATTATTAATCGGATTGCGTTAGGCTATCCTGAAATTGCATTTACATTGATGAACGAAGGTCGCATATTACTAAGAACAGCTGGCAACAATAATTTACGGCAAACGGTTTCTAGTGTTTATGGCAGAAATATTGCAGAAAAAATGTTGTCATTTAAAGGCAGTGATAATGACTTTGAGATAAGTGGCTTGATTTCTAATCCTGAACTTACCAGATCTACGCGTAATTTCATTTCCATTTTACTCAATGGTCGTTACATTAGAAACTTCAAGTTAGCGAGTGCAGTGAGGGATGGTTATGGTAATAATCTTGCTGCTAAACATTATCCGATAGCTGTTGTTAAGATAAAAACTGATCCGCTATTGGTAGATGTTAACGTGCACCCTACAAAAAGAGAAGTACGTTTATCTAAAGAAACTGAATTAAGTCGTTTGATAACAAATGCAATCAGCAGTGTGCTTTTGAAAAATGAAACAAAATCTGATGCCATCAGCAATTTGAATAATGCTACAGAGGATACTTTAGTTGATCAGTTAAAATTTAATTTAAATAAAAACGTGGTTGAAACTAAAAGACCTGAAACTCAAACTGACCAAATTAATGAAGCAGTACCTGAAAAAATCCAGCATATTCAACATACCCAGTATGTGAATTTAGATACCCCGCGAGATGATGATCGTTATCTGTTTACTGCAACTTGGACAGATAATGTAAAAAAGCAATGTCAGTTGACGCCTTTTACAAGTAAGCAATCTAATAGTGGGATAATTTCTACAGGGGATGAATTACTGGCAAGTAGTTTACCCGAGCTAAGTTTTGTAGGTCAGACTAAAGTATATATTATTGCTGCAAGTAATGATGACTTATATTTAATTGATCAGGTTGCTGCCAGAAGACTGCTTTCTTTTAAAAAGATTATGCTCGAATTGTCTAGTTCTAAAATCAGCCAGCAAGGTTTATTGAGTCCTTTAATTTTAGAATTTGGCAATTTAGAATTTCTACAAATAAAAGATAAGTTGGCAGACATTCAAAAAATTGGCATTTTTTTAGAAGACTTTGGGCAAGATACCTTTATCTTGAGGTCTTATCCCACTTGGTTAGGCAAAGACGTCGAACATTCTGTGCGTACAATTTTAGACACGTTTTTAAACATAGATGACAGTGATTCTCAAAATTTAATTAAAAGAATAGCAGCAGACCAAGCTCAAAGGGAAGTTGCAGGGCGCAAAAAATTGACATCTGCAGATTGTGGCGAAATTTTGACAAATTTGAGGCAAATTTCTGATCCGTATCATGATGCAAAGGGTAATTTGGTAATTGTGCGCCTAAGGAAAAAAGATTTACGCAAAATGTTTAAGAAAGATTAACAACAAATGTATGAATATTTAAATGGTAATATTACAATAGTTAAGCCAGATTTTATAGTAGTTGACGTAAATGGAATAGGCTACAAGGTCTTTAGTCCCTCACCATATGCATACCAAGAAGGACAAAAAGTGCGAGTTTTTATAGAGCAAATTGTGCGAGATACAGGAGTCACTTTATATGGTTTCCAGACTGAAGATGATAAAGGATTGTTTTTGAAACTTTTAAGTGTCAGTGGTATCGGACCAAAGTCTGCTTTAGCAATTATGGCTGCTGAAGACAGTAATTCTCTAGCAGAAGCAATTGAACAGGGTGAGGTGAAATACCTAACTCGTTTTCCTGGTGTAGGCAAAAAAACAGCTTCACAAATTGTCCTTGATTTAAAGGGTAAATTAGGAGACTATGTCAAGAATGCAAATAAAGAAGCTTTAGCAGAAATAACTCCAGAATTAAATGATGCATTATTAGCATTATTGGCATTAGGTTATACTAAAAAAGAAGTAGACAGGATTACACCGGCTTTAATAGAAGAGGAAAAGACAACAGCAGATCAGTACATTAAAAAAGGTTTGGCTCTTCTCTTAAAGAAGTAAATATTGTTATAATAAAATTAATGTTTTAAAGGGAAGTGAAACAGGTGGCAGAAGACGATAACAGTATTGTTTCTGGAGAGACACAGGGACAGGAAGAAAAGCAAGCTGAGTTTCCTTTACGTCCTCAAACTTTAAAGGAATATTTAGGTCAAAATCGTGTCAAAAAAGAAATGGCAGTTTATATTAAAGCTGCTAAAAAAAGGGATGAGGCTCTTGATCATGTTCTGCTTTATGGCCCTCCAGGATTAGGTAAAACTACCTTAGCCTTTGTAATAGCGAATGAACTAGGTGTTCATTTGAAAAGCACTAGTGGACCTGCAATTGAAAAGGCTGGAGACTTGGTTGCTTTATTAACCGATCTGGATCCTGGTGATATTTTATTTATTGATGAAATCCATCGCTTGGCAAAGCCAATTGAAGAAGTTCTTTACTCTGCTATGGAAGATTATTATGTTGATATCGTAATTGGTGAAGGCCAGACTACCCATGCAGTACATGTTCCCTTGCCACCCTTTACTTTAGTTGGCGCAACCACTTTAGCCGGACAATTGTCTGCACCATTGCGTGGACGTTTTGGTATTGTTGAACATTTGCAGTATTATACTGTGGAAGAATTAGAAAAAATCATTTCTCGTTCCAGCAAAGTTTTTAACATTCAAATTGACCCCCAGGCCGCACATGAATTAGCTCGCAGATCAAGGGGCACACCACGTGTAGCCAACCGTTTATTGAGAAGAGTGCGTGATTTTGCACAAGTTAAAGGAGAAGAAATAATTTCTTTTAAAACTACGACAGATTCTTTACGGCAATTGCAAGTTGATGATGAGGGTCTTGATCAGACTGATCGTAAAATTTTGCGTGTAATTATTGAAAAATATCATGGTGGTCCTGTAGGAATTAGGACACTAGCTGCTAATACTGGTGAAGATGTAGAAACAATTCAATCTCTTTACGAACCTTATTTGATGCAGAATGGTTTTTTGTTAATGACACCTAGAGGAAGAATGGTAACAGAGAAGGCTTATAGTCATTTGGGACTGCCGCTGCCAAACAAGTAATGCAAATGTTTGTTATTTTCTGTATAATAAATATTTAGACAATGATTAATTTTAATTTGAGGAGTGTAAAAGTGAATAATTTATTTTTAGCACAGGCTAATAATTCAGGTAGTACTATGTGGACAATCATAGTTTTTGTAGTTTTGATTGCCTTAATGTATTTTACTATGATCAAACCCCAAAAAAAGCAACAACAAAAGAAAATGGAAATGATGAATCAATTGAAGAAAGGTGACAGCGTCATCATGATTGATGGTCTTCACGGTAAAATTGATTCCGTTAATACCAAAGACAAAACTGTTGTGCTTGATGCTGATGGGATTTATTTAACTTTTAGTAGAATGGCAGTACAGCAAATTTTGCCAAATAATACGGCTAATGCTGAACCAGTTGCTACTTCTGAAAGTACTGATAAAGCTGAAGAATCAGAGCAAAGTGAACCGACAACGGATCAGAAACCAGATAAGCCAGCGGAAAAGTCAACTGAAGAAAGACCAGCCAGTTCATCTGATGAAACTCCTGACGATTCAAAATAAAAGCAGTTACTTAAGTGCCTTCAAGGCACTTTTTTGTTACCAAAATTAGTAAACAAATATTGGCAAATGTTGCTCAAAGCGCGAGTTTACCGGCAAAATAGTATAAAATAAAACTAGTGTAAAAAGGTAACAGAAAGGATTTTTTCATGAATAATATTCCGGTAATTATGATTATCTTTGGTGGTAGTGGAGATTTAGCACATAGGAAGCTATACCCAGCACTGTTTAATTTATTTGAACAAGGTTTAATTCACGATAATTTTGCTGTAATTGGCACGGCTCGTCGTCCCTGGTCACATGAATATTTGCGCGACCAAGTGAGTGACGCTGTGCACGAAACACATAATGAAGTGGATGAAAATGATTTAGCTGCGTTTGCCAGTCATTTTTACTATCAGTCTCATGATGTGACAAATGTGGAACACTATGAAACCTTGAAAAATTTGGCGCAAGATCTTGACGATCGATATAGTGCACAGGGAAATCGTATTTTCTACATGGCGATGGCTCCTAAATTCTTTGGTACTATTGCTGAACATATTAATGATCAACATTTAACCAGCTCAGGTTTTAACCGCATAGTTGTTGAAAAGCCTTTTGGTCGTGATCTTGCCACGGCAGAAGAGTTGAACAAGCAAATAACTGCATCTTTTGCTGAAGATGATATCTTTCGGATTGATCATTATTTAGGCAAGGAAATGATTCAGAACATTTTACCAATGAGGCTTACTAATCCATTGATTAAAAATATTTGGAATAATCATAATATTAAAAACGTTCAGGTCACTTTGGCTGAGCAACTTGGAGTTGAGGCTCGAGGTGGATATTACGAAACATCAGGAGCTTTGCGCGATATGGTACAGAATCATATATTCCAAATCATAACTTTGCTTGCAATGCCAGAGCCTAAGGATTTGACTTCACAAAGTATCCACAAAGCAAAGCAAGAACTTCTTGATAGTATGATAATTCCCACAGAAGATGAAATTGCGCGGCATTTTGTGAGGGGGCAATATCTTGGAAGCGATGTCACCTTTGGCTATCGTCAAGAGCCTAATGTTGCTGAGGATTCTCATACGGAAACCTATGTAGCAGGTGAAGTAAAGTTTAAAAAGGGGCCACTGGCAGATTTACCAATTTATTTTAGAACTGGTAAAGAAATGAGAGAAAAGAAAAATAGGATTGACATTGTTTTAAAGCATATGTCGAATCAGTATGGCATGGCTCATTCAAATAATATTTCAATCATTATAGATCCGCAGATGCAAATTTTTATTACTATTAACGGTAAAAAAATCAATGAAACTGGAATCAGACGTGAGAATTTAAGCTACGGACTTACAAGTGAAGAGCAAAAACAGGTACCAGATGGTTATGAACGTTTGCTGCATGATGTTTTTGTAAATGATTCAACTAATTTTACTCACTGGAGTGAACTAAAAAACTATTGGAAATTTATTGACCATGTTGAAGAAGCTTGGCAAAAAGAAAACGAACAGGGTCAAGAACCTGAACAATATTTGCCATACAGAATGGGTCCTAAATCAGCTGCTAAAATTTTTGAGTCACCGACAGAGCGTTGGATTTATGAGTAATTTTGACGATGGCCTTTTGCCTAAAAATGATACACATAGAAAAATTATTCATCTTGATATGGATGCTTTTTATGCATCTGTAGAAACACGCGATAATCCTGAATTAAAAAATAAAGCACTAGTAATTGGTCAAGATCCGAGAAATTATCACGGTCATGGTGTGATTGCAACAGCTAATTATATTGCTCGTCAATATGGCGTTCATTCGGCTATGCCAGCGATTAAGGCCTTAAGACTGATACCGAAAAATAAATTGGTATTTTTGAGCCCAAATTTTACCAAATATCATAGTGTTTCTGCTGAAATACATCAGTTGATGCATGAAATTACTGATAACGTCCAATCTATCGCGCTTGATGAAGCGTATTTGGATGTAACTGAAAACAAATTAGGGATAACCTCTGCGTTGCAGATTGCAATTAATCTTCAGAAGAAAATAAAAAAAGAAGTTGGTCTTAACTGTTCTTTTGGCGTCACATATAACAAATTTTTAGCAAAAATGGGTTCTGAGTATTCGAAGCCATTTGGCCGCAGTCTTATTTTGCCAGATGAAGCTAAAGAATTTTTAGCAAAGCAAAAAATTGCTCAGTTTCATGGTATCGGTCCAAAAACTCAAGCAAAATTAGCAGAAATGGGAATTTTTACAGGTCATGGGTTGCAAAAAATGCATGTTCGTGATTTAATAAAACATTTCAATCGTATGGGATATTTAATGGCAGAGCACGCAAACGGTATTGATTTATCCCGAGTAATTCCTGATGACGAGCGTAATCGCAAATCTATTGGTATTGAACGATCCTATGAACCTAGTGTTTACAATGAACAAACTGCACTGACAAATTTGCGTAATTATGTTAATGATCTGGCTGATAAGCTAATTGAGCGCAATTTTTATGCCAATACGGTTGTTTTAAAAATTCGTAACAGTGACTTTAAGACTGTTACTAAAAGACGTAAGCTTGATCATGCTACTAATAATCCATTAGAACTATACGATGCTGCTAAAGAACTTTTTGATCCTATTTCCAGTTCATTTTTAAGTGATGGCATAAGACTTTTGGGTGTAACAGCTACAGATTTTACCGAAGCAGACTATGAAAATATGGATTTGGATTTATTTAAGCATTAAAAGTTGTTTAGGCTGGAATTTATCTAAGTAACAAAGGAGTTTAGATATGAATACTTTTACCGAAATATATCAAAAAATCACACAATATGATACCATTATTTTGCATAGACACACTAGTCCAGATCCTGATGCTTTAGGTTCTCAAGCGGGACTTGCACGTTCTTTAAAGCTGCAGTTCCCAAGTAAGAAAATTTTGTGTGCTGGAGAAAATGATGAAGGCGACCTGACATGGATCAATCATATGGATCAAGTGACTGAAAAAGATTATGAAGGAGCTCTTGTAATCACCACAGACACAGGAAATACAGCCCGTATTTCAAATAAATTATATAATAAAGGCGATTT
The DNA here is from genome assembly GCF_014323605.1 of Lactobacillus kimbladii. Classification (GTDB taxonomy): domain Bacteria; phylum Bacillota; class Bacilli; order Lactobacillales; family Lactobacillaceae; genus Lactobacillus; species Lactobacillus kimbladii_B. The sequence goes on along the minus strand of NZ_SCMB01000001.1, from coordinate 2,981 downwards.
TTTAATAAAAATTGATCATCATCCAGATGTTGAACCCTATGCTAATATGAGTTTTGTTGATGATCAGGCTCCTGCTGCTTCGCAGATTGTAGCTGATTTTATTATTACTGAAAAAATGCCACTTACTGCTGAAGTAGCCTATCCTCTTTATGCTGGAATAGTGGGTGATACGGGTAGATTTATGTATCCTGAAACCACAGATCATACTTTTAAAATTGCGGCTAAATTGGCAGCGACCGGAATTAATATTAATGAAATTGCGCGTAATATCAGTGATGTTACCTTCGAACAGGCAAAACTTCAGGCTGAAGTTTTGGAGTATATGAAAGTCGATGCTAGTGGTGCAGCCTATGCAATTTTAACTCAAGATACTTTGTATAAATTGGGTGTAGATTCAGAACAAGCTTCATGTACTGTTTCTACTCCCGGTCGAATTAAGGATATCATTGCCTGGAATGTTTTTGTGGAAAAACCAGATGGTACATTCAGAGTCCATTATCGTTCAAAGGGACCAGTAATTAACGAATTAGCAGCAAAACATGATGGCGGCGGTCACGCTTTAGCAAGTGGAGCTAACGCAAAAGACATGGCGGAAGTGAAACAAATTTTCGCAGAATTAGTTCAGGTAACCAAGGAATATCAAGAGGAACATGAATAATATTTTTGAAAACGAGCAGATAAATCCAGCAATCAGGCAGGGATTAAAAAAGATTAATTTTGTTAAACCGACTGAGGTGCAGGAAAAAGTGATCCCTGTTTTAATGGCACACAAAAATGCTGTAGTGCAAGCAGTTACCGGTTCGGGTAAAACTCACGCCTTTTTGATTCCTGTTATGAATGAAATTGACGAAAATCTTCAGTATCCTCAAGCAATTTTGACTACGCCTAGTCGTGAACTTGCACAGCAATTATATCAAGTTGCACGCCAGTTAAGGGATGCTTCCGGTTTAGACATTCCCATTGCACATCTAGCTGGCGGTAGCGACCGTGAGCGACAAGTCGATAAGATTTCTAGCCATAAACCTCAGATTGTGGTTGCCACTCCCGGCAGACTACATGATTTCGTTGAAACAAAGATTTTGCCATTAGATTATGTCAAAAACTTTGTTATTGACGAAGCCGATATGACTTTGGACATGGGCTTTTTGAGTGAAATTGATTTTATTGCTCAAAGATTGCCTCAAAATTGTGTTTTAACTGCTTTTTCGGCTACAATTCCGGTTAAGTTGGCTAACTTTTTACGTAAATACATGGCAAAGCCTGAAACTATTATCATAGATAATCCCACCGTTATCTCGCCAACGGTCAAAAACGATTTGCTTGATATTGGCTCAAAAAGTCGTAAAAAAGTACTCTATCAATTATTAACAATGGGCCAGCCGTATTTGGCACTTATTTTTGCTAACACAAAGCAAACTGTTGATGAACTGGCAGAATTTCTCATTAATCAGGGCTTAAAAGTGGCTAAGATTCATGGTGGAATTACTGAGCGCGAACGTAAAAGAACAATGCGTGAGGTAGAGGCCGGACAATACCAGTATGTAGTGGCAACTGATCTAGCTGCACGTGGCATTGATATTGAAGGTGTCAGCTTGGTTATTAATTATGAAATCCCCCGCGAATTAGAATTTGTGATTCATCGTATTGGTAGAACCGGACGAAATGGGATGAGTGGTCATGCCATTACCTTAATTCGTGAAGAAGAAATGAATCAAATCCTTAAGCTGGAAAAAATGGGAATTCATTTTGATTTTGTCGAAATTAAAGATAATTCTCTCATACCACGGACGCATTATCATAACCGCAAGTTAAGAAAGTCAACTTCTCAAGGCCTTGATAATAAGGTAAGAGGGATGGTAAAAAAAGCACAAAAAAAGCGTAAACCAGGCTATAAGAAAAAGATTAAAAGAGCTATTCAACAAGATAGAGCGCAAAAAAATAAAATTGAGCAACGTAGTAAAATTCGTAAGGCCAAGCGCCAAAGAAAAAATAGGCGTGATAGTCAAACCTAATTTAAAATAAAAATCATATTTAACTTATTATCTGAAAACCAACCTACGATTTTAGTAGTTGTTGGTTTTTTATTTAGCAGACAAATTAAAGAATACTGCCCTTTTAAGTACTTTTTTAGCTTTTTAAAAATAACATCATTTTTTTCCAAGATAGTATTGCTCGACATGACTATTATTGATATACTTATGATACTATAAGTAGGAGCGATAGATATGAGCTTAACAAAGACTGAGCAAGTTCTCATGTTAGAGCTGTCAAAATATAGAGTTTATAAGTACACTGTAACTAAGTTTTGTAAGAAGTTAAATATAAATCGTGGGGTTTTTTATACAAAATATCGCAATATTTGTGATTTATTTACTTCAGTTTTAACTCTACAAACTAGGCGGACATTACGAAGTGTAGATGGAGAAACGATGGACCGAATGTTCTACCGGATGTTGCAGAAAATAAAAGAAAATAAGATATTCTATATCAACCTCAATAGAATTGCACAAGATCCACCAGAATTTTATCGCGTTTTGCGAAAAGAATATGCTAAAGCAATAGAGAATTACATGCGACCTAGAGGTCCATTTTCAGTTCACAAAGTTGAATTAGTAGCAAACGGAATTTATGCTATTGTTTTTAACTGGGTGGTAGATGAATGCCGACATGATATCAGGGATGTATATCAGAGTATCCATTTATTATTGGTTCATATTGAGCAATCCATAAAAAAAGCTGATTGAACTAAAATTTTTGTAAAAAAGACTTGCAAAAGGCAAAAATAATTGCTAGTATTAATAACTGTCGTCGGGCAATGAGCCGCAAGGCAAGAGGCCTCTCAGGCAGCGCAAAAAAATCGAGCAAAAGCAGTTGACAAAAGCGAGCTGCTTTAGTAAGATAATAAACGCTGTCTGGCAAGACGGCGAAAAGGACTCAGAAAAAAGTGCTTGACAAAAGCGGCTGAATCTGGGAAAATAAAA
>NZ_SCMB01000019.1 GCF_014323605.1 Lactobacillus kimbladii | reverse complement strand
ATGTTTTTATGTGTATCAAATGCATTGTCAACTTCTGTTGTCACAGCATCTTTGCCAAATTCATTCTTGAGTCTTGCTACTGCTTCATCATGCTTTTTACTGAATTCAGTCTTAGCATCACTTATTAATTGTTCTAAGCTTTCACTGTCAGCACTATTCTTAATTTCTTTGATGTCACTAATAGCTTTATCCTTAATGCTGTTGACTGAATCTACACTTGTAGCTGCTTCAATATCTTTATCTGCTTGTGCAACAATCGCATCTACTTTGTCTTTGTCTTCTTGTTTCTTTAAGCCGCTCTTGACTTCGGTTGCTACTGCTTTAACTGCATCTTTTGCCGCTACTTTCGTAAACGCTAGTTCAGCTGCTGACTTTGCTTGAGTAATGTCTGCTTGAGCTTTTTCTGAAGCATCTTTTACTTCTTGCTTAGAAGTTGCTGATTCAATTGCTTTTTCAGCGTCAGCTTTGGCCTGATCAATATCTGCTTTAGCCTCATCGTACTTATCTTTAACTTCCTTCTTTTCATCAGAAGTCAATTTGTTATAGTCACTATCAAGTTGGTTCTTAGCATTATCTGCTATAGTATCAACTTTAATTTTTTCAGTGAGCTTTGATGTTGCCAAATCGGCTTCGGCAGCTGCTTTTTCAGCCGTATCAATCGCACTCTCTCCAGCCTTTTCAGCCGCATCTGCTTTTTCAATCGTCGATTGCTCGCCTACTGTTGTTTTAGCATTATCGCGAGCTTTACTTATAGCTGCTACAGCCTTATCTTTGTCTGCATCAGATAAATCAGATTTATTAATTCTGTCAATTGCTTCAGTCGCATGATCATCTAACTTCTTTTGATCATTTTTAATAGCTGTATCCAAAGCCTGTGCATCTTTAAGAACCTTGTCCATGTTATCAATACCTTCTTGTTTAGCATTGTTAACCTGAACTGCAGTTGTTGTATTTGCGTCTTTAATCTTATTAGTTGCGTCTTGGTAATAACTATCTACTTTATCCTTTAAAGCGGCCTTGTTTTCATCACTGACATTTGATAACGCATCGATGCCTGCTTTAACTTCAGTTTGCTTATTAGTTAAAGCGGTAATTGCATCTTTCTTTTCATTATCTAGTTTAATTGCAGCATCTTTATCCGCACTATCCTTAATTTCTTTGATGTCACTAATAGCTTTATCCTTAATGCTGTTGACTGAATCTACACTTGTAGCTGCTTCAATATCTTTATCTGCTTGTGCAACAATCGCATCTACTTTGTCTCGGTCTTCTTGT
>NZ_SCMB01000018.1 GCF_014323605.1 Lactobacillus kimbladii | reverse complement strand
TAATAATAAGAAGTACTATGTTGCAATTGGCAATGTTAAGAGTACAGCTCAAAAACTGAAGCACAATGCTTATGTTTACAACCAATATGGTCAACGGGTAAAGAAAGCAGGCAAACTAAAGTCAGGCAAAGCTGTTACTACTTACGGCAGTAGCGTTAAGATTCGCGGTAAGAAGTACTTTATCATTGCCAAGAATCGTTATGTGAAAGCAGCTAATATTGCAAGTCAAGATGTAACATTGAGACAAACAACTGCCGGAGTGGTAGCTGGAGATCAATCTCATATCATTGTCAATAAGAAGGTAATGCACAATGCATATCTTTATGATCAAAATGGTGTTCGTGCAAACGGCTTGGTAATAAATGCTGGTTCAAATATAGACGTAGTAACCCAGAAGGTTATCAATCAGAGGATCTACTATGAACTTGAAGATGGCTTGTATATAGCTGCAGGAAATATCGATGCCAAGAAACTGAAATTGAAGCATAATGCTTATGTATACAGTAAATATGGTAATCGCCTTGGTAAGAAAGTACTGAAGAAACGTAAATCAATTAAGACTTACGGTAATCCAGTAAAGATTAAAGGTAAGAAGTACTACACTATGACAACAAGCAAATTTGTTAAAAAAGCAAATGTTAAAGGGTAGTTTAAGCTCATAATAAGAAGAAAAGTGTCAGATATATTCAGATATATATAGTATAAGGACTTGAATTTATTTGTGAACTGATTAAATAGACCAGTAAATAGTAATCAAGTTTTATGTCAAATAAATAAAAAAACAAGGTTTACAAGATTATATTCAGAAAATATGATCTTGTTTTTGTTTCTTTGAGGTTATAGGAAGTTTGGTATTCCTTTAGAGGTTAAAACTGATAATTAAATTGTTCGCAGTCAGTATTATGAATATTTTTGTACTAAAGATCAGTATGATAATACATATTTTGTTAAGTTAATCAGTTTAGTAGATATAACCAATAAAAGTTTTTTTGGTACGTATTGAAGGAATTTATTAAAAAATTTGGCTGTTAAAATAACTAGTGTATAATAAATTATCATGAATAAATTACGTATTGTAATTAAAAATACTATGTTAACAAAAAAACGGTAACTAAATAAATTATCATAAAATATTTATTAAAAAACAAATAAATAATATCAATAAATTTAATTTTAAATAATATATGTTATAAAAGCTTGTAAAATAGGAAATTATAAGCTTTTAAAATATGATCTTATAAAAATAACAAATAATAACAACTTAATATATAAATAAACGCAATATATTGACATATAAAAACATACGTTATACAATTTTAGTGAATATTAAATTACAAGGAAGGATTAAAATGTTAGGAAAAAATAACTATAATGAAAGACTAAGAAAAATGGAAATGCAAGCGAAGCAAGATAGATTTTCAATTCGTAAATTGACTATCGGCACTGCTTCTGTATTATTAGGTTTTACTTTTCTT
>NZ_SCMB01000017.1 GCF_014323605.1 Lactobacillus kimbladii | reverse complement strand
TGAAGTGCAACTAAAAAGTTAGACATTTTAATATTACGCAAGACTCAATGCACGATTTCGATATTTGATCGGGGTCGTGTATTTTAGTTTGTTTGATCTTCTAATATGATTGAACCAGTAAACGTAATCATGCAGTACTTCCCGCATTTCTGCTAGTGAACTGATCTTAATGCGGTTGAGCTTCTCCCGTTTCATTAGGTTGAAGATGGTTTCTCCCGGTGCATTATCGTGGCAATTACCCTTGCGCGACATGCTTTGCTTAATCTTCATCTGTCTTAGTTTGGTCTGATAGCCGCTGTGGCGGTATTGAAAACCCTGATCTGAATGCAAAATAGGCTGGGCTGTTTTAGGCAGCTTGTGCTTAAGCTCTGCCAGCATATCATAAACCAGCTTCATGTTAGGCGAATAGCTGACTTGACAAGCCAGTATTTCCAGTGAGGCCTCATCAATGACCGGTGAAATATAAACCTTTTTGCCTGTGGTCAGCTTGTATTCGGTAATATCCGTGTGTAAGACGTGGTAGGGTCTGGTTTCATTAAACCGCTGCTTTAAAATGTTTTCCTTGATTACGCCTGCAGGGCCCGCATAAGAACTGTAGCGTGCAGTGCGCCTACTGTAGACTCTGGTCTTTAGTCCCAGCTGCCGCATCAGCTTGCGCACGGTATTGGGCGCATAGCTAAAGCCTTGATCTAAGAGTGCACCATGCATACGTCGATAACCGTAAGTCTCATCACTTTCTTGGTAGAAGATAGACTTGATTACGCCTTTAACAGCAGCGTATTTATCTAATCGGTTCAATCGGTGACTGCGGTTGTCGTAATAAGTTTTGCGGTTAAGGTGCAGCTTGGCAAGCAAAAGCTTTAACGGCACCTCAGGTCGCTCAGCCCGAATCTCCACGACTATTCTGGTTTTTTGCCGGTTGGTGAGCGTGGATATCGGGCAGCCACTTTTTTTAGGATTAAGTTATCCAATTCTAAGTCGGCTTTTTGTGCCTCTAGCTCAGCAACCTGACGACGCAATTGTTCTACTTCGGTTAGCTTCTTAGTGGGTTTAAGCTTCTTCTGACGCTTCTTTTTAGTCATGGTTGGTGGTCTCCCCTTGGATTTTGGGAGCAGCCCAGAGTAGCCTGCAGCCTGATAAGCCGCCAGCCATTGTCTTACTACTGACCGCGAAAGATTAAAAACTGCAGCTACCTGGAGTACTCCCATGTGATGTTCATGATAGAAGCGTACCACATTTAGCTTGAATTCAGGCAAATAAGTTTGTCGGGTGTGAGTAACCTTTAAAGCGGCTAAGCCATGTTTACGGGCACGTTCTGCCCAGGCCCTAATCTCGGTATGATCAATGCCGTATTCGCGTTCTAGTTTAGCTAAAGAGGTTTGGTGGGATAAGTATTTACTGCAAATTTCCATTTTCAAAGTAGTTGAATATTTAGTCATGAAAAAAGTGCTCCTAATAGTCAGATTAATGTCTAACTATTATGGAGCACTTCAA
>NZ_SCMB01000016.1 GCF_014323605.1 Lactobacillus kimbladii | reverse complement strand
CTTAATTTCTTTGATGTCACTAATAGCTTTATCCTTAATGCTGTTGACTGAATCTACACTTGTAGCTGCTTCAATATCTTTATCTGCTTGTGCAACAATCGCATCTACTTTGTCTCGGTCTTCTTGTTTCTTTAAGCCGCTCTTGACTTCGGTTGCTACTGCTTTAACTGCATCTTTTGCCGCTACTTTCGTAAACGCTAGCTCCGTCTTGTCAGCTATACTATTTATAGCTGCACTTCCTTTAGTTGCTGCATTTACCGCTTCATCAACTGTTTCTGCTGCTGCAATTGCTGCGTTAGTCGTGTTCTTTACTTGTTCAATGTCACTAAGTGCTTTATTGTACTCTGCATTAACTTGCTCTTTTTCTGTTGAATTTAACCGGTTATATGCATCTTTGACACGCTGCGTCGCTGTTTCTGCTGCTTTGTCAATATTAGCCTTGTTAGTGGTCTTAGCATTCTCAAGCTCAATTATCTCAATTGCATCGGCTGTAGCTTTAACGTTATCAATGTCCCTGATTGCCTGGTCTCTAATGTATCCTACTATAGTTACACTCTGAGCATTCTCTAGATCTGTTTGGGCTTGACTTACAATATTATCAACTTTGGTTTTGTCTTCTTCCTTCTTTAAGCCGCTCTTGACCTTAGCTGCTTCTGCTTCAATCATATCCGTAGCAGCTACCTTGGCAAAGGTCAGTTCGGCATCAGCTGCTGCTTGGGTAAAGGCCTTATTTGCCTTATCTACTGCTGTCGTAATTTCTGAATTGGTTTGCGCAGCGGCTATTGCATCTTCTGCTACGCTCTTTGCCTTATCAATGGCATTATTGGCTGCGTTATATGCCGCTTGGATCTCCGTCGTCTTTTGCTCATCTGGTGTAAGACTATTATAGGCATCTTGAACCCGTTTCTTAGCTGCAGCCGCCTGCTCATCAACACTGGCCTTGCTCGTCTCTTTGGCCTTTTGAATTGTCTGCTCGGCATTGCTCTTGACGTTGTCAATTGCCTTGATGGCATTCTCTTTTATTCTGTTTACATTGTCAACGTTTTCTGCTGCACCAATATCGTCTTTAGCTTGACCGACAATTTCATCTACTTTATTTTGATCTGCGGTTTCTTTCAGGTTTGGCTTAACTTTTGCCGCTTCTGCTTGTACCGCATCATTTGCAGTGATCTTGACAAAGGTTAATTCAGCTGCATCCGCCAGCTTGTTAATGGTGCCTGTGCCTTCACTGGCTGCGGCAGTAACTTCGTTCTCAGTAGTCGCAGCTGCGATCTTGGCATCAGTTGTGCTTTGAGCATTTTTAATATCTGCAATAGCCTGATCATATGTGCCTTTGTTGGCTGTCTTTTCAGCAGGTGTTAAGTTGTTGTACGCCGCATCAACCCGCGCAATCGCTGCTTGAGCTGCTCCATCTACATTAGTCTTATTCAGCTCTTTTGCCTTATCAAGCTTCTCTTTTGCAGTTGAATCTGCAGTTGATTTTACTGCATCGATATCTTGAATTGCCTGATTTTTAATACTATTAATTGTTGGAACATCAGTAGCAGCGTCCAGCTTGCCATTAGCTGTTGTTACAATATTATCAACTGTTTGTTGATCAGCTGTGCTTAAGCCAGGCTTAACCTTGTTAGCTTCAGCCGCTATTGCTTCTTTTGCATCTGCTCGGGCAAATGTAACTTCCGCCTTAGTTTCAATCTCGCTAATTGTTTTATTTCCTGCACTTGCTATGTTCAAAACTTCGTCTACGCTTTGAGCTGCATCTATGTCTTTATTGGTCTTTGCCTCTGCCTGATCTATATCTGCTATAGCTTGACTTAAAACTTCTTTAAGGTCATTTTGAACTGAAGAAGATAATTTATCGTATGCATTTTGTATTCGCTTCTTGGCCGCTTCAGCCATCGAACTAATAT
>NZ_SCMB01000014.1 GCF_014323605.1 Lactobacillus kimbladii | reverse complement strand
AATGAGTTAGTACATTGAAAACTGAATATAATCCAAGAAAAAACCGAGAAACAATCAAAAGAGAAGAGATTGCCAAAGAGCGACCGAGAGAGTATCTTGAGTAAGGTCAAGTAAAGAAGGGCGCACGGTGAATGCCTAGGCACAATGAGGCGAAGAAGGACGTGACGAACCACGAAAGGCTTCGGGGAGCGGTAAGTACGCAGCGATCCGGAGACATCCGAATGGGGGAACCCAATGCATGCAGATGCATTACCAGGCGGTGAATAGATAGCCGGCTGGGGCAAGACGCAGTGAACTGAAACATCTAAGTAGCTGCAGGAAGAGAAAGAAAAATCGATTTCCCTAGTAGCGGCGAGCGAAAAGGAAAGAGCCCAAACCAGATGATTTATCATTTGGGGTTGTAGGACTGCGACAAGGCAGCGCAAAGGATAGCAGAATTATCTGGGAAGGTAAGCCAGAGAGGGTGAGAGCCCCGTAAGCGAAATCCGGAGCGCGCTGAGCAGGATCCTGAGTAGGTCGGGACACGAGGAATCCCGATTGAAGCAGCGAGGACCATCTCGCAAGGCTAAATACTACATTGTGACCGATAGTGAACCAGTACCGTGAGGGAAAGGTGAAAAGAACCCCGGGAGGGGAGTGAAAGAGAACCTGAAACCGTGTGCTTACAAATAGTCAAAGCCCATTAAAGGGTAATGGCGTGCCTTTTGTAGAATGAACCGGCGAGTTACGTTAATTAGCGAGGTTAAGTCAGAAAAGACGGAGCCGGAGCGAAAGCGAGTCTGAAGAGGGCGGAGCAGTTAGTTGATGTAGACCCGAAACCAAGTGACCTACCCATGACCAGGTTGAAGGTGCGGTAAAGCGCACTGGAGGACCGAACCCACGTAAGTTAAAAATTGCGGGGATGAGTTGTGGGTAGCGGTGAAATTCCAAACGAACTTGGAGATAGCTGGTTCTCTCCGAAATAGCTTTAGGGCTAGCCTGGTGCCAGGACGATCATGGAGGTAGAGCACTGTTTGGACGAAGGGCCCGTCAGGGGTTACTGAATTCAGATAAACTGCGAATTCCAGAGATCGAGGCACTGGAGTCAGACTGCGAGTGATAAGATCCGTAGTCGAAAGGGAAACAGCCCAGATCACCAGTTAAGGTCCCCAAATCTATGCTAAGTGGAAAAGGATGTGGAGTTGCGTAGACAACTAGGATGTTGGCTCAGAAGCAGCCATCATTAAAAGAGTGCGTAATAGCTCACTAGTCGAGTGACGCTGCGCCGAAAATTTACCGGGGCTAAGCATAGTACCGAAACTGTGGATGTGCAGTAATGCACGTGGTAGGAGAGCGTTCTAAATGCGGCGAAGCTTAACTGAGAAGATAAGTGGAGCGTTTAGAAGTGAGAATGCCGGTATGAGTAGCGCAAGACAGGTGAGAATCCTGTCCGCCGAAAGACTAAGGTTTCCTGGGGCAGGCTCGTCCGCCCAGGGTAAGTCGGGACCTAAGGCAAGGCCGAAAGGCGTAGTCGATGGACAACAGGTAGAAATTCCTGTACTGCGCAGCTTCGTTAATAGCGAAGGAGGGACGCAGGAGGCAAAGAACGCATGGCGCTGGAAGCCATGTTCAAGCGTTAAGTGTGGTAATGAGTCAAATGCTTGTTACCGGTAAGCACAAGGCGTGATGAGGAGCGAAATCAAAGTAGCGAAGGTTCAAGCGTCACACTGCCAAGAAAAGCTTCTAGCGAGAAGCTGCGTACCCGTACCGCAAACCGACACAGGTAGTCGAGTGGAGAACACTCAGGTGAGCGAGAGAACTCTCGTTAAGGAACTCGGCAAAATCGCCCCGTAACTTCGGGAGAAGGGGTGCTGGTGTAAGAGCCAGCCGCAGTGAATAGGCCCAAACAACTGTTTATCAAAAACACAGGTCTCTGCTAAGTCGTAAGACGACGTATAGGGGCTGACACCTGCCCGGTGCTGGAAGGTTAAGGAGAGCTGTTAGCGCAAGCGAAGCAGCGAACTGAAGCCCCAGTAAACGGCGGCCGTAACTATAACGGTCCTAAGGTAGCGAAATTCCTTGTCGGGTAAGTTCCGACCTGCACGAAAGGTGTAATGATTTGGGCACTGTCTCAACGAGAGACTCGGTGAAATTATAATACCCGTGAAGATGCGGGTTACCCGCGACAGGACGGAAAGACCCCATGGAGCTTAACTGCAATTTGATATTGGGCAGCTGTTAAACATGTACAGGATAGGTAGGAGCCGGAGAAGATAGCACGCCAGTGTTATCAGAGGCAATGTTGGGATACTACCCTTGTTTGATGGCTGCTCTAACCAGGGCCTCTAAGCGAGGCATGGGACAGTGTCAGACGGGCAGTTTGACTGGGGCGGTCGCCTCCTAAAGAGTAACGGAGGCGCCCAAAGGTTCCCTCAGAATGGTTGGAAATCATTCACAGAGTGCAAAGGTATAAGGGAGCTTGACTGCGAGAGCGACAACTCGAGCAGGGACGAAAGTCGGGCTTAGTGATCTGGTGGTACCGCATGGAAGGGCCATCACTCAACGGATAAAAGCTACCCTGGGGATAACAGGCTTATCTCCCCCAAGAGTTCACATCGACGGGGAGGTTTGGCACCTCGATGTCGGCTCGTCGCATCCTGGGGCTGAAGTCGGTCCCAAGGGTTGGGCTGTTCGCCCATTAAAGCGGCACGCGAGCTGGGTTCAGAACGTCGCGAGACAGTTCGGTCCCTATCCGTCGTGGGCGTAGGAAATTTGCGAGGAGCTGTCCTTAGTACGAGAGGACCGGGATGGACATACCGCTGGTGTACCAGTTGTCTTGCCAAAGGCATCGCTGGGTAGCTAAGTATGGCCGGGATAAGCGCTGAAAGCATCTAAGTGCGAAGCCCCCCTCAAGATGAGATTTCCCATACGTAAGTAGTAAGACACCTCAAAGACTAAGAGGTAGATAGGCTGGGAGTGGAAGAGCCGCGAGGCTTGGAGCGGACCAGTACTAATCAGTCGAGGACTTGACCA
>NZ_SCMB01000013.1 GCF_014323605.1 Lactobacillus kimbladii | reverse complement strand
ATACCACCTAAAAATGATGATTTTACCACCTTGTACCACCTAAAAGTGTAGAAAATACCACCACTTTACAAGCCAATTATTTTTATTTTTTAAGGAAAACAAAAGCATGAAATCAAAAAAATTGTAGAAATACATGTTGTTTTTTCTGAAGAAACGAGTATTAAATTACGGCAACTTGCAAAGCAAAATGGAACTAATAATGTACTCAAAACTTTAGAGATTACTGTTGACGTAATTAACTATATTAAAAAGCAAGAGACTCAGAAGTTGTATATATTTTAGGCTTGAATATACATCGACTCTATGGATAAAATTCAATTAGCAGATAAAGTTTTTTTAGACAATATAAGTGAGACTTTATCGCGTATTTGCGTGAGTTATATTAGCCCAGAGGAGTTATTAAGATGAAAAAAGACATTGAAATTAATGCTGTTGTATTGCAAATAGATGCTGAGAAGCAGACTGCTGAAATAGCTGAAGTAGAGAATGACGCCGACCACACAGTACAGTTAACTGACGTGCAAAAGGCTTATTTGGAACCAGGTGATTATATCCACTACAATGCAAAAACTAATAAAATCGAAGATATACACGAGAATGATCTTGATGGGATATAGGTCAAAACTACAGGTAATGCAATCGTTGTATTGAAATTTATGGGCAAACATACTTAAGCCCCTAAAAATTGCGTGTAGGGGCTTATATGGACATATAAGCAATTATAATTTTGACTAAAACTAAAGCTAGAATGTAATATATATTGAAATTGGATATTGAAAAATTCAAATATACCAATTGGTCTAATTGTGAAATTTCTTAGAAATGAAAAAAGGAAAGACTGATTTAACAGCCTTTCCTTTTGCTATACGGCTTTAAATTCACAAACATTTTTTTGCTGCAGTTTGAAGCCTTGTAGCACTATGTTTCGTAGCAACTTCGCTTAATGTACATTATGTAAAGTTGTTACTGGTATAGAGGATACTAAGCAAAAATAAGTTTGCATATATAATATAAAATATATATAATATAACATGTGTTTTTGTTTATATATAATATATATAAATATGCTTACAATAAGGGAGTACAGATTAATGAAAAAGAAATTGAAACATATATTAGGTATTATATATGTTTTTATGCTGATTGCAGCATCGATTGGATTAATAATTATAGATAGACATGATGTATGGGCAATGCTTAGAGAGTGTTTATCTTTAGTTGTAATACTTTTTATTATTTATATTGTAGTAACAAGTGGTGACGATGATGGAGATAATGATTCTAAAACATATAATTTTTTTGACATTATAGATATATTATTGCTTGGAATAGCAGCTGTTTTTATGTGCTTATATTTTTTGTATAAAAAATCATTTATTTTTTCTGGCATTGCTGTAGTATGTGTGATCATATGGAGTATATCTACGTTCCTATCCATTGTTATTGGCGAATATAAAGCTATTAAAAAGAATAATAAACATAAGTAAATTTAGAGGAAAAATCATGAAGATTAATCTAAAAAAATGTTTGATATTATTGTGTAGCATGGTTTTATTTATACAGCCAGCGTTAGATATTACATATAATGTGGCATCAGCTTCAAGTATAACTGCTCTATCTAGTAAAAGGTTAAAATTAAAAAAAGCTAAGAGTGATTTAAAAGTTTATGGCTTTACCGATAAGGAACTGAATTCACTATCTTATAAAAATATTTTATCTTTAGATAAAATATTTTTATAAGATAGGATTTATGGATTTTGGGGAGGAGTAAAAACATGTGCAAAGTCGGTTCGATATTTTTATAAATTAGCACCTAAAAGTGTTAAAAAGCAGATTAGACGCTATGGTATTAAAAAGTTAATACAGGTAATTGATAGAATTAGTGGTACATCTAGTAAATTGGTTCATTTTCTTTGTAAAAAAGTACATATATCAAGAAAATGGGCCAACATATTAGCTAGAATAGTTAATATTATTCTTTAATTAGTTACTATGACTAATATGTTTTTGAATTTTATAATTTTAAATTCGTGAAACAGGTTTCTTATTTTAAGATTTTGTTATACAATATTTTTAACAATTAAATACATGAAAAAAGCTAATCTCAAACTTTTGCACGGTCACAGATTAGCTTCATCACCTGGATTAAGTATAACAAAAATACTTAAAAATTCAAGAGATGAAGTTAAAAAGACCTCCAAGCTAAGAGATTAGCCCGGAGGTCTTTTTCGTTATCAAGACAGCACATAAATTGCCAACAGGACAAAGTTGTAAAAAGGGACAGGTTTAATAGAGCCATCTCAAGTAATAAATCTATTTCCGAAAGCACGTAACGAATGCAGTGGGGCAAGTGGCGGTGACGACCAGCAGTTAAGCGAACCAGGTCAGGGCGGTACAGACGACTACTGTCTGGTCAGAATTACTCATGTGTAAGGCGAGCAGGCAGCAGTGGAACATACGGCAGTAGCAAGGACAGAACATAGTACGAGGTACTATTGGCTGGGGTTAGCATATGGCGTTGCCCAGACCTTCAGATCATATTTTGGAGCGACAAAAAACAACGGCTCGGCTACTGTGCAGGGCGTTTTTTAGCTTAAATGTATGCTGGTCCTTTGTGACCAGATTAGTAACCAACGATCGACAAAGCGGTTAGTTAGATAGTTTCTTCTCCTTATTGCAAGGGGAAATTACCTAACTAACCGCTTTGCGGTTATGTTAGGTACCTTATGGGGTTAGTGTGTCCGCTGTTTGGAGGTTGTGGTGTTTCTGGTGTAGTCTGGGACGATCTTATTTTGAATAGTTATGTTTAGCTGTTTGAAAATGATATATGTAGTGAATAGAAGTTGAGTGGAAGTTAAGGTCATTGTTAGTATGGTTAATTGTATGTTAGATTGTTGTTGTAGTGTTCAAATGGATTGAAACGGTTAGGAAACAATTTATGAAGAAGCATGAACAGTTGTATAGCCAGAATAGAATTGCTGATATATTAGGTGTTAGCAAGAGTACATTGAGTAAGTGGTTGAAAGCCAATGCTGTTTCTCCAAAACAGTTAAAAGGTCAACGTAAATATTATGATAAAACGGTTATTGAACGGTATCAAAAGTCTAAAAAAGTTGATACTAAGGGGAAAAATCATCTAATTAATTCGTTGACTGTTTTTCAAACCGTTTCCGAAAAGCAGCATGAAATAGATGAATTGAAACAGTTGTTAAAAGATAAAGAAGAACAACTTAAAGAAAAAGATGAGCAGATAATGCTGCAGAATAATGAGTTAGTTGAGTTTGCAAAAAAATTTGCACAGTTAGCAGATCAGGCTCAGCGATTGAATTTAGTCGATAAGCCGTTGAGGCAGAAAAAATTTATCGATAAACCAGTTGAAAATTCTAGAGTGATGAAGTCTAAATTACATTGGTGGCAAAAAATTGGAAAAACCAAGTCATAAGTTCAACTTTTTTGCAGTAATTTTTAAGAAATAGTATGCAGTAACTTAATAATATCGACAAAATAGCTTGTAATTAC
>NZ_SCMB01000012.1 GCF_014323605.1 Lactobacillus kimbladii | reverse complement strand
ACGGTCCAACTTTAGTTGGAATCGCCAGTGGCGATGTTCTGAAATGCCTATGCGGCAAGGTTAATACGGGTAAAGCACTTTATCCAAAAATAGACTTAATATTAGTCTCTAATACCACCTAAAAATGATGATTTTACCACCTTGTACCACCTAAAAGTGTAGAAAATACCACCACTTTACAAGCCAATTATTTTTATTTTTTAAGGAAAACAAAAGCATGAAATCAAAAAAATTGTAGAAATACATGTTGTTTTTTCTGAAGAAACGAGTATTAAATTACGGCAACTTGCAAAGCAAAATGGAACTAATACCTGACTAAAGAGGGAATGTTTAATAATCCAGTCAATAATGTATTCTTGCGAGAATTCAAGACACAAACAACTTCCGCTATTGGTGGTGATTTCTGGACGTTCGATTTACGAATTTCCGCCAGTACCAAGGCTTGAAGACACTGTTTGCTGATTTGGAAATTTAAAAATCAGGTTTCTATAATATTAAGGTTAATAAAATAGAAGTTATCTACGAAAGTAATATTGATAGTTACCTAGTTCAAAACTACAGGTAATGCGATCGTTGTATTGAAATTTATGGGCAAACATACTTAAGCCCCTAAAAATTGCGTGTAGGGGCTTATATGGACATATAAGCAATTATAATTTTGACTAAAACTAAAGCTAGAATGTAATATATATTGAAATTGGATATTAAAAAATTCAAATATACCAATTGGTCTAATTGTGAAATTTCTTAGAAATGAAAAAAGGAAAGGCTGTTAAATCAGTCTTTCCTTTTGCTATACGGCTTCAAATTCACAAACATTTTTTTGCTGCAGTTTGAAGGCTTGTAGCACTAGGTTTCGTAGCAACTTCGCTTAATGTACATTATGTTAAGTTAAATTGGTATATTTATATCAAAAATATATTGTAAAAGTATATAATAATAGTTTATAATGTTGAAAAGTAATTAATTTTTAAGGAGATTTAAAATATAAATATAAAAATGAAGAAACTACGAAAATTTATTTTAGGGCTACTAGCAACCATAATTTTTGCAGGCCCAGTGAGTGAGATTATTGGCAGTGTGAACGTTACTAAAGTCTATGCTGCTAAAGCTAAGAGAATCACCTGGAGTCGATACTATCATAGGCATGATAGCTATACTTGTTATAAAATCAAACAAAGGATGTCACCAAAAGAAGTTAAACAAATTGCAAATAATTCAAAAGGTATTAAAAATGTAACAGATATAGCTGGAATATTAGGAGGAGCGTATAAAGGTTGGGTAGGTGGGCTTATTGGACTATATGGCTGGAATGCGTCTAACCAGTTAGCCCCCTTTAGAGCAGCTGCTAAAAAGGGTAAAGGATTACAATATAGCTATATTAATCATAGTAGTAATATTACAACAGATTCTTATAATACAAATGAAAAATTTAAGCAAATTTAGGGTAGTATTATAAAGAATATAATTAACAATTTTAGTTATTACAGTACACTTAAAATTTTTTACTCTTGATAAAAGCAAGAATGCGATAAAGCCCGATATAGCAGCATTTATTGAATGTATTAAAACTCCAATTTTAACGAAAGCAGGTCTGAAAAAGTAACAAAAATTGATTTTTGTTATGGGGGTATATATTTAATTGCTGCTTTTTTTAATTAATTAAAAGAATTATGTTTCACGAAATAAAAATTAAGCTTATAATGGTTTTAACAATTAAATAAACATGAAAAAAGCTCAATTCAGGAAGGCAATCCCGAATTAAGCTTATACGTTGACTACAAACTGCACTTGTAGCTTCACGCTTTTCCAATCAATTGATTACTGAATTATCAGTAACTAAATTGTATAAAGTTTTTGAAAATTAATCAAGTGGAACCGACAGAAGTTTGTATGTCCGTTCCATTTTTTAATGCACTTTTTTAATGGTTTAGCAAAAAATAAAAGTAGGTATTCGCACCGCTGCAAACTAGCGAACGCATGCAGGTAAGTAAGGGGCTTACCGGGAGTGTCAAATGGTGACTACAACCAACGCAACCGATCAATAGATAAAGCGTAAAAGGTAGGGGTGGTCATACACCCGTATGTAACTGACAGCCAGTAGGAACAGCTATATGCGGGGCATCACATTCCTTATGTATAGATGACTTATATAAGGTTGCCGGGCTGTATAGGCGTAATATGTGCCTTCTCAACGAAGGAAACGACGACGGACGAAGTGACGGCGACGGAAAGCTTGTCTAAAGTTGTTTTTTATTTTTACGCTCTGCCAAAGGGCGTAAACTCCTCTAAACTCGCTCTGGCTCAAAAAAGCTTGTTCCCATTTGCTGCTTCTTTCAAGTTTTTTCTCGTATAAAGTTATAAAATTTTAGTTTATTATTTAAAGTAAAGAGAATTCGATTATATTTGATTTAATTCGAAGTTTATTCATTCGAATATTTTTGGAGCGTATTGTGTTATGAGTAAAACAGTTAAAGAGATTGCTTTAGCTTTAAATAGAAATAAAAGAGAATTAGTAAGAGAAAAACAGAGAGTACGTGATGAAATAAAAAGGCAGAATATTGAGACAAAGAAGGTTAAGAACAGGTTCGTTGTTTCTGATATTGACGCTAATAAAATCATTGAAGTTTTAAAGAAGAAAAATGAAGATAATTCGAATAGAAATCAAGAATTTGATGATTTGAATGAATTAGTAAAAAAATGGAGGGATCAGTCCGATCTGCTTAAAAAAGAAAATGAAAGATTGAATGAAGAAAATCGAAGATTAAATTCAAAAATAGAAAAATATGCAGACGACTTCAAAGAACTCAATGATAAACAGTTGCAACTCAATAATCAGCAACAGCAGTTGCAAGCACGAATTATAGAACAGGCAAAAGAACTCAAAAATTCTCAAGAGAAGTTAATAGAGGCAACTCAAAATAGTTTGAAACTAGAGAAAAAAGTTGAGAAGGTTACAAAAGCTTCATTATGGCAAAGAATCACGAAACATTTTGATTAAATGTAATGTTTTATCAGAAAATTAACAAAAGTGGCCGTTTGCTTTGCAAGCCTATTCTTAACGCTACAGCCGGCTATGCCGTCTTCCGTTTCGTTTCGAATAGTCAAGCTTTACAAACGGCCACTTTTGTATCTACGGAGTAAAATAAAACACATAGAAAATGAGCGAAAAAGTTACAATATTTTCGCTCATTTCTAGATATAAAAAAAAATCTGTGCTATTATAACAATGTAGATACATTATTTTGGTTCAATAGTCGGAACTAAGTCATGTGGATTTCTTTTTGTTAAAGCGTTGTGTTCCGAGGTATCTGCTATATACCTCCATGACCAACGCTAATATAACAAGTCGGCTAATTTGGTTACCTCATATTGATTAAAAAATTATAGAACAGCGTATTGCTGTTAGGTGCATACTTTGCACCTTTTTTTATTATACCATATTTTTGTTATAATTTGTGGTAACCCTTACAACTTAATAATTAATTAATTATTGTTTATAAAATAAGACCAGTTAAAAATTAACTTGAAAGAAAGCCTTCGTGGCCTTTTGCTTTGCTTTAAATAGCCAAACTTTACAAACGAGCACTTTTGTATCTACGAAATAAAATAAAAGAATAAAAAACGAGTGAAAATATTGTTATATTTTCACTCGTTCTGGCAAATTCAAAAAATCTGTGTTATCATTACGTTGAATCGAGACTGATTCAAAACGTGATTATAACTGGATTTAGCGACCATGCAGATTTTTTTATGCGTTTAATCCGGGGCATGCTGGCACATGTCTCCATGGTCTACGCATTTAAAAAAAGCTTTCGGTGGTAATCACCTCTTAGACGTAGTACCATACGTCTTTTTTTATTATATCACGTTGATTACTTGTTTTTCTGCAACTCTCAATGGATTTTGGGAAAAAAAACATATAGAATATAACAAGTCTATCTAAGAGTTAGTTAGACGGGAAAAAAAAAAAACGTATAGAATATGATTAAACCCATCTAAGAATTAACTTGAAGGGAAGCTTTAAGTTAATTCTTAGATGGGTTTTTATGTTATTTTGATAATTTGACCTGGAACAACTAAATCTTTGTATTGGGCATTGTTTATTTTAAGTAATTCAGGTAGCCATATGTTATGCCTAGTTGCCACTGTAACCCACGTATCGCCGGGTCTGGCTATGTATTCATTATCTAGTGACAATTGGTAGCTTTTGTTCCATTGACGATAGTTTTCCTAAACCAGCTGAAAATTCTAAAGTGTTGAAGTCTAAATTACATTGGTGGCAAAAAATTGGAAAAACCAAGTCATAAGTTCAACTTTTTTGCAGTAATTTTTAAGAAATAGTATGCAGTAACTTAATAATATCGACAAAATAGCTTGTAATTAC
>NZ_SCMB01000011.1 GCF_014323605.1 Lactobacillus kimbladii | reverse complement strand
TCTGCCTGATCTATATCTGCTATAGCTTGACTTAAAACTTCTTTAAGGTCATTTTGAACTGAAGAAGATAATTTATCGTATGCATTTTGTATTCGCTTCTTGGCCGCTTCAGCCATCGAACTAATATTAAGCTTTTGCGCAGTCTTATTAGCTTCTAATTCTGCCTTCTCAGCTGCATCAGCAGATGCTTTGACATCGTTAATATCTTTAATTGCTTGATCTCTAATACTATTTACTTCAATAATAGTATCAACCGTCTTTAAATCATCATTAGCTTGACTAACAATTATTTGTACTTTTTTCCTATCTGAATCTTTAGACAAAGTTGAACTGACTTTATCAGCTGCATTCTGAATGGCATCAGTAGCCGCAATTTTAGCAAAGGCCACTTTAACGCTTTTTACCGATCCATCAAACTTTTCTTTAGCGTTGTCAAAAGCATTGACAACTTCTTTTTTACTCATAGCAGCTTTAATTGTATTATTAGCAGTATCTTTTGCACTATTAATGGCTCTAATGGCGATCGCCTTATCAGTTGCAGCTTTTTCCTGTTCACCAGATTCTTTTAGATTATTAAATGCGGTATTTACACTCTCAATTGCTTTTTCAGCTGCAACGTTAACATTGTCAATATATGAATTTTTGAAACTTTCTAAATCAGCCGCATTAGCTTCAGTTTCAACTGCCTTAATTGCATCTTCTCCTGCAATTTCAGCTTTATCTGCATCTTCAATGGTTATTTGATTACCCACATTTAATTTAGCATTGTCACGTGCTTTGCTAATTTTGTCTACAGCAGTTTGTTTGTCTTCATCAGACATGTCAGTCTTGTTAATTCGATCCACTGCAGCCTGTGCATAATCATTGAGTTTCTTCTGGTCAAATTCAATTTCCTTATTAAGTGCTTGGGCCTTAGATGAAACACTGTCAATATTTTGAATCCCGATATTTTTCTCATTGTTAACTTGAGCAATAGTCGCTGGAGTTGGATTATTAACATTACTTACCGCAGAATTATAAAATTTTTCAACTTCTTTATTAAATGCAGTTTTACCAGCAGCACTGACATTACCTAAGCTATTAATATTATTCTCAACTGTAGCTTTCTTATCTGCTAATGTTTTTAAAGCCTCAGTTTGAGCAGCTTTTAAGTCACTAATAGCCTTATCCTTAACTTGTTGATCCTTTGCATCTATTAAAGCTTGATCAATGCTTTTAATACCATTTTCCCTAGCACTATTAAGTGCATCATAGCTATCAGAAGAATCAACGGCTGCAATAGCTTTTTCATAAGCACTCATAGCTTGATCTTGATATTTTTTAACATGATCCGAAGTTAAACCAGTATCTGCCAAATCAGCTATTTGATTAATGATACCAGGCACTCCTGAGGTACCATTACCATCAAGCTCATTTTTAAGTGCCTGTTTAGCGGTATCTTTTGCAGCGTCAAATTTATTCAGATCGTCTGACTCCTTGTTAGCAGTTTCAAGAGCTGCTTTAATAATATCAAGAGCAATATTTTTACGCTTATTTACTTCATTAATTGTTTTGGCACCATAAACAGTAGTATCTTTATTCGATTCATTTACTGGATCTGACATTGCTAAAGCTTTAATTAATTCGTTATCAAAAGCCTTTGATTGGTCGTCTTTCAAATTGCTTGGTTTTTTATCTTTAGCATCCTGCACAGCTTCTTTAATGACTTCAGCAGCTTCATCTTGAGCTTCAGAAAGAGTCAAAATATTTAAACTTTTAACAATTGGACGACTTCCCGCATTAACAACTATTGGATTATATTCAACAAAATTTGCATCAGGAGTTATTTCAACTTTATCTCCCTTAGCCATATTCAAAATTACATCTGCAGGAATTGTAACTGAAAATGTTCCATCTGTATTTATTTCAGACGTAAACACTGATGGCAACTCGCTAATTCTGTTAGAAAGACTCCCACGATATGAATCATTAGTATTTACATATGGCTTTAATCCCTTATCTTCTTGAATAATACCGTTATATTTTGGATTATTGCTAATATATTTTACAATGATATAACCCTTTGTTCCTTTCGGAAAGTATTTATAAAAGACATTGTCGGTACTTGGACCATCTACTTCTTCAGTATAGTTTTTAACCTTACCTTTAACAGTCCTCGATCCATCTACGTTATTAATAACTTCAAGACTATCATCATCAATATCTAAAAAGCCATCTGGATTAGCAGGAACAAATGATACATTATTATAGCTTTCGGAATCTTTTCTGCTTAAAGCATCTTCCAAAGAAGACTTAACAATATTGTCAAGTTTATTCTGTTCAGAATTATTAACCGCCGCTTGGGCTATATTTAAAAATGAAGTAAATCTTTTATCATTGATGATTTCTGAAAGTGCTGGATCATTTTTAATTTCATCCAATTGTTTTTGAGTCAAGCTCTTATTACCATCAAGCATTTCAATTGTGTTTACAACAACCCCAGTTCCCGATTTCTGCATTTCTAAAACATGGAATGGTGGCAAAGTAAACTTATGTCCAGCGGCTGTTTGCAATTGTTGTCGAATATTAGTTATGGTTATTTTGTTGTTTCCAATAATGCTTGTAGCAGGATTTTTGTTATTGTGAGCATCTAAAATAAATGAATTAGGATTATTAATTTTAAATGTTCCCCCCTTGACATCAAGCAAAGTTATTGCTCCAGTTCCAGCATTACTACCTAAAGCAATATTAAAGCTACCATTTTCAACATCAGCTGAGCCAGTAACATAAACTAATGTTCCAGAGTAATCACCCATATTGTCTCCAAATATATTTAGTTCACTATTTGGATTGATAGTTAAATTTCCATTATCATAAAATAAATTGCCAGTGTCTCTATTTGTAATATTACCATTGGTACGAATATTTACTTGTCCGTTTTGCGAAATATTAAATGTTGAACCAGCCTCACTTAAATATACTGCTCTAGCTTTACCAGCATTCCTTGTTCCTTCGTACGGTCTTACCTTATTTTCACCAATGTTGATATTCAAAATTCCAGAAACAATTACGTTCCCGCTACCTTTCATATAGATGGCGCTGTATGGATAACCCCATTCTCCAGTATCACCGCCACCATCAAAATCCTCTACAGGATTAAGAGTTACAGTTGCACCTTTATGAATTGTCACACTATTAGTGTTACCCTTCATTTCAATTATAGTACCGCCATATGTGGAACCCAAAAAATTGCCATCTAAAAAATCTATACTATCGTTTTTTTTGCCATCCGTGAATTCAAACATTTGTTGATCATTGCGATTCGGCCATTTGGCAGTTCTAACTTCATTATTTCCTGTGAAATAAATATGTGTATTATTACCTGCATATATCAATTGTGAACCATTAAAGGAGCAGTCTTTAAAAATGATATTAGAATGGAAATTACCATTAACATTATCAGTATTCCAAACACCATAGTAATCTCCACTTATTATATTTAAATTTTGATAAGTAACTTCAGCGTTCGTACCTCCTGTTTGTTTAGGTGCAAAACCAGTAAAGTTAAGCGTGAATTTAGAAATTCCATCCGATTTAATAAGTAAAGTACGTCCCGGAACATCAAAAGTATTATTTCCATTATTTTTAGGTGCAATTATATTGTTTTTTAATACAATTTCAGCAATATTTTTGTTATTCAGTGCTTCTTTGAAATCTTCCCATGTATAAACGTCATAAGAAAGACCGTAAGCAGTATCCTTTGTTAAAATACTTTTAATTGCTGTACTAGTTGTATTATTAACTTTACTAGTTGATTGATCAGCAAAAACTGGATTATCACCAGATTCATTCTCATTAAAATGAGAATCTTCTGGCGAATTTCCATCACTCGGAGCATTACCTTCTTGAGTAATATCAGAATTAGAACCTTTTCCCGATGAATCAGTATTTTCTAACTTATTCTCTTCAACAACTTGTGAATTCTCCTCTTGTTTCTTAGTAGAGTTAGATTTATCAGAATCATTCTTATGGTCCTTAGTAGGTGCAGTTTCACTTAAAACTTCTAAATGGCTTCCGTCACTCTTAAAAAATGAAGTTAAATCGGAAAAGGTAGATAATTTGATTTCTTTTTTTGATTTTTCTACTTGATTGTCATCTTTAGATAATTCGGAAGTATGTATACTATTATTTTCAGTGGTTGAATTTGCAATAGACTTGCTAGACTTAGACTCAATTTGTTGGGATGGGTTAACTGTATCGGCTTTTACAGTTTGACCACTTAACCCAAGAAAAGTAAAACCTAATAATACAGAAGCAGTGCCGATAGTCAATTTACGAATTGAAAATCTATCTTGCTTCGCTTGCATTTCCATTTTTCTTAGTCTTTCATTATAGTTATTTTTTCCTAACATTGTCTTTCCTTTCTCATATTTAAAGTACATTTTGAATTGTATAACTCATGTTATTTCTTGTCAACGTTGATTGCAAAAGCAAAATCTTAACTATAAATAACCGTTATTTTTAAAAATATTTTTTTAAATAATTATATATTATTACTTTTTGTTTAATGTCCTAAAATAAAGATATTTTGATTAGTAAATAAAAATAACGAATTACAAAATCTGGTACTAAACAAATTAGTAATAGACATAATTTGTTTTTTATTACATTTTTATTACACTTTAATTGCATTTAATAAAATATTTTTTTGCCAAAAAATAACGTGATCTTATTATATTAGTTTTACATACTAATATTATTTATTTTTATTATGTTATTTTTAAAATACGATATAAAAAAAGTATCACATTGTGATACTTTTCTTGTTATCAGGAAATTAAACTACCCTTTAACATTGGCTTTCTTAACAAATTTGCTTGTTGTCATAGTGTAGTACTTCTTGCCCTTTATCTTTACTGGATTACCGTAAGTCTTAATTGATTTGCGCTTCTTCAGTACTTTCTTACCTAGACGATTACCATATTTACTGTATACATAAGCATTATGCTTCAATTTCAGTTTCTTGGCATCAATATTTCCTGCAGCTATATACAAGCCATCTTCAAGTGCATAATATACTCTCTTATTGATAACTTTTTGAGTTGAAACATCAATCGTGGAACCAGCATTTATTACCAAGCCATTGGCACGAACACCGTTTTCATCATAAAGATAAGCATTGTGCATTACCTTCTTATTAATAATGATATGAGATTGGTCTCCTGCCTCAACAGCAGCAGTTGTTTGTCTCAATGTTACATCTTGACTTGCAATATTAGCTGCTTTTACATAACGATTCTTGGCAATGATAAAGTACTTCTTACCGCGAATCTTAACGCTACTGCCGTAAGTGGTAATAACTTCGCCTGACTTTAGTTTG
>NZ_SCMB01000010.1 GCF_014323605.1 Lactobacillus kimbladii | reverse complement strand
TTACGTTTACTGGTTCAATCATATTAGAAGATCAAACAAACTAAAATACACGACCCCGATCAAATATCGAAATCGTGCATTGAGTCTTGCGTAATATTAAAATGTCTAACTTTTTAGTTGCACTTCAATTTCGGGGGGTCAGATCAATTGTTGGTCTTTAATTTGTTATTATTCAATGATTTCAATTACGTTGTTCGTACATACTTCAATAATATGTAATTCTATGCTTAATTGAAAGTTAGATAAACGTTTTTTCATAATGGTATAGTTTTATAATATTATTGTAATGGTAAATATGTTATTATTCTGGCTTTATCTTTAAGAATATAGCTCTTACATAAAGCAATACTTACCTCATTATGACTGTTATCAGTTTCAATTAAAGGTAGAAATAAGTACAGGTGCTTTAACTAAAACTAAATCATTTATTGCACGATGCTTTTTAAAAAGATAGGTATACTAATTATTTTTAATATTTAAATTAAAAGTTTTACTCTTTATTAGTAGATTATAGAATAAAAATATACAGAAGTAAATTATAACTAAATAATATATAAGCTTTTAAGTCCGTCTAGCTTTAGTTACATAAAGATTAATTCATTTTACATAATAATTAAGGCATGAGAAAAATACTGCTGAATAAAGATCAATAATTTCTATTTTTTATTGTGACATTAGCTGTCTTTAAGCGAAGATTGGAAAAGATAATAAACTTGT
Organism: Lactobacillus kimbladii; assembly: GCF_014323605.1. GTDB lineage: Bacteria > Bacillota > Bacilli > Lactobacillales > Lactobacillaceae > Lactobacillus > Lactobacillus kimbladii_B. The sequence goes on along the minus strand of NZ_SCMB01000010.1, from coordinate 5,474 downwards.
TATTTATTAATTTTTGCTTACTTAAAAGTAATAAATTATTGTCTAATTTTAAGTACTTCACCACTATTAATGGTTACAAGCTGGCCATGATTATTAAGAATCAAGTTTGCTTGGTTGTCGAGTCTGACAGCATCTCCTGTAATTGCTTTCTTTCCTGTTATAGCAGTTACTTTTTGTCCAAGCATTGACATGTTTTTTTCGTAATCATATAGAAATTGCTCTTGTGTAAAATTAGGTATAAATGACATGAGTTTTCTAACTAATTGGGCTACAAACTTGCAAAATTGTTCAGTGGTTGGAGGATAGTCTAATACATTAGTACTAGATGCTAACGCTTGTTCTAAATTAGGCTGATACAAGTTGCAACCAATACCAATTATAACTGTTTGAGTAGCAATCTTTTCGATCAAAATACCAGCGATTTTTTTCCCATGTAAGAGTAAATCGTTAACCCATTTGATATCGGAAATGGTATTAAATTGCTGGCGAATAGTTTGGTGAAGACACCACGCAGTTCCAGTAGTTAAAAGTCCTTGATTACTTGTTGTTAAGTGTGGCACTTTTGCAATAAGCGACAAATAAACGCCACCACTATTAGAAATAAAATAACGTTTTTGTTTGCCATAGCCATGTGTCTGGACATCACTACCAGCTAAAATAATACTTTGATATTGTTGTGCTTGAAAGTGCTGTTTAGCGTATGTGTTAGTAGAATCAACTTGCTTTAGCCATGTTACAGTAATTGGTAAGTCAGATAATTGATTGGCAATAAGATTTTGATTTTTTGAAATATTATTTTTAATCATGATTATTTTACCCTTGTTAAATAAATTTTGATATTCAAATAAATCTTTAAAATATTATATATCAAGCTTAGTTAAGAAGCAAAATTATAATAAATTGTAGTTAGTATAAAATATTTATGTGGAAAATAAAAAAACAGAAAAGAACTTTCTATTAAAATGTAATTTGAACAAGATTATATTCAGTGAGATTTTCTTCTATATGACTAGTTTATTACAAGACTTACAGTTTTTAATATACAATTTATCACGTAATACTAATAAAATGTTAATTAATGATCCCACTTTTGATAAGTTATTAGATTTATTTATGTAGCATCTGCCTAGTCGTAAAAAGCAATATTGAAGCAATGTGGATTTGTATTAAACAGACTTTATATGAGTAGCTAACTTTTAAATGAATATATTATCAAGACAAGAAATCTAAGCATTATTTCTTCTGGCTTGATCAAGCCATGAACTTAAAAATTATACCCGCAACTTTAAGGTAAAGAAGTTGCCGTATTATGAGCAGTTTCAAGCAAACTTTGGCGAAGTAGCTAAGACAAATTATTGAATCAAGGAATCATTAATGTTGGGCAGATATTAAATCCCTTTGAGCAAATAATTTAAAAAAGAAAACTATAAATAGCAGCAGGCAAGGATTAAAAATTTATATTATAAAAATTTGTAATTAAATTAAATAAAGTTGCAATTTAATTAAAAACGTTATATGATATATTAAAATATATTTAGAAAGTTCGTGAATAATTATGTTAACTAATAAAGTGGAAAGCATTACTCCAAATAAAGTATCTGATAAATGTTAGTAATAAACGAGTTCCTTAGAACTCGTTTATTTTAGTTAGTTTTCAAAATAAAAAGGTGAATAATGTTTATTCCAATGATAAGGCCCGGAATAGGTGTATATAGAAATAAAAATAAAATAGAATTTGAAATTTATAACGAGCATAAGCAAATATCATATACTGCAGATGAATTGGCCATTAATATTATATCTTATTTAACGGGTGAATTTACTGACTCTGAAATATTACACATGGTAAATCAGAAACTGTCCTCAAAAAAAATCAATAAACATTTTCTAAAAGATTTTTGTAATCAATTATTTTGCGATGGATTAATAGTATATAAGTCCTTGAAAAATAATTATGAACTATTAGATAGGGAAAATAATTATTTGAATATGTATCCTAATAAAAACAAATTTACTGATGAGTTTTTAAAAAAGCTAATGAATAAGCATATAACTGTTATTGGCTGTGGAGGATTAGGATCAAATTTACTTGAGCAATTATTTAGAATAGGTGTTCAAAATTATACTATAGTTGATTTTGACAAAGTAGAACCAGAAAACCTAGCCAATCAAGCAATTTTTACATCTAAAGATATTAATAAATCAAAGGTTGATGTTATTAAAAAATTTGGTAAAACTGTTAATCCTGCAATAAATATAAATAACATTAGCTTAAAAGTTGATCAGACTAATATTAACCAAGTAATTGCAGGGACAGATTTTGTTTTTTCGTGTGCTGATTATCCAAGTATAAAAAATGTATCACTGTTGGTTTCAAATGAATGCTTAAAAAAGGGAGTACCACATATTGTTGGTGGAGGTTATTCAGGACATGAGGCCTCTTTAGGAACTATGGTAATTCCTAAAAAAACATTTACGTGGAAAGATTATCTTGAAACATCAAAACTAGGACGAAACAAAAATCAGGAAATTATACCTCCTGTGGTGAACATGTCGTTTTTGCCAATAATAAAAATTATTGCTGCTATTCAGATAAATGAGTTTTTTAAATTGTTTAATAATAATGATAACTTGTTATTGATAAACTCTTTTAATGAGTTTGATATGAACTTGTATCAAATAAGAAAGACTATGATAAGAAAAGAGTCAACAGAATGATTTATGATTTTTCTATGTATTTGAGTGATCTAGATGATCAACGTCTTTTCCAAGTATTAAAAAAAAGTAATCAACTTGATTTGATTTGGAAAGAAATTTCTTTAATTAGACAAATTGAAATAAACGAAAAAAAAGAAAATATTCAAGACCTTGTGACAATTGCAAGTAAAGCCATGAAGTTTACTAATTTAAAAAACCAAGAGTCACTGAGCAAAAAATGGGCTAACTATATTTTGTTTCAAGAAACTGATGCTATATTTGTTTATTTATTTTCTCAGACAAAGTGTTTTCTAAAAAATAATTTAATTATTATAAATGAAGAAAAATTAAATGATATTAAGAGAGGAAATACGATAATTTTTAGTCCACATTGGGGAGATTTTTATTCTATACCAATAATATTGGCGAGTTTAAGAATTCAAAATGTTCCATTAGCTAATGGTGATGAAGGGGAGCATATGCGGTCCATTTTAGATGTAATGTTATCGAGCTTAAAAAAGTACATAACAGAAGTTTTAGACACATCTAACCCAGTTAATGCTCTTTTTAAGTTGGATAATTTATTAAAAAATTCAAAAAATATACTTGAATTTCCAGAATATACATTAGGTCCTAAACCCAAGTATCGTACTAAGTATTTAGATAATTTCTTTCCCGTAGCGTACGGATTAGCAGCCTTAGCTAAACGAAATAATTCAAATATACAACCAGTTACTTTTACAAGAATAGATGATTTTCCTCATTATGAATTAAGATTTTATTCCAAGATAAATATAAAAGATATGACAGTAGGACAGATTAATAATAATATTCACAGACTGATAAACAGTATAATAGTTAAGACTCCTGAAAAGTGGTGGTATTGGTATTTGTTTTCCAAAAATAGAATATCAATCAATTAAGTATTATATATTAATTTAATATACAACGGTGATAAAAATGAAAATAAAAAACATAATTAGATGGTTACCTAATTGGCTCGTATTTTCAATAATAATAACAACAATTATTTCATCATTTGATGGAGTAGTTTTGGCACAGGTACTTTCTTCTATAGCAAATTTTAATCATAACTCAACATTTTTAGAAGTAATGTTTTATGCTGTCAAAAGCTTTTCAGCAATGGCTATTGTGTATTTTTCAATGACTTTAAGAAAAATGTTAATAAATTTAGCAATAAAAAAGCTTAATGTAAAGCTCAAAAGTAATTTTATTTATGGGCAAATTAATACTTCAACTTTTAGTAGTGATACTGCGGATAATGTCTCAAAAATATTTAATGATTTTAAATTGGTTGAAACAGATTACTTTAGTCTGATGTTTGAAGTATTTGCGTCTTTGTTAATGGCATTAATCTCTGGAATTTATATTTTAAGTTTAAGCATACCTATTGGAATTTTGTTTATTTTATTTTCTTTATTACCTATGATAACTCCAAAGATTTTTGGTAAAAAATTAACTGCCACTTCTTCAAAGTGGCAGGAAGATAGTAGTAGATTTTTAAGTAAGGTAACTGATTTATTTAATGGAGCCAATACTATCAAAACTTATTTAGCTGAAAAGTATATGTACAATGATACAGATAAGTATTTAAATGAATCCGAAAATTCTTATTTACTTATGAATAACTGGCAAGCTGTTACTTTTTTTGTCGCTTCAATTCTTTCAGTTGTTAGTTATATTTTACCTATTGGTATTGGCTTGCTTTTAGTTATTCAAAGAAAGATATCTTCTGCAGCTTTGATTGGTATTTTTATGGCTAGTGACAGAGTCGTAGGTCCATTAGGAACAGTTTCAGAGTATCTTAGTAAGATAAAAACTACTCAAGAAATTCGAAAATCTTATAGTGAACATATGATTGAATTTAAAGCTCCTAAAAAAATATCGAAAGATATTAAGCCAAAAATTTGTTTTGAAAATGTTTATTTTACGTACTCAAATGGTAAACAGATTATCAATAATTTGAATTTAAATATTACTTTTGGAGAAAAAATTTTGATTACAGGAGCTTCTGGTGTTGGTAAATCGACAATACTTAATTTGATTCAGGGTTCTATTAAACCAAGTAGCGGAAAAATTTATTTGAGGGAAAAGAATAGTAAAATAAACAATATTCTCGAATCTGGTAGGATTGCTTATATAAGACAAAATCCCAACTTATTTAATGATACTTTGCGTTTTAATCTAACTTTAGGCGAGGATTTCTCAACTAAAGATTGTTTATTTGTTCTTGAAAAAGTAGGATTGATTAATGAACTAGGTAACGATGCTTTAAATAGATATTATGGTGAAAGTGGGAAAAACTTATCTGGTGGACAACGGCAGCGAATCGAAATTGCTAGAGCTCTTCTTTTTAATAAAAAAATTATTTTAATTGATGAAGCAACTTCTAGTTTAGATCCAAAAATGTCGGACAAAATAAATAAAATTATTCAAAATTTAGATTGTACAGTGATTGAGGTTGCTCATTATTATGACGATATTGAATTTAAACATGCACATTTTACACACTATGTACTTGAAAATAAAACTTTAAGATTAAATTGTTAAGTACAGTGAAAATCAAAAGTAAAAATATGAAGTATGTCAAGAATTAAGTATAAATTTTTTTGATGATAGTTAACACAAGTGAAGTGCAACTAAAAAGTTAGACATTTTAATATTACGCAAGACTCAATGCACGATTTCGATATTTGATCGGGGTCGTGTATTTTAGTTTGTTTGATCTTCTAATATGATTGAACCAGTAAACGTAA